>JBQEAN010000012.1:42052-77624 GCA_052109075.1 Alcaligenes sp. | reverse complement strand
GACAGAGGAAAGTTCGCATCGAACCATTTCAACAACACCCAAAAAGAGAGGAAGCCCCAAACCACCGAGATCTGAAATAGCCGAGCACCGCACAGCCTCCAGCCCTGCTACTCCCTACTCCCCACTCCCCACTCCCCACTCCCCACTCCCCAAACCTTATCCTCCCCATTTCCCTTCCATCCCGCCGCCTTTACACCCTCAAGCAATAAGCTAATCCCCAATTCATTGTTATTTTCTGTAGCCGCGTTCATTACCATTCCTTATGCACTTAATCCTCTAAGCAGGCCGCTGCTTACTCAAGAGAGTAATAATGATCAAACCTATCCTCATCTCCCTGGCATTTGCATTCAGCACGGTAATAGCGCCGTCTGTCTCCGCAGAGCCAAGTACACCCGAAACTGCCGCCAAGCCAACAGCCTTGATCTCGGCCGCCGACCTGGCAACCCAACTGGATCAAAGCAATCTGCGAATTCTGGACATCCGCACGGACAAAGAATATGCAGCTGGCCACGTTCCCGGTGCTGTCCACACCCCCTACGGCGCCTATCGCGGACCAGCAGATAACGCGGGAGCCTTGCGCTCGGAAGACGAACTGTCCGCCCTATTCAGCAAAGCCGGCATTTCCAAAGACAGCTACGTAGTCGTCACCTACGCAGGCGCGAACCCCACCGACTTTGGTGCTGCCGCACGCGTGTACTGGACACTGAAAGCTGGCGGCCTGACACAGTTGTCGATTCTGGATGGCGGCCTGCAAGCCTGGGAAGCAGAAGGCAAACCCCTTAGCAAAGACACGCCAGCAGTAAGTCCCACCGAATTCAGCTACCAGTACCGCAAAGATATGGTCGTCAGCACACAAGAAGTGGCTGACTACATCAAGAACGGACAAGCCCCCGTCTTACTAGACGCCCGCCCTAGCGAATTTTTCAAAGGCGAAAAGCGCGTTGATGCCGCTGCACGCTACGGCACCTTGCCCGGCGCTCGTGAACTGGACTTCAACAGCTTCTTTCGCACTGACAAACCCGTCCTGAAAGACACGGGTGAAATCATCAAAATCGTCCAAGAGCAGGGCCTGGATAACAAGCCTACCGTCTCCTTCTGCAATACCGGACACTGGGCTGCCACCAACTGGTTTGTGCTCTCGGAGCTGGCCGGCAACCCCGATGTGAAGCTCTATCCCGAGTCCGTCGTTGAATGGAGCCGCAGCAACCTGCCCATGGACAACCAGCCGTCCCGCTTCGAAGTCCTGAAACTTGATGCCAAACGCGCTCTTAATTAATTAGTTGGTATCCGATCATGCTTCTTCTAACTAGACTAGGCTTTATCCTGGCCAGCCTGGCCCTGATTATCGGGGTCACGCTAGTAGGCGGCTTGCGCCAAGGGTTACTGGCCCTATTAGGGATAGGCTTTGGCGCCGTGCTGCAAGGAGCCCGTTTTGGCTTCACCACTGGCTGGCGCAACTATATCGAGCGTCGTGATCCTCAAGGGATCTGGGCGCAAATGCTGCTGTTGGTATTAGCCGCTGCTTTCACCCTCCCCCTGATCGCAGATAGTGGTGGCGAACTGGTAGGTGCCATTGCGCCGTTGACCATCAGCCTGGTTCTAGGCGCCTTCTTGTTTGGTGCCGCCATGCAACTGGCCGACGGCTGCGGTTCCGGCACCTTATATAAAGCAGGTGCAGGCGCACCCATCTCCTTTGCCGTATTGCCTACCTTTGCCATTGGCAGTTTTTTGGGCGCATCGCATCAACCCGGCTGGATTGCATTGGGCGGCTTACCCGCCATTGACCTGACCGTCTCATTGGGCTGGCCCACAGCCCTGCTGATCACCGTCTTGGGCTGCGCTGCCGTGTCCTGGTTTGTAGGCCGAGGCGCACGACGCCATCAAAAAACACACAATACCTCCCCCGCCAAATGGGAAATGCGCTGGTGGATGGGTGCCCTACTTCTGGCTGTCCTGTACGCCATTCACATGGTGGTTGCCGGACAACCCTGGGGCATCGTCTACGGTATTGGTCTTTGGGGCGCAAAAGTATTTTCAGCCCTGGGCTGGTCCCCAGTTGGCGACGCATTCTGGGGCGTGGCTCCCCATGCCCAACGTCTGGCTGAACCTGTGCTGGCTGACGTCACCTCGGTCACCAACTTTGGCTTGATCCTGGGCGCCATGGCTGCTTCTCGATGGAACCACCCCGCCAACTTCAAATCACCCAATTCGCGCACCTTATGGGTAGGTGCCGTTGCGGGCTTGGTCATGGGCTACAGTGCCCGCATGGCCTTTGGATGCAATGTAGGTGCATTCCTGGGAGGCATTGCCTCGGCCAGCATACACGGCTGGGTCTGGTTTGCACTGGCCTTTGCCGGGTCCATCATAGGCGTGCGCATTCGTCGCCGCGTTAACCCTTGAGTCGCGCAAGCATGAGCAAAACTACTTTCCGCCTTATAACCAGCACCTTTTGGCTGATCGTTGTCTTATTAGTGGTGATGGACAGCCTGCAAGACTCCCCCTACCGGCCGGAACCCGCCCCCATTGCCTGGGGTAGCGGACAAGCTGCCAGTGGCGGGCACTGCTCGGGCCGATAAATCCTAACCTGTTTAGTCTGAAACGCCCCTGATTCGGAAAACCTTGTATAGCAACACTGGCTTGCTACGCAAGGCTTCGATATCAGGGGCGTTTTCTTGGGTTAGTGAAAATTCTGCGCTGCCCGTGGCGTCAAACTCACAGCCACACACCTGCCCTCCGTCCTCAGTTGCACCAGGGCCGGAGCTTGCTTGCCGTGCTAGCATCAGTCACATCTCCCAACATCCTGCTCTCATGCTGACTTTCCTACGCACCACCTTTATCCGTAGCCTGCGCATGTTCTATACCGTTGCGCGCATCATGATCCCGATCATGATTGTGGTGCGTATTGCTGCGCAGCTAGGTTTGATTGAGCAGGCTGGAAAATGGATCGGTCCTATCATGGCCGTGGTCGGGCTACCTGCCGAAGCTGGCATTGTCTGGGCAACCACCGCCCTGGCTGGTATTTATGCCGGCATAGGCTCAATCGCATCCTTGGGCGACAGCCTGAGCATTAATGCTGCCCAGATCAGCGTATTGGGCACCATGATGCTGTTTGCGCACAATATGCCCTTGGAGCAAGCCATTGTGCGTCGGGCCGGAGCCAGCTTCTGGTTTACAGCAGCGCTACGCATTATTTGTGCCTTGCTCTACGGCGGGCTGCTTGCCTGGGGACTGAACAGTGCCGGCCTTTTACAAGAACCTGTTTCGCTGGCTTGGCTTTACGGCCAGTCCAATGCCACACAAGGAGGTTGGCAGGGCTGGGTAGACTGGTTTTGGGGCACGGCCAGCTCTTTATTAATGACCTGGCTCATTATCCTGGGCTTGCTACTAATTCTGTCCGTGCTGGATAAGATCGGCTTCACCCGTTTACTAACCCGTTTATTATTGCCCCTGCTACGTTTTTCAGGATTGGAAGAGCGCGTCGCCCCCACAACCACCATCGGGGTGTTGCTGGGCCTGAGCTACGGCGGCGCCTTGATTATTGATGAGTCCCGCCAACAAAATTACAGCCCCCGAACACGCCTGCTGGCTTTATCTTGGCTTTCCTTGAGCCACTCCCTGATTGAAGACACCATTCTTATTCTGGCTCTGGGTGCCAACATCTGGGTAGCCCTGGTGGGTCGAGTTGTCCTGACCTTACTAATTATTGGCCTGATGGCACGGCTGACATTACCAGGTAGCGTCCTGTATAGACGCTACCTTGCTCCTGCCCCGCATTCTTAAAGGCAGTTCAGGCGCCTTTAATCAGTAAATCCTGAAAACGCTGATAAAACTTCTTGAGCTTGGGCGCAATGACCATCTGGCAGTAGGCCTGCTCGGGATGAAGCGCAAAATAGTCGTGATGATAATCCTCGGCCTCCCAGAACGTAGGGCTGTCGAGTACATGCGTCACGATAGGCGCATCGAACTGCGGTTTAATTTCTTCGATCACCTCAAAAGCCTGGCGACGCTGCTCCTCGTTCTGACAAAAAATGGCGGAAGCATATTGCGGGCCTTGATCGGCACCCTGGCGATCTGGCGTGGTAGGGTCGTGGGTCAGGAAAAAAACTTCCAGCAAATCCCGGTAGGAAATGACAGAAGGGTCGAACTCCACCTTAACCACTTCAATGTGGCCGGTCTGCTTGCTGCAAACCTGCTCGTAGGTAGGATGCTCAACGTGGCCGCCACAGTAACCCGGCACCACCGACTGCACGCCTTGCAAGGCTTTGAAAATACCTTCGGTGCACCAAAAACATCCGCCACCTAATATGGCTGTTTCCTTCATGAAGTCTCCTTTGTTGACGAATTGGCTAGACTTAACAACCAGGCTGCAATAGCTTGCGCTTGCTCGGCGTTGATCCGGTTTTGAGCAGGCATGGGAATCGCTCCCCAATTGCCCCGGCTGCCCTGCTGAATTTGTCTCTGTAAATACGCCTGGGCTTCCTGCGCCGGACCGTGCGCATAGCGTTGAGCAATCTCCCGGAACGGGGGCCCGACCCGATTACGATCCATCTGATGACAGGACAAACACTGCGCCCGCACAATGTCCGTCACCGCTACCGTATCAGCCTTTGCCGCTGGATTAAAGGTCATCAGCCCACAAAAAACTACTAATGGTAAATGGCTGACCCAAGAGACTGAATGCAGCATGATCCTTCCCTTACAATTTACCCAGCCCTAGCCTGGGCTCGCAGTCACGCTATTATCTGATAATCATCTCTGTAATGGGCACGCATGTTAATTCACCCGCAGTTTGATCCTGTCGCCATACAAATTGGCCCCCTTGCCATTCATTGGTATGGATTGATGTATTTAGTCGGCTTTGGCCTGGTATGGCTGGCAGGTACAGCACGCATTCGCGCAGGCTACTCCTTGCTGACTCGCAAAGACCTGGAAGACCTGATCTTTTACTGCGTCCTGGGCGTGGTGGTGGGTGGGCGCCTAGGCTACACCTTGTTTTATCAACCCGCCTACTACTTGTCGCACCCGCTGGAAATTCTCTATGTTTGGCAAGGCGGCATGTCCTTTCATGGCGGCCTGATCGGTGTACTGGCTACGATTGCCCTGTTTGCCCGTAACCGCCAACGACGTTTTCTGGAAGTCAGCGATTTTCTGGCGCCTTTGATTCCGCTGGGGCTGGCTGTTGGCCGCCTGGGAAATTTCATCAATGGTGAGTTGTGGGGCCGCCCCAGTGATGTCCCTTGGGCCATGGTATTCCCGCAAGTAGATGCTACCCCGCGTCACCCATCACAACTGTATGAGATGGCGCTGGAAGGTATCGCCTTATTTATCTTGCTGTGGTGGTTCACGCGTCGTCCGCGCATCGTAGGCCAGACCAGTGCCTTGTTTCTGATTGGCTACGGCTTTTTCCGCTTCATGGTGGAATACACCCGCGAGCCTGACGGTTATCTGGGTCTGCTCAGTGCAGGCTTGTCGATGGGCCAATGGCTATCGCTGCCCATGATTGTTGGTGGTTTGGCTCTGTTTGCCTTTGTCAGCCAAAGAGCCAAAAACACTAATCAAGGATAAGAAGAAAGTAAAAAGCCCGTCCATTTCTGGACGGGCTTTTTCGTAGGTGCCCCACCATTGCCGTCAAGACCGGCATCCTGGAACCGAAGGTCCAAGATCGGTTGTCATCAGGCCAGCTTCGGGTTCGCCGCGAAGGACGATCGCTCCTATTGGCCAATCCAACAACCTGTATGCCAAAAGCATTGGTTCAAGGAATGTATGGTCGTGTCACGAACACGGCAGGGACTTACTGGGATGAAGGCAGCCTATGAGGAAAAACGCAGGGCTGCTTTCAAATTTGGTTTAACGCGATGTGCCTGAAGGCTCTATGACATCGTCAATCATTGTATGCATGTCTTCGATTTTACGCTTGAAATCGCCAAAAGCAACATTAGCCAGTGGACCATCAGGTGCTTTAGCAGATAAAAACTCGCTGGCGATCTGAATGGCGGCCATAACAGCGATGCGTTCGTTACCCGAAACGCGGCCCGACCCCTTGATGGACTGCATGCGCTGGTCAACTAACTTAACCGCCTCAAGTAAGCGTGCTTTTTCTGAGGGTGGGCAGGCCAGAGAGTAATCGCGACCCAACAGGGAAATATCGACTCGTTCCATAGTTTACTCCTGTACCGCACCGGGTAGACGTATCAGGATCGAACCGATCTGGTCACGAGCCTGTCCAGCCACATCACGCAACACGCCCATGCCAGCACGCGCACTGTCGAGCTCACGGCGCAGGGCCACGATCTGAGCTTGTTCCTGCTCCAGCAGTTTTTTCAATTCTGCCTGATCAGTTTGCGCTTGCTGCTGCACCACATCCAATTGACGCTGATGTGAAGCAACACCGGTGGACAAGGACTCAAACTCGTCTTGTTGAAGACGGTTCTGCTGGCGCAAGGCGTCCAGCTCGGCATCCTGAGTTTTCAGACGAGCTAATAATTGAGCGCGTTCAGCGTGTAGCTGACGAGATTGCTCTACCAGTTGACCGATACGGTCAGCGAGAAAGTCGAGATCTTGCAACATGGGCCTTATCGTAAACCATTGCTAGGGTTACTGGGTAGAGGAATTTCATACTAATGATAACCTTTCACCCATCTTTCCATTACCTTTCAAACTTCTTTCAAAGCATCCTCTTGACCGCCCAACACGCTCCCAAAAAACCCTAAGTTTCCCGAATTAGCGGGAAAACCCTTAAAAACTAGGGTCAAGTCAGGGTTTCCAGTCTGCTGGTGCTCCATTACCATGCGTCACCCCTGTTCAATGAAGTCGGCACTATCGGGGGGGTGGAGTTCAACTTCACTATAAAGAAGCTGGCACAGGAAAAAGGAAAACCAATGCGCAGGGCAGACACGGAGAATCCACCTTATGCAAATTAAAAACAAACAGGACTTTTGGTCCGGGATTATGTTTGTGGTTATAGGCGCGGCTTTTGCGCTTGGGGCCACCAGCTATTCAATGGGAACTGCTGCTCGTATGGGACCCGGCTACTTCCCTTTCTGGTTGGGTGTATGCCAAAGCTTGTTAGGGGCAGTTGTCACACTCAGCTCGATGTCTGCCAAAGCGGAAAAAACCGAGATAGATAAGTTTAACTGGAAAGTGGCCCTGGTTATCATCGGCGCGGTGGTGCTTTGCGGCCTGACACTCAATTCCCTGGGTGTCTACATCTCTATTTTCGTACTCGTTCTGATCAGCAGCTTTGCCAGCCATGAATTCAGCTGGCCAATTGCACTGGGCGCAGCCGTGTTTCTGGTGCTGTTTGTCTGGTTGGCATTCATCAAGGGCCTGGGGTTGGTCTTCCCCTTGTGGCCGAGTTTTCTGGCCTGATTAGGGGTGAACGGATATGGAATTATTTGACAACCTGATGCTGGGTTTCTCCGTGGCAATCACGCCCGAGAACTTGGCCTACGCCCTGCTCGGCTGTGTGCTTGGTACCTTGATTGGTGTCTTGCCTGGTATTGGCCCTGTGCCAACCATCGCCATGCTGCTCCCCATTACTTATGTGCTACCGCCTGTTGCTGGCCTAATCATGTTGGCTGGTATTTATTACGGTGCTCAATACGGAGGGTCCACGACGGCCATTCTGGTCGCCTTGCCGGGAGAAACCTCAGCGGTGGTAACGGTACTGGACGGACACCAGATGGCACGTAATGGCCGGGCCGGTGCTGCCCTGGCAATTGCTGCTCTGGGTTCTTTCTTTGCCGGTTGTGTTGCCACCGTATTACTAGCTGCCTTTGCGCCACCCTTGGCCGAAGTCGCCTTCAAGTTCGGGCCCGCGGAGTATTTCTCCTTAATGGTGTTAGGCCTGGTCGGTGCAGTGGTCTTGGCCTCCGGCTCTTTGCCTAAAGCCATCTGCATGATCTTGCTAGGTCTGCTGCTGGGCATGGTCGGCACTGACGTAAACTCCGGCGTAGCCCGTTACGACTTTGGCATTCCAGAGTTGCAAGACGGTATCGACTTTGCCGTAGTTGCCATGGGTGTATTTGGTTTCTCCGAAATCATGAACAACCTGGAGCTGGGTGATCAACGCGTAGAGATCACCGGCAAAGTGGGCAGCCTATACCCCAACAAGCAAGAGTTCAAAGAGTGTTGGCCTGCTGTGCTGCGTGGTACCGCCATGGGTTCCTGCCTGGGTATTTTGCCAGGTGGTGGCGCTGTACTGTCCTCCTTTGCCTCCTACACACTGGAGAAGAAAATCTCCAAAAACCCGGAGCGCTTTGGTAAAGGTCATCCGGCTGGTCTGGCCGGCCCTGAGTCAGCCAACAACGCCGCTGCGCAGACCTCTTTCATCCCGCTGCTAACTCTGGGTATCCCAGGTAACGCGGTGACGGCTCTGATGATTGGTGCGATGACCATCCACAACATTCAGCCCGGCCCACAAGTAATGACCAGCCACCCCGAGTTGTTCTGGGGTCTGATTGCCTCCATGTGGATTGGTAACCTGATGCTGGTTATTCTGAACCTGCCACTGGTGGGTCTGTGGGTGAAGCTGCTGAAAGTACCTTATCGCCTGCTGTTCCCTGCCATTCTGGTGTTCTGCACCGTGGGTGTGTACTCGCTGAACTACAACGTGTTTGATATTTTGGTCACCGCTGTATTTGGTTTTGTAGGTTACGTGTGGTCCAAGCTGCGTTGTGAAGGTGCTCCGCTGCTGCTGGGTCTGGTGTTGGGACCGATGATGGAAGAAAACTTCCGCCGCGCCCTGCTGCTGTCCCGTGGTGACTACACCACTTTCCTGACTCGCCCCCTCTCTTTGTCACTGCTGGTTTTGGCGGCCTTCCTGGTTGTCGTCGTTGCCCTACCTTCGGTGAAAAAGAAACGCGAAGCCACCTTCGTGGAAGAGGAATAAAGCACAGCTTGACCCCCGGTTTGAATCCAAGTCCTGTCTTGGGCGCATTCAAACCGGTGCTGGAAATAAGAAGGCCTGATTTCATCTCTTCCCGAAATCAGGCCTTTTTTTGTTGCCTCGGCATGAGGTTGAAGCCACTTAAGCGGGTAAGGCGCTATGGGCGACAAGATAAAACCCTGCAGCACAAACAACAATGGCCTGAGCTCCTCCCGGAACTCAGGCCATTGAGATCAGCCAGGATCTACCTTACATCGTGCCTTGACGGCGCTTGTAGAAATTACCGATATGCATGGCCAGCAGTACCAGCACGGTAGAGATCAAAATCATGATAATCCCCAGTGCGGAGAGCTTGCCCCATAGCCCGTCTTCAGCATAACTCAGCACCTGTACCGCCAGCACTTCCGTACCGGGACGAGACAGTACCACGGACACGGTCAATTCGCGGATGAACATGGTTGCCATCAAAATCCAGGCCGACACCACACCGGGAATCAGTAAAGGAATAATGATGCGGCGCATAGTCGTCCAGGAACTGGCACCGGCAACGGCAGAAGATTCTTCCAAATGCGCATGCACCTGCACGAAAGCCGCCGACAAAGGCCGGATCCCATAAGGCAGATACGCTGCGATATAGGCCAACAACAACGCCGTTAAGGTGGCGTAGAGCGGCGTTTGCACGAAGAACCACATAAAGCCGATACCAATCACAATGCCCGGGAAGGAAAAGGACAAGAAGCTCAAGGTATCCAGCAAAGCCGCGGCGCGCGTTCGCAGCTTAACCACGACGTAAGCCACAAATAGCGACAGCAACACACCCAGACTAGCCCCAACCACCGCCAGGAACAGGCTGTTTTTCATGGCCACTTTGGAGATCGGATCTTGTATGACATCGATCCAATTCGCCCAGCTCATCAAGGAAAAGGCACGAGCACTAGGCACCATGGAATACGGAACCATGGAGGTATAGAGCAGTACGGCCACGGGCAGCACCACCATCAGCAAACTGATAATGCCCACAATGATGAACAGAGGGATTTTGGCCCGATGCAGTTCCAGCTGAGTGGGTTTGAAGCCACGGCTGGAGATCGTCACATACTTGCTGCTTTCTGCCGTCATGTAGCGATACAACACGATCAAGGCAATGGAAGCGGACAGCACGCTCATTCCCAAGGCCGCCGCCTTTCCGTAGTCCGGAGCAAAACCGGTCGATATCATCTCGAACAGATAGGTGGCCAGCACATCCACCCGGCCCGGCGTACCCAACACGCGCGGGACGGCATAGGAGGCCAAGGCACGAACAATGGCCAGAATGAAAGCAGCCATGATGGCAGGGCGCAAGATCGGCAGAGTCACCCGCGTCAAGGTACGCCACAAACCGCCCCCAAACACGCGCGAGGACTCTTCCATGGACACGTCAAAAGAGGCCATGGCGGGAGCAATAATCAGGTAGGCGACGGGCATGTTCAGCAAGCCCTCCACCAAAATCATGCCCCACAGCGAATAAATATTCAGCGGCGCTTCTTGCAGACCCAGGGTGTCCTGCAAGAACATATTGATCAAGCCATTGGACGGGTTGAGCAACAAGGCCCAGCTGACCGAGAACAGCAAGTGCGGGATCATCATGGGTACGATGGACAGCACCGTAAACACACCCTTCATAGGCATATTGGTACGGGTGTTCAGGTAAGCCAGGAAAACCGCCAGCGCCGTAGAGAACACGGACGAGCCCAGCACGAAGACCACCGTATTAAAGGTGACTTCCAGCAAGAAAGGATCGGTATAGGCGGCCACATACTTGGCCGTGGTGAAGGAGCCAAAAGCGGTCAGGCCCTGCGAAAAGCTGCCCAGCAACAACATCAGCACTGGACACAGGGTCAGAAAACCGACGATCAGAATAAGCGACCAGCTAAGTGGTCTGCGAGTTTGATTCATGATGCCCCGCCCTTATGCCGACAACAGCATGCAGTGTTCAGGGTGCAGGTTAAAGCGCACGGTATCGCCCTCTTTCACCTTCACATCCGGATCAATACACACCAAGAGCTTTTCTTTACCGACGTTAACCTCAGCCTCGTAGGACTCACCTACGAACTCCAGCGCCTGAACTTGACCGTGGAACAGGTTCTGACCCACGTCACCCGACTGGCTGCTGACGCGAATAAATTCAGGACGGATGCACAGGGTGACCTCAGTCCCCACGGGCAAGTCACGTTTTTTGCAATGCAGCTGACCCAACTCACATTCCACAATAGTGGAATCGACACGCTGTTCGCGTACCTTGGCGCTGATCTGGTTCGCACGACCAATGAAGTCCGCCACAAAGCGATGGTCAGCATCAAAATAAATTTTCTCTGGGGAGCCGATCTCCAAAATCTTGCCACCACGCATTACCGCAATAGAGTTGGACAAGGCCAAGGCTTCAACCCGATCGTGCGTCACGTAGACAGCGGTAATGTCCAGACGGCTCAGGAACTCGCGTAGTTCTTTACGGGTTTCTTCACGCAGCTTGGCATCCAGATTGCTAAGCGGCTCGTCAAACAAGATGACTTTAGGCTCTGCCACCAAGGCCCGAGCCAGGGCGACACGCTGCTGCTGACCACCAGACAAACGCGTGGCCGAGCGCTGATCCACCCCTTCCAGCTGCACAAACTTCAAAATGTTGGCGACCTTTTCACGGATCACCTCTTTACGCTCACCACGCACTTGCAGGGGGTAGGCAATATTATCGAACACCGTCATATGCGGCCAGATGGCATAGGTCTGGAACACCATGCCCAGACCGCGTTTCTCCACCGGCACGGCAATATTTTTAGCGCTGGACCAGACGATCTCGTCCCCAATGCGGATTTCACCCTCGTCTGGTGTTTCCAGACCGACTATGCAACGCAGCAGCGTGGTTTTGCCGCAGCCGCTGGGTCCTAACAGTGTGAAAAACTCATTAGCGGGAATTGTCAGGTTGATATTGTCCAAAGCTTTGAAGGCTTTGCCCTCTGAGACATAGGTCTTGCTTAGGCCGGTAATTTCAATTTGCATAATGAGTAACAGTTTTCAGTAAAAATAAGGCGAGGCGCCGCGGCGCCCCGTTCTTGGCGAACCAATCGTTCCCGCGCTTAACGGACTGCGAAGATACGGCTGAACTCGCGGCCCCAACGGACCAGTTCTTCATCGCTCAGGTCGCGAATCGGCTCGACCTTGGCTTGCTCGATACCCGCAACCGGTGGATGTACCCCTGGAGCCAATACATATTCACCCACTTTATTGGCCAAGATACCCATTGCCTCATTGCCCAGCCAGTAATCCAGGAACACACGAGCCGCATCAGGATGCGGTGCGTTCTTGGTCAGGGCGATGGCTCGCGGGGAACCCAGCAAAGGCTGACCCGACATAGGGCCCCAGGCCAATGGTGCAGGCGACTTAGTCACAATGTATTTAGGCATGGAAATGGCAATCAACTTCTCGCCACTTTCAATAGGGGCCGGTGTTGGGCCAAAAGACGCCACAAACATGGGCTTGTTGGCTGCCAGGCCTTTCAGGAAGTCCAGCCACTGTTCTTCGCTGCTAAAGACCTTTTCCTTCAGACCAATCAGCCAGCCAATCGTGGAGGGGTGGTTAGAAGGGTTGGCCATGACGATCTTGTCTTTCCACTTGGGATCAGCCAGATCTTCGTAGCGCTGCGGAGCATCCTCGGCTTTGAGGTGGTCCGTATTATAGATATAAGACACATACTCAATGCCAAATTGAATAATCGAATCGTCTTGAGCTGCCCATTCCGGATAGCCTTGCAAGGCTTCGGACTGATGGGGGATCAGTACGCCCTGCTCTTTAAGCAACTGCAGCATAGGCAGCGGAGCCTGAACCACATCGGCCATCAGCTTGCCAGCATTGAATTCGGTCAGGATGGTGGGGATAAATTTGGAGCTGGAAATACGGGTGTATTTGCCCTCGATGCCCTGTGCTTGTTTCAGGGCCTTCATGATGGGCTCAACCGCCGTAATGTTGGCGTAGAAAACAGCCTGGCCTTGAGCCTTCGCTTTTTCCAGTACAGCTGCATCTGCAGCCCATGCCGTCCATGGCAAAGAGGTGCTCATAGACGCCAGTCCAGTGGCACCTGCCAGCTTCAAGAAACGACGACGGTCAAAAGTGGTCATAAGGTTCACGTTCCAGTTAATTAGCTAGGAAATTATGTGGGGCCATCATAATCCAGACGGATGCATCCCATTTATTACAGATCTATGTTTGGTTTAGAACATGAGGGGCCTGACGCCGTCAAGCCACAAACGCTTTGCCGCTTATTCGCACGGGCAACAATCACACCCGACAAGCTGCGCTAAGCTGTCCACCCTGACACGATTTTCTTTAAGGAGAACCCGCCATGCCCCCCTCGATTCAAACTAAATACCATGAGTCCACCACTCCACAAAAAGTGGCCTTCATTGGTTTGGGCGTGATGGGCTACCCCATGGCGGGGCATCTGGCGCAGGCTGGCCACCAGGTGACGGTGTACAACCGCAATCAGGCTAAAGCAGAACAATGGAGTGCGCAGTTCAAACAAGAATGGGCGGCTACGCCAGCCCTGGCGGCAGCACAAGCCGATATCGTCATGGCCTGTGTGGGTAATGATAATGATCTGCGGGCTATTTTTCTGGGGCCTGAGGGTGCCTTGGCAGGGATGGCGGCAGGGGCGCTATTTATAGATCACACCACCGCCTCTGCAGAAGTGGCGCGGGAACTGGGTGCGCAGGCAGCCAGCAAGAATGTCTCCTTTATCGATGCACCCATTTCCGGTGGACAGGCGGGTGCTCAAAAGGGAGTACTCAGCATTATGTGCGGGGGCAAGGCTGAAGATATCGAACGTGCCCACCCCTTGATGATGACGTATGCCCAGGCCTGCACCGTGATGGGTCCCCTGGGATCGGGGCAGCTGTGCAAAATGGTGAACCAGATTGCCGTAGTCGGTCTGTTACAGGGCTTGGCAGAGGCGGTGGCTTTTGGAGAACGGGCTGGCTTGGATATGGAGCAGGCTTTGTCGGTGTTGAGCAAGGGCGCAGCGCGAAGCTGGCAAATGGAGACCAAAGGTCCGACTATGCTGGCCAGGGATTTCCAGCCCGGTTTTACTGTGAACTGGATGTTGAAAGATCTGGACTTGGTAAAGCAAGAAGCGCTGCGCAACGGCGCACTGCTTCCGGGCACTCAATTGATTCAAGAGCAATTTGAAAAGATTGCAGAGCAAGGCCATCGAGATCTGGATATTTCTACTCTGTTTAAGCTGCTGGCCCGCCCAAGCGACGCCAGTTAAATTAGACGCTTGGGCTTGGCTTGGGTGATTCAGGAGCAAGCAGCGGCAAGCGCAAGGTTGCTTTCAAGCCATAACCACCCATATCGTTAGGCTCGCCATCGGTCAGCACAATGGTGCCGCCATTGCGCTCGGCATACGCCAAGGCAATGGCCAAGCCCAGGCCTGAACCGGAACCCCGTCCGCCTTTACGTGCCGGGCCACCGCGATCGAAACGGACAAACACGCTTTCACGCAAACTGGCCGCCAGACCCATACCGTTATCAGTGACACTGATCCACGCCAGCTTGTCGTCGTGCCCGGCAGAAACCGTAATCGCGCTGCCGCTACCGGCATGGTTGATCGCGTTATGAATCAGGTTGGACACGGACTCATGAATTTCGGCATCGCTGGCATAGACCCACAAGGGTGCTTGTTCGCCTTCTTCACCCGGCCCGATCCAGCCCAGATCCTGCCGGTGCTCACGCGCCAACGGTAAATATTGCAGCACCACCTCGCGCCCCAGGCTGGCCAGATCAATCTGCCCCTGGCTCATGCTGGTGGTGTGACTGGCGTGAGCCAAGGCCAGCAACTGCTCAGTCAGGCGGGTAGCCTGCCCCAGTTGCTTGATAATCGCCCCCAAAGATTCCCGGACACGCTCAATATCCGGTTCGCGTCGGGCATATTGGGCTTGGGTATGAATAATGGCCAGCGGTGTACGCAGCTGATGCGAGGCATCGGCCAGAAACTGAGCCTGCCTGTCCAGCACGGAGCGGTACAGCTCTATATGGTGATTGACCGAACGCACCAAAGGCACAACTTCGCGCGGTACGTCACGCTCGTCCAAGGGCTGCAGGTCTTCCACACTACGATTACGCACTTCCTGACGCAGGGCCTGCAAAGGACGCAAAGCCCAGGCAACGGCGAACCACACCAACAGCACGGCAAACAGCAGCATGCGTAAATTGCGGAAAATACCTTCCCGCCAGGCTTCCTGCTGGGTGCGCAGGCGCAAATCCATGCTTTCACCCACCATCACCAGCACTTGCCTATGCTGGCCTTTGTAGTGCAGGTCACGCCACAAGGCCACCATGCGCACGGTGTCGTTGCGAAAGTAAGAGTCGTAGAAAACCGGCACGCCTTCGTGATCCGCCAGATTGGCGGGACGTGGCAGACCTTCCATGCCCAGCAAAGTGCGACCTTTTAATTGCTTGGCATCGGCCCCGCCCAGGTTGCGCACCAAAGGAGTGACTTCTTCTACTCGGAAATACTTGCGATTTCCGGGTCTGGACTCCAACATGACCTGGGCATAGAAAGGTGGATCAATACGCAAGCTACCATCGGCATTGAATTCCACGCTGGTCTCCAGCACCTTGGCCGGTTCCAGCAAGGCACTGTCGTAGACATTTTCCGTGACGGAATTCATGGCCAGATAATCCTCCCAGCTGTCGTACAACAGCAGGGCCACCACACCCGGTATCAGTAATACCAGCAGCCAAAAGCGCAAACTGCCTTGCCAGACCGTGGCGGGGGGTGGGGAAGGTGCAGTCATGCGACGCCGGATTCCGCCTCAAGCATTTCCAACATATAGCCCAGACCACGCACCGTCACGATATGCACATCGCTATTGGCCAGTTTCTTGCGTAAACGGTGCAAGACGACCTCGATGGCATCCGGGCTGGCATCGCTATCGTGTTCAAACACGCGAGCGAACAGCTGAGTCTTTTCTACTGGCATGCCTGAACGACTGATCAAGACCAGCAAGGTCGCATGTTCACGCGGGGTCAGGTGCACAATGGCGTTATCCAGCAGGAAAGCCCGGCTTTCCGGGTTGTATTCCAGCGAGCCGCAGCTAACTACCGGCGTGACGCGCCCACGGCTGCGCCGCACCAAAGCAGCCAAACGAGCTTCCAGTTCTTCCAGAGCAAAGGGTTTGGTCAGGAAATCATCGGCTCCCAGATTCAAGCCACGAACGCGGTCCTGCAAGGCACCTTGCGCGGTCAGAATCAACACAGGCGTGTGGTCACCGCGTTCGCGCATCTCGCGCAAAAGCACCAACCCGTGTTTATCGGGCAGGCGCAAATCCATCACGACCGCATCATACTCATGGGCCGCCAATAACACTTCTGCCGAACGGGCATCGTGAGCGGGATCGGGCAAAAAACCACTTTGCGCCAAAGCCCGCTCTAGCCATGCGGCCATTTCCCGCTCGTCTTCAACCAATAATATGCGCATGATCCCTGCTATCTAAGGTATCGGCATCAACTGCGCTTTGAAGGCGCTGACGTAAATAACGATTCTCTTGACGCCGTCGGAACAAAATATCCGACAGCTCGTTCAGCGCTTGCTGATAGACTTCCCGCTTGAACTCAATAACTGAATCAAGTGGCACCCAATATTGACTCCAACGCCATGCGTCAAACTCCGGCGTCGTGGAGGAACGCAGGCAGACATCACTGTCTCGCCCTACCAGCCGCAACAAGAACCAGATTTGTTTCTGCCCCTTGTAATGGCCACGCGCCTCCCGACGTACAAAATGATTGGGCACGTTGTAGCGAAGCCAATCTCGCGTCCGGCCTAATATACGGATATGCTCAGGCAGCAAGCCCACTTCTTCATGCAGTTCGCGGTACATCGCTTGTACGGGTGTTTCACCGTATTTAATACCGCCTTGCGGGAACTGCCAGGCATGTTCCCGAATACGCTTGCCCCAAAAAACCTCGTTCTTGCGATTAACGAGGATAATTCCGACATTAGGACGGTAGCCTTCACGATCTAACATAGGCCACCTCTAACGAATTCAATACAATTAGATCTGATTATACGTACCTGACGAGTTCCCTACCATGCATGCTAGCCAGTATCACATTAATACCCTGAAAGAAGCGCCTACCGAGGCCGAAGTTGCCAGCCACCAGCTCATGACGCGCGCCGGCATGATCCGTAAAGCGGCCGGCGGTATCTATACCTATATGCCTATGGGCCTGCGCGTGCTGCGCAAGATTGAAAACATCATTCGCCAGGAAATGGACCGCTCCGGCGCCATTGAATTGCTGATGCCCGTGGTCCAGCCTGCCGAGCTCTGGGTAGAGTCGGGTCGTTGGGAAAAATATGGCGATGAGCTGCTCCGAATCAAGGACCGCCACCAGCGCGATTTCGTCTTGCAGCCTACGTCCGAAGAAGTGATCACGGACATTGCTCGCAACGAAATCCATAGCTGGCGCCAGTTGCCCATCAACTTCTACCACATTCAAACCAAGTTCCGTGACGAGCGTCGCCCCCGCTTTGGTTTGATGCGCGGTCGTGAGTTCACGATGAAGGATGCTTACTCCTTTGATCGCAACGCCGAAGACGCCCAAGCCAGCTACGACACCATGTTCAATGCCTATATGCGCATCTTCGGTCGCCTTGGCCTGAACTTTCGCGCAGTAGCCGCTGACACCGGCTCCATCGGTGGTACTCGCAGTCATGAATTCCAGGTCATTGCCGATACCGGCGAAGACTTGCTGGTTTACAACCCCGACACTGATTACGCGGCCAATATCGAGCTGGCTCCCGCTCCTTGCCTGCTGCCCGAGCGTGCTGCACCGACTGAAGCCCTGGTCAAGACTGCGACACCTGACGCGCCCAAGTGCGAACTGGTTGCCCAGCAACTGGGCCTGGATCTGGCTGACACCGTCAAATCCGTGGTGCTGGCGACTGACGTTGTAGACAACGAGCAGACCAAAACCACCGTGCACCTGCTGCTGGTGCGTGGCGACCATGAAGTCAACGACATCAAGGTCTCCAAACTGGCTGGCTTTGAAAAAGGCCACCGTCTGGCAACCGAAGCAGAAATTGTCGCCACCTTTGGCTGTAAGCCTGGCTACCTGGGCCCAATCGGCACCCGCCAGCCTGTCCAGGTCATTGCTGATCTGACCGTGGCCAACATGAGCGACTTTGTCTGCGGCGCCAACGAGGAAGGCTTCCATCATACTGGCGTGAACTGGGGCCGCGACCTACCCGAACCCATCACAGCCGACCTGCGTAACGTGGTGCACGGTGACCCAGCCCCCGAAGGCGGCAAGCTGGCTATTCAACGCGGTATTGAAGTGGGCCACGTTTTCTTCCTGGGCGATGCCTACTCCAAGAAGCTGAACGCAACCTTTTTGGAAACTGATGGTAAACCTGCCGTCATGCAAATGGGTTGCTATGGCATCGGCGTAAGCCGTATTGCTGCTGCGGCTATCGAGCAGAACCACGATGAGCGCGGCATGATCTGGCCCCGTGCCCTGGCCCCATTTGAAGTGGTAATCTGCCCGATTGGCTTTACCAAGAGCGAGGCGGTGCGTCAGACGGCTACCGATCTGTACACTCAGCTCAAAGAGCAAGGCGTGGATGTCATCCTGGATGACCGCGATGCCCGCCCCGGCATTATGTTTGCCGACTGGGAGCTGATTGGTGTGCCACTGCGCATTACCATTGGCGATCGCGGCCTGAAAGAAGGCGTGGTCGAGATGCAGGCCCGCCGCGATGCCAGCAGCACCAACGTGCCCGTAGAGCAAATTGCTCAGGTCAGTGTGGAGCGTTTGGCGACGCTATAAGGATTACCAGCAGGGCTGGCCCTGGGCCATGCCCTGCCCGTCAACATAAACTCTTTTACGAACGACATGCTTAATGACAAGTGGGACACCCAGGCTCGGCTTGATATTCGCGTATATTACGAGGACACCGACGCCGGGGGGATCGTATATTACGCCAACTACCTGAAGTTCTTTGAGCGTGCGCGCACAGAATGGCTCAGGAACTTGGGCGTAAACCAATCGGATGTGGCGGAGCAGAATCAACGCCTGTTCGTAGTCAAGAAGGTTGAAATACAATATCTCAAACCAGCCCGGCTCGATGATTTGATCTCGGTGCGCAGCCGCATTACCCAGCTGGGTTCGGCTACCATCCATTTCGAACAAGGTGCCCTGCGAGGTGGGGAACTGTTATGCCAAAGCACTATCCAAATTGTTTGCGTTGACGCCAACACGCTTCGTCCAAGCAAGCTGGACTCTGATTTACGTACCCTCTTGGAAAAGGTTCAGGACTGACCATGCAAGCTACTAGCGACCTGTCGCTGATTTCGCTACTTCTCGATGCCAGTATTCCCGTTCAGCTTGTGATGCTGATTCTGTTGGGAATCTCGATTCTCTCGTGGGCCTATATTTTCAGTAAAAGGGCTGCACTTAAACGCACGCTGGAGCAAACCCGCCGCTTTGAGGACGATTTCTGGGCGGGTGGTGATCTGGCCGTGCTTCAGCAGTCCATTTCCTCGCGCCGTGCCGAACATGGTGCTTTGGCCCGCATTTTTGAATCCGGCATGACCGAATTCATCAAGGCGCGTCGCAGCCAAAATACAGGCCCTGCCCTGCTGGACGGCCCACGCCGTGCCATGCGTGCCAGCTTCCAGCGCGAAATGGACTCCTTGGAGACCCACCTGAACTTTCTGGCCTCGGCCGGTTCGGTCAGCCCCTACATTGGTTTGTTGGGTACGGTCTGGGGGATCATGCACGCTTTTATCGGCCTGTCCGGTATGCAGCAGGCTACCCTGGCCTCGGTGGCTCCCGGTATTGCCGAAGCCCTGATTGCGACGGCCATTGGTCTGTTTGCCGCTATTCCTGCCGTGGTTGCCTACAACCGCTTCACCAACGAGCTCGATCGCGTTTCGATCCGCTTTGACAGCTTTATCGACGAATTTCTGAACATCTTGCAGCGGCAGGTGAACTGATGCCATCGATGCGTGGAAGCACCGGCCGTCACGGCCGGCGCATGAAAAACGAAATCAACGTTGTCCCTTATATCGACGTGATGCTGGTGCTGCTGGTGATCTTTATGGTCACCGCTCCCATGATTACCCCCGGTCTGGTGGAATTGCCTTCGGTAGGCCAAGCCTCCGAAGTGCCTGCCAAACCGGTGGAAATCCAGGTCGATAAGGATGGCAAGCTGGCCATTCGCTTGCGCGATGCGGGTTCCGAGTTCATGAACATCGAGAAGTCCACGTTGATCAACGAAGTGCGCTCACGCATGCAAGCCGACAGCCCGGTTGTAATTGCCGCCGACGGCAAGGTTCCCTACGAAACCGTCATGGGCTTGATGGATGAACTGCGCTCCAATGGCATCAACCGCCTGGGTCTGATCGTCGATCGCAATAGCGATTCCGACGCTCGCAAATAACCTCTGGCCGGATAGCGTGCTCGCCGTCCGGCGCGAAAAACCTGAACTGAATGAAGCACAGAACACGCAATACCCGCAATCAGGCGCAGCGCTCGCCTGAGAAAAAGGAAGATCAGCGCGGCTTGCTCGTCGCCCTGGGTCTGCACGGGCTGTTGCTGCTCGCCATTTTGGCTGGAGCCCTTTTTTCTGCACCCAAAACCCCCAATGCGGTACAGGTCGAATTGTGGATGGATGGCGTGGCGCCCGATGCGGCCGTGAATGCCGACCCCGAAGCCCCCGAGGCCGAACCGGAACCACAGCCGGAACCTGAACCCGTCGCAGAGCCAGAACCCAAGCCCGAGCCTACCCCTGAACCGCCGCCCGCTCCCAAGCCTCCTCCAGAGCCTGCCAAAGTCACGCCTCCTGCCGAACCTGAAGTCGATCCCGAGATCGCTTTAGAACAGGCCCGCAAAGACCGCGAGAAAAAAGAGCGCGAGGAAAAGCTGGAGAAAGAGCGCCAAGACAAGCAGCGGCAGGACAAGCTGGCCGCTGAGCAGCGCGAGCGCGAACTGAAAGAAAAGCAGGAACAAGAGCGCAAGGACAAGGCAGAAGCAGACGCAAAAGCGAAGGCTGACGCGGAGCGCAAGGCTAAAGCAGAGGCCGACGCCAAGGCGAAGGCTGATGCAGAACGTAAAGCCAAAGCCGATGCGGACGCTAAAGCCAAGGCTGATGCCGAGGCGAAAGCCAAAGCAGACGCAGAACGCAAAGCCCGTGCCGATGCCGCAGCCAAAGCTAAGGCCGATGCCGACCGCAAGGCCAAGGAAGAAGCTTTCCGCCGTGCCATGCGTGAAGGTGCCCCAGGCCGTGCTGGCGGTACCGCAGACCGCAACCAGGCCGGTGGCGGGGGTGGCGATGGTGGCTATGCCGCCAAGGTGCGCGCTTGCGTGCAGCCTGGCGTGGTCTACAGCACGCCACCCCGTTCTGAGGTGCGCGGCAACCCTGCGCTTCAGTACCGCGTGGACCTGAATGCCGATGGCACACCCAATCGGGTCCAGATCAAACGATCGTCCGGCATTGCCCAGTTCGATGATGCCGTATCCAAGGGTCTTGCCCGTTGCAGCCCTTTCCCCAAACCGCCTAGCGGGAACTACCCATCGTATATTGATGGCGAGTACCGTATGTTCGATTAATCAGGAGATTGCATAATGACCGCCGCTACCCTAGCCCTGGCGACCTTAGGTCGTCATTGGCGCGCCACGGCCACCGGAGCGTTTGCCCTGGCCGCCGGCATGTTCGCCAGCCAACCGGCCCAGGCCCAACTGCGGGTCGATATATCAGGTGTTGGTGCGACTCAGTACCCCATCGCGATCGCGGATTTTGCTGACAATCCAGCCAGCCAGTCCCTGGCTGAAGTTATCCGTGCTGACTTGACCCGTTCGGGACAATTCCAATTGATCAATGCCACCGGAGCAGGTCTGAACGCAGAAAGCACGATCGCGTACGACGATTGGCGTAACCGTGGTGCCGACTATCTGGCCTACGGTTCCGTCTCGCAGGCAGGCGGACAGTATTCCATCAGCTATCGTCTGGTGGATTCGGTCCGTCAAACTCAGCTGGATGGCGTAGCTTTTGCGGGTAGTGAAAAAGAACTGCGCCGTATTTCCCACCAGATTGCTGATCGGATTTATGAAAAAATCACCGGCGTACGAGGCGTTTTCTCCACTCGCCTAGCCTACGTGTTGCAAACAGGCAACAACTACGAGTTACAAATTGCTGACGCCGACGGGCAGAATCCGCAGGTAATGTTGCGTTCTAGACACTCAATCATCTCCCCAGCCTGGTCTCCGGACGGTAAAAAGCTGGCTTATGTGAGCTTTGAAAACGACAAACCTGTTGTATATGTGCAAACCTTGGCCTCTGGCCACCGTGAACCCTTGGCCAATTTCAAGGGTAATAACAGCAGTCCTGCATGGGCTCCAAACGGCAATCAGGTCGCTGTTGTGCTCTCCAGGGACGGTATTTCGCAGATTTACACGCTAAATACGGACGGATCCGGATTGCGTCGCGTGATGCGTTCGCCCTTGATTGATACTGAACCCAGTTTTATGCCCGATGGCAACTCCCTTGTATTTGTGAGTGATCGTGGTGGTGCTCCTAATATTTACAAAGTGAGCCTGGGTGGTGATGATGCACAGCGTATTACCTTCAACGGGAGTTACAATATTTCACCGGAGGTCTCTGCGGACGGTACTAGGCTTGTATACGTCACACGTAGAAACGGTGCTTTCCGAATTGCCACTCAAGATATGGCATCAGGAGCAGAGCAACTGCTGACGACAGGTCCCGACGATCAGTCTCCGAGTTTCGCCCCTAATGGGATGCAGATCTTATATAGTTCTGTTCAGGGGGGCCGCAGTGTCCTAGCTGTCACATCGGTGGACGGTCGCGTTCGTCAGACCCTCTCGTCTTTGAATGGCAAAGTACGCGAACCCACCTGGGGACCATTTACCAACTGACATCCTGTGTGACTCTTTTTCAAAAGGAATTCAAATGAGCTCGCGCATTCTTAAAAGTCTTACCCTTGCCGTTATGGCTGCTGCCCTTGCTGCTTGCAGCTCGGTTCCTCTGGATCAATCAGGCTCCGGTTCAACCGGCGGTACTGGATCGGACTCTGCTAGCTCAGGTCAGATCATGGACCCGTTCAACCCTCAAAGCCCCCTGGCGCAACAACGCTCGGTGTTCTTTGACTACGACAGCTACTCGGTTAACGATCAATACCGTAGCTTGGTAGAAATGCATGCGTCTTACCTGAGCGGCCACCCTCAGCAAACCGTGCGCATCGAAGGTAATACCGACGAGCGTGGCGGTGCCGAGTACAACTTGGCTCTGGGTCAGCGTCGTTCCGACGCTGTGGCACGTATGCTGGGTCTGCTGGGCGTGAGCAACAGCCAGATCGAAGCTGTGAGCTTTGGTAAAGAGCGTCCAAAAGCCTTGGGTAACACCGAAGCTGATTACGCTGAAAACCGTCGCGCAGATATCGTTTACCAACGATAATTTCTGCATCGACCAAGTGGTTCCGACGCCGTGGTGGTTGTTAACGCCGCGGCGTTTTTTATTGACGGCATGCCCGATCCACTGAAAATTCGTTATGCTGGACAGCGGGCTCGCCAGGCTGGTGCAAAGCCCTCAGATCACAGCCCCCAACAGAGGGGAACCCGGCAGGTGATGAGCCTGCGCATTGCAGATGCACATTTTTTAACGGACTTCACTATGCACGTTTACAAAAAGCCTTTTCGTCTCGCGACCGTTGCCATGCTGGCTGCCGCCGCTCTGTTTGCCAGCCTGCCGGCCAAGGCCTTTGCCGATGACGAGGCACGACGCGCCATTTTGGAGCTGCGGCAACAGATTCGGCAGATGAACGAGCAAAATACCCAGGTTCGCCTGCAACTGGCTGACCAGATCGATACCCTGCGCTCCGAAGTCGTATCGCTGCGCGGTCAGGTCGAAAAACTCAGCTGGCAAGCCAGTGGCCAAGGGCAGCAGAATAATGCTGCTGCCGGACAACAAAGTCCCCACGCCGCAGATCCACAAGAGCAAGCTGTCTTTGATAGCGCCATGGATGCCTATCGTGCAGGCCAGTACAAACCTGCTGCCGATGCCTTTGCCGGCTTTTTAGCCGCCTACCCCTCCAGCGTTCTGGCTGACGAGGTACGCTTTTACGAAGGCAGCAGCCTGTACGCCGTCAAGAACTTCAAAGCCTCCATCCAGAAACTGCAGGCTTTTGTGAAAGCCTCGCCCCAAAGCCCACGCGCAGCCGATGCCCTGATGGTGACAGCCTCCAGCCAGATCGAACTGAACGATCTGAGCGGTGCCAAAACCACTTTGCAACGAATTGTTAAAGACTACCCACAAGCTGAAGCGGCCGAGACGGCACGCAGCCGCTTGAAACTGCTGGAATAAACAAGCAGTAGTCAAATCCATTCGGACCGGGCTCAGACCCGGTCTGTTTTTTTCAGGCGTCAGACCTAGCTGACTCTTATTGCTTGCCATGACCAACCCGTTTGCTGACTTCCCCACGTTTGAACTGAACGTACAAGGCTATCGCCACACTTTCGTCGATCAAGGCCAGGGCGTGCCCGTCTTGCTGATCCACGGGTCCTTGTGTGATTGGCGATACTGGCGCTGGCAGATTCCCACTTTCGCCACCAACTATCGGGTGCTGGCTCCCAGCCTGCGTGCCTACTGGCCGGGCGCGCCCAGCCCTGGCCAGTTCAGCACCGCGCAGCATGCACAGGATTTACAGGCACTGCTGGATCAGCACATTCCGGACGAGAAAATCCATATCGTGGGCCACTCTCGCGGCGGTCACGTCGCCCTGCTGCTGACCCAAAGCATGCCAGAGCGCGTGGCCAGCCTGACTTTGGCCGACCCTGGCTTCCCTACCCCCGGCGCTTACTCCTATGCCCCTTTGTTCCAGCAAGTGGCCGAACGGCTGGAGCAAGGCGACCGAGACGGTGCCATGGCCTTATTCGTCGATACGGTCAACGGATCTGGAACCTGGAAGCAGATGACGCGGTGGTTTCGCGAGATGATCCAAGACAATGCCCACACCATGCTGGATCAGCAGCAAGAACCCAATCAAGCCCCGGCACTGGAATGGCTCAAACAACTGGATGCACCCTTGAGCTTCATTACTGGCGAACACAGCCCGACGCGCTACCAGCACTGCATGGACATAATCCGGCAACACCGACGTGAAGACCAGTTGCACCGCATTCCCCTGGCCGCCCATGGCATGAATCTGGCCAACCCCAAGGCATTCAACCAAGCCGTTCTGGACGCCTTGCAAGCCTGATTATCCACGTAAAGATGACCGCACTAGGCGGTCAATCTGCTATTCATATGAAGCCCGCTCAATCAGTAAGCCTGGGTCTTGGCGGGACGTAACTCGCACTCGGCCTGAACCTGGGTATTGTCGGACAAATGCAGACTCAAGATGATGCGCTCTCCTAGAGCCAGATCCTCTTTCGCCTGTTCCAACATGATGTGATAAGCCCCTGGCTTCAGACTCAAGCTGCCGCCGGCCGGAATCTCTATTTCCGACGCATGCGACATGCGCGCCATACCATCGCTCTCGCTAGTCTGGTGCAGCATCACGTGCCCGTAGGACAAGGAACTGGCTCCGACTACGGCCACGCTCTGTTCACCCTGGTTTTCCAACTCGACATAAGCGGCCGAAGGCGTAGGCTCGGGAAGCATGCGCACCCAGCATCGGTCGGCATGAACTTGCGTGCTTAAGGCGCGCACCTGTTCGGGCTGATGACCATGACTATGGGCCACGACAGCGCTGCTTGATACCAGCAAACCCA
Source organism: Alcaligenes sp. (assembly GCA_052109075.1). Lineage (GTDB taxonomy): Bacteria > Pseudomonadota > Gammaproteobacteria > Burkholderiales > Burkholderiaceae_B > Alcaligenes. Next base: position 51,919 of record JBQEAN010000012.1, on the reverse strand, counting down.
AGGCAATAAGAATTGCACGGCGTTTCATGATGCTCCTCGCTTCTTTTTGATCGATTGGAATTGGTCCAGCCTGGAACAGCCGGGTGCCGAACTACCCCGATACGCGGGACGATCTGATACAGTACCAGCCAGTATGCCTTTCTTACAACGGCCTTCTCTTATGGCAGCGTCATGACCAGCACACTCTCCACACCCGAACCTAAAATCGATATTGTCGAGTTTCGTGATCTACTCGAACGTCTGCATCCCTTTGCCGCCGTACTGGGTATTGATGTGGTGCATATCGGGCACGACAACGCCTGTTTACGATTGCCCGAGCGTAACGCTCATCAGCGCATGGGTGGCATGGTGGCAGGCCCTATGTTGATGGGGCTGGCCGATCTGGCCCTGTATGCCGCTGTCGTGGGTGCAACCGGTAACCCGGATGCAGTCACCTCCAGCCTGACGATCAATTTTCTGCGTAAGGCACCTCCCGGCGACATCCTGGCTCATGCCCGGATTCACAAAACCGGCCGCACTTGCGCGGGCGATGTCCTGCTGGAACCGGCCAATGGCGGCCCGGCAGTGGCTCAAGTTATCAGTACCTGGTCCCTGCCTCGCGCTAAATAAACCATGTTTTCAAAGCCCACATCCACCGGCCCGAGCCAACTCTGGCTGGCGGAGTTGCAATCCTCGTTACGCCTGGGCGGGCCCTTGATCCTGACGAATCTGGCCCAGGTCAGCCTCTTGGCAACCAATCTGATTTATATGGGCCGTCTTGGCCCTGATGAGCTGGCCGCTGGTTCCTTGTCGGCCAGTCTCTATCAAGCCTTCATGATTTTCAGCATGGGCCTGGTTTCGGCTGTTGTGCCCATGCTGGCGACTACCTTGGGGCGACGGCTGCGCAATGTACGCGAGTCTCAACAAATCATTCGTCACGGTTTTTTGACCGCCCTGCTGATCACCCTGCCCGCCTGGATTGTGCTGTGGAATGCCGAGCAGATCTTGCTGCTGATGGGCCAAGATCCAGTCGTTGCAGCACGCTCCGTGAGCTATATGCACACCCTGCAATGGGCTTTATTGCCCTATCTGGGCTATATCGTGCTGCGTTCCTTTTTGGCGGCGATGGAAAAGCCCGGATGGACCCTGGTTATTGCCCTTGCCGCCATTGCTATCAATGCCTTGCTGGGCTGGTTGTTCGTGTTCGGCAATCTAGGCATGCCCGAGATGGGGCTGGCGGGTGCCGGTCTGGCTACGACGCTATCCAGCATTTTCATGTTCGCCGGATTAAGCTGGGTGGTCCTGAATGATCCTCGTTTCAGGCGCTATTACCTGTTCAGCGATTCCTGGCAATGGAGCATAAAGCGTCTGTGGAAAATGTGGGCGCTGGGCATTCCTATTGCCATTACCTTCACCTTGGAAACCCTGGTCTTTTACGCCGCCATCATGATGATGGGCGTGCTGGGTCAGTCTGATCTGGCGGCTCATGCCATTGCCATGCAAATCTGCTCGGTGTCCTACATGATTCCCTTGGGTTTCAGCCAAGTCGCCACCATACGCGTGGGACTGGCAGCAGGCCGGGTTGACCCTTTAGGTGCCCGTCGGGCTGGCTGGATTTCCTACGTCTTGGGAGTCGGTTTCATGGGCCTGGCTGCCCTGGTGTTCTGGTTTGCACCGCTGGCCCTGATTGGCCTGTTTCTGGATCTGGACGTACCGGAAAACCAGGCGGTCATCCAGCTGGCGATTACCTTCCTGGCCCTGGCTGCGCTGTTCCAGATCAGTGATGGTGCCCAAGCCGTGGCTGCGGGGATGCTGCGCGGCCTGCATGACACGCGTATACCCATGTTGCTGGCCTTGCTAGGCTACTGGGTGCTAGGCGTTCCCACGGGCTCTCTACTGGCCTTCCAGTTCAATATGGGCGGTACAGGAATCTGGATTGGTCTGGTGACAGGTTTATCTGTAGTTGCGGTATTGATGACTCTACGCTGGATGCGGGCGTCAACGCGTTTAGGCCGCAAGCGCCCAGCTCAAACACATAGTATTTAGGTCGGCTCCTCGGTTTTCAGCTGATAGAAAACCAGGCCAGAGCCGATACCCAATAAGCGCTGACCTAGCGTGAGCAACAGTCTGGAAAGCCATAGCGGCCATATATAACAAAGCCCCTTGCCGGAGAGTCCGGCAAGGGGCTTTGCTTACTACAGACTACGGAGCAGATTACTGCTTGGGCAGTTTGCTGGCTACGCCTTCAACGTAGTAGTCCATGCGGTTCAAGGCATCATCATCCAAGAAACCAGATTCCAGACGAACCTTGCCATCGTTGTCCTTGATAGGAGCGGCAAAGGGCTGCAAGGTGCCAGCGACGATCTCGGCCTGTTTGGCCAGAACGAACTCTTTCACATCAGCAGGCACTTCAGGGCCAAAGCCTTCCAAAGCGGCCATCCCGGATTTCAGACCACCCCAGGTGCTGTCATTCTGCCACTTGCCATCCAAAACTTCGGTGGCTTTGCGGGTGAAGTAATCGCCCCAGTGGTGAGTCACGGCAGCCAGTTGAGCCTTGCGACCGAACTTGCTCATATCGGAGTGGTAAGCGATAGCGTACTTGCCAGCTTCTTCAGCCGCTTGCACAGTCGCCGTGGAGTCGGTGTGGTGAGTCACCACGTCCGCGCCCTGACCCAGCAAGGTCACAGCGGCATCACGCTCTTTACCTGGGTCGTACCAGCTATTGGCCCACACCACGCGCACCTGGGCTTCAGGGTTCACGCTCTTCAACCCAATGGCAAAGGCGTTAATGCCTTGCAGCACTTCTGGAATGGGGTGAGCACCAACGTAACCCACCACATTGGATTTGGTCATCTTGCCTGCCAGCACGCCAGCCAGGTAGCGAGACTCGTAAAAACGGGCGTTAGTGGTAGCCACATTAGGCGCTGTTTTGTAGCCGGTGGAGTGCACGAACTTCACGTCTGGAAACTGCTTGGCCACTTTCTGCGTCTGATTCATATAGCCAAACGAGGTAGTGAAAATCAGCTTATTGCCTTGTTGGGCCAAATCGCGGATCACGCGTTCAGCATCAGCGCCTTCGGGCACGTTTTCAACGTACTGGGTCACCACACGACCTTTCAGGGCCTCTTCCATTTCAAGACGGCCAATATCCTGCTGCCAGGTCCAACCGGCTTCACCGATAGGGCTGACATACACAAAACCGATTTTCAGGGGTTCTTGATCGTTTGCCTGAGCGGACACAGGCAAGGCGGCCAGGGGGGAAGCGATGGCAGCGGCCATCAGGGCCTTGCGCATAAAGTTTCCAGTCATGTCAGTCCTCTAGTTGTTGGGATTGAAGTTTTTGCCAAGCGATGCAGGCATATTCAACCTGATCCAGTTAGCGTTTCGGGAAATTAGAACCAGCACAATAATGGTGGCCAGATACGGCATCATGGCCAGCAATTGGGAGGCCACCGGCACACCCAGAGCCTGCGCATGATAGGTCAGAATCGTGACCCCGCCAAACAGATACGCGCCCAGCATCACACGCCAAGGACGCCATGTTGCGAAGGTAGTCAGCGCCAGGGCAATCCAGCCACGCCCGGAGACCATGTTCTCTACCCACATGGGTGTGTAGACCAGGCAGATGAAGGCTCCGGCCAATCCGCAGCAAGCGCCCCCAAACATCAAGGCCCCCAAACGGATATAGCGCACGTTGTAACCCAGCGAGTGGGCCGAGGCAGGCGATTCACCCACTGCCCGCAGCACCAGACCGGAGCGTGTTCGCGCCAAGAACCAGGCCACGGCGAAACACAGAACCCAGGACACATAGACCATGTAATGCTGCTGGAAGAAAGCCGGCCCGATAAGGGGAATATCTTTCAGCACAGGAATAGACAGCTTGGTCACGACCAAGGAATTACCGGTAAACGGCAAGCCAATATAGGCCGAGGCCCCTACCCCGAATAAGGATAAGGCCAAACCGCAGGCGACCTGATTGGCTCCCAGCCAAACCGTCAGCCAGGCAAAGGCTGCCGCCATGACCATACCGACAACAGCGCCCAGCACAAAACCCAAAGCGGGGCTGCCGGTTTGCACAGCAACAGCAAAGCCCACAATGGCCGCCATCAGCATCATGCCTTCCGAGCCCAGATTGATCACGCCCGACTTTTCATTAATCAGCAAACCCAGCGCCGCCAAGAGCAAAGGGGTGCCTGCGTTGATGGTTGCGGCCAGCAAAGGTGCAATCGCGTCCATTACTTTCTCCAGACCAAACGCTTGGTGATGAACACGTCACAAGCCAACAAGGAAAACAACAAGATGCCCTGGAAAATACCTGTAATCGCATTGGGCAGACCCAAACGACTTTGGGCCAATTCCCCACCGATATAGAGCAAGGACATCACAAAAGAGGAAAAAATCAGTCCCAGCGGATGCAGTCGCCCCACAAAGGCCACAATAATGGCAGCAAAGCCGTAGCCGGGAGAAATAGAAGGTGTCAGTTGCCCAACCGGGCCCATGACCTCAGCCGCGCCCGCCAAACCCGCCAGGGCACCCGAAATCAGCAAAGAGCTCCACAGCGCCTTACGGGACGAAAAACCCGCATAACGTGCGGCCAGCGGTGCCATGCCCCCCACGCGCAAACGGAAACCCGCCATGCTGCGGGTCAGAAACAGCCAGGCTGCCACTGCCGCAATCAGAGCCAGAATAATGCCGCTATGTAAACGAGTGCCGGGCAAGATGGCAGGCAGCAAAAAGCCATCGGAGAACAGGCTGGACTGCGGGAAGCCAAAACCATCGGGATCACGCAAAGCGCCGTGAACCAGATAACTGAGTAAATGCTGGGCCACATAGACCAGCATCAGGGATACCAGAATCTCGTTGGCGTTAAAGCGGTCTTTCAGAAAAGCCACTATCCCAGCCCAGAACATGCCGCCCAGCATGCCGCAGGCCAACGCCATTGCGATCAGGAAAAAACCGCCGTTATCGCCATCGTCCACTTGCAAAATAAAGGCACCGGCGGCCAAAGCCCCCATCACCAACTGCCCTTCCGCCCCGATATTAAAAATATTGGCTCGAAAGCAGATCGCCAAGCCCACCGAAATCAGCAGCAAAGGAATCAGTTTGACGCCCACCTCGGCCCAACCGTTCAGGTCACGCAGCGGCTCCAGGAAAAACACATTCAGGCCAGCCAGAGGACTTTTTCCCAAAGACCAGAACAAAGTCCCGGCGACTGCCATGGTCAGCAAAACAGCCAGTAAAGGGGAACACCAGGCCATCAAGGTAGAGGGCGCGGCGCGAGTCTCAAGCCTGAACATGGTCATCCTCCGTCCACAAACCGCTCATCCATTGTCCAATCTGGTCAACACTGGCTTGCGCCACGGGAATAGAGGGAGACATACGGCCTTTGGAGATAACAATCAGGCGATCGGCAATCGCAAACAATTCATCCAGCTCTTCGGAGATGACTAGCAAGGCGCAGCCTGCATCGCGCAAGGCCAGCAGCTCGGCGTGAATCTGCGCTGCCGCGCCGACGTCCACACCCCAAGTGGGCTGGGCAATCACCAGAATGCGCGGCTGACGGGTAACTTCACGCCCAATAATGTACTTTTGCAGGTTGCCGCCCGACAGGCTGTTAGCCGGGGCCTGCTCGCTGGCTGTTTTGACGCGGAAGCGCTTGATAATCCCGCCCGCCAAACGACGTATGGTGGGAAAGCGCAGAAAGCCACGCCGCACAGTTTCGTGGTTCTGGTGGGACAGCAATAAGTTCTGTGCCAGGGACAGCTCAGGAACAGCCCCACGCCCCAAACGCTCTTCGGGCACAAAACCCATGCCTTGATCGCGTCGCCAAGCGGCATCACGCTGGGCGATGGGTTGGCCATCCAGCATGATGGTTTCAGACTTGGCCCGCGTATCTTCACCCGACAAAACGGCCAGTAACTCTTGCTGACCATTACCAGAAATACCGGCCACACCCAAAATCTCGCCCTGGTGCAGATCAAAGCTGACATCCTGCAACTCACAGGCAAAAGGATGGGATTTGCTTAACTGCAGATTACGCACCTGCAGCAGTGTCCCACCTTGCTGCGCATTGCGTTCCCCCAAGGACTGGGGTTCAGCCCCGATCATCAGGCGAGACAGACTGGTCGTCGTTTCCTGACGGGGATCACAGTAGCCCGTGACCTTGCCCATGCGCATAACGGTACAGGCATTGCACAGCTCGCGAATTTCATCAAGCTTGTGGCTGATGTAGACAATGCTGCAGCCTTCAGCGGCCAACTGGCGCAAAGTACCAAACAGGCGGCGTACCGCCTGGGGAGTCAACACCGACGTGGGCTCGTCCAGGATCAGCAGCTTGGGGTTGCCCAGCAAGGCACGCACAATTTCTACCCGCTGGCATTCGCCCACGGACAAGGTGTGAATATGGCGTTGCGGGTCCAGGTCCAAACCATATTGGCTGGCAGTCTCACTGATGCGTCCGGCCAGCTCTTGCATATTGGTGGAGGCAGGTAGACCCAGGGCGATATTTTCCGTGACAGTTAAAGTGTCAAACAAGGAAAAATGCTGGAACACCATGCCAATGCCCAGTTGCCGCGCCGCAGCCGGGCTGCTGATCTGTACTGGCTGGCCATCCCACAGAATCTGACCTTGATCCGGCTTGACCACACCGTAGATGATTTTCATCAGGGTGGACTTGCCAGCGCCGTTCTCGCCCAGCACGGCGTGAATCTGGCCGGGCAGGATAGACAGTGAGATATTGTCGTTAGCCACCACCGCCGGATAGGCTTTGGTGATATTGCGAAGTTCCAGGCGTGGCACAGCCTTGGGGTCTACGAATACCGTTTGCTCACCGGACTCAGAAGAATGGCCCACGGGAGACGATAGGGTCATGGCTGTATCAGCAAAAAATATAAAACGCCTGGGCAAGCGCAACAAGGCCTGCTCAGACGTATAAATAGGGAAGAAAAACCGTGGGCTTAACGCTTGCCCAGGGCTTGTTCGATTTTCTTGTCGGTCTTGTATAGGCTAAGGGAATAGACCGCCCAGATTGCAGCAGGTATCCATCCAATGACAGTCAACTGCAAAATCAGGCAAATAATGCCTGCCACAGGCCGACCAATGGTGAAGAAACCTAGCCAAGGCAGTAGCAATGCGATCAGCAAACGCATGAGAACACTCAAAATAATAGGAAATGAGCGCTATTTTACCCTTTATTGTCGTGCTGAATCATATGCCCACCCATAAGTGAGGCACGCCGTCCGACTCAGGCAAGCTGAGCCGGACCTCTACGTCAAATAAAGGCTTACAGCAGCTCTTTACGCAACTGCGCAGGCGATTTGGGCGAGAGCAGGCCAGGAGCCACGTCCAGCACCGTTTGGGCACCGATTTGCCCTTGCTGATTCATGCGATAAGCGGCACGTGCGTAGGCCACCAGCACGCTGGAGGTGAACTCCGGATTGCTGCCCAGATTAAGCGCGTATTCAACGACCTGCTGCGAGCCTGACCCGGACTGACCGCTACGGATCACAAAACCGCCGTGTGGCATAGCAGCGTGATCACGGGCCAGGGTTTCAGCGTCAATGAAATTCACTTCGGTGTCATAGTCTGCGAAGTAATCAGGCATGGTCACGATAGCGTCACGTACTGTGTCCGCATCAGCGCCCTGCTCCAGCACCACAAAGCACTGACGCTTGTGTTTTTCGCGGGTGCTCAGTTCTGGCTGTTCGCCATTGCGCACGCGCTGTACTGCCGCTTCAATAGGCAAGGTGTATTGCACACCACCGGCCACGCCCGCCACACGACGGATTGCATCCGAGTGACCTTGGCTCAGGCCCTTGCCCCAGAAGGTGTACGTTTGGCCAACCGGCAACACGCATTCGCCATACAAACGGTTCAGCGAGAACAGGCCTGGGTCCCAACCCACCGCAATCAGGGCCGTGGTGCCAGCACCCTGAGCGGCTGCATCGACCGCTGCATGGTATTCAGGGATACGGGCATGGGTATCAAAACTGTCAACGGTGGTAAACCAGCGCGCCAAGACCGGGCCTTGCTCGGGCAGGTCATTTTTAGAGCCGCCACAGAGAATCAGCACGTCAATATCATTGCGGTACTGTTCGATCTGGTCCAGGGCGCGCACAGGCACACCTGCACTTTGCAGACGCAGGGAAGCAGGGTCACGACGAGTAAAAACGCTGACCAGTTCCATGTCCGGGTTTTGTGCCAGGGCCAGCTCTACGCCTCGCCCTAAATTGCCGTAACCTGCAATACCGACACGGATTTTGCTACTCATGGTGTTTTCCTTAAAACTGATAAATAAGTGCTGTCAGAACTGCTGCGCCCTGAAGCGGCCCGCTTAGTCGCTGATCATGCGGGCGGCAAAGCCCATAAACAGCAGGCCTACCGAACCATTGCCCATACGGGACAGGCGTTGATGACGCCGGAAAATCCCTGCCAGACGATCGCCGCCAAAGATCAGCAAAGATAGATAGCAAATGCTGATCACCTCCACCACCAGACCCAGGAGCATGAACGCCAGCCCCGTGTGGCCCGCCGACGGATCGACGAACTGTACGAAAAAGGACAGGAAAAACAAGATGGCCTTGGGGTTCAACAAACTAAGGAACAAGGCTTTGCGAAAGCGGGTTTCGTGACGCAAACGCGTGTCCACAGACTGCACCGGGCCGCCTTGCCTGAAGGCTGACTGTAACAGCCGCACGCCCAAGTACAAGAGATAGGCCGCGCCCAGCCAGCGTATACCCATATACAACATGGGCAAAGTCTTGAGCAGCGATGCCGCGCCCAGAGCAGTCAGCGTCATCAAAATGCCGTCGCCTACCACTACACCCAGAGCGGCTTTGTAGCCCTCGCGCACGCCGTGCCCTGCACCACTAGCCAGGACATATAACGAATTAGGTCCGGGCAGCAGCACAATAAACACCGTGCCCACCACAAAAGCCCAGAAATTGATAATACCGATTTGTTCAAGCACGTCGGCCTCGCTAAACGCAGCAGAATGTGCAATTTTAGCGCTAAAAAAATGCCCCTGGCACGGGTGGGATGCCAGGGGCGATCAGGTCAGTTTGTAAGGTCTACGCTGCCGGACTGACTCGGCTACGCATTACCAGACCTGATGGACTACGCAGTGGCAAGTTCCTGGGTCTGGAACTGCTCCTGTTTCATGGTGCCTTGTTGCTGGAAACGAACATGCCAGGACAAGGCTTCTTCCAGGATGTGGGGCGTATGGCCGCCACGCTCGCTGGCGCGTGCAACATAGTCCAGCAAGGCGGGACGGTAATCAGGATGAGCGCAATTGTCGATAATGACGCGTGCCCGTTCGCGCGGTGCCAGACCACGCAAATCAGCCAAACCCCACTCGGAAACCAGTACAGCCACATCATGCTCACAGTGGTCCACATGCGATGCCATAGGCACCACACTGGAGATGGCACCATCTTTGGCGACGGACTTGCTGACAAAAATAGACAGGTGGGCGTTACGGGCGAAATCACCGGAACCACCAATGCCATTCATCATGTGGGTGCCACAGACGTGGGTGGAGTTCACGTTGCCGTAAATATCAAACTCCAGCGCCGTGTTGATCGCAATAATGCCCAGTCGGCGAACCAGCTCCGGATGATTACTGATTTCCTGCGGGCGCAGTACCAGCTTGTCGCGGTAGTTTTCCATGCCTTCCAGGAACTGCGCCATCTTGGGTGCAGACAAGGTCAGCGAGGAGGCAGAGGCAAAGCTCAACTGACCAGAGTCCAGCATGGCAATCGCGCTGTCTTGCAAGACTTCAGAATACATTTTCAGGTCAGTAAAGGGAGAATCCAGCAGACCATACGTCACGGCATTGGCGATAGTACCTATGCCTACTTGCAAAGGCAGTAAGGACTGGCTCATACGGCC
>JBQEAN010000012.1:40086-41952 GCA_052109075.1 Alcaligenes sp. | reverse complement strand
ACAGAGGTTGTAGGCACAATAGCGCCGGTTTCGGTGATGGCTACGGCTTCAATGACAGCGATGTCGATAGCGGGCAAGTTGCCGGAGCGCATGTGCTCGACGGTCAAAGACAGGTGCTGGTCGGTAAAGAGGACTTTGCCTTCATTGATATGACGACGCAGCACCGAGTCCACCTGGAATGGGGAGCGGCGGGCCAACACACCGGCTTCTGCCATCATGCCATCACTATCGTTGCCTAGCGACGCGCCGGTTACCACGTTCAGTTTTAACTGCTCGGTCTGGGCACGTTCGGCCAAGGCTCGAGGCATGACCTTACAATCCCCTGCTCGGGTAAAACCGCTCATCCCAACATTCATCCCGTCTTTGAAGAAGGCGACTGCCTCCTGAGCGGTCATGACTTTGCCTTCCAATTCGGGGGAACGAATGCGATCCTTGAACATCGTGTGCTCCTGTCTCTGTGTCATTGGTCTACCTGCTGTTGCTTTCGGAAGGAGCCGGGGTCGAAAGCGCCGGGCGAGATCTTCACGCAACAGAACGACAACGTGCTTGTAAAGACCGGACCGTTGAGGCCGCGCTTAAAAGCCGAAATCGCCCTGACAACAGGTGTTTATGTTTTTTGAACAAAGCCAGCATAGCATCGCCATAATGAATAAAATAACTTATACGAAGTCGTAAAAGTCATAGATAAAAAGGTAGCTGAACATGGATATCCGATCCTTACGATATTTCATAGAAACCGTTAAACATCAAAGTTTTACGCAAGCAGCGCAAAGTTTGAATGTGACTCAATCGACCATCAGCAAGATGGTTAAGCAGCTGGAAGATGAGCTGGGTGAGCCTTTATTGATTCGCGATCACCGTCAGTTGCAACTGACTGATTGCGGCAAAGTCGTGTTGGAGCGAGGGCAAGAGGTTTTGCAAAGCATGCAAGGGCTGTTGCGGGAGGTTCACGAGGTTCAGGCCCTGCAACGCGGTCGACTGGATCTGGGGATTCCGCCCATGATTAATGTGTTGTTCACGGAAGTGCTCAAGACTTTCAAGAACCGGCATCCGCAGATCGAGCTGATTCTGCACGAAGAGACCGGCATGGGGATTGAGCGCATGGTGGCAGCGGGTACAGTTGAAATGGGCTTGAGTATTTTGCCCTTGGGGCCAGAACTGAATGTGTCGGCTACACCTGTTGCGAAACACGCGGTTTGGGCGATTGCTCATAAGGATTCGCTTGCTGGTTCGCAGAAGCAAATAAAGCTACGGGAGCTGGAAAAGCATCCGCTGATTTTTCTGGGTGAAGACTATGCCCTGACCCGTATGCTGCGGCGCGCTTTTGCTCACGCAGGCTTGCGGGCAAATATTGCTGCGCAAAGCAATCAGTGGGATTGGGTGGCTTCTATGGCGCAGGCAGGCATGGGGGTGGCCTTGTTGCCCCAGCCATTTCTGTCTCGGCTGGAACCGGGGGATTGGGTTGCCAAGGAAGTGGTGGGCCCAGCTTTGAATTGGGAAGTCGCGTTGCTGTGGAATGGACGGTATCTGTCGCAGGCAGCCAGAGCATGGCTGCAAGTTTGTGCTGATGTATTGGGTGGAAATTGGCCAGAGCTTGAAGGAGATCTATAGCAGAGGCTAGCTACTTGTTAGCCTTTGAGTATTCATTGTGTGCTCAATACCAAGCCAAACTTGGGACAACAATGTTGAGTAAGCATGTGCATACCGGTGAAGTCGTGCTTGTGTGACGCACTCTTGGTTTGAAAGACCTTGGCTTACTGCATAGGCAATTTCTATAAAGCACCACTGCTACGGCTGGCGGGGGCGCCGGGCTTGACCACTTGCCGACGCTGCGCGTCGGTTCCCTTGTCAGGAAGGTGGGACGGG
>JBQEAN010000012.1:34904-39986 GCA_052109075.1 Alcaligenes sp. | reverse complement strand
CTTGACCACTTGCCGACGCTGCGCGTCGGTTCCCTTGTCAGGAAGGTGGGACGGGCGCATTCTGAACTTGCGCGATAGCTCGTCCCCCGGACGAGCTATAAGCGTCGCGCTCAAACAGCAGAATGCTTGCATCCCGTCCCACCTTCCTGCCTGCGGCAAGTCGTCTGAATCGCCCCGCACCCCCGCCAGCCGTAGCAGTGGTTTATAGCGTTTTCAGAGCGTCAAACGCCCCAATCCCCCCCCATCTCACATGCCAGCTACCCCTCTTACCAACCGCGACTGAAAAATCGCGACATCTCATGCATTGAGCCGCTCAAGCCGTCTGCCCCGGCCTCGGGGCGATTCAGGCTACTTGCCGCGGGCTGTTCTGGAATTCGGGATGCAAGCCCTGTGTTGTTTAAGCGGGACGCTTGTACTTGGTCCGGGGGACCAAGTACCCCGTGAGTTCACAGGGCACCCGGATTCCAGAGCAGACAAGGGCACCGGTGCGCAGCACCGGCAAGCAGTCAAGCCCCGAGGCCGGGGAAGACGGTTTGAGCGGCGTCTTTCCTGAAACGACTTTTCACTCTGAGCAACACCGCAGCAGGAGCCTGCCTCTACAACGTGAGTCAGAAACAATGCAATCAATACGAAGCGGCAGCAAAGCTAATACCCAACAACAACAACAACAACAACAATAGCTACAGCTACAACCACATCGTCACAGGGACAAAAAAAAGAGCCACCCCGAACAGGGTGGCCCTCTTGAACAGCCAAATTCGACAATCAGACAAGCTTAAGCAGTCACGTTCTCTACTGCTGGTTCCTCAACTTCAGTCGAACTACGGATCAGGTAATCAAACGCGCTCAAAGCAGCCTTGGCACCCTCACCAGCAGCAATCACGATCTGCTTAAAAGGCACAGTCGTCACGTCACCAGCAGCAAACACCCCTGCCAGCGAAGTAGCACCACGAGCATCAACCTCGATCTCGCCATGGCGCGACAAACCCACATCGCTGCCCTTGAGCCATTCCGTGTTTGGCACCAGACCAATCTGAACAAACACGCCATCCAGCTTCAGGCTCTTGGCTTGCTGAGTCTGGCGATCCAGGTAATTCAAACCAACCACTTTGGTGCCATCACCCAGAACTTCCGTCGTCTGAGCCTGCATGATGACCGACACATTAGGCAGACTGCGCAGCTTAGACTGCAAAACCTGATCAGCGCGCAACGTATCACCAAACTCGATCAAGGTAACGTGCTTGACCAAACCAGCCAGATCAATCGCCGCTTCCACACCGGAATTACCACCACCGACCACCGCTACATCCTTGCCCTTGAACAAAGGACCATCGCAATGCGGGCAGTAAGCCACACCACGGTTACGGTAATCCTGCTCGCCAGGAACATTCAGCTCGCGCCAACGAGCACCGGTAGCCAGAATGACTGACTTGGCCTTCAGCTGAGCACCGCCATCCACATCCACAATGACCTGCTTGCCTTCACGGCGAATACCCTTGGCACGATGCAGATTCATGATATCCACATCATAAGTTTTGACATGCTGCTCCAAGGCCGTAGCAAAAGCGGGACCATTGGTTTCAACCACCGAGATGTAGTTCTCGATAGACATAGTGTCCAGAACCTGACCACCGAAACGCTCGGCCAACACACCAGTACGAATACCCTTACGAGCCGCGTACACAGCAGCAGCTGCACCAGCAGGACCACCACCGACGATCAGTACATCAAACTCGTCCTTGGCATTCAAGGCCTCAGCACGAGCCGAGTTATCGCCCGTATCCAGCTTGGCCAGCAACTCCTCTGCGCTAGCACGGCCTTGATGGAACATTTCACCATTCAAGAACACCGCCGGCACTGACATAATGTTGCGCTGCTGAACTTCGTCCTGGAACAGGGCACCGTCAATCGCCACGTGCTTGATACGTGGGTTGATCACGGACATGGCGTTCAACGCCTGCACCACATCAGGACAGTTCTGGCACGACAGCGAGAAATACGTTTCAAAAACAAAGTCGCCGGGCAGATTACGGATCTGCTCAATCACAGCGGCATCCAGCTTGATTTCATGGCCACCCACTTGCAGCAGTGCCAGAATCAAAGAAGTAAATTCGTGTCCCATCGGCAGACCTGCAAAGCTCACGCTAATGTCAGTGCCGGGACGGTTGATTTGGAAGGAAGGCTTGCGCTCTTGCGCATCCGCATCTTCGCGATAGCTGGTCTTGTCGGACAGGCCATCAATTTCTTGCAACAGTTCGCGCAGCTCGACGGACTTGGCGCCAGTATCCAGCGTCGCAACGATCTCGATCGGTTGCGTGATCTTCTCGAGGTAAGCCTTCAATTGAGTTTTGATGTTTGCATCTAACATGTGAAACGCCCTTTATCCTGTACTGAACGAAACAACTTGAGGTGCCTGAACCGGTCAGGCACCGGGGTGGCGGCGCAGCGCGCCGACCACCGCTAAAGACCCGTGTTTAAAAGGCCTTAGATCTTGCCAACCAGATCCAGGGAAGGAGTCAGCGTCTTAGCGCCTTCTTCCCATTTGGCTGGGCAAACTTCACCGGGGTGAGCGGCGATGTACTGAGCAGCCTTAACTTTGCGCAGCAGCTCGGAAGCCACACGGCCGATGCCGTTGTCGTGGATTTCCAGAACCTTGATTTCGCCTTCTGGGTTCACCACGAACGTACCGCGCAGAGCGATACCTTCTTCTTCAATCAGCACTTCAAAGTTGCGCGACAACTGATGGGTTGGGTCAGCAATCATTGGGTAGTTAACTTTGCCGATGGCATCCGACGTGTCGTGCCATGCTTTGTGAGCAAAGTGAGTGTCGGTGGACACGGAGTAAACTTCCACGCCCATTTTTTGGAACTCAGCGTAGTTCTCGGCCAAGTCTTCCAGTTCGGTTGGGCAGACAAACGTAAAGTCGGCTGGGTAGAAAACGAAAACAGACCACTTACCCGCAACGGTTTCGTTGCTGACTTCGATAAATTTGCCGTTGTGAAAAGCGTTTGCTTTAAAAGGTTTAATGACGGTGTTGATCAAAGACATACATGCTCCGGTGAGTGATTAATCATTGACAGTAAAGCCATTATAGGAAGCCACTGTCGATTAGTAAAATTGATTAATGCAATAATGCTCATTGCTATTAGCTATCGCACTCCGCATACAAGTTTCTTTTTATGCGTCGCACAGACTTATGCTAACAGAGCTAGATGACAGTGCAACTATCAGCGTTCAGGCTATAAGGCTACTTCGCTGGGCACCGTACAAGAAGGCGGTTTGGCGTTGGCTAAACAGCGCGCAAAATCCTGCCAAAACTGAGCATCGTCGCCTAAAGAAACGTTGATACGCATATAAGTAGATGGTTGCTGTTGCGGAGAAAACAAGGCACCCGGCACCAATAAATGCCCCGGGCGCCCCAAAGCCCAGATCAAACTTTCCGTATCTACACCCGTATCCACCCAGACAAACATGCCCGCCTGGGGGGGGGCATCCGGCGCCAAACCCAGCTGAGCCAGTTGCTCCAACGTTCGATGCCTGTCGCTATCGGCATGACGCCGCAAGCGCTCCAAATGTTTGCGATAGGGACCGTCTACCAGCACCCGGTGAATAACCCGCTCGCCCAACTCCGGCGAGGTCAGTCCCGCCAGCATTTTCAGATTGACCAAGGCCTGCAAAAGCTCCGGGGCGGCCGCCATATAGGCCACCCGCAAACCAGCCGCCATCACCTTGGAGTAGCCCCCCACCAAGGTGACACGGTTCAGTTGATCCAATTGAGCCAGGCGACACGCTGGATGAGCATGCAGCTCGCTATAGGTGTCGTCTTCAATAATGTGAAAATCCCAGGTCTGGGCCAGAGTCAAAATGCTGTGCGCCACCGCTGGGCTCAGACTAAAGCCAGTGGGGTTATGCACCACGGTATTCAAAATGACCAGACGCGGACGGTGCTCACGCGCCAACTGCTCCAGTACAGCCAAGTCTGGGCCATCAGCACGACGCGGCAGGCTCAACACCCGCACATCCACCACCGCCAGACGGGCAAAGAGCAAATACCAGGCTGGATCTTCGACAACAACGGCATCACCAGGACGCAACCAGTGGCGCAAGAGCAAATCCAGTGCCTGCGTCACTCCACTGCACAATAAGAGTTGCGTATCCGGATCAGCCTGTATGCCGCCATCTTCCAGCTGCCCGGCGATATGCTGCCGCAAAGGGCGATAACCATGCGAATGCCCATAGCCCAGCAAGTTCGAGCCCGCACTGCGACTAACCTGCCGTAACGCCCCCAGAATCATGTCGTTGTCCAGCCACTGACGGGGAATGCCCGCACTGTCGCTATGCCCCATAAAACTGTTCAGCATCCAGTTCACATCAATCTTGCGCGGCTCATCCTTTCCCACATGCAAGGACTCGGAACGCAAACGCCGAGGACTGCGCACCCGTACAAAAAAGCCTGACCCTGGCCGGGACTCCACCAGCCCCAGTGCCATCAACTTGTCGTAGGCGGCCACGACGGTATGGGTGCTGACACCGGCAGACTGCGCCAGACGGCGTACGGAGGGCAAACGGCTGCCACCACGATAACGAATATGCAAGGCCTGCTGCACCCAGGCCACCAACTGATCGCTAAGCGTATTGTCCGAGCCCCGGACAGGCTGCCAATCCATCCATTCCATGATGCTGCCCTTTTATATAAAAAACCGACTGTAGCGGAGGTTTGACCAATACAGCTTGAGCCACTGATTGATAAACTGTACTGTAACTGTATCGCTTATTTATTTTAAGCTCAAAGCTGTGAACAACCTATCTTCCCTACGTGGTGATTTTCATGAGCCGCAGTACTAGCCTTCCCATGCCCAGCTCCGCCCCCACCTTGCTGATTTATCTTTACGCCTTTATGGGGGTAACCGTCTTTGCCTTCACCTTGCCCATGACACGGCTGGCGGTACAGAGCTTAGACCCCTGGCTGATTGGGATGGCGCGCGCCAGTATTGGAGGCATCTTAGCGACCGTCATTTTGCTGGCGACTCGCAGCCGTCGCCCTACCGCGACGGAATGGCGCGGAATTGGCTTGTCCTGTAC
>JBQEAN010000012.1:28878-34804 GCA_052109075.1 Alcaligenes sp. | reverse complement strand
AACAGGCAAGGCGGCTAAATACAGCAAGGGCATATTCACCTAACTAATACTTCGTTCCCAGCGTGGGCGCGCGCAAGCACACTGGCTCATCATTCCATGAACCATGTAAGGCAATAGCGCAGCCCACGCGATTCCAATTCAAGCAGGGCTGGCGCTGGTATTGCTGCAAGGACATCTGATCATGCCTGCCCAAGCCCCTGCCGCACTTGCCTTAAGTGCCCGGCCATTGATGCTGTGGAAACAGCTGCGCGACGATTTGCAACTTATCGCGCGCGAACACGCCGATGCCGTTCTGGCCAGCTCCCTGGCTGCGGAAGACATGGTGCTGTTTCACGCCATGTCCATCTACACCCCTGACTTGCAAACCGTCACCCTGAACACTGGCCGCCTGCACGAAGAAACCTTGCAGCTAGGCCAGCATATTCAGCAGCACTACGAACGCAACATCCTGTTCTTTCTTCCTGACCCGGACCGGGTTCAGGAACACGTCAACACCCATGGCACACACGCTTTTTACGACAGCGTAGAGCTGCGCAAAGAGTGCTGCAACATCCGCAAAGTCGAGCCGTTGCGCCGTGCCCTGCAAGGTCGCTCAGCCTGGATTACCGGCCAGCGGCGCGAGCAGACCGCCAGCCGCACCGAACTGGCCAGCAAGGAGTACGACAGCGTCTTTGGCCTGGAAAAATTCAACCCCCTGATCGACTGGACCCATGACGATGTCTGGGCCGTGATCCGTGGCTTGAGCATCCCCTACAACGCGCTGCACGACCAAGGCTACCCCTCCATTGGTTGCGAACCCTGTACGCGCGCCATTCGCCCCGGTGAAGATGTACGCGCCGGGCGCTGGTGGTGGGAGCAGCGCGACAGCCTGGAATGCGGCCTGCATGCCAGCAATCTGAATAGCCGTGTCAACACCTGAAGGAAACTCATGGGCGAACCTCTCTCCAACCGTACTCACCTGGACTGGCTAGAAGCCGAGGCCATTTTTATTCTGCGCGAAATCGCTGCCGAAGCTGAAAAACCCGTTCTGCTGTTCTCCGGCGGCAAAGACTCAGCCGTGCTGCTGCAACTGGCCCAAAAAGCCTTTGCTCCTGGCCCCCTGCCCTTTCCTCTGATGCATGTGGACACCGGCCATAACTACTCGGAAGTCATCGAGTTTCGAGATCGCCGCGCCGCTGAACTGAATGCTGAACTGATTGTGCGCAGCGTGGAAGACTCCATCGCACGCGGCACCGTTGTATTGCGTCACGAAACCGCCAGCCGTAACGGAGCACAAGCGGTCACTTTATTGGAAGCCATCGCCGAGTTTGGCTTTGATGCCTGTTTCGGTGGTGCCCGCCGCGACGAAGAAAAAGCCCGTGCCAAAGAGCGCATCGTGTCGTTCCGCGATGAGTTTGGTCAATGGGACCCCAAGTCCCAGCGCCCCGAACTGTGGCACTTGTTCAACACCCGTATTCACAAGGGCGAGAACCTGCGCGTTTTCCCCATTTCCAACTGGACTGAACTGGATGTGTGGCAATACATCCAGCGTGAAGCCATTGACCTGCCTTCCATTTACTACACCCACTCACGCGAAGTTGTGGAGCGTCAGGGCCTGATCGTTCCCATTACCCCGCTGACCCCGTTGCTGGCTGGCGAGAGCTCCGAATGGCGCGATGTGCGTTTTCGCACCGTAGGCGATATCTCCTGCACCTGCCCGGTGCTGTCTACCGCCGCGTCGGTACAGGACATTATTGCTGAAACCGCCTTGGCCACGATTACCGAACGTGGCGCTACCCGCATGGATGACCAGACCTCCGAAGCATCCATGGAACACCGCAAGAAACAAGGATATTTCTAATGAACACCGTCAATGATGCTTGGCTCCAGGCCGCTGATCAGGGCGTACTGCGCCTGATTACCGCGGGCTCTGTGGACGACGGAAAATCCACCCTGATCGGACGCTTGCTGGTGGATAGCCAAGGGGTGTTTGCCGACCAGATTGCGGCCATCCAGCGCTCCAAATACAAACGTGGCGAGGACGCCGAGCCTGATCTGGCCTTGCTGACCGATGGCCTGGAAGCCGAGCGCGAACAAGGCATCACCATTGATGTGGCCTACCGCTACTTCGCCACGCCTAAACGTAAATTCATCGTGGCCGACACCCCCGGCCATGAGCAATACACCCGCAATATGATTACGGGTGCGTCCACCGCACAGGCAGCCATCATCCTGATTGATGCGCACCGCGCCAAAGACGGACAATTGCTGACCCAGACCAAACGCCACAGTACCGTCGCCAAATTGCTGGGCCTGCGCCATATCGTGGTGGCGGTCAACAAGATGGATTTGGTAGATTGGGATCAGGCCGTGTTTGATCGCATTCATGAAGCCTATCGTCAGCTGGCCGTGCAACTGGGTATCGAGCACTTTCAAATCATTCCCTTGTCGGCCCTGAAAGGCGAGAACATCACTCAGGCCTCACCCCACACGCCCTGGTACACCGGCCTGCCACTGTTGCCTTTGCTGGAATCACTGGATTTACGCGAGGATATTCAACGCCCTGCCCGTCTGTTTGTGCAATGGGTGGCACGTCACGGCGGCAGCAGCGCTGATGGGTTCCGTGGCTATGCCGGGCAATTGAATGGTGGCCGCATACAAGTGGGTGACAGTGTGCAGGTGTGGCCCAGCGCCAAGACTGCCGTAGTGACGCAGTTGTTCCGTGCAGGCCAAGAACAGATTCAAGTCAGCGACGGCGATGCTGTCACCATCGTTCTGGACCGTGAACTGGATATTTCCCGTGGAGACTTATTGACGCTGGCCCATGACAAGGTCAACACCAGCAAGCACTTTGATGCGCAGTTGTGCTGGCTGGACGAGCAAGCCCTGAACACGACCCGCTCTTACTGGCTAAAACAGGGCACGCGTGTCACACAAGCCAAGGTACAGGCCGTTCATGCCTTGCGCGATGTCCATAGCCTGCAAGAGCAGGAGGCGGGCGGTAGTTTGTCGTTGAATGATATTGGTCGTGTCAGTGTGGTGAGCCGAGACCCGCTGGTGTTGGACGCTTATCAAGACCATTCCAGCACGGGCTCTTTCATCTTGATTGATCCCAGCACAAACCAGACCGTCGCTGCCGGTCTGGTTCAACAATCTGCCTAAGATCTAGTAGCTGGGCTTACTGTCTGGCACGCACTAACGCGAGGGACTGCTCAGCAATGATCAGTTCCTCGTTCGTTGGAATGACCAGAACACGCACTTGGCTATCATCGGTGGAAATCACAGTTTCCCCTGCCTGATTACGTGCCGGATCAATTTTCACACCCAGCCATTCCAGATGCTGGGCAATGCCCGCACGCACACAGGGGCTGTGCTCGCCAATCCCAGCCGTGAATACCAGCGTATCCAAACCCTTCAAGGCTACGCACAAACCCGCCAGATTTTCAGCGGTGTGATAGCAGAAGTACTCCACCGCCAACTTGGCGCGGGGATCGTCCGAGGCTTCCAGAGCACGCATATCAGCCTGATCGCCGGACAAGCCCTTCAAGCCGGATTGGGTATAGAGCACAGACTGAATTTCATCGTGCTCCATGCCTTGCTCCAACATCCACAAGACCACGCCTGCATCCAGACGGCCCGGACGTGTACCCATAGGCAGGCCATCCAAGGCCGTAAAGCCCATCGTGGTGTGAATGCTGCGCCCTTCTTTCAACGCGCAAGCAGACGCGCCTGAACCCAAATGCGCCACCACAACACGTCCATCGGCCAGCTCTGGAATTTCACGCTGCAAATGCTGGGAAATATAGTGGTAGGACAGGCCATGAAAACCGTAGCGGCGTACGCCCTGCTCGAAGAAACGACCGGGCAAGGCAAAGTGCTGCAAATATGGAGCATGCCCTTGATGGAACGCCGTATCCAGACACGCCACCTGAAAAATTTCCGGATAGTGCTCGAAGATCACGCGCACAGGCGCCAGGTTGTTTTGCTGATGCAAGGGAGCCAAAGGCGACAGGCTGTCCAGATAATCCAGAACCTCGGGCGTCAAACGCACACTGCTGTCATAACGAGCGCCCCCGTGCACAATGCGGTGGCCCACCGCGATAGGCCGACCATCTACATGCTCCAGCAACCACCGTGCCACCAAAGCCTGGGCGGTATGCAAATCGTTGGCCTGCGCGCCATCCAGATCCTGTTTGACCATGGATTGGCCTTGAGCATCTTTAACCTTGAAAGCAGGTTGAGAACTGCCAATGCCTGAGACTTGACCGCCGAACTCAAAGTCCAGCTGATCGCCCGGCTGCACCTTATACATATGAAACTTCAGGCTGGAGCTGCCGGCATTAATGACCAGAATCTGCTCGCTCATGAGTGCTTGGCCTCCACAGCAACTTTACGCTCCAGATAACCAGCGTAAATGCTGGCCACGGCGCAAGAAGCCATGCGGGTCTGGGCGCTGTCGGCACGACTGGTCAAGATGATGGGCACGCGAGCGCCCATCACGATACCTGCAGCTTGAGCACCCGATAAAAAGGTCAGGTTCTTGGCCAGCATATTGCCGGCTTCTAGGTCAGGGGCCACCAGAATCTGCGCCCTGCCAGCGACCGGCGACACAATACCTTTAATACGTGCCGCTTCCAGGCTGATGGCATTGTCCAGCGCCAAGGGACCGTCCAGCACACCACCGGTAATCTGACCACGATCGGCCATTTTGCACAGCGCCGCCGCTTCCAGCGTGGTAGGGATTTTTTCTGTGACTTGTTCGACTGCGGACAAGATGGCCACCAATGGTTTACCCAAACCCAGGCCGTGGTGCAGATCAATGGCGTTTTGCACAATGTCTGCTTTGGTGCTGAGGTCCGGGAAAATATTGATCGCGCCATCCGTCACAAACAAGGGCTCGGGGTAGCTGGGCACATCCATGATGAACACATGGCTCAGGCGACGGCCGGTACGCAAGCCTTTACCTTGCGTGCACAACACCGCTTGAATCAGTTCATCGGTATGCAAGCTGCCCTTCATCAGCAACTGTGCACGACCGGCCAGCACTTCTTCCACGGCTCTTTCCGCCGAGGCATGGCTGTGGGGGGTATCAATCAGGGTGACCCCTTCCAGGCTGAAACCATGTTCAGCCGCCACAGCCTGCAAGCGGGTCTGCGGGCCAACCAACACAATCTCGAACAGACCTTGAGCACGCGCCTGCAAGGCTGCTCCCAAAGACACGTCATCGCAAGGATGAGCCACCACACAAATCCGACTGTGCTCTTTGCGAGCTTGTTCGATCAATCGGGAATAATGACTGGAAGGCCCAGTGCGATCAACAGCCGCGGGGGCCGAACCCAAGCCAGCAGGGTGATTCATGATAGATGACTCCTTGGAGGTGAACAAAGGCTAGCCCGACACTAAACCATTTATCTGAATGCGTGTCTTTGATAGCGAACAGATAAACTTCAATATTGTGCCTATAAGTCTTTTCATAAGACTATGAATGAAGCATAAAGATTAAGGATTTAAAAAATCCGGTTTATCAAACGGCAAACCGGATTTTTAATTTCTTTAGCTGCTTATCGCCAGCAATACTTAGGCAGATGGTCTTATCTGGGCATTAAAGGCCTAGGTCGCTTAGGCTAGGATGCTCGTCAGGACGTCGCCCCAAAGGCCAATGGAATTTGCGTTCGGATTCTGTAATGGCTAAATCATTAATGCTGGCATGGCGCACAGCCATATAACCGTGCTCGTCAAATTCCCAATTCTCATTGCCGTAACTACGCCACCATTGGCCGTATTCATCTTGCCATTCATAGGCAAAGCGCACGGCAATTCTATTTTCCTGCCAGGCCCACAGCTCTTTTATCAAACGGTATTCGCGCTCTTTCTGCCATTTGCGTTCTAAAAAAGATTGAACTTCATCGCGCCCTTGCGGAAATTCGCTGCGGTTGCGCCAGCGCGT
>JBQEAN010000012.1:0-28778 GCA_052109075.1 Alcaligenes sp. | reverse complement strand
TCAAAGCCCTGCTCAACGATGTTCACTTGGGCGTCGTTAAAGTGCAAATCCAGCAGAACGGCCGGGTGTGTTTCCATAAAGCGTGGCAATAAAGGGGCCAGGTGCTCCAGACCAAAGGACATGGGGGCTGCTATTTTGATGCGTCCTTGCAAGCTCTCGCGCTGATCTCGGGCGGCCGCTTCGGCGCTTTGCCCCGCCGCCAGGACGGCTTGAGCCTGTTCCAGACTGGCTTGGCCGGTTTCTGTCAGGGACAAGCGCCGGGAGGTACGGTGAAACAAGGACACGTGCAGTTGTTTCTCCAGTCGTGTGATGGCTTTGGAGACGGTAGGCTGGGACAGCCCCAGCACCTCAGCGGCCTGGGCAAAGGAGCCGGTTTCGGCCACGGTGGCAAAGATCGCCCATGCTTGTAAGTCTGGCAGTGTTTTCATGTAATTTTTGGAATAGATACTATGCTATTGATTCTATTTTATTCAATCAGCGAGACGCTTAGAATTCTTTTTAGTATCCAATATTAAGGAGCGCATCATGATTGAACATCGGCCTTTTAATGAGCTGGGCGGCGCCAACCACGGCTGGCTGGACGCCAAGCACCATTTCTCTTTTGCAAATTACTACGATCCCGCTCGCATGGAGTGGGGTGCCCTGCGTGTCTGGAATGACGACACGATTGCGCCCAACACGGGCTTTCCGCCTCACGATCATGCCGATATGGAGATCATTACGTATGTGCGCGAAGGGGCGATCAGCCATCAGGACAGTTTGGGCAATAAGGGTCGTACGGAAGCGGGCGATGTGCAGGTGATGAGTGCCGGCACGGGTATTCGCCATGCGGAGTACAACCTGGAAAGTGACACGACTCGGATTTTCCAGATCTGGATTCAGCCCGAGCGTCGTGGTTTGCCACCTGCCTGGGGGGCCAAGCCTTTTCCCAAGGATGAGCGGTCCGGGCAGTTTGTAGCGCTGGCCAGTGGGTTTGAAGGGGACACGGAGGCTTTGCCTATTCGTGCCCAGGCTCGTGTGCTGGGGGCCACGTTAATGAAAGGACAAAGTACGACTTTGTCTTTGCCTGCAGAGCATCTGGCTTATCTAGTACTTGCGAAGGGACGGGTTTCGCTGAATGGTCTGGAGTTGAATGCCCGTGACGGGGCAGCTGTTCGCAATGAAACGACGCTGGAGATTCAGGCGCTGGAAGATACCGAACTGGTGCTGGTTGAAACGGCTCAGTAGTTCTTGAATGGATGTCTTGGGGACGGGGGGAGCGGTCATGGCTCCCCTCTTCTTTTCTGCTCTGATGTTCTTTTGCCCGGCAAGACGGCACGGCCTGGGTAAAAGACCTGTGTTTTTAACTGTGTCATGCACGGGGGGAATAATTAAACAGGTGGATGTCAGGATACGGGGGACGGGCCGCCTCATAAAGTAGATCAAAGCAGCTCCCTTTGTCTGATTAAACTGTTTGTTCTCAATCGACAAACGCTTGTCAGCCACCAATATCGTTACAATTGTTGTAACGTCAAATTCCAACTCTATTAAATACACACGAACACACCGTGTCCTCTCCCAACCAGTATTTCGTTCTGATTGTCCCTTCCTGCGCGGCTTTGCTGGGCGTCGCCATGATTTACTGCTGGAGCCGTCTACGCGATCATCGTTACCTGCTCTGGATTGCTTCGGGCTATATCGCCACGGCAATTCCTATGGGGATTCACAGCTTGATGCCCAATGAGCAGTTGGCTCGTTGGACTTTACCGCTGTCCTCTATGTATCTGCTGGGTGTCTGGACGATGGCCAATGGAGTGGCGTTGCGTTTTGGTGGTCGCGCGCATGCGGCTTGGGCCTTGCCGATTATGCTCACCACCTTGGGTTTGTTGTTTTATTTCTCCCGCGTGGATGATGATCTTTGGTTGCGTTTGCAGATCCTGAATTCGGGTCTGGCTTTATTGGTGACCTTACCCGCCAAGGCGATTCTGTATAGCCGCACGCCTACGCTGCCGCTCAAGACCTTGCTGCGAGCGTCTTATCTGACGGTGCTGCTCTACGCTTTTATGCGCGTTGCTATTCTGGCAACGGTCATCCCCAAAGAGGTACAGCCGGAACTGACACGTTCGGGTTTTTGGCTGCTCATGCTGGCCATGAATATGTTGATCAGTATTTGGCTGGCTTTGGCTATCTTGACCAGCACGGCGATGTCGATTGTTCAGTCGTTGGATCACGAGCGCAGCCGCGACCCCTTAACCCGTCTATTGAATCGCCGGGCGTTTTTCGAGCAGGTTCAAAAGCGGCTGGATCTATATGGCCACAGTGGCTGGGCGGTCATGACCTGCGATCTGGACCACTTCAAGCTGGTTAATGACACCTGGGGACATGCGGCAGGCGATCGGGCCTTGAAGGAATTTGGTGCGCTCCTGGCACGCACGGTCCGGCAAGATGATCTGGCAGCCCGCTTTGGGGGCGAGGAATTCGTTTTGCTAATACGCAGTGCCAGCCTGCACACGGCAGTGATGGTGGCGGAGCGCTTGCGCAGCAGTGTCATGAATTTACATATCCCCGCCACAGCCCATACGCTGACAGCCAGCTTTGGGGTGGTGCAGCTCAGTAGCAATGGCGATATCAACCAAGCGATTGAACAGGCCGACCAGCTTCTGTATGAAGCCAAACATGCTGGCCGCAACCGGGTCGTCTGGAAAGCTTTCTGAGCCATTCCGGCAACTTGCTGCTACCCTTACAGACTCTTTTTTCAAGACAGCCCTATTAGAGGCTGATTGATCGAACTATCACAGTCAAAGGGGGTACGGACGCCCCAAGGAGACCTTATGTCACTCCATGAGCTTAGCGCCAGCGAACTGCTGGCAGGTCTGAAAAAGAACCAGTTCAGTGCCCGCGAGATCGCCGCTGATCTGCTTAAACAATCACAAGAAATGGCTCATCTAGGCGGCCTGGCGCATTTGAATCCGGAGCTGTTCTACCAACAGGCGGACCAGTCCGATGCACGACGCGCACGTGGCGAGGCCTTGGCGCTGGACGGCGTGCCCTTGGTGCTGAAAGACAATCTGAACACCACGGACATGCCCACCACGTCCAGTACGGGAGCGCTGCAAGGCCGCGTGCCGCTACAAGATGCACAAACTGTCAGTCAGCTGCGTAAAGCGGGTGCCGTGTTGCCCGCTAAGGCGGTGATGCACGAACTGGCTTTTGGCATTACGACCAACAACGCCACCACCGGCCCTAGCCGCAACCCCTATGATCCAGACCGCATTCCCGGTGGATCTTCAGGCGGTACTGCAACGGCCGTTGCCGCCCGTCAGTTTCCAGCCGGTTTGGGCACGGACACCGGCGCTTCGGTACGCCTGCCTGCTGCGCTTTGCGGCCTATACGGTTTTCGCCCAACGGTGGGCCGTTACTCGGGCCAAGGTATTGTGCCCCTGTCCCCTACCCGCGACACCGCCGGTCCCATGACACGCAGCCTGGCTGACATCAGCCTGCTGGACAGCCTGCTCTGCCAAAAAACGCCTTCTATTATCGCCACCCCCTCCCTGAAGGGGCTGCGCCTGGGCGTGCCCCGTGACAATTTCTGGAAAGAGTTGGATTCTGGCGTAGCCGAGGTCACTCTGGCTTTTCTGGATGATTTGCAAAAAGCCGGTGTCACTCTGCTTGATGTAGACCTGGGCCCCGTTCTGAAGATCAACGCCCGCGTGGGCATGCCAATTGTGCTGTACGAAACCTTGCAGCACCTGCCTTTGTATCTGGCAGAAAACAAGTATGGGATTGGTCTGGATGAACTAATCGCAGGCATTCACAGCCCGGATGTAAAAGAGATTTTCGATGCGATTACTGGCGACTACACCATCAGCCGAGAAGCCTACGAAGAAGCTCTGACCGTAGACCGCCCCCTGATGCAGCAAGCCTATGCCGACTTGCTGCACGCATCGAACCTTAGTGGTCTGATCTTCCCCACCAGCCCCATGACCGCTTGCCGCATTGGTGACGATGAAACCACGATGCTCAACGGTAAGATGGTGCCTACGTTCAACACCTATATCTCCCGCACGGATATGGGCTCCAACCTGGGGGCACCAGGTATCTCCCTGCCTATCGGGCTGTCGAGCGGTTTGCCAGTAGGAATGTTGATTGAAGCGGGCATCGGGGCGGATGATCAACTGCTGGCTCTGTGCCGTGCGATTGATCCCTTGCTGCCAGCGACGCCTGCGCCTGATTTGAGCAAACGGGCTAAAGCTGCGTAAGCAGTCATGGCGCCAGACCACAGGACGGAGTAGCGGGTGTCACTCCTGCACCCGCAACCAGTAAAAAGGACAGGCCTGCCCTCTTTCAGGATCTGGCCTGTCCTTCATGGCTCAAACACATGGATACAAAGATAATTTTGCTGCGAGGCGTCATGCCCAGCGGGAAGAACAAGCTGCTGATGGCGCCATTTCGCCATGCCCTGGAAGAAGCCGGTCTGCAGGATGTAAGAACGTACATCCAAAGCGGCAACGCTCTTGTCTCCACCTTGCTGGAACAGACTGAACTGGAAGAACGGGTTCATCAAGTCATCAAGAACCGCTTCGGGGGCGATATTCAGGTGTTGGTGCGCTCGCCCTCGTACTTCCGTCAAGTCATGGAGAACAACCCGTTCATGGATGAGGATCCCAGCAAACTCTACTACACCCTGCTGAAAGCGAGACCAGAAAAAAAGCTGCTGCAAGCGTTTCACGCACTGGACCACGGTCCAGACCAGGTGCGAGTCAGGGATGATATTGCTTATATAAGATGCTCGACCTTGTACCGTGAACTAAAGGCCAATAACAATTTCATCGAGAAAAAGCTGAAGGTCGTTGGGACCACGCGTAATTTCAATACGATGAGCAAGCTGCTTGCCTTAAGTCAGATTCAGGCCACCGTCTGATAGCAAAACCTCGCCTGTCACATAACTGGACTCAATCAGCATCGACACCACTTGCGCAATGTCCTCAGGGCTGGCTGCCCGCTGCATAGGCGCACGCTCTCGCCACAACTGCTGGGCCTGCAGCCAACCAGCCGTTAGCGGAGTATCCACCAGGCCAGGGGCGACCGCATTCACACGAATATCAGGGGCCAGCGATACGGCAAGCAAGCGCGTGACATGATTTAATGCCGCTTTTGTTGCGGCATAAGGGATGGAGGCCCCCTTGGGCCGAACACCGGCGTGCGAACTGACATTAATCACACAAGCAGGTCCGCCGTCAGCGGCTGAAGCGCGTAGCGCTGTCTCGGCCAAAGCAATGATGCGAAACGGCGCAATGACATTGATCTCATGCAGCTCACGCCACAGATCAGGGGTGGCAGTAGCCAAATCAGAATGAGGAATCACACGGCTTATTCCCGCATTGTTCACAACGACATCCAAACGCCCCCATTGCACGATCGCTTCCTGCACCAGACGAACTCTGTCTGCATCGTCTGCCAAGTCGGCTTGCATATACCTTGCCAAACCCAGCTCGCGTGCCATGGCCATGCCCTCTTTCACCGAGCTGCGCGAATGCAGGATGACTGCGTAGCCGTCTTTGGACAATCGACGCGCGACCGCCGCGCCTATACCTGAGGTAGACCCTGTTACAAGAGCGACGCGCTGAGACTGGCACATAGGGAAACCGAACCAAGTGAAATGGATGACTAGTTTACATGCAGCCGGAATTGCCAAGGCCTTACGGTACCTGCACTGATGGGGCCCAGGACAAATATGTAACAACACACCCCCGGTGCTCTTGAAATTAACGAACTCGTCCCTATAATTAGCACTCGTAGGGGTTGAGTGCTAAATGCCTCGCCCCCAATCGGACTCAACACTAAAGTCATATCTAACAGGAGTTTCTCCATGGCACTGCGTCCTTTGAACGATCGTGTGATCGTCAAGCGTCTGGACAACGAACGCACCACCGCTTCCGGTATCGTTATCCCCGAGAGCGCCACTGAAAAGCCCGATCAAGGCGAGATTCTGGCCGTTGGCCCCGGTAAGAAGACCGAGGACGGCAAAGTTCTGCCGTTGGATCTGAAAGTCGGCGACAAAGTTCTGTTTGGCAAGTACTCCGGCCAGGCCGTCAAGATTGACGGTGACGAGCTGCTGGTGATCCGCGAAGAAGAAATCTTCGCCGTGATCGAATAAGTACCGTCAACGAAAATTCAATAGGATTTAAACCATGACTGCAAAACAAGTGTATTTCGGCGACGACGCACGTACCCGCATCGTGCGTGGCGTCAACATTCTGGCTAACGCTGTTAAGACCACCATGGGCCCTAAAGGCCGTAACGTCGTTCTGGACCGCTCTTTCGGCGCTCCTACCGTTACTAAAGACGGTGTATCCGTTGCCAAAGAAATCGAACTGAAAGACAAGTTTGAAAACATCGGCGCCCAACTGGTTAAGGAAGTTGCTTCCAAGACTTCCGATAACGCCGGTGACGGTACTACTACCGCTACTGTGCTGGCTCAAGCCATCGTTGAGGAAGGCCTGAAGTTTGTTGCCGCTGGCATCAACCCAATGGACCTGAAGCGCGGTATCGATAAAGCCGTTGTTGTGGTTGTTGACGAACTGCGCAAGCTGTCGCGTCCTTGCACCACCAGCAAAGAAATCGCCCAAGTCGGTTCCATTTCGGCCAACAGCGACCACTCCATTGGTGAGATCATCGCCAATGCCATGGACAAAGTCGGCAAAGAAGGCGTTATCACCGTTGAAGACGGTAAATCGCTGGAAAACGAACTGGACGTGGTTGAAGGTATGCAGTTTGACCGCGGCTACCTGTCGCCTTACTTCATCAACAACTCCGAAAAGCAAGTTGCTGTTCTGGAAGAGCCCTTTGTGCTGATTTTCGACAAGAAAATCTCCAACATCCGTGATCTGCTGCCCGTACTGGAGCAAGTTGCCAAGACCAGCCGTCCTTTGCTGATCGTTGCTGAAGACGTGGAAGGCGAAGCCCTGGCCACGCTGGTTGTGAACAACATCCGCGGCATCCTGAAGACCACTGCTGTTAAAGCCCCTGGCTTTGGCGACCGTCGTAAAGCCATGTTGGAAGACATCGCTATCCTGACTGGCGGTACCGTGATCTCCGAAGAAACCGGTATGTCTCTGGAAAAAGCGACTTTGGACGATCTGGGTCAGGCCAAGCGCATTGAAGTGGCCAAAGAAAACACCACGATCATTGACGGCGCTGGCAACAGCACCGACATCGAAGCTCGCGTGAAACAAATCCGCGTTCAGATCGAAGAGTCCACTTCTGACTACGATCGCGAGAAACTGCAAGAACGCGTGGCCAAACTGGCCGGCGGTGTTGCTGTGATCCGCGTTGGCGCTGCCACCGAAGTCGAAATGAAAGAAAAGAAAGCCCGCGTTGAAGACGCCCTGCACGCTACTCGCGCAGCCGTCGAAGAGGGTATTGTTCCTGGCGGTGGCGTTGCGCTGATTCGCACACGCGCTGCTGTGGCACTGTTGAAGGGCGATAACCCTGATCAGGACGCCGGTATCAAACTGGTTCTGCGTGCTATCGAAGCTCCTTTGCGCACCATCGTCTCCAACGCCGGCGAAGAAGCCAGCGTGGTTGTTAACCAAGTGGCCAGCGGCACCGGCACCTACGGTTACAACGCCGCTACCGGCGAATACGGTGACCTGGTTGAGCAAGGCGTTCTGGATCCTACCAAGGTTACCCGCACTGCCCTGCAAAACGCAGCTTCGATCGCCAGCCTGTTGCTGACTACCGAAGTGGCCGTATCGGAAATCGTGGACGACAAAGCAGCTCCTGCCATGCCTGACATGGGTGGTATGGGCGGCATGGGCGGCATGGGTGGTATGGGCGGCTTCTAAGCCACTTATCAGCACCCGATTGGGGCAGGAATTGATCACTTCTGCCCTGATCGTCACGCTTTTAGTACAAAAAACCGGATGGAATTCTCCATCCGGTTTTTTTTCGCCCGAGCAAACCCCTATAATCAGGGCACATCAATCTGCATACCCCTTCATGTCAGACTCTCCATTCAAAAGCAAAGGCGGCTTGGGCCGCTTGTTCAACGCCCTGCGCTACTCCAGCCAAGGCTTGGCTGCAGCCCTACGCCATGAGGCGGCCTTTCGCCAGGAACTGGCTTTGGCGCTAATCCTGACGCCGCTGGCTTTCTGGTTGGGGCAAGGCCCGCTGGAGATTCTGGTTTTGCTGGCCACGCTGGTCTTTGTACTGGTGGTGGAGCTTTTGAACTCCGCCCTGGAGGCTCTGGCTGACACGATTACCCTGGAGCATCACCCCTTGATCGGGCGCGCCAAGGATCTGGCCAGTGCTGCCGTGCTGCTGTCCCTTATTTTTGCTGGCGCCGTCTGGCTCAGCTTTTTGTATAGTCGTTTACTTTCCTGATTCCCATGACATTCATAGAAAAACTGAACCGTGCCTGGACGGACAACCAATCCATGTTGATGGTCGGTCTGGACCCAGATCCTGCCCGCCTGCCTTTGGAGCTGGCCGACAAACCCGGCGCGATTTATGAGTTTTGCAAAGCAATTGTGGACGTCACTGCCGACTACACCTGTGGCATCAAGCCCCAGATTGCTTACTTTGCTGCTCAGGGTGCCGAGGATCAGTTGCAAGACCTGTGCGACTACATCCGCAGCCGCTACCCGCACTTGCCTATCGTGCTCGATGCCAAGCGTGGGGATGTGGGTTCGACGGCCGAACAATACGCCCGTGAGGCCTTTGAGCGCTATCGCGCCGACGCCGTCACCGTCAGCCCTTACATGGGCTTTGACTCCGTAGAGCCTTACCTGGAATATACGGATAAGGGTGTCATTGTGCTGTGCCGCACGTCCAACCCCGGCGGCTCGGATCTGCAATTTATGGAAATGGCTGACGGCACTCCCTTGTATCTACACGTTGCCAGTCTGGTAGCGGAGAAATGGAACAAAAACGGCCAATGTGCTTTGGTGGTCGGAGCGACCTTCCCCGACGAAATCGGCAAAGTGCGTGCCCGTATCGGCGATATGCCTTTGCTGGTGCCAGGTATTGGTGCACAAGGTGGTGATATCGTCGCTACCGTTGCCGCTGGCATGGACTCGCAAGGCAATGGCATGATGATCAATTCGTCCCGTGCCATTTTGTACGCCAGCCGTGGCAATGACTGGCGCGATGCAGCTCAGGCAGCAGCCATTGCTACGCGTAATGCCATCAATGATGCGCGGGACGAGCAAGGCTGAATAAGACTCCCTGCGGTCTGATGAACGAACAAACAAGCCGCCATAGACGTCAGCGACAGCACTCAGAGCAAAAACAGAAACACCCCATCATTTGAATGTATTGCCAGATGATGGGGTATTTTGTGTATTGCTAGTTGCCCTGTACTGCGACTCCATCCAGAACCGGCACCTTAAGGCTAGCTTAGGCTCAAATGCTTAGCTTTAGCCCTGACTTTGCCTACGCCATTGCATCAACTCCGGACTATCTGCTCCCAGCAAGCTTTCCAGAGCCTGCTCGGTATGCTCGCCCAACTGAGGGGGAGCCATGCGATACGACACCGGGCTTGCCGAGAATCGCATGGGGCTGGCTGTCATGCTGACTTTCCCTGCCTGGCTGTGATCCAGCTCGATACGCATCTTCCGGGCCTGTACCTGCGGATGGGAAAACACCCCATGCAGATCATTGATAGGCCCGGCAGGCACACCGACCTTGTCCAATTGCTCCAACCAGTAAGCGCTTGGGTGCTTCTGCATCGCAGCGCTTAGAATCTGCTCCAAGACATCACGATGCTTGACCCGCTGGCTGTTGATGCGGAAACGCTCATTCTCGACAATCTCCGGATGCCCTATCGCCTCGCAATACGCCGCAAACTGACGGTTATTCCCGATCGCCACAATGATGTGACCATCTTCAGTTGGAAACACCTGATACGGCACCAGATTCTGATGTGCGTTGCCCGCCCGTTTAGGTGCCTGCCCACTAACCAGATAGTTCATATTCTGGTTCGCCAGCATGGCAACCTGACAGTCCAGGAGCGCGATGTCGATATGCTGCCCCAAGCCACTGCGTGAACGCTCGAACAAGGCCGCCAGAATGCTGCTGGTGGCGTACATCCCCGTCATCAGATCGGCAACAGCGACCCCGGCTTTTTGTGGGCCGCCACCGGGTTTGTCATCCCGCTCTCCTGTCAGGCTCATCATGCCGCCCATGGCCTGAATCATGAAGTCATAGCCAGGACGCTCGGCATACGGGCCAGTCTGCCCAAAGCCGGTGATGGAGCAGTAGATCAAACGCGGGTTGATCTCTTTCAGGCTGGCGTAGTCCAGGCCATATTTGGCCAAGCCACCCACCTTGAAGTTCTCCACCAGAATGTCGCATTCGCGTGCCATGGCTCGTACCACGTCCGCCCCTTCCTGGTTGGCAATATCCAGGCTGATCGACTGCTTATTGCGGTTGGCTGACAGGTAATAGGCCGCTTCAGCCGTATCTTCCTGCTCGGGCGTCTGCAAAAAAGGCGGCCCCCAGGCTCGGGTATCGTCGCCGGTTTCGGGCTTTTCGATCTTGTAGACATTCGCCCCCAGATCGGCCAGGTTCTGCGTACACCATGGGCCAGCCAGAATACGGGTTAAATCCAGAACCCGGATACCTTCCAAAGGGGCAGGACGACTCGCCTGCGGGGCGTGCTGATCGCTCACGTTACGGTGCTCCATTCAAAAACGATTAATCCAGCGTGATAGCAGCTTGTTTGATCAGGCTACCCAGCTTCTGGTCTTCCTGACGCAGGAACTCAGCGTATTCGGCGGGAGTCGAGGCCATGATGTCCACACCCTGACGGCGGAACGTCTCAACAAATTCAGCATTCTGACTGACGGTTTTCATGGACTGGCTCAGGCGCTCAACAATCTCAGTGGGCGTGCCGCTGCTGACATGAAAGCCAAACCAGGCAGTTACGTTATAGCCCTGGTCCAGACCCAACTCAGCGAAGGTAGGCACTTCTGGCAGCAATGAAGAACGCTCTGGACCCGATACGGCCAAAGGACGCACGGTATTGGCGTTGATATGGGTAATCGCGGTGCCCATGCTGTCGAACATGAAGGAAATGTGGCCACCCAGCAAATCCGTCATGGCTGGCGCACTGCCACGGTAAGGAGCGTGCACAACGTCAATATCAGCCATGGTGGTGAAAGCCGCTGCCGACAAGTGCGACGAGGAGCCGTTACCAAAGGAAGCATAGGTTAGATCTTCAGGCTTGGCACGGGCATGACTGATCAGCTCGTGCCCGGTGCTGAACGGGCTTTGCTTGGCGTTCACTACCAGGACGTTCTGCCCTTCTGCAACCAGCGATACCGCCATCAAATCCTGCTTAGGGTCGTAGGGCAGTTTTTTGTAGAGATGATTGTTGACGACTGCCTGCCCCACTGCCGCCAGCAAGACGGTATAGCCATCGGGCGCGGATTTAGCCACAAAATCCGTGGCAATAATGCCGCTGGCACCCGGCTTGTTTTCCACAATAATAATCTGACCCAGATCCTTGGACATTTGCTGCGCAACACCGCGTGCAATCACGTCAGTGACGCCACCCGGCGTAAAGGGGACAACCAAACGGATAGGTTTTTCCGGGTAGGCAGCTTGCACTCCCAGAGAACAGAACAACAGACCCATACCGGCCAGAAGGGGAGCCACTTTACGGGCCACTGTTTTTTTCATGAACTACTCCACTCTTATTTTGTTCGATAATCGAACTTGATTATTAAATTGCTAAGTCTTGTTTTTTTTACAATTTATCATCGATAATTCTCAACCACCCCATAAGGTTCGGTAATCGAACAAAACTAGCCCCTAACCAATTGCTGAGCAATGACAACCAACAAAGCCCCCTTTCCCGCCACTGACAGCTACAAAGGCGACCCGGACTATATGCAATCGCTGGCTCGTGGCTTGCAGGTTATTACCGCTTTTTCAGACCGGAGACGGCCGTTGCGGGCAGCAGAAATTGCCTTGAAAACGGGTTTGGCGCGTGCAGTAGTTCAGCGCTGCCTATACACGCTACAAGCCTTGGGCTATGCCGAGCAGGAGGGTGCGTTCTGGAAACTGCGTCCAGCGATTTTGCAACTAGGCCATGCCTATTTTTCTTCCACGTCCATCGTCAGCCTGGCCCAGCCCATACTGGACGACTTAAGTGATCGCGTCGGCGAAACCTGCGCGCTGGCCTTGTTGGATGGGGACGAGATTCTGTATCTGGCACGCGCACAACGGCAACGCGTTCTGACTGTATCGCTAGGGCTAGGTAGCCGTCTGCCTGCACACTGCACATCGATCGGCCGGATGATGCTGTCCCAACTTCCACCAGGCAGGCTGGA
Source organism: Alcaligenes sp. (assembly GCA_052109075.1). Lineage (GTDB taxonomy): Bacteria > Pseudomonadota > Gammaproteobacteria > Burkholderiales > Burkholderiaceae_B > Alcaligenes. The sequence continues at coordinate 16,461 of JBQEAN010000012.1, read as the reverse complement.
AGCCTATTTGGAATTGGCACCCTTCAAGATCATGACCCAATACACGGCCCACACTCGCGAGGCCTTGCTGCGCGAGCTGAAACAGGTGCAGGAGAAGGATTACTCCTTGATCAAGGAAGAACTGGAGCTGGGCTTGACAGCGATTGGCGTGCCAGTACGCAGTGCCAGCGGACGCGTTGTCGCCGGGATGAGTATCAGTATCAAGGATTGGCAGGATTCAGAAGAGCAACTGATACAGCGCTGCCTGCCCGAACTACGTTCGAGTGCCAGGCAGCTAGGTTTGATGTTACCGGCCTAGGGCAGGCAGATCAGGCGGGATTGAGCATGGTCAGCGCGCTGGCCAAGGCATATTCCACGGCCTGCTGGCGAATCTGGGCACGATCGCCGGTAAAGATACGGGCGGCGGCGCGAGTCACAATACCGTCGCCGCGGCGCTGCGCAAAACCAAAACATACCAAACCAACCGGCTTGCCCTGTGTGGCCCCATCGGGGCCAGCAATACCAGTCGTAGAAATAGCCAGCTCGGCGTCAGCTGTTGCTTCCAACGTGCCTGCCGCCATTTCCATGGCTGTTTCCTCGCTGACGGCACCAAAACGGTCCAGCGTGTCCTGGTTCACACCCAGCTCTTGAACCTTGGCCTGATTACTGTAAGTCACAAAGCCCCGCTCGAACCAGGCACTGGAACCGGGTAGGTCCGTCAGGGCGGCAGCCAACAGACCACCGGTACATGATTCAGCGCAAGCCACCATCCAGCCACGATCTCTAAGGGCGCGTCCTAACTCCAGGGCGGCATTGCCGTGCTCGTATTCGCTCATGAGAAGACTCCAAAACGTACCAAGACAGCCATTAGCAACAAGGTATAGCCTGCAGCCAGAAGATCATCCCACATAACGCCAAAGCCATTATGCAGACGACGATCAAAATAGCGGATCGGCTGAGGTTTAAGAATATCAAAGAAACGAAACAACACGAATGCGACGCCCTGTGCCAGCCAAGTCTGCGGAATCAACCACAGCACCAACCAGAAGGCCACCATCTCATCCCAGTTCATACCGCTGTGATCCGACACGCCCAGATCGTAGCCCGTGCGGTGGCATGCCCAGCAACCGATAAAGAAGGTAACAGGTAAAAAAATGGCCATTTGGGTGTCAGTCAGCACATGCAGACCCAGCACCCACAAGGCCCAGGCCAGAACCGTTCCCCAGGTGCCGGGCCCCGGACGCAACACGCCGGTACCGCCACCAAAGGCGATCAGACGCCAAGGCTTTTTAACCACCCAATCCAGAGTAGGACGTTGAATCGGGTTCAAGGAAGGATCAGGAAATGTGCTCATGACACAGACTCAGCCACCAAAATGGTCGAAACCGCCCTGGGATGGGGCAGGATGCAGACCCTGTTGATCACGCACATAGACCCCGGTGCCTGTCTGCATGGAGCCGATACGGCTTAGCAGAACGCCTTCACGCTGGGCCAGCGCCATGATGGACTCCCGCTGCTGGGGAGCGCCAGTAAAACACAGTTGAAAAACGTCACCACCGACCAAGACTGCGTCGCGTAGCAGATCAGCAGGCAGGCCATCCAAGGATGGATCCACCGGCAAGAAATCCCACTCCAGATGAGCAGCACATTGGCTGGCTTTGGCGATATGGCCCAAATCTTGAACCAAACCGTCAGACACATCAATAGCGGCATGGGCCAGTCCAGCCAAGGCGTGGCCCAGACGATAAGGGGGCCAGGGCCGCTCCAGGGCACCCCGGCTGGCGGCCAAGCGTTCGGGATCAGCAGCAAGACGGCCTTGCAAGAGACGCAAGGCAATATCAGCCGCCCCCAGCGTACCTGTCAGCCAAATATCATCGCCCGGCTTGGCAGCACTGCGTTGCAAGGCCTGCCCTGCCGGAACCTCCCCCAAAACGGTAATGCTGATGACCACGCCCTGTTGACTGCGCGTGGTATCCCCGCCGATCAAAGGGCAATGAGCCTGTTCAGCCAATTGGAACAAACCGTTTGAGAAAGCCTCCAGCCACAAGGGCCGGATTTCAGGCAAAGACAGGGCCAGCAAGCAGGCCTTGGGACGTGCGCCCATGGCACCCAGGTCCGACAGATTCACGGCCAGTGCTTTATGCCCTAAGAGAAAGGGATCAACGTCGGGAAAAAAATGCTGCCCCTCGATCAAAAGATCCACGCTGCTGGCCAATTGCCAGCCGGGTGTCGGGGTAAAGAGAGCGCAATCATCGCCCACTCCCAAATAACCTTCGGGAGCGGGACGATTGAAATACTGCTGGATCAGACCGAACTCGTTCAGCACGGCTCGCCCCGTTTTAGCGGCGGGCCTGCTTGGCAATTTCAGGTGCGCGTACGTCGGCGGCCAGTTTGTCCAGCACACCGTTAACGAATTTAAAACCGTCGGTACCGCCAAAGGATTTGGCCAGCTCCACGGCTTCGTTAATAGCAACGCGATAAGGAACTTCTACGTGTTGCACCAGCTCGTAGCTGCCAATCAGCAAAATGCCGTGTTCGATGGGAGAGAGCTCTTCCAAAGGACGGTCAACATAAGGCAAAAAGCGTTCGCGCAGCGCGGGGGCTTCACGCATTACACCGAACAGCAAGGTTTTGAACCAAGCTGCATCGGCTTCGCCAAACTCTTCGTCGCCCCGGATATGGGCGTCGATAGAGGTGGCTTCTTGCAGGCCATCTGCGCCTCGCAACAGCCAGGAGTAGATGCCCTGCAGGGCAAATTCGCGCGAGCGGCGGCGCGCGGATCGTCCGTTAGCCTTGCTGGCCGGGACTTTATTTGTCGTCGTCAAGATCTTCGTCCTCGTAATCTTCGTCCTCATCGTCGAGCTCGGGTTCGAGAACGGCGATAAGATTGCCCAGCTCGACCGCGGTACGGGCGCAATCGCGACCCTTTTCAGCAGCGCGAACTTCAGCTTGTTCATCTGTGTTGGTGGTCAGTACGCCGTTAGCAACAGGAATGCCCGTTGCCAGGGAGACTTGTGTAATGGCCGAGGCGCTTTCGTTGCTGACCACTTCAAAGTGATACGTGTCGCCACGAATGACAGCACCCAATGCGATCAGCGCATCGAATTCGCCGGTCTCAGCCATTTGGCCCAGAGTAATACCCAATTCCAGTGCACCTGGGACAGACAGAACGGTCACATCGCGCTCGTCTACGCCCAAGGCTTCCAGCTCTTTCAGGCAGGCTTCCAACTCGGCCAGGCCGATGGACTCGTTGAAACGTGCCCGCACAATACCAATGTGCAGACCTTCCCCGTTCAGGTCAGGGGTAACGATGTAAGGATTCATGTTGGAAGCTCCGCTTAGGATTGAGAATCTGGTTCGCTATGGTAACCCGTCACGGTCAATGCAAACCCGGCCATACTCGGCATTTTACGTGGTCGCGACATCAAACGGGCTTTGCCAACATTGAGGTCACGCAAAATTTGTGCACCAATTCCATAGGTGCGCAAATCATTGCGGCTAGGGCGACCGCGTGGAGTCTGGGCCGGGCTGTCTTCGCTCCAAGCCTGTATCTGCTCAAAACTCTGTTCTTCGGAGTTCTGGCAATTCATCAGCAAAACGACACCGCTATCGGATTTAGCCACGGTACGCAGTGCGGTGGGCAGGGTCCAGCTATGGCCGACGCTATCTTCGACCAGAACATCCAAGACCGTGGTGGGTTCGTGAACGCGCACCAGGGTTTCTACATCGGGGCTGATCTGGCCATGGACCAGTGCCAGGTGCAAGCCACCGGAGGACAGATCGCGATAAGCATGGCACTCGAACTCGCCGTAAGGAGTCTTGACGGGCTTCTTGTGCAGGCGCTCGATCATGGACTCGTGCTCGCTGCGGTACTGGATCAGGTCTGCAATGGTGCCAACCTTGATGCCGTGTTCGCGGGCAAACACCAGCAAATCAGGCAGACGCGCCATGGAGCCGTCGGGATTGAGCACTTCGCAAATGACGGCCGCTGGCGTCAAACCCGCCATCGCGGTCAGGTCGCAACCGGCTTCCGTGTGACCGGCACGCACCAACACGCCACCCTTGGCCGCTTTCAGCGGGAAGATGTGGCCGGGCTGCACCAGATCCACCGGGCGCGCATCACGCGCCACTGCCGCTTGCACGGTGCGAGCACGATCCGCTGCGGAAATACCAGTTTCCACGCCCTCAGCCGCTTCAATGGACACTGTGAAGTTGGTGCCAAAACGCGCGCCATTGCGGGTTGCCATCAAAGGCAGGTCCAGCTGGCGGCAACGCTCTTCGGTCAAGGTCAGGCAAACCAGACCGCGACCATGCGTCACCATAAAGTTGATCGCTTCAGCATTCACGAACTCAGCGGCCATGATCAGGTCGCCTTCGTTTTCGCGGTCCTCTTCGTCAACCAGAATAACCATGCGGCCTGCGCGCAGTTCTTCAACAATCTCTGGAACGGGCGCGATCGGACTGGCGCCAAGTTGACCAGCGTCGGATTGAATTTCTTGATTCATCGTGCTCTTTGCTCAGACAGATAATAATTAAGGCTATTTTACGACACCCAGGCTCCGGCGGGCAGCTTCATTAGTCGGTACACTTGAAGACCGTGCCAAACCGCCCCAAACCCCTATGACCGAACCCATTTTGCCTGCTCTGGACGAAAAACGTCGCCGTATCCAATCCATTGAAACGGGTTTTGGCCTGTTGAAAGTACTGGTAGACAGCGGCCAGCCCATGATGCTGCGCGATCTGGCGACCCAGGCGGGCATGAGCTCTGCCAAAGCCCACCCCTACTTGGTCAGTTTTACCAATGTAGGACTGGTACAACAGGCTCCGGCAACCGGGCTGTACGAACTGGGGCCATTTGCCTTGCAGATGGGCTTGGTCAGCCTGCAAAGCCAGAACCCGGTCAAAATTGCCCTGCCCTTGGTACAGACCTGGGCTCCACGGATTGGGCATACCTTGGGGCTGGCGGTGTTGGGTTCACATGGGCCCACCATGGTTCATATCAGCGAGGCCAGCTACCCGGTCCACGTGAATATGCGCTGCGGCACGGTGATGTCCATGCTGCACACGGCCACCGGCCACGTATTTGCTGCCTGGCTGCCACCGGAAGTAGCGCGCCATTACATTGAGCGTGAAGCGGGCGACAGCGCCGTCGTCACCAGCATCAGCCCGCTACGTCCCAGTGCTAAAGAACTGGCCACGATGCTGGAGACCATCCGGGCGCAAGGCGTCGCACAAGCACTGGGCAATCCCCTGCCCGGCATTGACGCTCTGTCTGTACCCGTTTTCGATCACTCAGGCCAAATCGTGCTGGCCCTGACCTGCCTGGGTCCCAGTACCCTGTTTGATGCTAATATCGACAGCCCCATCCTGGCGCAGTTGCGCCAGTGCGCCAACAGCATCTCGCATCAACTGGGTTGGCGGGAACCGCTAGGCACTCCCCCCCTATAAGCGCAGACACGACTACAAACATCTACACGGGGTGTCAGCACTTCAAGTTTTGCGTATTTAGAGGCAAAATAATCGTTTTATCCGCCCACCTGTTGTGGGCGACATCTCGAGTGCGATGCTGTGCTAGAACAAGAGCTGAAATTTTTTGTGCCCGAGAGTTCCCGTCCCGGTTTATTGACCGCTTTTGACGTTGTGCGCACGGGCAGCATTACCTTAAACGCCATTTATTTTGATACGCCTGAACGCGATTTAGCGCGGGCGGGTATTGCCCTGCGCTTGCGCAAGGAAGGCGAACAATGGGTACAAACCGTCAAGCTGCGTGGCCCCGACACCCTATCCCGGATTGAAATCAATCACCCACGGCCAGGCCCGGAACTGGATCTGCAACTTTATAAGGACGGTGTCGCCCATGCTGCACTGGCTCCTTATGCACAACAGATTCAGGCGCGTTACCAAACCCGGATACAGCGCGAGCTCGCGCTGATCAAGCAAGGCCAATCAGAGTTGGAACTAGCCTACGATGTCGGCCATATCGAATCCAATGGCTTGAAGCTGCTGGTTAACGAGCTTGAAATTGAGCTGATCCGCGGTGAGAGCGCCACCATGTTTGAGGCCGGCCAGCGCTGGCTGTACAAACATGGCCTGATTCTGGAAATGCGCAGCAAGTCTGAGCGAGGCGATGCTCTGGCCAGTCTGGCGGATCGCCGCCGTGCCAAGTCCGAAACTCTGGACCTGACACCCGGGCAAGTCGCGGCCACCCTGACACGCAAAGCCTACGATCTGCCCAAACCCCATTTCGTAGATACCGAGGATCTGGAGCAGTTCTACAGCTTGAGTGCGACTATGAGCCTGGAGCAGGTGATCCGCAACGCCGCCCTGCTGGCAGGCGTGGACGGCATCCGGCCCGATTCCGCCTTGCAGGCTGATTATCTTGCCTTAATGCGAGTTGGCTTGCGGCGTCTGCGTTCTTGTCGCAAGCTATTCAAAATGTGGCTATCGGCCAGCGAAGGCTACGCCAACACTCGTCTGACGCATTACTTTGGCCTGTTCGGCCAAGCTCGCGACCAGGACTTGGTGCATCTGGAGATCACCCCTTTGCTCTTGCAAGCGGGCATGCCCGGTCCGGCCCCCGAAGCCGCTCCTGCGCATCTTGATCATGATCCCGTGCAACTGGCCAGTGCCGCCGAGTTTCAGTCTTTGCTATTGAGTAATCTGCAAAGCCTGATCTGCGGCCCCACACTGGAGCTGCAGAACGCGCCACAAGCCGAGCATCTGGTGGAAGCACGCATCAGCCGCTGGTTCCACACCATCCAGCTACGCAGTCAACGCTTTGCCCAGATCAGCCAGGACAAGCAACATCGCCTGCGCAATCGCATCAAGAGTCTGCGCTACTGCCTGGAGTTTCTGCCCAGCGCAGCCGACAAACAAGGGCTGCACAAAGTACTGCGTGAATGTCAGGCCTTGATTGGTGCCGTTACCGATGTGGACGTTGCACTGGACTGGTACGCCCAACATGCCGCCAACCCCGAGCAGGCACAATTTGCACGCGACTGGTTAACCCACGCCCGCCAAGGCCGTGCTGCCCATGCCCAGCATGCGCTCAATGCCTTGGACCAGCATCAGCCACAAACTGAACTGCTGCGGCGCTAATAAAAAACTGGCGAGGCTCAAAGAGGCATCGCCAGTTATCTCACCGCCCAATTAAGAGTCGATCAGTCGGTCATACCCAAGAGCGCCGATGCAAACTCATACGCCACAAAAGCTTGCAGATCCTGCATGCCTTCGCCAACCCCAATCCAATACACCGGGATGGGACGCACGCCTTGTGCACAGGCGGCGACGGCAGCCAATGTGCCCCCTTTTGCCGTCCCGTCCAGCTTGGTGACCACCAGGCCGGTCAGACCCAAAGCAGCATCAAAGGCACGGATCTGCGAAATAGCGTTTTGGCCGGTATTGCCATCCACCACCAAGAGGATTTCGTGCGGGGCTTGTCCATCGGCCTTGCCGATTACGCGCTTGATCTTCTTGAGCTCCTCCATCAAGTGCAACTGAGTCGGCAGGCGACCAGCCGTATCCACCATCACCACGCCCATATCGCGGGCACGGCCAGCATGTACAGCGTCAAACGCCACCGCAGCAGGATCACCACCATCTTGGGCAATAACACTGACGTTATTGCGTGTGCCCCATTCAATCAATTGCTCGCGAGCAGCGGCTCGGAAGGTGTCGCCCGCCGCCAGCAGTACTTTGGCACCCTGCTCCTGGAAAGTATGGGCCAACTTACCGATAGACGTGGTTTTACCCGCGCCGTTCACACCGGCAATCATGACAACCAATGGCTTAGCACAATCTAGTGGGAAAGCTTTTTCCAAGGGCTTCAAGTGATCCGTCAGGATATCGCGCAGGATGTGTTTGACTTGAGCCGCATCCGCCACCTTTTCTTTGCGCACACGGGCTCGCAAAGCAGTAATCAGTTTTTCGGTCGCTTCCACACCGGCGTCCGCCATCAGCAGGGCATCTTCCAGCTCTTCATACAGGGTTTCATCAACCTTGGCGCCCACAAACAGGCTGCTCAGGCTTTGGCCCGTGCGTGACAAGCCTTGCTTCAGGCGAGACATCCAAGAGGTCTTGGTGACAACAGGAGCCAGGGCTTGCGGCTCGGAGGTCTTTACTTGTTCAGGTTCGGGAGCCGGGAATGGAACAGGAGCTGGCTCTGGTTCTGGCGTCGGAACAATCGCTGGCTCCGGCGCAGGGGCCACATCAGGTGCGGGTGTTGGCACCACGTCGGGCTCAGGGACCGGAACAAACTCAGGTTCGGGAACAGGTATCGATTCCGGCACCGGTGCAATCTCAGGCACGGGAGCAGGTGCCACTTCCGGCACAGGTACGATTTCAGGTGCAGGACCGGGTTCCGTCACGGGCTGAGCATCCGGCACTGGCACACTGGCGGGCGCAGGCGTTGGCACCTCTAGCGGCGCGGGCGTAGACTCGGAGGCTGCACGACCCTCTGCCTGGCTGTCAGCGTTGTCCTCAAGAGCTGTCGCAGCTTGGCCAGCCGGTGACAACACAGGTGTGCTCTGCTCGTGCGATGTAGCGGAGGGTGGGGCTGCCAGATCGCCCTGAGACTCGGACTCGACAGGAGAAAGCGGCTCAGTCAGCTCCGTTTGAGTGACTTGTGGCTCTGGCTTGGCCTTCTTTCTTTTAAAAAAACTGAACATACGATTTACACTAGAAAATTCTGTTGAATGACCACATTATCTGATCAAAGCGCTAATGAGAAAACAAGCTGTCCGTATTGTAGGTGGTGATTACCGCCGCACACCGATTTCGGTAGTCGATGCGCCCGGTCTGCGGCCCACCCCGGACCGTGTGCGCGAAACCCTGTTTAACTGGCTCAACCACTTCTGGGACGGGCAGTTCAGCGATAAAAATGTGCTGGATCTGTTTGCCGGTAGTGGTGCCCTGGGCTTTGAAGCGGCCTCGCGCGGTGTGGCCTTTGTACAAATGGTGGAGCGCCACGGCCCTGCAGTTGCCAATTTGCGCGCCCTGCGTACCAAGCTCAAAGCCGAGCATATTCGTATCCATGCAGGTGACGCCCTCCATATTCTGGAGCGCAGCCAGATGCGCTACGATCTAGTCTTTATAGATCCGCCCTTTGCGCACGACTGGATGGACCGTATCTGGCCCCTGCTACCCAATGTGCTGGCACCGAACGCACTGGTTTACATTGAGTCCGAAACCCCTATACAAGCACCAGATCAATACGGGATACTACGACAGGATAAGGCAGGGCAGGTACATTATCATTTGTTGCGATTTGCTGCGATGCAAAAAACAGTCAATAATGCCGAATTTTCCGGGACGCCTGCACCGCTCCCCCCGGACTCCGACCTGCCAACTTGAACCCCTTACGCGGATGCACCATGATCACAGCTGTTTACCCCGGCACCTTCGACCCCCTGACCCGAGGCCATGAAGACTTGGTCAGGCGAGCGGCCAACCTTTTCGATCACGTCGTGGTCGGTGTGGCCTCTAGCCAGAACAAACGCCCTTTCTTCACGGTCGAGGAGCGCGTTGAGATCGCCTCCGAAGTGCTCAGCCACTACCCAAATGTGGAAGTGAAGAGTTTTTCCGGCTTGCTCAAAGACTTTGTGCGCGAACAAAATGGACGCGTCATCGTACGTGGCCTGCGCGCCGTGTCCGACTTTGAATATGAATTCCAGATGGCTGGCATGAACCGCCACCTGCTGCCCGAAGTCGAGACTATGTTCATGACTCCTTCGGATCAATACCAATTCATTTCCGGCACCATCGTGCGCGAGATCGCCATTTTGGGTGGCGATGTCGGCAAATTTGTGTTCCCGTCCGTGGAACGCTGGCTACAAACCAAGGCCAAAGAGCGCAGCCAACAGACGGCTTCCGCCACCTGAACTCGCCCTGCTCGGCGGTCCGTACTACACTGTAGGGTGACCGTCTGGTCAAATCCAAGGATCACGCTTATCAGGACACTGCGCTATGGCACTGCACATTACAGAAGAATGCATTAACTGCGACGTTTGTGAGCCGCAGTGCCCTAACCTGGCTATTTACATGGGCGAGGAGATCTATGAGATCGATCCCAACCTGTGTACTGAATGTGTCGGCCACTTTGACGAACCACAGTGCGTGGTGGTGTGCCCGGTCGAATGCATCGAAATTCACCCTCAGCACCAGGAAGATCAGGACACGTTGATGGCGCGCTACCATCGGCTGCAATCCGAGCCTGCAACATAATAAAAAAGCGCAATTAAGGCGCTCCAGCAGGATCGATTAACAGGTGTATTAACCACATTAGTAGCCTTTGGCATTGCACCTTGGCCTTTCTGCCCCATAGACCATCCAGCCATCAGACCCAAAGCCCTGCAAGGGCTTCGGTGCCTGGCGAGAGCCAGCCAACGCTCTACTAATCCGGTACCCGCTTGAGCAAACGCAGCGCTTGGCCCAGATAGCGGCTGAACCATTCAGCGGGTAAATCGCCTTCATCTACCAACTGCACGGCCTTCCCAGCTTCCTGCCACGTGGAAAAAGAATCGGGATCGTCCTCAATGACGTCTGCTTCGATATCCAGGCGCAACATGCCCGGTGCACGCAATACCAGTTGTCCGAAGCGCAGCTCTATGCTCAGCTCCGCCAAGGCTGGCAGCGCATTCGCCGCCAGGACCTGCCCCTGCTCATTACCCAATACCCAACGTCCTGTAAAAGCCAGCGCTTTGCTGTCGCTCAGGGCTGGGCCACCTTGCAAGAGATAGACCGTCTGTTCAGCCTGCTGCAGGCTCAGGCCTGAAGTCCCGCTCATGGCTTGAACCACTGCTTCATGGCCTCGCCCACTGTCTGCGGGACTTTGGCGTCGAGTTCGCTCTTGATGATTTGTTGAACCTCGGATTTGATAGAGGGTTTGGCTTCTGTGGCCTGCTGACTCAACAAATCCAGCAAACCATCTTGCAAGGCCTTTTTGATCGAGGTGCTGGCGATTTCCTTCCACTGAATCTGGTAGGACAGATCTGCCCAGGGGCCAGAGATATGAATAGGAATCAACACATTGCGCAGGTCCTGGAAGGACTTCCGCTCTTCGGCAGCCAGGTTGTTCTGGTTCAAGCGCGCCTGCAAGGTGATGTCAGCCTGCTGAGCCACCAGATCCAGCTTGGAGCCTTTAGCCGTTGTGACCGTCAGAATCGGAGTTGTGGCTCGGAAGTTACGGAAACTACCCTGCCCTTTCTTGATATCCAGGCTACCTTGTACACGTTTCAACACCGTGCGGCGCTGAGGGTCGGACTGAGGCAACAACAAAGGAATCTGGCCGCTGAATGCATTGCGTACGGCTTCATTAATATCGCGCACGCTCTGATCCAGATCGACGCTACGCCAGCTGCCGTCGTGCAAATCGACTGTCAAACCACCATCCAGGGCATTCAGGCGTTCTTCCTGCGTCGCACCTTGTGTCTTCAGGTTCAAGTCCACATTGCCTTTACCGGCCAGGTAATCATTGCCGAACGCGTCCAGCAAGAGTGAACCGATCTGCATTTTCTGCAGCTTCAAACCCAGCTCAAAGCGCTTGCCGGGTTCAACCTTGGCCTTGGCCTGGAGTTGACCTTCATACGCATTTGCATTGAACTGCGACAGGTTAATCAGCTGACCTTGGTTCTTTACTTGAGCCTTGACCTGCTCCAGCACCATGCCGAGGCTGCGCAGTTTTTCAATTTCAAAGCGCAGATCAAAACTGAGTGCGTCCAGCCACGCGTAGGAAGACTCCTCGCTGAGGGGCTCCTCGGCCGCTGGGGCGGCAACAGCCTGCTGGTCCTTGGGCTGTTCGGCTTGGTCGCGACCGCCTGCTGCTGGCTCCTGCTCCTGCTCCTGCTCCTGCTCGGCAGCCGCCTGCGGTGCTTCGGCCTCCGGTACGGGTTCTGGAGTCGTCACAACCTCAGGGGCCGTTACCCAGAAAATGGATCGCAGTTCGTCCAGATCCAGCTTATCGGCCTTCAAGACGGCCGCCAGCAAAGGACCTTTGCCTTTATCTTGCAGCGTTACATCCAGACTGCCCTGAGCCTGTTCAGTGCGGCTACTTAACTGCGCGCTGTACTCCTGTTTGCCTTTGTTCAAATCAGCCTGACCGGTGACGGGCATTTCAAAGCGGCTACCTGCATCAGCTTCGTCCTCGACCCGCACATTAGCCTGAATATCGGGCAAACGCAGCCATTCGTTCGACGGCTGCCACTGCAACGGGGAGGCGGCCTTCAATTGCGCCACACGGCTACCTTGCTTGATCGCCCCTTCCAGCTTGACCTGCTCAAACAGCAATTCCTGACTGTTACCGGACAATCCTTGCAGTGTCAGACCCAGACCCAGAACCTTGGAACCGCTGACTTTCAGGCTGGCAACCACAGGCGCACCTTCCGCCTCGGCTGGTGAAACCTGGATACGGGGTACATCCAAGGCCAGATCCAGATTCTGATCCTCATTCTTGCCGCGAATACGCAGAGCCAGCTTCTCGAAAGAAACCAGATCGCTGACACTGTCGATCTGCATTTTGGGTGTGTTCAACGATGCATTCAAATCGCTGACCGGGTAGGCCCCCGACCACTGGCCTTGCAGCTGCATGTCCAGATTGGTGGCGTTGAACTGACGCTGCGCGGACTTGTAGCCCACATTGCCCTTAACCGTCAGGCTTTGCGCCTTGAGTTCGTCCAGATCACCCACAAAGCTCAAGCTCAGTTTTTGCGCGCCGTACGATTTGGAAGCTGGGTCCAGGCTCAATTGTCCTTGCCCTTCCAGCACCCCATCCGCCGCAGGGTAGTCGCCGGACAAGCGGCTCTTGAAAGCCACGTCAAAAGGCTGACCAAAGGTCATGCGGCCAGTATTGACTTCCAGCTGCAGCAAACGGCCAATCATATTGCTGCGTTTGCTGAAGTAATGGATCTCGCCACCCTTCAGGCTCAGACCGGCAATATCAATCTGGAAATCTGTCTCGCTACCGGAGCGCTTGGCAATTAACTCAGGGACGGGCAGGGATTCAGGAAGGAGAGCAGGCTCGGCGAGCGTGTCTTGTGGAGCCTCGGCCGCATGGGCAGCGGGTAGCAAGGACACGCCCGAACGGGCAACTGGTTGGGGGCCAGCGGGCGGAGCTTGCAGCAAATCGTCAAAATTGAGCTTGCCGTTTTCATCGCGCACAATCCAGGCCTTAAAGCCCGTGACGGCCACATGATCAACCACCAGACGGTTATTGATCAAAGGCCACAGGGCCACTGCAAAACGGGCACTTTCCAACGAAGCAAAGGGATCTTCCGAATTACGGTCGGACAGGGACAGCCCCTGCACGGACAGGCCGATGCGGGGAAATAAAGAAAGTTCGATATCACCGTCAATCTTGAGCGTACGTTGATACTTTTGCTGGACGATGTCAGCCAGCTTCTGCTTGTACGAATTGGGATTGAAGGTCAGCAGGAAAATTGCCCCGCCAACCACTGTGACAATAGCCAAAACGACGAGGCTGAATAAACCCCGCTTAAACCATACTTTCATGTAAGCCTCTAGGACCTCGGGGAAGGATGCAACACGCCATCTGCCCGGATACGAAATGCTAACCCATGTAGGGCCGTTACGAAGTAACGAAAATAAGAAATATCCACCTGCTATTTAAAAAGCAAAGGTGGGTGTCGGGAATAGACCATTATTACCAAAAGAAATAAATGCATAGTTTTAAAGTCTGCACCCTTAGATGCATTTCCCCACATACAAGGGTTATGCTTGCCCTATCCTATATAAGCCACTTGATAATCAATTCCAAAATTAACCATGAAACTAGAGACTCTTGCTGTTCATGCTGGCTACCAGCCAGATCCGACCACAAAAGCCGTTGCTGTTCCGATTTATCAGACCACTTCCTACGCTTTCGACAACACGCAACACGGCGCGGATCTGTTTGACCTGAAGGTAGCCGGCAATATTTACACCCGCATCATGAACCCCACCAATGCCGTGCTCGAAGAGCGTGTTGCGGCTTTGGAAGGCGGGATCGGCGGGTTGGCAGTAGCCTCTGGTATGGCGGCCATTACATATGCTATCCAAACGATTGCCGAGGCCGGCGACAACATTGTTTCCGTCAGTAAACTGTATGGTGGAACGTATAACCTGTTCGCCCACTCTTTCCCGCGTCAGGGCATTACCGTCAGGTTTGCCCAGCCCAACGACATTGAAGCGCTGGAAGCCCTGATCGACGATCGCACCCGCGCTGTTTTCTGCGAAACCATCGGCAACCCCGCCGGCAATATCGTGGATATTCGTGCTTTGGCCGATGCGGCTCACCGTCATGGCGTGCCTTTGATCGTAGACAATACGGTGGCATCCCCCGCCCTGTGCCGCCCCTTCGAACACGGCGCCGACATCGTGGTGCATTCGCTGACCAAATACATGGGCGGCCACGGCACCACAATCGCGGGCATGGTGGTCGATTCCGGTAAATTCCCCTGGGCCGAGCACAAAGAGCGCTTCGCTATTCTGAATACACCAGACCCTTCCTATCACGGCGTGGTCTACACCGAAGCCTTCGGTGCAGCCGCCTTTATTGGTCGCTGCCGCGTTGCTCCACTGCGCAACACCGGTGCCGCCCTGGCTCCTTTAAGCGCCTTCCTGATTCTGCAAGGCATCGAAACCCTGCCATTGCGTATGGAACGCCACACGGAAAACGCCCTGAAAGTGGCCGAGTACCTGAACAAGCATCCGCAAGTATCCTGGGTTAAATACGCAGGTCTGAGCGATCACCCTGATCACGAATTGGCCAAGCGTTACATGGGTGGCAAGCCTGCTGCCATCCTGTCCTTTGGTATCAAAGGTGGTATCGCAGCCGGTACGCGCTTTATCGATGCACTGAACCTGATTCTGCGTCTGGTCAATATTGGTGATGCCAAGTCTCTGGCTTGCCACCCTGCCAGCACCACGCACCGTCAACTGAACGCTGAAGAGCTGGCGGCGGTGGGTGTAAGCGAAGACATGGTGCGTCTGTCCATTGGTCTGGAACACATCGACGACATCCTGGCTGATCTGGAACAAGCGCTGCAAGCGGCTGAGCGCGGCTAAGACAGAAAAACCTGTACAGGCGGAATTGCTGTACAGGTTTTAGCCTGCATCAAGCAAGCAAAAGGCCTGAAACCGGTGCATACCGGTTTCAGGCCTTTGTGTTTTCAGAGCAAGCCGCTGCCAGGCGGCTGATATTACTAGCGCAAAGAATCAGGACTTGCGAAACAACTGCGTCAGGCCGCCCAGCAAGCTGCTGGCATCAGCGATATGGGAGGGATCAAACTGCCCATTCGGGCTGGCTTGGTTGATCAGCGATGGCAGCATGATCTTCAAGTTATCCAATACGCTTTGCTGATTCAAACCCGACAGATCCACCAATTGCTTGATAGCAGGCTGCCCCATCACGCCCAGCAAGTCCTGCTGACCGATTTCCTGATTGCTGCCCTGCGAGATCCAGGACGACACCACATCCCCAAAGCCGCCAGTGCGAAAACGTTCGATCAAGCCACTCAGGCCACCTGGGTAGCTGCTGACGACTTGAATCAGAGCAGGCAACAAAGCGCCTTGTTCCTTGGATTTTGCGTCGCTAGACGACAAGGCGGACACAACAGAATTAAGCAAACTCATTATTTTTCTCCCCAGTGCACGGCACCGCGCGTGGGCAGGTGCTGATATCAGGACTCATTATGCCGTGACAGCCCGCCAGGCGGGGTGGATTAATTGTCAAGGTGGGTCAATAGATCACCCCCGGAAAGGCCCTATTGCCCTGCGCGACGCCTACGCTACACTGGTTTACCGACAGCCCGGCCCTATGTCCCGACAAACAGACCGACTCGATGGAGACCCTGGAATGACGCAAGCTTCCTTTACTGTTCTGTCCGTAGAAGACACCATTCGCGTTTTGCCTTACCCCGAGTTGGTCGCCCAACTTGGAAAAGCGGTGGCCCAATATGCTGCTGGCACTATCGTCGCTCCTACCCGTCAAGTTCTGGATTATCCGAAAACAGGGCAAATGCTGTCCATGCCTGCCGTCTCCCACGATATAGGTGTGCATAAACTGGCCAATGTCATGCCAGACAATCTGCAGCAGGGACATGGGATTATCCAAGGCCTGGTCAGCGTGTATGACGCCAGCAACGGCCTGCCTTTGCTGCTTATGGATGCTCCCACCCTGTCCGAGCGCCGCACCGCCGCTGTGTCCATGCTGGGCATTCAGGCCTTGTGGGCACAAGGGCCAGAGCACATCACCTTGCTGGGTTATGGACGCCAAGCCCAGGCGCATTGTGATGCCATCATGACGCTCTACCCCAAAGCACGCGTCACACTGACCGGCCGCAATATGGAACGCGCCCAGTCTGTGGCGACATCCCTGCAAGCCCGATTTGGAAACAGAGTACAGGCTGCGGCTACGGTGCCGGCAGAAACAGATGTGCTGATTGCATTGACCTCCAGCCTGACACCTGTCTATCACGAGGCCGCCCGCCT
>JBQEAN010000011.1:35859-77689 GCA_052109075.1 Alcaligenes sp. | reverse complement strand
TCAGCGCGCATCTTGCCCGCTTCCTTGGCGCCTTGCTCACCCTTGCAGGCTACAAAGTCGTCAAAAGCAATAGTCTGTGCACGAATGAAGCCACGCTCGAAGTCGGTGTGGATCACACCCGCAGCTTGGGGAGCCGTGTCGCCAACGCGGATGGTCCAGGCACGAACTTCTTTCACACCAGCGGTGAAGTAGGTCTGCAGGCCCAACAGACTGTAGGCCGCGCGGATAACGCGATTCAGGCCGGGCTCTTCCATGCCCAGGTCGGACAGGAATTCGAGCTTGTCCGCATCGTCCAATTCGGCGATTTCGGCTTCGACGGCAGCACATACAGCCACCACAGGCGCACCGTCAGCCGCCGCGTAGTTCTGTACGGCTTCCAGATGCGGGTTGTTAGTGAAGCCGTCTTCTTTCACGTTAGCCACGTACATGGTGGGCTTGGCCGTGATGAAGCCGTAGGATTTGATCTGATGCAGTTCTTCTTCGTCCAGCTTCAGCGAACGCACGGACTTGCCTTGACCCAGCGCTGTTTCGATACGCTCCAACAAGGTCACCAGTTTGCTCGCATCTTTATCGCCAGAGCGGGCCAGTTTCTGATTGCGGTGTACCGCTTTTTCCACGATGCCCAAGTCAGCCAGAGCCAGCTCGGTGTTGATGATTTCAATGTCGGCCAGAGGATCGACTTTACCGGCGACGTGAATCACGTTGTCATCGGCAAAGCAGCGCACCACGTGCACGGTGGCATCGGTTTCACGGATATTAGCCAGGAACTGGTTACCCAGGCCTTCGCCTTTGGACGCACCTGCTACCAAACCGGCGATGTCTACAAACTCCACCACAGCAGGCAGGACACGCTCTGGGCTCACAATCTGTGCCAGAGCATCCAAACGCGGGTCTGGTACTTCGACCACGCCCACATTAGGCTCGATAGTGCAGAAGGGGTAGTTTTCAGCCGCAATGCCGGCTTTGGTCAGAGCGTTGAACAGAGTGGATTTACCAACGTTGGGCAGGCCAACGATGCCGCATTGCAGTGCCATGAGTATCCTGAAAATCAAAGAGTTATAAAACGATGCGCTATTGTAGCGCCCTTGAGCGCTACAGAGCCCGCAGGTGGCTCAGAACAGTCGTGTCGGGGACACAGGATAGCGCTTGAAAACGGGCGTGCTTAAACAGGAATGCCGTCAAAGAGCTTGAGCAAACCGATGATCAGCAGAACCGGGCCACCATTGAAGATGGCGTGCAGCACAATCGAGGCGCCAATGCCTCGACGCACACGCAGCCAAGCCAGCACCAGCCCCGTCAGACATTGAGGCAACACCAGCATGGGCAACAAGAACCAGCTCATGCTGTTGAGTTGGAAGTTATACAGATGCAGCGCGCCAAAGGCCAAGGTCGCCCCGTAGAACACCCATGGGAACCAGCGCCAATAACGTCGCATAGAAGAAAAACGCCATGCCCGCCCTTGCAGTGCACCCAAAAGCTTGCGCCACCAAGAGCTGTCAGCAGGTAATGCTGTACGTGACATGCCGGTATAGCGGCTGATCCATATTGCCAGTCCCAGCGCCAACAAAGCCTGCATGGCCCAACTAGGCCCTTGGAACATCAGGAACACCGCCAGCGGGACGACCGTCAACCATTGAGACGGACGCCGCAAAACAAAGCGGAAAACCAGTTCCTCAACAATGGGTGCCCAGATAATGGCTTGTACCCATGGAATACTAGTCGGGTCCAGACGATGTTGAGCCCCCCCCGCCCCAGCCACAGAGACCGCAATCGGGCCCAGCACCAACGCATTGATCAGCCACAGCATCCCCGCCCATTGCAACATGCGTTTCCAGGGCAAGGGAGCAAACCAATCCAGATACCAGCCGTCCCCTTGCCCTCTGCCGGGCAAGCGCCGCGCACTGCGAGGATGACGCAGAAAATGGAAGAAGTCTTTAAGCTCATCCCGAAAGCGCAACTGGCCACCTGCCACTGGCTTCATGCTTCAGGCCTTCTGCGGCGCATGAAGCTGCCGAGTCGCCTGCTCAAAATCCCCACGCAGCAAGGCAGGCATCATGATGCGGCAACGATTCATCCCGTCTTCAATCTCGCGCAACTCTTCGTTGCGGGGGGTATGCAAGACAAAGTTCACGACTTGCTGAGCCAAGCCCAATGTACGCGGGTGTCCGATACCCAAGCGCAAGCGCCAGAAATCTGGTGTGCCAAACGCGGATTGGATGTCGCGCAGGCCATTATGCCCGGCGTGTCCACCACCTTTTTTCATCTTGACCTGACCGGGTAGCAAATCCAGCTCGTCATGCAAGACCAAAACTTGCTCGGGCTTGAGCTTGTAAAAACGCATCAAAGCCCCGGCTGCCTGTCCGGATTTATTCATGAAGGTAATGGGTTTGGCGATGATGACGTTTTCACCCTCAAAGCGTGCCTTGGCCACCCAGGAAAAAAAAGACTTTTCCAAGTTGAAGGAGGCATGCAAATCATCGGCCAGCTGGTCAGCCAGCCAAAAGCCAGCATTGTGGCGGGTGGTTTCGTATTCGGGGCCAGGATTTCCCAGGCCAACGATCAAACGGATAGGCTCAGACATGAATGTTTTCGCAGGAAGCGGCTACACCGCAAGGGTATAGGCTCAAATAACAAACCCCCGCCAGCATACGCTGACAGGGGTTGATTCGCCAAGCTGCAAGCCGACCGGAGCCGGCTGGCAATCTTGATTACTCGGCGCTTTCTTCTGTTTCTTCCGAAGCAGCGGCACCACCACCAACTGGCAGAGCAGCAGCCAGCAGAGGGTTGGTATCGTTGCCAGCGTAAGTCACGCCCAGTGGCAGCTTGATGCTTTCCAGGTGCAAGTTAGCGTTGGCAGTCATGCCGCTCAGGTCCACAGTAATGGACGCAGGCAGGTTGCCTGGCAAGCAAGTGATTTCCAGATCGGTCAGGATGTGGCTGATAACCTGGCTGCTCAGCTTGACAGCAGGAGACACATCGCCACCTTCAAAGTTCAAAGGAACTTTGGTGGTGATGGCTTGCGAAGCCAGAACGCGTTGGAAATCAACGTGCAGAACTTGCTGCTTGTACGGGTGCCACTGAACCGAGCGCAACAGCACTTTTTCAGCTTTACCGTCCAGTTCCATCGTCAGGATGGAAGCGTGGAAGGCTTCTTTGCGCAGGTTGTGGTAAGTCTCGTTGTGATCCAAAGAGATCACGACGGGCTGTTCTTCGCCACCGTAAACAATTGCAGGAACTTGGCCAGCGTGACGCAGGCGGCGGCTCGCACTCGTACCTTGTACATCACGCGACGTAGCGGTGAATTTCATGGGAAACTCCATATGGCAGGGCCATCAGACCACTGCTAAAAAACGGTAGTGACCTACCTAGTTGACGTGTGCCGCGACCAGCACACGCTATAAAAACTTAATCGCTGAACAAGGAGCTGACGGATTCGGCGTTGGAAATACGCAAGATTGTCTCGCCCAACAATGCCGCACAGGACAGTTGACGGATCTTTGTGCATTCACGTGCCTTGGCGGACAAAGGAATCGTATCCGTGACAACCAGCTCGTTCAATTGGGAATTCGCAATACGCTCGACCGCTTCACCCGATAGCACGGGGTGCGTACAGTAGGCGTAAACCGCCTTGGCACCACGCTCTTTCAGCGCTTCAGCCGCTTTGCACAGCGTACCGGCGGTATCCACCATGTCATCCATCAGGATGCAGGTGCGTCCGTTGACGTCACCGATGATGTTCATGACTTCAGAGACGTTGGCGCGTGGACGGCGCTTGTCGATAATGGCCAGATCCACTTCCAGTTGCTTGGCCAGTGCACGTGCGCGCACCACACCGCCGATGTCAGGCGAGACCACAACCATATCCTGGTAGTTACAGCGCCAGATATCGCCCAGCAAGATGGGGGAAGCGTAGATATTATCGACAGGGATATCGAAGAAACCCTGAATTTGGTCTGCATGCAGATCCATCATCATGACGCGATCAACACCGACCACTTGCAACATATTGGCCACGACCTTGGCAGAGATCGATACACGCGCCGAACGGGGGCGTCGATCCTGACGGGCATAACCAAAGTAGGGAATCGCTGCGGTGATGCGACCGGCCGAAGCACGGCGCAGGGCATCGACCATCACCATGATTTCCATCAGATTGTCGTTGGTGGGGGCACAGGTGGGTTGTAGAACAAAAACATCGCGACCGCGGACGTTTTCGTTAATTTCGACCATGGCTTCCCCGTCGGAGAAGCGGCCCACCGTCATTTTTCCCAGCGACATATCAAGGTGGTTGACGACATCGACAGCAAGGCGAGGATTAGCCGTGCCGGTGAAGATCATGAATCGGTCTTGTGCCATGATAGGGAGATAGATTTTTGATGCAGGAAAAGCAAAGCTGTTGATCGGGACCTCGTTAAGGCAACGACTCAACAGCTTTACATTATCGCAGGCTAGGCCTGAAAGGTGGCTGGGGAAGAAGGATTCGAACCTTCGCATGCTGGAATCAAAATCCAGTGCCTTAACCAGCTTGGCGATTCCCCAAATACTTACTTTATCCAGTAGCGTAATGGATGATCTTGCAATCCAGAACAAACCCAAGTTTGTTCGATCAGCAATTTACCACTACTTGTTTCTGCGCTACCAGAAAAATCTATTTTACTGCGATTTCGGTCAATTTCAAATTGACCATTCATGGCGCTTTGCTTGTCTCTGCACTCAACAAACAAACAAGAACCTGAGCCCGTCATTCTAGCATTCAATTTTAATCTTTGCAAATCCTGCTTTAAAACTTCTAAATCAGGATAAAGACTGAATGCGACTGACTCCAGATTGTTTCTGCCAAAATAAGGATTGTTGTCCTTGGATTGCCAGAATTTTTCTTGCCAATCAGTAAAGAACGTCATTGTGGTGGGTTTTTCGTCTCGTGTCAAGCATTCGGAGGCGAATATTTTTCCCGTGGATATAAATTGCGGAGGCCGAATGATAAGGTAATCCCGTGGCGGCATCTGAATGGCTTGCAACTGCTCGCCCACGCCCTCGGCAAACGCGGCTTGGCCAAACACAAAAACCGGCACATCCGCACCTAAGGGCAAGGCAATATCCATCAAGGCCTGACGGTTCAGCCCTAGGCCCCATAAACGGTTCAAGGCGATCAAGGTCGTGGCGGCATCACTGGAGCCGCCCCCCATTCCCGCACCTGAAGGGATATTCTTGATGCAAGCGATGTCGACCCCCTGCTGTATGCCAGTCGCCCGCTGCAAGGCACGGGCCGCTCTCACGACCAGATCTTGCTCGGGTTCTACATCGCTTAAGGTGGTGTGCGTCCGATGGATCTGCCCATCACTGCGCGGCACAAAGCTCAGGTAATCATTCAGATCAATGAAGCGAAAGGCAGTTTGCAGGAAGTGGTAGCCGTCCTCACGACGGCCCGTGACATGCAAAAACAAATTGATCTTGGCCGGAGCCGGGACATGATAGAGCGCCATTAGACAAACCTGCTCGGGCTTTATTGATCCACAACCAGACGCACACTAATAGAGCGGCTGGCTTCATGGCGGTTCAACTGCAACAAGCGCGGGCCTTGTTCATCGTAACGCGACAGCGTCACACGCCAGCCCGACTGCTCAAAGCTACTTAACTGTTGCTGTTCGTCTAAACGCTGGTTTTGAACGGCAGACGACCCTGTCCGGCCGTGCAACCAATCACGCAGGCCGGCAACAGGCACTGGGCTGCCCAACACCTGCTCCACCAAAGCATCAGGATGCGAGGCCACTTCCTGACTGCCATCGGTACGTTCCAGCATGGCCTGTCCAGGCAAGACCCAGACACGCGCCAGGGTATTACCCAAGGGATTGCTCAAGTCCAGCATCAGCTTGCGGCCATCATCGCGCCAGGAAAAGCCACCCTGCACCGCCTCCACCTGGGAGCTGGCATGGGTCACGCTCAAGGCAAAACGTCCGGAACGTGACAAGGCAGAATCAGCTTTGGCCGCATCTCTGCTGCTACCAGCTTCAGGTTTGGGAGGGGCCGCACAAGCGCTCAGCAATGCTACCAATGCCAGTGCGCCCGCACGAGCCCAGATTCGCTGTTTCAAGATACTCACGGCAGCGGTACTCCCAGGCGCTTGATGGCTTCAGTCAATGTGCGGTTCTCTGCATCTTTGCTCAAACCTGCACGAAAGACCAGCATGGCATCGTCACGGCGGCCCTTTACCCACAAGACTTCACCCAAGTGCGCCGCCACATCGGCCTCCGGCAAACGCTCGTAAGACCGCTGCAAATATTCCAGCGCCGCTTGCAAATCACCAATACGGAACAGATACCAGCCTACGCTATCCAGAATATAAGGATTGTCCGGCTCCAGCTCCATGGCGCGTTCCAGCAAATCCTGCGCCTCGTCCATACGACGATTCTGATCCGCGTAGGTATAGCCCAAGGCGTTATACGCATTGGCATGATCTGGGCGCAGCTCAATCACGCGGCGCATCAAGGTTTCAAACTGATCGTGCTTGGCACGCTGCTCGTAGAGCATGGCCAGGTTGTATTTGATCTCGGGACTGTCAGGCAATTCCCGGTCAGCGCGTTCCAGCGCTTCCAGAGCTTGATCCGTACGACCACTATCTTGATAGATAGAGGAATACGTCAAGGCCACCACGACTTGTTCGCTCATGTCGCGCGGACGAGAGTTTTCCAGGGTACGACGCGCCTGGGGCAAATTGCCCTGGCGAGCTTGCAGGACGGCTTTATGAATTTGGGCCTGAAAACGCAAGGCGGGCTCTTCGATCAGGTCCAGCTGACGAATCGCCTCGTTCATATTGCCCTGGGCTTCGGCAATCTGTACCAAAGACAGGCGAGCTTCGGAAATACTGGCCAAAGCGGTGCTGACGGCATCATTCAAAGACTGACGGCGCTGCTGCTGGACCGTAATGTACTGCTCCAGCAACTGGCGGGCCTGATCGAACTCCTGGGCACGAATATGAATCTCAGCCTGGGTATAGAGCAAATCAAAGTCTTCTGGATTGGCACGCTGCAAGGCGGTGACAATGGCCTGGGCCTCTTCAAACTGCTGACGCTCCACCAAACGATTGGCTAACAGTAACTGTAGCTTGCGACTGTCTGGATTGGATCGAACAAAATTGCGTGCGCTTTGCAAGGCCGCTGATGGGTCAATCTTGATGCCGTACTCCAGCACACGTTGTGCTGCAGCTTCAGAATGCGGATCCAGCTTCAAGGCTTCGCGGGCTTCACGTTCCGCACGCGCCATATCGCCTGCGCTGAAAGCCGTATCAGCCAAGGCCAGACGGGCAATAGGAAGTGAACGTACCGGTTGCTGCAAGGCTTTGTCCAACACTTCCAGCGCCAGACGACGATCCACCATTTTGCTGACCATACTCATGGCCTGCACCACGGCTTGCTCTTTATCCTGGGCGCGAGAAATGCGCAGCCACAAGGCATCGGCTAAACCTTCGGTCTGACCGCTAGAAGCTTCCAGGGCAAGGGCCGTGGCTTTAGCTTCGGGATCATTGGGTGCCAGCAAGGCCCATTCTTTGGCAGCTCGCAAGGCACGCGCCAAGTCACGGTCGGCCATCGCATATTGAAAGGCGTTCTGAGCCAGTCGAGGATCGCTGGTATCACGGGCCAGAGACAAAAAAGTCTGGCTGGCAACATCAAACTCGCCTCGCGAGGCAGCCACTTCGGCAACCAGAATGCGATACAGAATGTCCGGGGTCAGACCTACCAGGGGCAGTTGCCCTCCGCGTAAGCGGATGGTGTCAGCAGGCGGCTCCGCCTTGAGGATGGGAAGTGATGGTTGTGCTTGCACCGAAACCGCTGCAAGCAACGACATCAGGCCCAGCTTTAGTGCTAAGGTCAGAGCATTCATCCAGAAAAACCCGTGCCGTGATACGCGCGAAAAAACGCCCGATGGCACAATAAAGGAATCAGATTTGTTGATGGTATCACCCCCCCATGCCTGAACTGCCAGAAGTTGAAACAACTCGTCGCGGAATTGCGACGGTTATCCAGGGAAAAATTGTCCGGCAATTCCTGGTCCACGAGCCACGTCTGCGCTGGCCCGTGCCTGCCTCCTTACCCGAATGGATTGAGGGCCAGACTGTCCAGAGCTGCGAGCGTCGCGGCAAATACTTGTTGTTGCATTTTGAACAAGGCGTCCAGATCATCCACTTGGGTATGTCCGGCTCCTTACGTCGCGTGGCCCTGGATGAAGAGCGCCGCAAACACGATCATGCGGAATGGCGGTTTGATCAGGCCCGCTTCCTGCTGCACGACCCACGACGATTTGGTGCGATATTATGGCACGCCCATAGGGACGGTCCTCTGGAAAGCCACCCTTTGCTACGTACTTTAGGCGTTGAACCTTTCGACCCTGTGTTCACCCCGGAGTATTTGCACCGGCATTTGCAAGGAAGACGTATCGCGATCAAACAAGCTCTGCTAGGCGGCAAGATCGTGGTGGGTGTAGGCAATATTTATGCCTCTGAATCCCTGTTTTTAGCCGGTATCCATCCGGAGCTGCCCGCAGGCGAAGTCTCTTTGCACCGCTGCGAAAAACTGCATGCGGCTGTCTTGGGCACACTGCAATCCGCATTGGACTCAGGCGGCAGCACCTTGCGCGACTACGTGAATGCCAGTGGCGAACCAGGCGCTTACTTCGATATTCACGCCAATGTGTATGAACGTGCCGGGAAACCCTGCTCACGTTGTACCCAGCCTATCAAACGCATCGTGCAAGGCCAGCGGGCGACCTATTACTGTTCGCGCTGCCAACGCCGCTGACTCTCTCCCCGCTTTTTTTACAGTGTTTGATGTCGGATGCGTCAGGCAGGCGATCGCCTGCGTTTTCCGCTTATGCCTACCCTATTCAGGTATTCACCTATATCTAACCGATTCGCCATAAACTAATCTGACTCCATCCCTATCGACCGTGGAGTCATTTTCATGAGCAAGTCCTTCGCCTCGCATAACGACCTGGAAGACAAAGTCGTTGCCTTTGAAAAACTGTCCGACAACGCCTACGCCTACACGGCCGAAGGTGATCCCAATACGGGCATCATCATCGGTGACGAGGCCATTATGGTGATCGACACCCAAGCTACCCCCGTGATGGCGGAGGACGTGATCCGCCGCATCCGCGAAGTCAGCGACAAACCCATCAAGTACATATTGCTGTCGCACTACCATGCCGTGCGCGTGCTGGGTGCCGCCGCCTACGATGCGCAGGAAATCCTGGCCAGTCGCGACACCTACGATCTGATCGTAGAGCGTGGTGAACAAGACAAGGCCAGCGAAATTGGCCGCTTCCCCCGCCTGTTCCGCAACGCAGAATCCATTCCCCCTGGCCTGACCTGGCCCACCATGACCTTTGAAGGTCATATGACGGTGGACCTGGGCAATCTGGAAGTCCACCTGATGCAAGTGGGCCGTGGCCACACCAAGGGCGACACCATTGCCTGGCTGCCCAAGCAAAAAATCCTGTTTGCCGGTGACTTGGTTGAATATCAATCCACCCCGTATGCGGGCGACTGCTACTTCCGTGAATGGCCTCGCACGCTGGACCGTCTGGGCGAGTTGAACGCCGAGCAAATGGTGCCAGGCCGTGGTCCTGCATTGAAAAATGCCTCGGAAGTGCGTCAAGCCCTGGCAGGCACTCGTGCCTTTCTGACGGACTTGTACTCCAGCGTGCAGCAAGGCGCTGTTGCCGGTAAGGATTTGAAGACCATTTACCGCGAAACCTACGACTTCATGAAGCCACGTTACGCAGACTGGGTCATTTTTGATCATTGCATGCCCTTTGACGTCTCCCGTGCCTACGACGAAGTCAACGGCCACGAAGACCCACGCATCTGGACCGCCGAGCGCGATCTGGAAATGTGGAAACAGCTCGAAGGCCAGTAAGACGCACGACCAGGGAGAAAGAACATGGGAGACATTAATTACCAGACCCTGGAGCTGACGCAAGCGCGCCCACCAGCTACCCACACCCGCCACCCTGTTGTGGTGGTGGGCGCTGGCCCGGTGGGGCTGACTATGGCCCTGGATCTGGCGGCTAAAGGCCACCGGGTCGTGGTTCTGGACGATGACACCAGTTTGTCCAAAGGATCACGGGCCATTTGCTTTGCCAAGCGCACCCTGGATATCTGGGACCGGCTGGGTGTGGGTTCACGCATGATGGAAAAAGGCGTGTCCTGGAATGTGGGCAAGGTTTTTTTCCGCAACCAGGAAGTCTGGAGCTTTAATCTGCGGCCCGAAGAAGGCCACCAGCGCCCCGCCTTTATCAATCTGCAGCAGTACTACTGCGAAGGCTACCTGTACGAGGCTGTCTGCGCGCAGCCGCTGATTGAACTGCGTTCCGGCCATAAAGTGCTGAACGTAGTGAATCAGGCTGAAGGCGTGCATCTGGATGTAGAAACCGAGCAAGGCAGTTACACATTGGAAGCCCAATGGCTGCTGGCCTGCGACGGCTCGCGATCAGCCATCCGCCGCGCCTTGGGAGAAAGCAGCAGTGGGCGCGTCTTCAAAGATCGCTTCCTGATTGCTGACGTGCGCATGCAGGCCGACTTCCCGGCAGAGCGCTGGTTTTGGTTTGATCCGCCCTTCCACCCCAATCAATCTGTTCTGCTGCATAGCCAGCCAGACAATGTCTGGCGTATCGACTTCCAATTGGGCTGGGATGCCGACCCCGTGGAAGCCGTCAAGCCAGAAAATGTGCTGCCCCGCATTCGCGCCCTGCTAGGTGCCGATGCTCCCTTTGAGCTGGAATGGGTCAGCATTTACACCTTTGCCTGCGAACGCATGGAGCGTTTCCGTCATGGTCGCATTCTGTTTGCTGGGGACTCGGCCCACCGCGTCTCGCCTTTTGGCGCACGCGGCGCAAATAGCGGCATTCAAGATGCTGACAACTTGGCTTGGAAGCTGAATCTGGTTCTTAACGCCCAGGCTCCCGACAGCCTGCTGGACAGCTACAGCCATGAACGTGAACTGGCCGCCGACGAGAACATTCGTCACTCCAGCCGCTCAACAGACTTCATCACGCCTAAAAGCGAAATCAGCCGTCTGTTTCGCGATGCGGCTCTGATTCTGGCCCGCCGCCACGCCTTTGCCCGTGTACTGGTTAATAGTGGCCGTCTGTCATTGCCCAGCGCTTATCCGGACAGCCCCTTGAATACAGCGGACGAACACGATTTTGCCCCACGGGCCACACCGCTGGGCGCCTGCGTACCCGATGCCCCTATTGAGCAAAACGGCCAGCAAGGCTGGTGGCTGGGTCAGTTAGGTAGCGGCTTTACGCTACTGGAATTTGGTGAAGGTACCGGCAGCCATCTGGAATCCGTAGACGAACTGGTCGCCCAAGGTCTGTTGACCCGCCTACGCGTCTGGCCTGCCGACACTAGCCCAGCACAGGCGCAAGGTGGCGTGATTGATAGCCAGGATATGTTGCGCCAGCGTTATGACGCCCAAGCCGGCAGCTGCTACCTGATCCGCCCCGACCAACACCTGTGCGCCCGTTGGCGCCATCTGAATGGGCAAGCTGTCCAGGCTGCCTTACACAAAGCCTGTGGCCATTTCCTGGAGAGTGCTTCATGTCTACACTGAATACCGATACCCCCCTGGAACGGGCTGACGATTTCTACCAAATGTTGATCGACGCCCACCAAGGCCTGAGCACGGCACAAAGCCATGCCATGAATGCAGCATTGGTGCTCTTGCTGTGCAATCATGTCGGCTCGCTGGATGTGATCAAGCAAGCCTTGGATGCCGCCCGCCAGACCTGCCTGGAGCAGGCTGCCTGAATCTGGAGACCCACAATGAGCTCTTTGAATTATCAGATTGGTTTTGGTAACGCCTTTGCCACCGAGGCCCTGCCCGGTGCCTTGCCTCTTGGACGCAACTCACCGCAGCGCTGCCCCTATGGCTTGTATGCCGAACAATTGTCCGGCACGGCATTTACCGCGCCACGCGCCGAGAACCGTCGCTCCTGGCTCTACCGCATTCGCCCCAGCGCCAAGCAAGGCGCATTTTCGGCATTTGAAGGGGCCCCTCATTGGAATGAAGACTTTGGCCAAGGCCCAGCCAACCCCAACCGTTTGCGCTGGAGTCCGCTGACGCCACCCAATACCCCTACCGATTTTCTGGCCGGGGTACACACCTGGGCGGGCAATGGCAGCAGCGATTCACAAAGCGGCATTGCCATTCATCTATACGCCATCAACCAGTCCATGGGACGGCGCGTGTTCTACAACGCGGATGCTGAAATGCTGTTCGTTCCCGACCACGGCCGCCTGCGTCTGGTCAGCGAGCTGGGCATTATGGAAATCGAGCCTTGCGAGATTGCCGTCATGCCCCGCGGTGTACGCTTTAAAGTAGAGTTACTGGACGAGACGGCTCGCGGTTACTTGCTGGAAAACTTCGGTGCTCCACTACGCTTGCCCGAACTGGGCCCCATCGGCTCCAACGGTCTGGCCAATGCGCGCGACTTCAAAACACCAGTCGCCTGGTACGAAGATATCAGCGAGCCCCATGAGCTGATCACCAAATTCACAGGCGGCTTCTGGGTAGCGCAACTGACGCACTCGCCACTGGATGTAGTGGCTTGGCATGGCACCCACGCCCCCTACAAATACGATCTGCGCGACTTCAATGTCATCGGTTCGATCAGCTACGATCATCCCGACCCCTGCATATTCAGCGTGCTGACCTCGCCCTCGGATACCCCCGGTACCGCCAACCTGGACTTTGCGATTTTCCCGCCCCGCATTCTAGCTATGGAAAACACCTTCCGCCCACCGTGGTTCCACCGTAATTTCGCGAGCGAATTCATGGGTTTGATCCAGGGTGTGTACGATGCCAAGGCCGACGGCTTTGCGCCCGGCGGCTCCAGCCTGCACAATTGCATGAGTCCGCACGGCCCCGATGCCAGCACCTTTGACAAAGCCAGCAGCGCGGATCTGAGCAAGGCGGATTATCTACGCGGTACCATGGCCTTTATGTTCGAGACCCGCAAAGTCATCCGCCCCTCCCCGCAAGCCTTGCAAAGCAATAGCCTGCAAGCCAATTACGATGCCGTCTGGGACGGATTGGAAAAACACTTCTCTACGGAAGCAAAGGCATGACCCGTATTTATCTGAATGACACACACGACCCCAAGCTGCAAAGCTGGGTACACGGCGCGAACGAGGCCGATAACGGTTTCCCCATCCAGAATCTGCCCTTTGCCGTGGCCCGTCGCCGTGACAATCAGGAAGACTTCCGCGTCATGGTGGCCATTGGCCCTTACGCGCTGGATCTGGGCCTGTTGGCCTGCGATACCCCCTGGAAAGGCAAGGCCGCTGAAGCCTTGGCCGCTTGCGTCAAACCGGCTCTGAATGCCTTGATGGCATTAGGACAGGATCACTGGAGTGCCTTGCGTGCTGCTTTGTCGCACGACCTGCGCCAAGGGTCGTCGGCTGAATCACGCCTGCGTCCCTTGCTGATTGAACGCACAAAGCTGGAATACGCCCTGCCCGCACAGATTGGCGACTACACCGACTTCTACATTTCCGTGCATCACGCCACCGCCATCGGCAAACAGTTCCGCCCCGATGCCCCGCTACTGCCCAACTACAAATGGGTGCCCATTGGCTACCACGGTCGTGCATCCAGCATTGGCGTATCCGGCCAGCAATTCCCCCGTCCGCTTGGGCAAACCCGCCCACCAGAAGGCCAGGAAGCACCCAACTTTGGTCCTTGCGAACGCTTGGACTTCGAACTGGAAATGGGCATTCTGATCGGTACAGGCAACGAAGCGGGCCGCCGTATTCCTATCGGTCAGGCCAACGAACATATCTTTGGCCTGTGCATTTTTAACGACTGGTCTGCGCGTGACCTGCAAGCCTGGGAATACCAGCCTTTGGGCCCCTTCCTGGCCAAGAACTTTGCATCCACTATCTCGCCTTGGGTGGTAACACTGGAGGCTCTGGCACCATTCCGTCGTCCATTCAGTCGTCCTGAATCCGACCCTCAACCTTTGCCCTATCTGCAGGATCAAGCTAACAAAGACAGTGGTGTTCTGGACGTGGAGCTGGAGGTGTACTTGAGCACCGAACAGTCTCGTCAGCAAAAGAAAGACCCGGCCCTGCTGTCGCGCAGCAACTTCAAAGAAGCGTATTGGACCGTGGCACAACTGGTGGCCCACCACAGTGTGAACGGCTGCAATTTGCAAACTGGCGACTTGTTGGGCACAGGCACCTTGTCCGGCCCGGCCAAAGGCCAGGAAGGCTCTTTGCTGGAAATGAATCAGGGCGGCAAAAACCCCATTGACCTGCCTTGGGGTGAACAGCGCAAATTCCTGGAAGATCAGGACGAGATCATTCTGAAGGCCCAATGCCGTCAGGAAGGTTACCCGACGCTGTCTTTTGGCGAATGTGCCGGTCGCGTGTTGCCTGCCGTTCTTTAAGTTCAGGTCCGCAAAGGTCTGATTGGCAAGATACGTTTGCGTGTAAACGACATCCCGAAACCTATATCTGGCTTCGGGGTGTTTTTACGTAAAGCCTATCGCAGTGGGACTCGTAAAAACAAAAAAGGGGACTTCAAGTCCCCTTTTCCAGATTCAGAAAGCCGCTAGAGGGGCAACTGCTTGCGTCTGGCCCAAGACCACAATATATAAAACAGCACGCAACCATACAGCCCCAGCACAGCGCCTGAAGCCAGCACCTGGCTAAGAAAATGGTAGCCCTGCATGATGCGCAAAAAGCCAAACAAGAAGCCAGCGCTGATACCCAGCACAAAACCCCAGGCCGCAAGTTTGCGACAGCCTATCAGCACACCCACAAAAAACAGTGACAAAAGCACAAAGCCGGATGCGGCATGAGCACTGGGCAAGGCATTGCCTGCCTCGGCCCAGGAATGCGCCCAGAAATAAGTAGGCACGGACTCCACGCCGCCAAACATCGCCAAATTAAAGGGACGCGGCATAGCAGTGAGATGCTTGAGCACGCCGACCAACAAAGGGCCGCTGCCCATATAGAACGCCGCCCCCGCCCAAGCCAGTTGGCGGCGAGAGCCCTGGGGCTGCCGCCAAGCCACAATCGCCCAAACGACCGCACCGCCAAAAGGAACGAACCACACCAGCCTGCGCCCGAACACATCGATCACGGGCTGCAAGCGCCAGGAGAAATCCTGTACTTGTGAATCGTAGAAATAGGCGCTGAGAGACAGGTCCGTCGCGGACCCCATCGTCACAAACGCGGCGATTCCCAAAGCAATAAATAAGACGGCACTAGCCAGGATATAAGGGCGAAAGAACATCTACATACCCAATAACTGCAATCAGTCAGGCAAAACTTTACCGGGGTTCATGATGCCCAAGGGGTCCAACGCCGTCTTGATTTGCTTCATCAAGCTCAGCGCAACCGGATCTTTATAGCGTGGCAATAGCTGACGCTTGAGTTGCCCCACACCATGCTCCGCACTGATGGAACCGTGGAAGCGATGCACGCTATCGTGTACCAAGGAATAGATCTCGTCCTGACGCTTTAACAGCTCTTCTTCTGTAAAGGCCGTGCCGCGTGCCACGTTGTAGTGCAGATTACCGTCGCCCAAATGCCCGAAGGTTACGTTTTCCAAACCGGGGAACGCTTCTTGCAGAGCCTTATCCGTTTCGTGCACAAACTGGGACATCACGGACACCGAGATGGATACGTCATGCTTGATGCTTTTGCCATAGGCTTTTTCAGCCAGTGGAATGCTTTCGCGCAAATGCCACAGTGCCTTGCTCTGCGCGATGGTCTCGGCGATCACCGCGTCTTGCACCAGCTCTTGCTCCAGCGCCTGCCCAATCACGGTTTCAAAACGCTCGCGGGCATGTTCCAGGCTTTCGCTATCCGATAGCTCCAGCAACGCGTACCAAGCCGCCTTTTCTGCCGGGCCTTGGAAAGGCATCCGTTGATCGGGATAGCAATGCAGCACAGCTTGCAGACAATTACCGGCGATCAGCTCAAAACCAGTCAAGGACGCAGCCAAGCCCTGGCGCGCCAAAGCCAACACCTGCACCGCATCCTCAATGGTGTTCAGCGCCAACAAAGCAGTGCACGAAGCCACAGGCTGGGGGTACAGCTTGATGGTAGCGGCGGTGATGATACCCAGCGTGCCTTCACTGCCAATAAACAGATTACGCAAATCGTAGCCGGTGTTGTCCTTGCGCAGGCCGTGCAAGCCGTGCAGGATTTCGCCTTGGGCGGTAACCACTTCCAGGCCCAGGGCCAGGTCACGCGCATTACCGTAACGCAAAACTTGCGTACCCCCCGCATTGGTCGCCAAATTACCGCCAATGGTGCAGCTGCCTTCTGCTGCCAGACTCAGGGGAAACAAACGCTGTTGATCTCTAGCCGCCTGCTGCACATTTTGCAAAATGCAGCCTGCTTCCACCACCATAGTGTCGTTATCAATATCCACACTACGAATCTTGTTCAGGCGCTCCAGGGACAAAACCAATGCAGTGGCACTGTTATCCGGGGTCGCGCCCCCGCACAAGCCCGTATTGCCGCCTTGAGGGACGATGGGCACCCGATGCTCGGCACACAAGCGCACAACCTGGGCGACTTCTTCCGTGGTCGCAGGCCGGGCAACTGCCACCGCCGTACCGGTATAGCGTCCGCGCCAATCCTCCAGATACTGCTGCATGGATTGCCCCGTCAGCACATGTTGCTGACCAATACGCTGTTCAAGTTCGTTTAGAAAAGTCATGACCCAAGCCACTCAAGAAAAACAATCAGGCGCTCTTGCTGTCGCGCTAAAGCTCTTAATGGTAACTCACGAAAGCCAGTGGCATTCGCGCTAAACTGGTTTCTTTGTTTATCTACCCAGGACGCAACAGTGACTCCAATTCCTGCCCTACCGACCGCTGTGTTCAAGGCCTACGATATTCGAGGCACCGTTCCCGAACAACTGAATCCGGACTTCGCCTATCAATTAGGCCTGGCCCTGGCGGCCTCTGCCCGTGAACAAGCGGTTCCAACCTTGGTAGTGGGCTATGACGGCCGCCACAGCAGCCCGGCGCTGTCTCAAGCATTGCAAAAAGGGATTCAGGCCGGTGGAGTCAATACGGTCGATTTGGGCATGGTCCCCACTCCCGTCGTGTATTTTGCAGCCAATGTGCTGGAAACCGGTTCAGGCGTCGCTATTACAGGCAGCCACAACCCTTCCAATTACAACGGCTTCAAAATGATGATGGCCGGCAAGACGCTGCACGGCGACGATATCCAAGCCTTGATGAAGCGTATGCAAGCCGGTCTTGAGCCAGCGGCCCCAAAGGGTACGGGCCAGAAGAAAGACATGCTGGATCTGTACGTCACCACGATCGCTGAACGTGTGAAGCTGGCTCGTCCCATGAAAATTGCCCTGGACTGCGGCAATGGCGTGGGTGGTGTCGTGGCGGCCCGCCTGTTCAAGGCCCTGGGCTGCGAAGTGGACATGCTGTTTGAGGATGTCGATGGCAGCTTCCCCAACCACCACCCCGATCCCGCGGAGCCACACAATCTGCAAGACCTGATCGCCCATGTTCAAAAAACGGACTGCGAAGTGGGCTTGGCTTTTGACGGCGACGCCGACCGCTTGGGTGTGGTGACTCGCTCCGGACAGATCATCTGGCCAGATCGCCAGTTGATTCTATACGCACGCGATATTTTGCAGCGCGAGCCTGGCTCCACCATTATTTTTGATGTGAAATGCAGCCGCCACGTGGCCCTGGAAATTACCAAAGCCGGTGGTCAGCCTTTGATGTGGCAAACCGGCCATTCACTGATCAAGGCCAAACTGGCGGAAACCGGCGCTCCCTTGGCTGGCGAGATGAGCGGCCACGTGTTCTTCAAGGAAGGCTGGTACGGTTTTGATGATGGTCTGTACACCGGGGCCCGCTTGCTGGCGATTCTCTCGCGCGGCAACGATCCTACTTCGGAACTGGAAGCCTTACCCCAAGATCTGTCCACTCCAGAGCTGAAACTCCCGCTGGCCGAGGGCGAGCCTCATGCTTTGATCGCCCGCCTGCAACAAGAAGGCCGTTTCCCTAGCGCCAAGCAGCTCAACACGATTGACGGCGTACGTGCGGAGTATTCGGACGGCTTCGGCTTGGCCCGCGCCTCCAACACCACGCCAGTGATTGTGCTGCGGTTTGAAGCCCAGTCCCAGGAAGCCCTGGATCGTATCCAGGTAGAATTCCGGGCCGCTTTGCTGGCACTCAAGCCAGATGCCGCTCTGCCTTTTTAAGGTGACAGAAACCCGCTCCAGGCTCCAAAGCAGTATAAAAAAGCACGGGCTGAACTGCTCACTCTAGATGGGACTTGAATCCAAGGTTCCAGAGGCAGTTCAATCCGTGCTTTTTAACCGATCAATCCAGGCCCAAAACGAGAAAAACTCAGCGGCTCAAGTGCTGATACAGATCCAGATGGGCCTGGCTGATACGTTCAATATCAAAGGCTTCTTCCGCTAAGCGGCGGCTTGCCTCCCCCATCGTCTGACGCCGGGCAGCATCCTCGCCCAGCTCCATCACTGCCGTGGCCAAAGCGTGTGCATTGCGTACCGGTACCAACACACCCGTGACACCGGGCTCGATAGCATCCCGGCAACCGGGCACATCGGTCGTTACTACCGCACGTCCGCAAGCGGCCGCTTCAACCAGCGATTTAGGCAAACCCTCGCGGTAAGAAGGCAGCACGGCAATATGTGCTTGAGCGTAGAGCTGCGCAATATCGCTGCGCTCGCCCAAACACTCCACCACGCCTTGCTGCTGCCAGCTCTGCCATTCCTGGTCGCTAATGCTGGCTGGATTACCAGGGTCTGGGCTACCTGCTACTACCCATTTAACCGAGCTGCCCTGAGCCGCGCTGATACGAGCCGCTTCCACAAACTCCCGCACCCCTTTATCCACCAAAAGGCGCGAGACCATCAAGGCTACAGGCGGGCCTTCAGGTTCCGGCAGGGCCTGAAACTCGTTCAAGTCCACGCCCGAACCCCGAATCAGGATGCATTGGTCACGCTTGACCACACGATCTTCCAGCAAGACATCACGATCACTGCTGTTTTGGAAAATTACGCGACTATTGGAATGCCCCAAAGCCATGCGATAAAGCTGCAAAGCAATCCAACGCACCGGGTCCACGGACTTGTCGCGCTTGGTGAACACATAGCCCAGGCCAGAGACCGCTGCCAGAAAGCCCGGCACACCCGCCAGCCGCGCAGCAATACCGCCATACAACACGGGCTTGATGGTTACAGCATGCACCAGCTCGGGGCGTTCACGGCGAAACAGCCGCCACAACGCCCAGATGGTTTGCAGCTCTTGTAAAGGATTCGTCCCACTACGTGTCATGGGCAAAGCGTGGTGTTGCAAGCCGTTGCGCTCAATCTCTGCCACAGCCGGGCCGTCCATGGTGGCCACGTGTACGTCATAGCCCTCTTTTTTTGCGGCCAGAGCCAGAGGCAAGCGATGCGACAGAAAAAATGCCGGGTTATTGACCACAAACATCAACATGCGCGTCTTGTTACCGGAATCGTTTGTCAGCACATTCAAGGCTTGCCGACTACGCTTGCGCTTGGGCGGATACTGCGCCGTCAAGGTTTTCCAAGCTTGCGTGTAGTTTTTGACCATGCCTTCCAGAGAAAACAAGCGGGCAACGCGTTCACGCGCATGCTCGTGACGAGCCTGCCAGGAAGGTGCTCCTAGCTCATCGACAGCGCTATTAATGGCACCGGCCAAGGCTTCGGCGTTGCTGGGGGGCACTATCCAGCCTTCATTACCGACAATCAAGGCGGCATCGCCCACATCGGTGACGACATTGGACACGCCCGCCGCCATGGCTTCACACACCACATTGGGGAAACCTTCTGCCGAGCTGGACAACACGTGCACGTCCAGGGCATTCATCAAGCGAGGCACATCGCTGCGCCGCCCCATCAAGATGACACTCTCGCGCAGCTGATGCTGATCCAGCAAACGCATCAAAGTCTCGTTACTGCTGTCCATGCCATCACCAATCAAGAGGCAACGCAGGCCAGGATGACGATGCAGGCTGCGGGCCAAGGCCGCCAACAAATTGGGATGATCTTTCAGCGGATTCCAGCGGGCCACGCTACCGATAACGGGCGTATCCAGCGACAAGCCCAGTTCCTCGCGTACTTCTTCACGGGCTTGCTGGTCGGGGTGCCAACGGCTCAAGTCATAACCGTTGGGGATCACCTTCATGATGTCGGCACGATAGCCCCACTGCTTATGACGTCGGGCGGCATTTTCGGCGCAGGACACAATCAGCTTGGGAATAAAGCGCGACAGCCGGGCACACAACCAGGCCACCATGCGGGCTTTGGGGCTACCTTGGTACAGGTTGGCCCCGGAATTACGGATGCCCCAAGAAACCGCAGGAATACCGACCACACGCGCAGCAGCGCCACCAATCAGGTCAGAGTGATACATCCAGGTCTGTACGACGTCCGGCTGCACCTCGCGCAGCAAGCGCGTCAACGCACGCAGGCCTTTCAAAAAGCCCAGGGGCGAGTGCATGTTCAGGCAATACAAAGGAATATCTGCAGCACGCAATTGCGGCCCAAATACGTCCTCTCCGCCCAAAGAGATCACAATATGTTCGGTGTCCTGCCCGGGCGCTGTCGCCAAACGAAACAAGACTGTTTCTGCGCCACCCTGCCCCAGGCCCGCAATAATATGCACGACCCGCAACGGCGGGCTTGTTTTTTCTGGTTTGCCGTCCACGGCATCCGTCTCTTGATTCAAAGACGCTGGCTGCAATGCGCTCATGCTTTGGCTCCTTCTTCTATACCGCCACGGGCGGCCTGAAAGACCTGGTCCCAGTTAAGCAAAACCTGCTCTAGTTCATAACGCTGACGCACCGCTGCAGCGGCACGGCGTCCCAATACACCTCGAAAAACGCCATCACCCAACAGTTCGGCCAGGGCAGCGGTCAACGCGCCTTCGTCCCCTACCGGCACCAGCAAGGCGTCTTTGCCATCGGAGCTGATCTCACGCGGGCCGCTGGGGCAATCAACCGTCACCGCGGGCAAGCCCATGGCCATGGCTTCCAGCAGCACATTGGGGAAGCCTTCCACTTCGGAGGTCATGACAAAGGCGTGAGAACGCGCCATCTCCTGCCAGGGCTGAGCCGTCTTTCCTGCCAGCTCGATACGGTCACCTGCACCTGATAGAGCAATCTGCTGCACTAATTGAGCGCGCTGCGGACCATCACCCCAGATCTTCAACTTCCATTCGGGGTGCTCGGCCGCCAAACTGGCAAATACACGAATCAAGACATCGAAACGTTTGGACGGTACCAAACGTCCCATTGCCATCAAGGTGCAATGTCGGTTCTCTTCCACCCGCACTTCACGCTGGACTGCATCCAGCGCTTGCGGCAAGGGGTTCGGTACCACCATGACCTGCTTCATACCAGGCACCATGGCCTGAAACGCCGCCACACTGGCGCGGGTCTGGACCGTGACTACCTGCGCTTTAGGGTACAGACGTCGGCGCAGGCTTTGCAAAAGCTTGCCCGCACTGCTGCTGAACGCCGGATTAGTGCGCTCACCCACCACAATGGGTACGCCCATACCGCCCAATCCCAGCAAGACATTGATATTCACATTGGTCAGAAAGGACACAATGACATCAGGCTGTTTTTCACGTACCAGCTTGCGCATGGCACGCAACTTGGCCAGAGGTTTAGGCAGCCAGCTACCCCGCATACGATGGGCCAGCCATACCAACTCTACTTTGGAGTCGATAGGATAAAAGGCACTGCCGCCCCCACTGTAGGTAGGCACCAAGGTGACCTGATCTCCCCGCAAACCCCAAGCATTAGCCAGGGTGGAGGCGACACGCTCAGCGCCACCTGCGTTCAGGGAGCTGACAAAAAACAGAATTTTCACTGGGCCTCCGTGGGCTCATCGACCGGGGCAATTAGGCAAAGCGCCATTTTAAGGCCGACGCAAGCACTGTTCCAGCACTTGCTGCCATAAGGCTAGAACGCGGGCCGAGGAGAAACGGTCACGCACATCCGTCGCACGCCGCGCCAGACGCCAGCGCTTGTCCTCGTTGGACATCAGATCTGACAAATGAGCGGCCAGGGCTTCAACGTCCTCAGTTGGGCGCACCAGGACGCCGTCAATATTGGCGCGGATAATCTCGCGCGGGCCGGTATCACAGTCAAAGGCCACGGCGCTTAAACCACTGGCCATCGCTTCCAGCAAGCTGTTCGACAAGCCTTCCATGCGCGAGCTGAGCACATAGAGATCAGACTGCTCGTACCAGTCCGCCATATTGCCCACTCGTCCAGGCAACTGAACACGCTCTTGCAGAGCTAATTCTTCAATCCGCGCTTCCAACACAGCGCGCTGCTCGCCTTCGCCCAAAATCACCAAATCCCAATCCGGGAAATAATTGGACAACATGGCAAAGGACTCAATCAAGGTGTCAAAACCTTTGACGGGGTGTAGTCGTCCCACAGCCAGCAGACGCTTGCGCCCTTCTGATAGCTCGGGTACAGGCACAACCGGCTCGGCGCTATCCATAGGCCAACGCACTGCATTAGGGATGACTTGCACCTGACTACCCGGCACATTTTCTCGCAACCAGTCCGCCGTACCAGCAGTCAGCGCAATAACAGCATGTGCTTGCGGATACGTGCGCAGACGGGCCTTTTGCCAGAAAGAAGACAAAGACTGGGATGGGGGATGGGTATGTTCGGTAGCAATCACTTTGCAGGGCAGGCCCTTGGCTGCCGAGATCGCCAGCACGGACGAGGTCGTCATCATGCCCAGAACCACATCCGGCTTGGCCTTGCGTATCAAGGAACGTACACGCCTGACTCGACGCCAGTTTTTCCACAAGGCATCCAGACGGCCACGACTACTACCCGCCGTCCCCAAGGCATGACGCTCTACGCCTTCGGCCACGGTATAGGCATCTTTATCGCGATCGGCCTGAGTCACCAGGGACACTCGATAGCCACGCGCCACCCAGGCTGCGCTTAGATCGACTGCAACACGTTCTGCCCCGCCCCCACCCAAAGAGTGGATGAGCAACATGATATGTGGGCGAACTGCGGAATGACTGTGCACGTTTTCCTATTCCTGCGAACCAGGCGTGATCGCTCTGGCTGGTTTTAAGGCCAAGATGAAATAACAAGTGAACGAAGCCGCGTACATCAGGCTGGTAGCCAGCATGATGCCCGACGGCCCCATGTGTTCGGCCAGCACCGGATTCAGAGCGGCTTTCACCAAAAAATTGATCACAGCAATGATAGCCATGGACTTATAACGGTTCTGACTAGCCAGCAACTGCACCAGAATCAGCACCCCAAAATAAAAAGGCAGCTGCACCAGACCCCAACTAAAGACCTGGGCGACGATAGCGGTATCCTGAGCCGTGAAAGCACCACGTTCAAACAGCAGGGCCACACCCCAGGGTGCCAGCAAGACGCCGATCGCGGCCGCCACGGCCCCCACCAGCACCATCATGACCGACCATTTCAAGGCCATGGAGCGGGCGCGGGCATTATCGCCACGGCTTTGAATATCGGCCAGCACAGGCAAGGCGGCGCGGCCTACCGAGGCCGCCCCAACGCCCAGCACCAGGGCCAGCAAACGGGTGGCATAGCCCAGGGTGGCGTTGGCATTGGCGCCCAGATTGGCAGCCGTATATTGGTCAATAGGTCCCACAAAACTCATGGCTACCTGCCCCACCAACATGATGGTGGCCGCCTTGAGCAAGTCAGGCCATTGCTCGGCACGCAAGCTGACCGTGGGGCGAGCCCAGATCCGGTCGGCCCGCGAGGCCAGAATCATCAGCCAAACGGCTTGAATCGTCATGCCCAGCAAGGTGCCCCAGAGCAAGGGACCAATGCCGGCATTCCCGCCAGCGGCCAGCACCCAGATCAGGATGACAAAGGCCGGAACGCTTTCCAGCAAAGTGTTGATGTGACGCTCATGCGCCCGTAAACGGGCAGCACTCAGGCCAATCATCAAGGTCAAGACTGCCGCCGGGGCAAAGGCAAACAGCAGCTCCTGGCTCATTTCGTGGACGGCGGGGCTCAAACCCTGCCCGGTCCATTCCAGCACCCAGGGCCAACTAATCCAGATCAGCGCACCCAGCACGCAACCCAGCACAATGCACCAGGCCTTGAGTTCCCCCAGAAAACGGCTGCGAGCCGCCGGCTCCAAGCGGTGCAGACGCACCAGAACCGGTATCAGCACCACCGACATGGAGCCGACGATCGTGACGGGCAACCAGTTGGCCATGACCATCGTGAACTGATAGGCATCGACCACATCACTGACACCGTAGCGATACGCCACGGCCATTTCTTTGAAAGCGCCCGCTGCCTTGCCCAGCAATAGAAAAAACGCCACCCGCATCGCCCCCAGGGCGATGCGACGATGGTCGTCGTGCAGACTAGACAGGCGTGCTTTCAGGCCGAACCAAATCAACTCAGAAACGCCACGTACCAGGGCATAGCAGTGTTCAAGCCCTGCAAGATCGTGTGAGTCGGCTCGTAACCCAACTGGGTGCGGGCCTTGGAGATATCAGCCTGCGAGTGCAACACATCACCCGCGCGAAAATCCGCATAGACGGGCTGTTTGGTGTAGTTGATACCGTTGGTATTCAAAGTCTGCTTCAAATGCTCAAACAATTCGTTCAAGCTGGTACGAGCATTAATGGCCACGTTATAGACCTCGGCCACAGCGGGTTTTTGCTGCACGGCGGCCAAGATATTCATTTGAATAACGTTTTCGATAAAGCAGAAATCGCGACTGGTCTGACCATCCCCATTGATTTGTACATCCTGGTTCTGGATCATGGCCGAGACCCACTTGGGGATCACTGCCGCGTACGCGCCATTGGGGTCCTGCCGCTTACCAAATACGTTGAAGTAACGCAGACCCACGCTGGAGAAGCTGTAGGCACGGGCGAACACATCAGCGTAGAGTTCGTTCACAAATTTGGTGACGGCGTAGGGCGACAGTGGACGACCAATCGTGTCCTCCACTTTGGGCAGCCCAGGATGATCACCATAGGTGGAGCTGGAAGCGGCGTAAACAAAGGCGTTGACCTGTTCATCACGCGCTGCCACCATCATGTTCAAGGCACCGTTCACGTTGACTTCGTTGGAAGTGAGCGGATCGTTCAAGGAACGGGGTACCGAGCCCAACGCCGCCTGATGCAGGACATAGTCCACGCCCTTGACAGCCTCACGACAGGTTTCCAGACTGCGGATATCCCCTTCGATGAAGCGGAAACGCGCCCAGCGTTCAGCCCCGACCTGGCCGCGTACTTCGTCCAGATTGTATTGATGGCCAGTTGCAAAGTTATCCAGACCCACCACCTGCTGATCCAGCGTCAGCAGGGCTTCCAGTAGGTTGGAACCGATAAAGCCGGCGCAACCGGTAACCAGCCACGTTTTAGGCTGATCACGTAGTTGCAGGCTCGCCTGTTCAAATGCAGAGCTCATAATGCTATCCAAAATTAAAGTCGCAGATCGGACTGTTCGCGATCAAACACATACTTCAAATCGTAGAGCACATGCTCGGGCTTGCCCCATTGACGCACGCCCT
Source organism: Alcaligenes sp. (assembly GCA_052109075.1). Taxonomy (GTDB): domain Bacteria; phylum Pseudomonadota; class Gammaproteobacteria; order Burkholderiales; family Burkholderiaceae_B; genus Alcaligenes. Next base: position 52,085 of record JBQEAN010000011.1, on the reverse strand, counting down.
CCACACCCAGTTCCTTGAACTGCTTGTGGGCCACGGCCACGATCACACCATCGTACTCGCCCGCTTTGGGGGTTCCGACCGGCGTAATACCGTACTCGTGCTCGGCTTCTTTAGGATCAACCCAAGGATCGTAAACGTCGACATGCACATCGTACTGTTTCAGTTCATGCACGATGTCCACAATGCGAGTGTTACGCAAATCCGGGCAGTTCTCTTTAAAGGCCAGGCCCAGTAGCAACACACGCGCTCCTTGCACCTGAATGCGGCGCTTGGTCATGGCTTTGACCAGTTGAGAAGCCACATAGCCCCCCATGGAGTCGTTCAAACGACGGCCAGCCAGAATGATTTCGGGGTGGTAGCCAATAGCCTGCGCCTTGTGGGTCAGGTAATAAGGGTCCACGCCAATGCAGTGGCCACCCACCAGACCGGGACGGAAAGGCAGGAAATTCCATTTGGTGCCTGCTGCTTCCAACACGTCCAGGGTATCAATGCCCAGGCGGTTGAAAATCAGGGCCAATTCGTTGATCAGAGCGATGTTCACATCACGCTGGGTGTTTTCAATAACCTTGGCGGCTTCGGCAACGCGGATGGAGCTGGCCTTGAAGGTGCCCACCACAATAATTTCACGGTACAGAGCGTCTACCAGTTCAGCCACTTCTGGGGTCGAACCCGAAGTCACTTTCTTGATGGTGGAGACGCGGTGCTCTTTATCGCCCGGATTGATGCGCTCGGGGCTGTAACCCGCGTAGAACTCTTCGTTAAAGCGTAGTCCCGATACTTGTTCCAGCACGGGCACACACACTTCTTCGGTCGCGCCAGGGTAGACCGTGGATTCGTAAATCACGATATCGCCGCGCTTGAGTACCTTGCCAATAGTTTCAGAGGCACGCACCAGCGGAGTCAGGTCGGGCTGTTTGAACTCATCAATAGGCGTGGGCACGGTCACGATGAACACATTGGCCTGGGCCAGTTCATCGGCTTCGCAGGAATAGCTCAAGCCACTGGCTTCGACCAATTCCGCGCTCTCGACCTCCAGGGTGCGGTCCACCCCTTCCTTGAGTTCGGCGACACGACGCGCATTAATGTCAAAACCGATTACGGAACGTTTTTTGCCAAATTCCACTGCCAAAGGCAATCCGACATATCCCAAGCCGATGACGGCCAGTTTCACATTCTCAAGTTGCAACTTCATTCTCCAGTTAGCGCAATGCGCAAGGAATAATCTTGAACACCGGACAATATCAGTCCCGATCGACTCGCCGCCGTACCGAGGGCAGCAATAGCCAGGAAGGGCGACGCCACGACACCAGACGGGAATACAGCCAGATATAAACCAGCGAGAAGACCAGCATGCTGGCGCACAGAGCCCAGGTATTGTCCCACCAGATCGTGGCCGGAACCAAACCGATCAACGCCAGCACCCATAGGTAGGGCGAGGTCATGGCATTGCAAAACGCGGGCAAGGCCCCGCCACTGTCACGGCTGAACGTAGAGCGTACCAAACGACGGAACACCAGCTGGTGCAGGTGCAGCGCGTCCGGTTGATCCACAGGTACACCGCGTTTGAAACGACGGCGCCAGATCGAAAACAGGGTTTCAAAAACAGGGTAGAACAGGACGGCCAAGGCGTAAAACGGCGAGACGCTGGGGTTACGCACCACCAACTGCACCGCCAGTTCGGCCAGCATAAAACCCAGGAAATACGCCCCGCCATCCCCCAGGAAGACCCTCCCGAAGGGAAAATTCCAGACCAGAAAGCCCAAGGTGGCCGACGCCAGCGACGCCGCAATTAGAAAAATCGGGATGTCCTGCACCTGCAAGGCCACCAGGGCCAGCGACAAAGACATCAAGGTGGCGATCATGCCCGCCAGGCCATTCATGCCGTCAATAATATTGAGGGCATGGGTACAGCCACCCACGGCAATCATGGTAAAGAGCAGCGAAATAGGCCAGAAACCCAGGACCCAGTCTGCCCAGGTCACGCCAACTCGCGACACACCGCCCAATAACCACCAGGCAATAGCTGCCGACAGAAAGGCGGCCAGCAAGCGTTTCAGTGACCCCACATCCTTGGTGATGTCCTCGACCAGTCCAGCCACAAAAACCGGCATCGCCGCCAGAAACAACACCGGCCACAACCAAGTCAGCGTCATATTGCTAGGGCCCAGCACCAACAAGCCCGCCAAACTGCCCGCGACAACCGCCAAGCCACCAACACGAGGCGTGGGACGGGAATGGGACGCTTGGGGTTTACTAAGATCGCTATCCCCGGTTAAGCGGCCGTGCCAACGTTCGGAGGCCACAATAAGCCCGCCGACCATAAAAGCCACGACACAGATATACAACCAGGTAAAGGATTCCCCCATCTGAGGTAAAGACACCGCGAAACACCTGCAAGGTTAGGAACTACTTATTATCAACCTGCCTTCCGGCTTGTGCCCGTGACCAGTCGCATTAAATGCAACAATTTCCGTCAAGTTCCGTATCACTTTCGTGTCGGCAGGAGTAGCTCGCTAATTTGCCCGAGCGCGAGCCCGAAAGCAAGTATTTTGCGGGATGGGGCTCAGGAATCGGGCTGTGCCAAAGGTTCAGTCGAAGCCAATTGATTGCCGCACTCGGTCAAAAGTCGCCGTAACCAGCGATGGCTGGGCGAATGCCGGTTACGTTCATGCCAGAGTTGGTAAAAACGCATGGGTGGAAACTCCAGTGGGGCTTCCAAAATCACCAGAGGCAGTAAACGGCAGTAAAACTCGGCAAAGTGACGCGAAGTGGTGAAAATCAGGTCTGTATTCTGTAGCAAATAAGGTGCCGCAGAAAAAGACTGCACCGCCACGCTTTCGTCACGCTGGATACGCAAGGCCGACAAGGTCGCGTCAATGACCCCACGCTGGTTAATCGAATAAGGCATGGGCACCACATGGCGCGCCCGCACATAATCGTCCATGGTCAGCCCTTTACGGGCCAGCGGATGTGTAGCGGCGACCAGGCAAACAATCTGATCTTCCAGCAGAACCGACAGATGCATGCGATCCGGAGGCTCGGGCCAGTTGCCGATCACCATATCCAGATCACCCTCGGCCAAAGAACGCTCAAAATCAAAACTGGCATCCAGCGAGTGCAGATTCAGACGCGCGCCCGGCGCTTCACGACGCATGCGCTCGACGACACTGCCGATAAAAACCGGCGCCAGATAATCTGGCGCACCGATATGGAACTCGCTACGGCTAACCTGGGGGTCAAAACTGTCTGGCGTATTAACCATACAGTCAATCTCTGCCAAGGCTCCTTTAGCGTGAGCCAACAGTCCAATGGCACGTTCGGTCGGCACCATGCCGCCTTTCTCCCGGACCAACAAAGGATCGCCAATAATGTCACGCAAACGTCGTAAGGCCGCACTGATGGCAGGCTGCGACTGGTTCATTTTGAACGCGGTACGCGAGACACTGCGCTCGGTAACGAGTAAGCAAAATACCCTCAGAAGATAGGTATCAAGCGGGTTATCCCCACGTCGGGCGGCCATCTTATTCTCTCCTTCTTATGCTTTTTTCCAGCATGATAATGACACACATGCACAATACGAGATGGCATATATCATTTATACGCCTAATTCTATTTTATTTATAAACAGAAAACTTAAACTGGTCCCATATAAGAAAATCATAGCCCACAGGCGGCAGCTTATAAGGGTTTACATAAATCAAGCCGCCCTTGTAAACGCCCTCTCACTACCCTTGAAAAATGGCCTTGAGGCAACCGCCTGAAGCCGCTTCGGCTCGCTCTATTTACGCTTAGACAATCGGACTGACACATGACCACTCAAACCCTTACCACCACGCAGGCCCTGACCGAACTCTCCAGCCTGGACCAAAGCCAGTTCGTGGACAAGCTCGAAGGTATTTTTGAACACTCGCCCTGGGTGCCCGAGCGTAGCTGGAACCAGCGTCCGTTTGAAAGTGTGGATCAGTTGCATGCTTGCATGGTGCAAGTCGTTAAAGAAGCATCGCATGACGAACAAAAAAACCTGATCTGTGCTCACCCGGAGTTGGCAGGCAAAGAAGCCGAACAAGGCACACTGACCAGCGCCTCTACCGGCGAGCAGCGCGGCGCGGGCCTGGACCAGTGTTCGGCCGAGGAGCTGGTCCGTTTGCGTGGTCTGAATGCCCAGTACCGTGAGCGCTTTGGTTTTCCCTTCGTGATTGCCGTCAAGGGTTTGAGCCGTTACCAAATCATGGATACAGTGGAGGCTCGTCTGAACAACAGCACTGACACTGAGTTTCAAACCTGCCTGACCGAAATTGGCAAAATTGCCCGCTTCCGTCTGGACGCGCTGCTGGGCTGATTCTGTTACATGCTAGATCAAACCGCTTGATCCATGCCTTTCGCGGGGTAGCGCCAGCCCACAGGCACGCTACCCTATTGTTTCTTCTGACTGTACGTGGTGCGGCTGCTTCCAGCCCCACGCCGGTCTGCCTAACAAGGACCTGCCATGACTATCACCTTGAAACTGGAAACCCTGACAGCCGAAGCCTTCGCACCTTTTGGTGATGTAATCGAAGCCTCCGACACCGTTCAGCACTTCACCATCAACGAAGGCAATACCGAGCGCTATCACGACCTGGCTATGATCGAGCCCGGTCCGGACGGCCATGCGATTGTGTCCATATTCCGTGGCCAGCCACGCACCTTGCCCTTCACTGTGGAAATGATGGAACGCCACCCCAAGGGTAGCCAGGCCTTCATTCCCCAGTCCGGCCAGCCTTACCTGGTGATCGTGGCTCCTGCGGGCCCAACCCCAAAAGCCGCGGAGCTGCGTCTGTTCCTGGCCCGTGGCGACCAGGGTGTAAATTACGCAACCGGCGTTTGGCACCACCCCTTGATGGCCCTGAACCAAGTGGCAGACTTCATCGTGATCGACCGTAAAGGCCCCGGTGACAACTGCGACGTCATCCAGCTGGAAGAAAAAGCCATCATTGCTGAACTGGAAACGACGACAGCGTGAGTCAGTCCTGTCCCATCACGCCGGACATAGAGGCTATTTACGCCCATCGTCCGGCGGATCTCGATCCCGAGCACTGGCGCGCCCGTGTCAATCTGGCCGCCGCTTACCGGCTGGCGGCCCGCCAAGGTTGGGACGATATTATCTATACACATATCTCCCTGCGACTGCCCGGCCACAGTGACATTTTCCTGATCAATCCCTTTGGCCTGCGCTTTGATGAAATCTGCGCCTCCAATCTACTGTTGATTGATACCCAAGGAAACGTGGTCGACGACACAGGCCGTCGTGCCAATCCCAGCGGTTTTGCCATTCACGGTGCCGTACACCGTGCCCGTGACGATGCCCACTGTGTTATCCACTTACATACTGACGCCTCAATTGCGGTCTCAGCCTTGTCCTGTGGACTGCTGCCCCTGTCACAACACGCCATGCGTTTTTGGCGGGACATTGGCTATCACGACTACGCCGGGCTGGCCTTCCCGGCTGAAGAGCAAGCGACCCTGCTTCAGCAATTAGCATCCTACCCCGCTCTGCTGTTGCGCAATCACGGCGCACTGACCTGTGGTCGGACCGTCGCGGAAGCCTATGTCTTGATGGATGCGCTGGAACGCGCCTGTCGCGTTCAGCTCTCGGCCATGGCGGCCAGCAATGAACTGCACCTGCCGCCTAACGATGTGCTGGATTTGACACACCGTCAGCTTTTACCCGGGGACGAACCAGAGGGCTTGTTAGAATGGCCAGCCTTGCTGCGCAAGCTCTACCAGAGCGAGCCCGATTTTTGCCGCTAGCCCCCTTTTCACCCCTACGGAGCTTTTATGCCTTCTATTAACGTACAACTATTCGACGGCCGCCCCGTGGAAATCAAACGTGAACTCGCCCAGGCACTGACCAAAGAAGCCTGCCGCGTGCTCGGCTGTACGCCTGATGCCGTCGATATCGTCTTTACCGACGTCAAACGCGAGAACTGGGCCACCGCCGGAGTCCTGTGGTCGGACAAGTAATCCAGACCTCTCAAAAAAGCGGCCTTTTGGCCGCTTTTTTTATATCTTTCATTAGCTTAGGTCAATTCAAAACCTTAAACCACAGGGGTATCCGGAGCTGGTTAGCATAGTTTTTTGTAACAGACTAGGTGGGCAATACCCCTAGCACCTTAAAACCCATGAAAAAAGCAGGAATCTGCTAGAGGCCAGCATGAACACAGCCCCTATCTACCGGGCTTATATCCATCCACACTGTGGGGCGCGGCCTGCCATACGCTTTTCCGTATTCTACTTATCAAGTCGTACCGCCTTCCAGTGATACGGCCCATCCGATAACTTTATGCTTACGCGGCCCAGACATCGGCTGCGCATAACGAATTAATAAGGAGACCCTGATGTCCGCCAACCCAGAAGTGTCCACACCAGCTGATTGTGACGGTGTAGACGAACGCCTACCAACGGGACGCCTGGCCACCCTTGGTTTGCAGCACGTCATGGTGATGTACGCGGGCGCAGTTGCTGTCCCCCTGATCATTGGCGAAGCCTTAGGCCTGACCAAAGAGCAGATTGCCTTCCTGATCAATGCCGACTTGCTGTGCTGTGGCCTGATCACCATCATTCAAGCTCGTGGCGCTGGCATCTTCGGTATCAAACTGCCCGTGATGATGGGCGTGTCCTTTGCCGCGGTCAGCCCTATGGTCGCTATCGGCCTGGACCCCCAACTGGGCCTGCCCGGTATTTTCGGTGCCACAATTCTGGCCGGCATCTTCAGTATTCTGATTGCCCCGGTATTCAGCCGCCTGATGGGTCTGTTCCCCCCCGTTGTAACCGGCATCATCATCACCGTTATTGGTGTGACTTTGATGCGCGTGGGTCTGAACTGGATTGGCGGTGGCGCTCCCACGATTACCGATCCTGTTACCGGCATGTCCATGCCCAACCCGGATTACGGATCACTGGAAAATCTGGGCATTGCCTTGATGGTACTGACCGTTATCCTGCTGATCACCAAGTTTGCGCGCGGTTTTCTGGCAAACGTGGCCGTTCTGATTGGTTTGCTGGCAGGTTTTTTCGTCTCCCTGGCCATGGGTCGCATCAGTTTTGAAGGTCTGGACCAAACCAGCTGGTTTGCCATCGTGACACCGTTTCACTTTGGCGTGCCCACCTTTAGCTGGGCCTTGCTGGGCGCGGCTGCCGTACTATCCCTGATCATGGTGGTCATCATGGTCGAATCCCTAGGCATGTTCCTGGCACTGGGTTCCATCTGTGGACGTCCTACCGACCGTGAAGCCTTGGTCCGTGGTCTGCGTACCGACGGTCTGGGCACCCTGGTGGGCGGCATCATGAATACCTTCCCGCACAGCTCTTTCTCGCAAAACGTAGGCCTGGTCAGCGTGACCGGTGTCCGCAGTCGCTGGGTATGTGTGATGGGCGGTGCCTTCCTGATCATGCTGGGCCTGTTCCCAAAAATGGCTTTTGTCGTCGCCTCCATTCCTAACTATGTATTGGGCGGCGCTGGCATTGTGATGTTTGGCATGGTGGGTGCCACCGGCATCAAAATCCTGATGTCTGCCAATCTGAACCGCAATCCTTACAACCCCTACATCGTGGCGATCAGCTTGGGCTTTGGCATGATCCCCCTGGTTGCCGAGCACCTGCTGGACAAGATGCCTCCTGCTCTGGCTCCCTTGTTGCACAGCGGAATCTTGCTGGCTGCCGTGTCGGCCATCGTGTTGAACCTGTTTTTCAATGGCATCGAAAAATACGCCGACCAAGGCCATACCGTTGAATCATCGGCAGCCACTCAGGCCCGTAAACAAGCCAATGCTGAAAAGGTGGCTGAAGAAAACAGCACTCAACTAGCCTCGCAAAACGGCTAAACGCCCCCTTTTTGAATCGCCGCCCTGTTTGAAACAGGGCGGCGATTCAAATTTCTGCAGTACCCATGTAAAAGTATCGACTGTCCATAATTAATCTAAGTAAGGCCAGTAACACCCACACAAAGAAAACCAAGGCCGCAGGCCATTAGGGACATCAGATCCCAAGGACCTGTTTGCGCTCAAACAAAGAGGAGACACTATGAGACACCTACACCCTGCACGCTGGGCATGTGCCCTGCTGGCTGCCCCTATCCTGTCCACCCCGGCCCTGGCGGCAGACTGGAGCGACACCTTTCTAGGCTATCGCTTCAGTACGCAATACACCGAGCCGATGAATGATCGGACCATTCAGAAGCACATCCTGAGCCTGACGCACGTTAATGGCTACAGCCTGGGACAGAACTTCTTCAACCTGGATATTCTGCAGTCTGACCGCTACGACCCCTCTAATGGCAACGGCAGCAATGGCGCTACCGAGTTCTACGCGACCTACCGCCATCAGCTCTCCATGGGCAAGGTTTTTGACAAAGACATGAGCTTTGGCCCGGTCAAGGACGTGGCCATTACCGCGGGCTTTGACCTGAATACCAAGAACACCGCCTTTGCCCCGCGCAAACGCCTGCTGGTGCTGGGTCCGACCTTCAAGTTCGATGTCCCCCGAGGCTTTGTGGACCTGAGCCTGATGGTGGGTAAGGAATGGAACCATTGCGGTCTGGGCGCCCCGGCGTGCCCGAATAGCCGCAGCTCCTTCCACACCCAGTTCCTGGCCAGCCTGAACTGGAACTTACCCTTCGATGTGGGCTCAGTCCCTCTGAAGTTCCAGGGCTTTGCCAACTATGCGGGCCCCAAGGGCGACGACTACGCAGGCATCAGCACCAAGTCTGAAGTGCTGGTACGCACCTCCTTGATGGCGGACGTCGGTAAAGTGGCCTTCGACAAAAAAAACACTTTGTGGGTGGGGATTGGCTACGAATACTGGTACAACAAATTCGGCAATCGCTACATGGCGGACGGCCGCGTGAAACCCGGCATCAAAACCAGCGCACCTACCGTGCAGGTGGAATGGCACTTCTAAACACCATGCAGTAAAAAAACCGCTTCTCGAAGCGGTTTTTTATTGGGCTGCTAGAACTGCACCTCGCCATCCCAATAGCCGGGCGTGTTGTAGATGGCTCTCAAATAGTCAATAAAGCGTCGTACTTTCGCAGGTAAATAGCGCTGCTGCTGGTACACCGCCTGAATGTCATAGCTGGGAATTTCAAACTCGTTCAGCACCGTCACCAGTTCGCCCCGCTTAAGTTCAGGCTGAATTTCCCAGGTGGAACGCCAGCCTATGCCCCAGCCTTGCTTGACCCAGTTGAAAAGCAACTCACCATCGTTGCAATCCAGATCACCATCCACCCGCACCGCCAAAGGTCGACCATCACGCAAGAAGGTCCAGCCACGCTGCTGTCCACCCTGCAGATTGAAGGCCAAGCAATTGTGACGAGCCAGATCCTCGGGTACACGCGGCACGCCATGACGCTCAAAATACTCTGGCGTGCCACAGACGACGCGTCGGTTCGGGTACAGGCGTACCGCCACATAATTGGGATCGGTAACCTCCCCGATACGCAAGGCCATGTCATAGCCTTCGCGCACCAGATCGACCACGCTGTCCGTGAAGTTAAAAGACAGCTTCAATTCGGGGTAACGTTTCTTGAAGGCCAGGGCGTGCGGTGCCACATGACGACGCCCGAAGGCTGCCGGAGCAGAAACCACCAAGTGTCCGCGCACCACTTTACGCTGTGCGCTGATACTGGCCTCTGCCTCCTCAAAGTCCTTCAGGATTTGTTTGCACTGCTCCAGAAACTGCTCGCCCAGATCAGTCAGAGTCAGCCCGCGCGTGGACCGGTGCATCAAGCGCACACCCAGGCGCTGCTCCAGCGCATCCAGACGGCGACCCATGACAACGGGAGTGACACCTTCAACCACGGAAGCAGCCGCAAAACTGCCTTTTTCCGCGACCAGCGCAAAGCTTCTAATTTCGGTATAACGGCTCATTCAATACTCCAAGTATCGATAGAAACAATCGTACCACCATTTCTAGGGTCGTCTATCACTCCTTATTATCGAGGTGTGAATTTCGTCAAACGATGATCTAGGAGATATCAATGGCTCGAATGAGAGCAGTGGACGCCGCCGCCGCAATTTTACGTAAAGAAGGCGTGAGCACCGTATTTGGCGTGCCCGGCGCCGCCATCAACCCCTTCTACTCTGCGATGCGTAAAGAAGGTGGCTTTGAGCACATTCTTGCCCGCCACGTGGAAGGCGCTTCCCACATGGCTGAAGGTTTCACGCGGGCCAACCCCGGCAATATCGGCGTGTGTATTGGCACATCCGGCCCCGCTGGCACAGACATGATCACCGGCCTGTACTCCGCATCGGCTGACTCGATCCCCATCTTGTGCATTACCGGCCAGGCTCCCCGCTCGCGCCTGTACAAGGAAGACTTCCAAGCTGTGGATATTGAATCCATAGCCAAGCCTGTGACTAAGTGGGCCGTGACTGTGCGCGAGCCGGACCTGATCCCACGCGTGTTCCAGCAAGCATTCCACATCATGCGCTCTGGCCGCCCCGGCCCTGTGCTGATCGATATGCCTATCGACGTGCAGATGGCTGAAATCGAATTCGATCTGGACACCTACTCACCGCTGGCAGCCTACAAGCCCATCGCTACCCGCGCCCAGGCTGAAAAAGCGATCGAACTGCTGAACGCCTCCGAGCGTCCGCTGATCGTATCCGGTGGTGGCGTGATCAACGCCGACGCTGCTGGCCTGCTGCAAGAATTTGCTGAGCTGGTGAACGTACCCGTGATTCCAACCCTGATGGGCTGGGGCACTGTGCCGGACGATCACCCACTGATGGCTGGCATGGTCGGTCTGCAAACCTCGCACCGCTACGGCAACCAGACTTTACTAGCATCGGACTTTGTATTCGGTATCGGTAACCGTTGGGCCAACCGCCACACCGGTTCCGTGGACGTTTACACCGAAGGCCGCAAGTTCGTGCACGTGGACATCGAACCTACTCAGATTGGCCGCGTATTTGGCCCTGATCTGGGTATCGCCTCGGACGCTGGCGCTGCATTGAAATTATTCATTGAAGTGGCCAAGGAATACAAGGCCGCTGGGAAACTGAACGATCGTGCTGCCTGGGTCGCCGATTGCCAGAAACGCAAAGCCACCTTGCAGCGCAAGACCAACTACGACAACGTGCCCTTGAAGCCCCAGCGCGTGTACGAAGAAATGAACCGCGCCTTTGGTCCCGCCACCACCTACGTCAGCACCATTGGTCTGTCGCAGATTGCCGCCGCTCAGTTCCTGCACGTGTACAAGCCACGTCACTGGATCAACTGCGGTCAGGCAGGCCCATTAGGCTGGACTATTTCGGCCGCGCTGGGTGTGGTTGCTGCCGATCCAGGCCGTGAAGTAGTGGCCATTTCGGGCGACTACGACTTCCAGTTCATGATTGAAGAGCTGGCCGTTGGTGCCCAGTTCAAGCTGCCTTACATCCACATCCTGGTCAACAACGCCTACCTGGGCCTGATCCGTCAGGCACAGCGCGGCTTTGAGATGGACTATTGTGTACAACTGGCCTTTGACAACATCAACGCCCCTGAAACCGAAGGCTATGGTGTGGATCACATCACCGTGGTTGAAGGTCTGGGTTGCAAAGCCATTCGCGTACACAAACCTGAAGACATCCAGGCCGCCATTGAACAGGCTCGCGCATGGATGAAAGAGTTCAGCGTGCCGGTTGTGATCGAACTGATCCTGGAGCGCGTCACCAACATTGCCATGGGCACCGAACTGCACAATGTGACGGAATTCGAGTCCCTGGCCGAAGCGGGTATTGACGCCCCCACCGCCATCTCGCTGATGGACTGATTGTTGATTTAAAAAACGGAGTAGCACTATGCCAAAATTTGCCGCCAACCTGACCATGCTGTTTAACGAGCACGACTTCCTGGATCGCTTCCAGGCAGCGGCCGACGCCGGGTTCAAGGGAGTGGAATACCTGTTCCCCTACGCCTACGACAAACAGCAGCTGGCCGACAAACTGCAACAGCACGGCCTGACCCAGGTTTTGCACAACCTGCCTGCGGGTGACTGGGACGGCGGCGAACGCGGCATTGCGATCCTGCCCGAGCGCGTGGGCGAATTCCAGGACGGTGTAGGCCGTGCCATCGAATACGCCACCGCGCTCGGCTGCAAACAAGTCAACTGCCTGGCCGGTAAGCTGGCTCAGGGCGCAGACCGTGATGTGGCACACACAACCTTGGTCAGCAACTTGCAGTTTGCTGCGGCCAAGCTCAAGGATGCCGGTCTGCGTTTGCTGGTTGAACCCATCAATACCTTCGACATTCCAGGTTTCTACCTGAACCGCACCGAACAGGCTGCGGCTCTGTTGCAGGACGTGGGTTCGGACAATCTGTTCATCCAGTACGACCTCTACCACGCTCAGCGCATGGAAGGCGAGCTGGCCAACACGATGAAAAAGCACCTGGACAAGATTGCACACATCCAGATCGCAGATAACCCCGGCCGCAACGAACCCGGCACGGGCGAGATCAACTACGCGTGGCTGTTCAAGTACATCGACAGCCTTGGCTACCAGGGCTGGATCGGCGGCGAGTACAAACCCGCTGGCGTCACCAAGGACGGCCTGGGCTGGATGACTGAGCTGACTGAAGTCACCGCCTGATCGTCGGACACCTGCACATAATTATTAGGAGATTACACAATGGCTAAAATCGGTTTTATTGGTTTGGGCATCATGGGCGCACCCATGGCCGTCAACCTGATCAAGGGTGGTCATGAGCTGTTTGCCTACACCCGGGGCGATTTCCCCAAAAGCGTGAAAGAAGCCGGTGCTACGGTTTGCGCCAACGGTACCGAAGTGACTCGTCAGGCCGACATCATCATCACGATGGTGCCTGACACCCCTCACGTGGAAGACGCACTGTTTGGCGAAGACGGCGTGGCCGCTGGCCTGAGCGCCGGCAAGATCGTGGTGGACATGAGCTCCATCTCGCCCGTCGCCACCAAAGGCTTTGCCGAGCGCATCGTCAAGCTGGGCTGCGAATACCTGGACGCCCCTGTATCCGGCGGTGAAGTGGGTGCCAAGGCTGGCTCGCTGACCATCATGGTTGGCGGCAAGCAAGAAGCCTTCGACACGGTCAAGCCTTTGTTTGAACTGATGGGCAAGAACATCACCTTGGTCGGTGGCTACGGTGACGGTCAAATCACTAAAGTAGCTAACCAGATCATCGTGGCCTTGACCATTGAAGCCGTGGGCGAAGCTCTGCTGCTGGCCTCTAAAGCTGGCGCTGATGCAGGCAAGGTCCGTGAGGCACTGATGGGCGGTTTTGCCAACTCGCGTATTCTGGAAGTTCACGGCGAGCGTATGGTCAAACGTACTTTTGATCCGGGCTTCCGCATCGAACTGCACCAGAAAGACTTGAACCTGGCCCTGAGCACAGCGCGTCAGTTGGGCGTGGCTCTGCCCAACACCGCAACGGCACAGGAACTGTTCAATACCTGCGCCGCTCACGGTGGTGCGGGACAGGACCATTCGGCCATGGTTCGTGCACTGGAGATCATGGCCAACTACGAGATTGGTCAGTAAGATCGGCTTAAGAAGGCTCCCGTCCGTGCTGGCTTAACCCTTGGACCCAACCAGCCGCGTCGGGACATTCTGCAAGCGGGCTACAGCCCGCTTTCTGTACCGCCGAGCCGCTCCAAGGCAAGAAGCCCCATCCAGGGCAACCAGCCACAAGGGCAGCATGGGGGCCTTTTTAGCGCTGCATGCTGGGCCTGTGACCCAGTCTTTGCGCGTATTCTAGTTCATGCCCAAAGATGCCCTGCACCGATGCAGCGGCATCCATATCGCGCAGTGAGATGTCCCACGCCGCCATCACTCTGCCTTAGGATTGACCCATGAAGATCGAGCCACAAGACTTACTCAGCAAAATGTTTCAAGCTGCCGTCAACGCGGCTCAACCTGAACATTGCATCCCCCCTTATCTGCCCGAGGCCCCAAAAGGGCGCACGATTGTGATCGGTGCCGGCAAGGCATCGGCGGCAATGGCACAGGCGCTGGAGCGTCACTGGAACAAAGGCCCCATCAGTGGTGTGGTGGTTACCCGTTATGGCTACGGCGTGCCTTGTGACCACATCAAGATTTTGGAAGCCTCCCACCCCGTCCCTGATCAGGCCGGAGAAGACGCAGCCCGCGAGATTTTGCGCACGGTCAGCAACCTGAACAAAGACGATCTGGTGATCTGCCTGATTTCTGGCGGCGGCTCATCCCTGCTGCCCCTGGCAGCAGAAGGCGTTACCCTGGCCGACAAACAAGCCATCAATAAAGCGCTGCTGAAATCGGGTGCTTCAATTGGCGAGATGAATACCGTGCGCCGTCACCTGTCCGCCATCAAAGGTGGTCGTCTGGCGGCGGCCTGCGCCCCGGCCCGTGTCCTGAACCTGCTGATTTCCGATGTCCCCGGCGACAAGCCCATGGACATCGCTTCTGGCCCTACGGTGGCAGATCCCACCACATGCGAGCAAGCGCTGGAAATTATTGCCCGCTATGGCATTGAGATCCCTGCCGCAGCCCGTGCCCTGCTGGAAAGCGGCGATGGCGAAACCATCAAGCCGGATGACTCACGCCTGGCTCATGTCACCACCCATCTGGTCGCCACACCGCAACTGGCTTTGTTGGCAGCGGCCCGCGTGGCGGAGTCTCGTGGTGTACGCCCGGTTTTGTTGGGTGACAGCATCGAAGGTGAAGCCCGCGACGTTGGTAAAGTCATGGCCGGTATTGCGCTGAGCGTGTCCCAACACGAGCAACCTGCCCAAGCACCCTGTGTGCTGCTGTCAGGTGGTGAAACCACCGTGACCTTGCGCGGCCAAGGCCGTGGCGGTCGCAATGTGGAGTTTCTGCTGTCCACCGCCATTGCCTTGAATGGAGCCCCCGGTATCTACGGTTTGGCCGGCGATACCGACGGCGTTGATGGCCAGGAAGAAATTGCTGGAGCCTTCTGCAGTCCCGATACTTTGGAGCGTGCTTGGCAACAAGGTATACGCCCAAGGGACAGTCTGGACAATAATGATGGTCATGGCTTCTTTGAAGCCCTGGACGATGCCTTGGTTACGGGCCCGACCCTGACCAACGTCAACGATTTCCGTGCAATTCTGGTTTTACCCCCTAGCGATTAACGCTTTTCATAAAGGAATGGACATGAGAGACACGAAAGTACTGACCCTGAACGATGTCAAAAAAATCGCCGCCGCTGCCGAGCAAGAAGCGCTGAAGAACAACTGGGCTGTCACCATCGCTATTTGCGACGCAGGCGGTCACGCACTTTGGATGCAGCGTATGGATGGCGCCCCCATGATGAGCGCCACGGTTGCCCCTGAGAAAGCGCGTACCTGCGTACTCAGCGGCGGCAAGCCCAGCAAGGTATTTGAAGACATGGTGAACAACGGTCGCTTCGCCGCTCTGTCCATGCCCATCACGCCACTGGAAGGCGGCGAACCGATTTTGGTGGACGGTCAAGTCATTGGTGCTGTCGGCGTGTCCGGCGTAAAAGCACCGGAAGATGCTCAGATCGCCCGCGCCGGTATCGCTGCTCTGTGAGCTCTCGATCCCCAAAGGACAACAATCCATGAAACGTCAACGTCATTCCCGCATTCTGGCCACGCTGGGTCCTGCCAGCTCCACGCCAGAACGCATACGTGAACTATTCGAGGCCGGAGCCGATGTATTCCGCCTGAACTTCAGCCACGGCACACACGAGGATCACGCCGCGCGCTATCACACTATTCGTCAGATTGAAGAAGAGACGGGTCGCAGCATCGGCATCTTGATGGACTTACAAGGCCCCAAGCTGCGCGTGGGCAAGATGAAAGACGGCCGCGCGACACTGGAAACCGGTCAGAAATTCCGCCTGGATCTGGACCCCGCTGAAGGGACCAGCCAGCGCGCCTACCTGCCCCACCCCGAGATTTTTGCAGCCTTGGAAAACGGCACGGCCCTGCTCCTGGACGACGGCAAACTGCGCCTGCGCGTGGACAGCTTTGGCCCTGATTTTGCCGAAACCACGGTGATGGTCGGTGGCCCCTTGTCCGACCGCAAGGGCGTGAACGTGCCCGGTGTGGTGCTACCTATCTCGCCCCTGACCGAAAAGGATCTGATTGATCTGAAGTTTGGTCTGGAGCTGGGTGTGGATTGGGTCGCCCTGTCGTTTGTACAGCGCCCCGACGATATCCGCGAAGCCCGCGAACTGATTGGCGACAAAGCCTGGATCATGGCCAAGCTGGAAAA
>JBQEAN010000011.1:6331-35759 GCA_052109075.1 Alcaligenes sp. | reverse complement strand
GCGAAGCCCGCGAACTGATTGGCGACAAAGCCTGGATCATGGCCAAGCTGGAAAAACCACAAGCGCTGGAGCACCTGGATGAAATCGTCCAGCTGTGTGACGGCGTGATGGTTGCCCGTGGTGACCTGGGCGTGGAAGTCCCACCCCAGCGCGTTCCTGTGC
This sequence comes from Alcaligenes sp., assembly GCA_052109075.1. GTDB lineage: Bacteria > Pseudomonadota > Gammaproteobacteria > Burkholderiales > Burkholderiaceae_B > Alcaligenes. Next base: position 35,597 of record JBQEAN010000011.1, on the reverse strand, counting down.
TGCAGCGTCAGATCGTGCGTACTGCTCGTGCAGCGGGTCGCCCGGTTGTTGTGGCTACACAGATGCTGGAATCCATGATTACCTCGCCAGTTCCTACACGTGCTGAAGCATCGGACGTGGCTACGGCGATCTATTCAGGTGCGGATGCCGTCATGTTGTCAGCCGAATCGGCCTCGGGCGAATTTCCATTGGAAGCCGTCGCCATTATGGACAGCATCATCAAGGAAATCGAAAACGACCCTAGCTGGCGCACCATTCTGGAAGCGAACCACAGCACGGCTGAAGCCAGCACGGCAGACGCCATTTGCTGCGCCCTGCGCCGCGTTGCCAGCATTCTGGAACCGGCAACCACCGTAGCCTATACCACCACGGGCTTTAGCGCCTTGCGCGCCAGCCGCGAACGGCCCATTGCCCCTATCCTGGCACTGACCCCGCGCTTGGAAACTGCACGTCGTCTGACCTTGGCCTGGGGCGTACACGCGGTACCATGCGAAGACGTCAGCGATCTAAGTGAAATGGTCGATCACGCTACAGACATGGCAGCACAACATGATTTCGCCCAAGCCGGCGACACCATCGTCATGATTGCTGGTGTACCTTTTGGCACTAGCGGTCGCACCAACTTGCTGCATGTGGCAACCGTTCCACAGAAGTAAAGTCTGATTTAGTACGAGCAATAAAAAACCTTGCCCATCCACTGTGACGGGCAAGGTTTTTTTGTATTCAAGATACAAAGAGGCTGCAGCAGCGCACACCCATACGGCTTTAAGGTACTGAAATGCGCTCGATACAGCCGCAAGCCACTTGTACTAGGCCCTTCTCTCTAGCAGCCGCAAACCACACATTTGGAATGCACAAAAAAAAACCCGAGATCTAAAGATCTCGGGCAAATCCACCAAAGGAGGAGGGTGGAGGAGACAATCGTGGCAAGTTGGGCTGCTAGATAAAGTATCGAGCCTGAAAGCTAGGGTTATTACGCTTGTTTTTCCTGCTTTCTTTTCAACATCCAATAACTAAAGTCTACCCATAAAAATGCTGCAATGCAAGATAAATACCGTGGAAAACCCTTAGTTCCCAATCCTGTGGCTTTAACGCATCAATTTCCTAGCGCAAAGTCATCCCCAGGTATCTAGTCGTTATCCCTAAGCCATCAAATAATTAGCAATCCTGGCCATAAACCACAACAAATCGGGAGCGCACTACCCCGCTCGTTCTCCCATGACGAGAGAAAAGTGACGAGCACCCCCAGGTGCCCGAACACTGCTGCCAGCCAAGAAAGACTAATTACAAGCGATAAGCCGTCGTCGTCATGACTTTGGACATTACGCGCATCAAGCTTTTAACCGGTGGAGGCAAGCTTGCAGCCCCATGGTTTTCGGCAGTACGGCGATGTTCAATCTCCTCGTCACGCATTTGCTCCACAATGCGGCGCGAACGATTGTCGCTGGCAGGCAAAGACTGCAAATGGCTTTCCAGATGCTCTTCAACCTGACGCTCGGTCTCGGCCATAAAGCCCAGGTTATACGGCACCCCGGCACGGCTGGCGAGCAAGCCCAAGGCGAAGGAACCTGCATACCACAAAGGGTTGAACACGCTGGGACGACTTTCCAGTTCACGCAAACGGTCATCGCACCAGGCCAGATGATCGACTTCTTCCTGGGCGGCTTGCAACAGCACGGCCGTTGCCTGCGGATCTTTGCATAACATAGCCTGGCTGCGGTACAACGCCTGGGCACAAATCTCGCCCACATGGTTCACACGCATCAAACCAGCGGAGTGACGGGCTTCATCCGCGCTAATCTCGGAGACGTCCTTGCCTGCGGGATTAGGGCGTGAAGCGCGTGCCGAACGTCCCAATACTTCCAAGGCTCGATTTGTCTCACTCAGAAGCTGATCAAACAAGCTATTACGTCTGTACAGCCGGGAGTCGTTGTCGGAAATGGTATGGCTCATGAGGACACCTGCAAAACAAAATGGATGGGTATTATTGCCGCAAAAAGGCCATCACTGCCTTGCCCTCGGACAAGAGCCAAAGCAATGGCAAAACACACGCCATGATAACCAAACCTATGCCGGCAATCTCTTGGTCGGACTGTAGATAGAAATTACAGAGCCGAACGGGATTGTCGTAATACAACAAACCAACAATCGCCATCATCCAACTGAAGTTACCAAAGAAAAACAAACGAAAAACCAGATGGGCGCGTCGCCAGGACTCCATGAACAACATGCCCATCAAGACCAGCCCTATGTATTTGGCAGTTGCCATGGCAGGCGACACCAGCACATCGTCCAGAGCTTTAGGGATCATCCAGTACCCCGCCGCAAAGCTGACAAGAATCAAGCCCGGCAGGCCGTATTCATTGAAGGCGTAATAAGGACGCAGCAAGGCCTGCATGAACGGGGAGCGTCCTACGCCCTGATAGCGCAAAGACAGTTGCAAAGCCACACCCGAGAGCACCAATAAAGGAATATGCACCAGCATGTGCAGGCTCATGGATACGGTCAGGGCTCGGTCCCAGAAAGCAGCCGAGGCAAATAGCAAGGCAGCCAGCAAGGCCAGCGCACTACCCAGATAAGGACGTACCTTGGGAGATTCGACTGCACGCTTTAAAGACATTACATCGCCCCCTTCTTCTCAAGGTCCTCGACAGCACGCTTGGCATAAGCCAAGGCCAGCATGGGCTCACCGTAATCCACAATGCGACCCAGCCGTGGCTCGGAACTGACAACGTGGTAGGCCGCGTTATGTTCGTACTCGTCGAAAGGGGCGGGAATGACGACAATGCCAAAATCGTCCAGCACACGCTGACGCTGCTCGCCAGGCATCATGGTGACGAATTGCCAGACATCGGGATTGGCTTTCATGGTCTTGCTGTAACGACGCAAGTGATCGGGCGAATCGGTGGGGTCAAAGCTGATGCTCAGCAGACGCACACGGTCCTGCAAGCCTTCGTCCACAATCGCCTGCTGCAGCTGCTGATACTCCGAGCCCATCGCTAGACATAGCGTCACGCAGCGGGTGTAGATGAAATTGACGATAGTGACACGACCATCGTTTTGCAGCAGAGAACTGAGCTGGGCACTGCCCCCGGCCGGGAGCAGTACTTCAACATCGGAGATCAAACGCGGCGAGGCAGCCACATCATTGCGACGGGCTGTCTCGGCGGTCAAGGCATTGAACCCTTGCGTCAAATGAGCCAGCGCCCCTATGCCCAGGGCACAAACCAGGAAGATACTTAGAAATAGTCTCATCGCTGGCCCATTACTTCAGTCCTACTCTTCCATGGGAGCCAGGTCGGCGTCCCCATTCCAATGATCGGTTTTATCAGCTGTTTTTTCACGTTCGGCTTTGACAAAGGCCATATCCACGGGATCGGCGCTGTTGTCACCTAATTCAGTACGCAGGTAGTTAACAACTGCCGTCATTTCCTCGTCGTTGAACTTCTCGCGGAATTCCGGCATCGCACCATTGTACTTATTACCCTTGACGGTGATCTCGCCGGTAATACCGTGCAGCATGATCTGGACCAATACTTCAGGTTTGCGCAGCACCCACTCGGAACCCACCAGTGGAGGGAACACGCCGGCTACACCCGCACCTGTTGCCTGGTGACAGGCGGCACACTGGGCCACAAACAGCTGTTGGCCATCTACTGCGCCTTCCGGCAATTCAAAGTCGGCAACGATACGGTTATCGCCCACGGTTGCGTCATGGCTCAGGTCGCTGCTGAAAATATAGTAGATACCCCACAGGAACAGGCCTGCAATGATCAGCAGGACCACCCAAGGAATCGGTGCCGCATTTTCTTCCGGATCGGAATACTCACGCTGCTGTGCTTCATATTTACGATTGTCGCTCATTCTAATTCTCCGAGGCGCCCCGCCTTGCGGGGCGCGCTAGCTCAGCAATGCCTGTTTATTTAATAACGCTGGCTGGCGATACGGGATACGTACGATCCAGAGCCAACAGGTATTGAACCAGGTCCAGGGCCTCTTGCTTGGCCACAACCACCTTGCCTTCCGGAGCGAAAGCGCCCGGCAGGTTCACAACCTTATCGCCTTCCTCTGCCTTGTCCTTGAGCTCGAACATGAAGGGGTAAGAAGGCATATTGCTGCCAGGGGTGTAAGCACGAGGCTGATACAAGTGACCCAGATGCCAGTCCACGCTAGGCTGACGAGCACCAATATTGAGCAAGTCAGGACCAGTGCGCATGGTGCCGAGCAAGTGTGGTGTGTCGTAGAAGTAATCGCCTGCTACCGACGCACGTCCCCAGCCACGCTGGAAGTCAGGAGCCTGATTCTGGCTACGCGGCTGCTGCGAGTGACAGTACACACAGCCCATATCAATGTATTCCTGACGGCCGCGCAGTTCTACCTCGGTGTAAGGCTTGAGCCCTGGAGAGGGCTCCACCTTTTTAACTTGCAGGTAAGGGACAACGACCAGAGCCGATGTGGCCAGGGCCAGCGTCACCATGGCGCCGCCCAATAGTTTGTATTCGCTTTCCATGACTAAATCATGCCTCCACTACATTGCGAGTTGCCGAGCGCTGGTGAAACAGGGCTGGACCAATACGACGGCTGCCATAGCGCAAAGCCATTGCCACAAAGTGGAAGGCAAACACAAGGTGACCCAGAGTCATCAAACCACCACCGATAGAGCGCGACTTCAGGTACGGCATTGTGACAAACACCGATTCCATGAAGGTTTTAGCGGGATCCAGCATGGCCAGACCTTGCAGCCAGCCGCCAATGCTCAGACCAATGGCGTAGATGGAGAAACCAATCACAACCAGCCAGAAGTGCAGGGAGATCAGTTTGGGGTAAGGCCATTCCCAGGACATGACGCGTGGCATCACGTAGTAGATGGCACCGAACATCACGATAGTAAAGAAGCCGTACAAGCCGATGTGGGCATGGGCAACCGTGAAGTGCGTAAAGTGGGTAATCGTGTTGATGCTGCGCAGCGCTTCAAAAGAACCTTGAATAGAGCTGACGGTATACATCATGCCGCCCAGCACGATAAAGCGCAGGGTGGGCGAGTGAATCAGGGTACGGAAGTGACCCTTCATGGTGTAGTGCTGGTTAATCGAGAAAGCCAGCACAGGGATGATCATCATCATGCTTTGCACGATAGACAGGGTAACCATCCACTGCGGCACCGGACCGCCGACCAAGTGGTGACCACCGACCTGGCCGTAGAAGAATGCCAGCCCCCAGAAACCCACCAGAGACAGGTTGTAGGAGCTGATAGGCTGACCAATTATCTTAGGCAGGAAGTAGTACACCGAGGCCAGAGCCATAGGGGTATAGAACAGACCCAGCACGTTGTGGCCAAACCACCAGTTCATGGTTGCTTGCTCAACACCCACGTGTACGGCGGGCAGGTTGCCGACCAGGAACAGGATGGGGAACCAGAACAGCGCTGCGCCCATGTACCACACCGACACATACAGGTGGTGAACACGACGGTTCTGCAAGGTAAAGACCAATGGCAAGGCAGCCAAAGCACCACCAATAACCATCAGAATATCAACCTGCCAAGGCATTTCCAGCCATTCCATACCGTCGGTGATACCCATCGCGATACATGTCAGACCGATAGCCAGGCCAATATTCCACAAGATCCCACCGGCGATGGCATAACGCGCACCGATCAAAGGAGTCTTGAGCAAACGAGGCAGCATCCACATGGCAACGCCGAAAGCGGCCATCGGAGCCCAGCCATAAGCCACACCGTTCAGGTGCAGCGTACGCATGCGACCAAAAGTCATCCAGGCGTGTTGCGTCAAGAATTCGGGATCGTGCAGCTTGATGGAGCTGATCAGACCTGCTGTCGAGGCGAAAATCAGCCACAACACCGCACAGGCCAGCAAAATGAACGTAACCTTAGCGGAGGAGCGGTCGGCTTCTACGCGTTCTGCCAATTCAAGGCTCAGCGCCTGACGATCTTCAGCAGAAATCGTCTTGCGACCCATTTCTTCTTGAAGTGCCTGACGTTGCTCAGGGGTGGCGGAGGGGTCATCTACCTGCCCGATTTCGCCTTTGGAGAAGATCTCGCGCGAAGCAGCGGGGCTGTGGTCAAAGAAGTTACGGCGTAACGACCAGATGAAAACAAAGAGTCCTGTAACGGACAATATGAAAGCTAGTAGCAGTATTGAAACGGTATTCACAATGATCCAGGCCTGGTTAATGTGAAGCTGCCAAGCAGCTCGGCGGCACTTGACGCGTCGCAGATCGAAAGAGCATGGACGCAAAAAATCTGCGACTGCCTAGGTCGCGAGAGCCGTCATGTTAAAACACCCGCTTGTTACGCCTGAATAAAGCCCCCATGGAAAGCAAGGTTTATTGCGACAAAACAAATACGAGCACGACATTTTTTGGTATACGGGCGACAGACATTATAGGCGAGGGTAAACCCCTGTGACATATCTGTTTCAAAATGCCGAGTACCGATCCGAATTTTATCCTAGGACAAATAACAAAACCAGTTAAAACCTTACAAAGTGAGAGTTTCTTGCTGGATTTGTCTATATGAAATCTCATATACGACCGCGAGCCTGCGCCCCCAGCAGATGCAACAAAATATTGATTCGGCTTTGCATAGCCCCACAGCCTATCTATAGACGCTGCAGTGGCCGCATCAAAAAAGTACAATCACCACTATCAATCTACTGACGAGTCTTCGCTCGCACTGCAAACAAAGGAACTGAGATGGAATGCACAATCGACTGGGGCGGCAAAGACGGAATGTTGTTCATTGCCCGTACTGGCAGCGGTCATGTGACGGCCATGGACGGTGCCCCCGAAGGCGGTGGCAATAATCTGGCCCCTCGCCCCATGGAAATGCTGTTGACCGGTGCGGGTGGCTGCGCAGCCTATGACGTGGTGTTGATTCTTAAGCGTGGTCGTCACGACATTAGCGGCTGCCAGGTCAAACTGACGGCCGAACGTGCAGATACCGACCCCAAGGTCTTCACCAAGATTCATTTCACCTTTGTGGTGACTGGCAAAGATCTGCCCCAGGCAGCGGTTGAGCGCGCGGTACAACTGTCACACGACAAATACTGCTCGGCGTCGGCCATGCTGGGCAAAACGGCCGAGATCACCTATTCCGTCGATATTCAGCAAGCCTGAGGCCCCTATGTCCCTCTATCCCTACGAAGACCTGCTGCGCCTGGTCTACACCCAAGGCACTCCCAAAGGGGATCGCACCGGCACCGGCACGCATTCGGTATTTGGTCATCAAATGCGCTTCGATCTATCGCAGGGCTTCCCGATGATCACCACCAAGAAGCTGCATACCCGCAGCATCTTTATCGAGCTGCTCTGGTTTTTGCGTGGTGAGTCCAATGTGCGCTGGCTGCAGGAACGTGGCGTATCCATCTGGGACGAATGGGCCGATGAAAATGGCAATCTGGGTCCGGTCTATGGTGTGCAATGGCGCTCCTGGCCCACGCCCGATGGCCGTCACATCGACCAGATCAGCCAATTAGTGGAACAGATCCGCAAGAATCCCGATTCGCGCCGCCTGATTGTGTCGGCCTGGAACGTGGCCGATGTTAGCCAGATGGCCCTGCCCCCTTGCCATGCTCTGTTCCAGTTCTACGTGGCCGACGGCAAACTGTCTTGCCAGCTCTACCAGCGCAGTGCGGATATTTTCCTGGGTGTGCCCTTTAATATTGCCAGCTATGCCCTGCTGACCCACATGATGGCCCAGCAATGTGATCTGGAAGTGGGTGACTTCATCTGGACAGGCGGCGACTGCCATCTGTATTCCAACCACTTCGAGCAAGCCGAATTGCAGCTGTCGCGTGAGCCACGCCCCTATCCTAAACTGACGATCAAGCGTAAACCCGCCAGTCTGTTCGATTACGAATACGAAGACTTCGAGATCACCGACTACGATCCTCACCCCCACATCAAGGCGCCTGTTGCCGTATGAGCTCTACCCCATCCATCCGTCTGGTCGTTGCCTATGCCGCCAACCGCTGCATTGGCAAAGACAATGATCTGCCTTGGCGCCTGCCCTCCGATCTGCAGCATTTCAAGCGCATGACCATGGGTTTACCCATCATCATGGGTCGCAAGACTTGGGAATCCCTTGGCCGTCCTTTGCCAGGACGTCCCAATCTGGTGATTAGCCGTAATGCGGATTACCAAGCTGAAGGCGCCCAGGTTTTCACCAATCTGGACGATGCCCTGGCCGCCTGCCCCGGCTTTGAAACCGCTTGTGTGATTGGTGGGGAGCAACTGTTCCGACTGGCTTTGCCAGTCGCACAGGAACTGATCGCCACGGAGATCAAAGCAGATGTGGAGGGCGACACCTTCTTTCCAGAGCTGCCCACTGGGCAATGGCAAGAAGTGGAGCGCCTGCCACAACCCGAGGAGAATGGCTTTAACTATGACTATGTAACTTACCATCGCCATAGTTGAAAAGCCGCCAGCTTGCAGAGCCCGCGTTCTCTATCCCAGGTCGAATTGACACCTTATCGCCTGATCGACGTTTCGTTTTTCAGCTGAATTTCGCAGAGCAATGTCAAAGCAGATCACCAGGGCATGCGGCCTAGTGCTGATACGTATGGCAGTTGACTTTCATGACCTGTCGAGCATGACCTAGCCATCAGGCCACACTCCATGTCCGCGCCTTCGCGCTGGGACGCAAATAAGAAAAAGGCCTGAGTCCGCTATCACGGACTCAGGCCTTTTCTTTGCATACGATCAAGCCATCTACCTCAAACCCAACTACACGGTATTGGTCATGGGCTTAATTTCCGAGCTTATTCAGCCACTGCGGCGTACGCCGGGCCATCCAGCAAACCTTGCAGGTCGGCCGGATTATCAGCCTTGAGCTTGAAGATCCAGGTATCAAACGGCGCTTCGTTCAGCAGATGCGGCGAATCAGATAAAGCCTGGTTGAACTCCAGTAGTTCACCGGAGACGGGCGCATAAATATCAGACGCCGCTTTCACCGATTCCACCACGCCTGCAGTTTCACCAGCTGCCAAACGCGTGCCCGGCGTGAAGTCACCTACAAACACCAAATCACCCAACTGATCCTGGGCAAAGTCCGTAATACCAACCAGCACTACCCCGCCTTCGTCCTTGGCCCACTCGTGGCTTACTACGTACTTTCTATCTTCTGGTAGCTGCATATCGCCTCCCTGACTGACCAACCATTAATCCTGATGATGTCAGGAACGGCGGCAGACACTGCCTCTTGCCGTTCCTGCTCGTCTACTTAGCCCTGTTCTGCCTGCGCTTTCAACGCTCGCGCACATGCGGCGGCCGATGCCCAGGCCCACTGGAAGTTATACCCGCCCAACCAGCCGGTGACATCCACCGCTTCGCCAATAAAGAACAGACCAGGCACTTTACGTGCTTCCATGCTTTTTTGATTCAGCTCGCGCGTATCTACACCGCCGCTCATCACTTCCGCCTTTTTATAGCCTGCGGTACCACTGGGCTTCAACTGCCAGGCATTAATGACCTGCCCCACTGTACGCAACACTCGATCAGGTAAATCTGCCAGACGTTGCTGGCCTACTCCTTTAGGGAGCTGATCCGAGGCTTCCAGCCACTGTTCAACCAAACGGCGTGGCCACAAGGTCGACAAGACGGTGACCAGTTGCTGACGGCTACCCGCCTTCAAATCCATCAATTGCTGCGCAATATCCTGGCCGGGAGCCAAGTCCACGGTAATACTTTCACCCGATTGCCAATAGCTGGAAATCTGCAAGATACCGGGTCCCGACAAACCCCGATGCGTAAACAGCAGATCTTCCAGAAAAGCCTGACGCTGCTTGCCCTGTCCAGTGCTGACCTCTACTTCCAAAGCCACACCGCTTAATGTCGAAAACGGGCGCCAATCCCGACCATCAAAGGTTAAGGGCACCAGAGCGGGATGCGGCTCCACCACTTTCAAACCGAAGTGACGGGCGACACGCAAGGCGTAATCCGTAGAGCCCAGCTGCGGAATGGCCATACCGCCAGTTGCAATGACAACCTGCAAAGCGTTCAAATCGCCCTGACTGGTACGCAGTACAAAGCCTTCCTCGCTACGGCCTATGGACTGCACCGAGCACGGCATACGCCAGGACACCTGCCCTTTCAGGCACTCCTGACGCAGCATCTGGATGATGGACTCGCTGGAGTCATCACAGAACAACTGGCCTTTGTGCTTTTCATGAAAACCAATGCGGTATTCGCGCAGCAGCTGCAGGAAGTCCTGCGGCGTATAGGCCGCCAACGCCGAACGGCAAAAATGGGGGTTCTTGGACAGAAAATTCTCGGGCGAGGTCCCTGTATTGGTGAAGTTGCAGCGCCCTCCCCCCGAAATACGAATTTTCTCGCCCAGCTTTTCAGCGTGATCAATCAATACCACTCGCAGGCCGCGTTGGCCTGCAATACTGGCGGCCAACATACCGGCCGCACCGGCGCCAATGACGGCAACATCAAAAATAGGGGTCACGCGGGTTTACTCGTTTGTCTCAGATTCAAGCACGCAATCTACGTAGTAGCGCGGCAGTCCATTGGGGCCAATATCCTGAGCCAGTCCATGCACATAGGTTTCAAAGCCAGGGAAGCGGGCGTTGAACTCGCGGGCAAATTGCAGGTATTCCACAATGCGCGAGTTAAAGCGTTCGCCAGGGATCAGCAAGGGGATGCCGGGTGGGTAAGGCGTCAGCAATACGCCGGTAACGCGGCCTTCCAGCTCGTCAATGCCGACTCGCTCGATATCGCCGTGCGCCATCTTGGCGTAAGCATCCGAGGGCTTCAAAGCGGGAATCATGTCGCTCAGGTAAACCTCGGTCGTCAAGCGAGCCAAATCGTACTTGCGGTAAGCCTGGTGAATCTGCTGGCACAGATCGCGCAAACCCATGCTCTCGTAGGTAGGCTGAGCTTTACAGAAGTCCGGCAAGATGCGCCACATAGGCTGGTTGCGGTCGTAATCGTCCTTGAACTGTTGCAAGGCAGTCAGCAAGGTATTCCAACGCCCCTTGGTAATGCCAATGGTGAACAGAATAAAGAAAGAATACAGGCCGGTTTTTTCAACCACCACGCCGTGTTCGGCCAGATACTTGGACACCAAAGCAGCAGGGATACCCTGCTCGGCGAAGGTACCGGAAATATCCAGGCCGGGCGTCACCACCGTGGCCTTGACCGGGTCCAGCATATTGAAGTTAGTCGACAACTTGCCAAAACCATGCCATTCCGCATCGGAACGCAAGATCCAGTCGTCGCGCTCGCCTATGCCTTCGTCTGGCAGATTGTCCGGGCCCCACACCTTGAACCACCAGTCGCTCTCGCCGTACTCGCCGGAGACTTTGCGCATGGCGCGACGAAAGTCCATGGCCTCACAAATGCTTTCCTCGACCAATGCGGTGCCGCCGGGCGGCTCCATCATGGCCGCTGCCACATCACAGGACGCAATAATGGCGTACTGCGGGCTGGTGCTGGTGTGCATCAGATAGGCTTCGTTAAAGACGTTACGGTCCAGCGGGCGGTTTTCTGCGTCCTGTACCGTAATCTGGGATGCCTGCGACAAGCCGGCCAGCATCTTGTGCGTGGAGTGCGTAGCGTAGATCATGGTGTCTTTGGTACGCGGACGATCCGCACCAATGGCATGCATGTCGTGATAGAAATCGTGGAACGCTGCGTGCGGTAACCAAGCCTCATCAAAGTGCAGTGTGGGGATCTTGGAGTCCAGGGTCTCTTTGATCATTTCCACGTTGTAGATGACGCCATCGTAGGTACTTTGCGTCAGCGTCAGAATGCGGGGCTTCTTGTTCTTGGCCTGGCTGGCAAAGGGATTGGCCTCGATTTTGCGCGCAATGTTTTCCGGCAGAAATTCGTCTTGCGGAATGGGCCCGATAATACCCAGGTGGTTACGCGTGGGGCGCAAAAACACCGGGATAGCGCCCGTCATGGTGATGGCGTGCAGAATCGACTTATGACAGTTACGGTCCACAACCACCACATCGTTATTGGCCACATTGGCGTGCCAGACGATTTTGTTGGAGGTGGAGGTGCCGTTGGTCACGAAAAAGCAGTGATCCGCATGGAAAATACGGGCAGCGTTACGCTCGGCCTCGGCCACCGGGCCGGTATGGTCCAGCAACTGGCCTAACTCATCGACCGCATTACACACGTCGGCACGCAGCATGTTTTCACCAAAAAACTGGTGAAACATCTGGCCTACCGGGCTTTTAAGGAAGGCCACGCCCCCCGAATGCCCAGGGCAGTGCCAAGAGTAGGAACCGTCAGAGGCGTACTTGACCAGCTCGCGGAAAAACGGTGGGGCCAGGCTCTCCAGGTAGGAGCGCGCTTCGCGAATGATGTGACGCGCCACGAACTCGGGCGTGTCCTCGAACATATGAATGAAGCCGTGCAGCTCGCGCAGGATATCGTTAGGGATATGCTGCGAGGTGCGCGTCTCGCCGTAGAGATAGATGGGGATGTCCTCGTTGCGGAACCGCAGCTCGCCAATAAAGGAGCGCAGGTTCTTGATCGCGTTCGCGACATCCTCCGGGGAATCCACATCGAATTCCTCATCATCAATCGACAAAATGAAGGCGCTCGCGCGGCTTTGCTGTTGCGCAAAAGAACTAAGGTCACCATAGCTGGTGACCCCGAGAACCTCTACGCCTTCGGCCTCTATCGCCGAGGCCAGGGCTCGAATGCCCAGGCCTGACGTATTTTCGGAACGGTAGTCTTCGTCGATGATGACGATAGGAAAACGAAACTTCATCCAGAACTCCTAGGTACGGGGCAAGGTAACGCCCAGCTGACCTTGATATTTGCCGCCGCGGTCGCGGTACGACACTTCGCACACTTCATCGCTTTCAAAGAACAGCATCTGCGCACACCCTTCACCGGCGTAAATCTTGGCAGGCAGCGGCGTGGTATTGGAAAACTCCAAAGTGACATGGCCTTCCCACTCGGGTTCCAGCGGGGTCACGTTCACGATGATGCCGCACCGAGCATAGGTACTTTTGCCCAAACACATGGTCAGCACACTGCGAGGAATACGGAAGTACTCAACCGTGCGGGCCAAGGCAAAGGAATTGGGTGGAATAATGCACACATCACCCACGAAATCCACAAAGGATTTTTCATCGAAGGCCTTGGGGTCCACGATGGTCGAGTTGATATTGGTGAAAATCTTGAATTCGTTGGCACAGCGCACATCGTAGCCATAGCTGCTGGTGCCATAGCTGACAATACGTTGTCCGTTTACGTTGCGCACTTGGCCTGGCTCGAAAGGTTCGATCATGCCTTGGGCAGCAACCTGCCGAATCCAACGGTCGCTTTTGATACTCATAAGAAATTAGCCGCCTTAAATCAGTAACCGGTTATTTTATCGTTTAGATACGTACACAAGCTCATTGCGGCGCAAATTTGTCATTTGCGCCACAACTCCGTGCCCGCTTTGCGCTGGGCAAGCCCGCATCAATCCTTCGAGAACCAGCGGTAAATCAGGGCCAGACCGCTTACCGTACCGGCGCTCAGCTCGGCTGTCAGACCCCGTGCAAGGCGGTAACTGGCTCGGCCCACCGTACCCGTATCAGCCATCGCCTGCTCCAGGCTGACCGAAATATCCGCCGTCAGCGCCTTGCTGATCGAAATAAACTTGCGCTCTTCGTTGCTGGTGCCGCTGTTCAGGGATTTGACCACACTTTCCACCGGCAAAATGCTACCCGCACTGCCCAGGTCGCCGGAACGCATGGCTACCTCGTCAATACCAAACTTGCGGTAGAAGGGTTCGCCATCGCCCAGGAAGGAAGTGCCAACACTGAGCAACAAGGCCATATCGCCGCCGGAATCATCCGGTCCGTGGCCCAGCAAGAGCCAGGACAGTTTTTCAACCTCACTGACTTCAGGGTAAGACACCAGATCAATCCGTGGACGGCGCGCCGTACCAGCCACCTTAACACCCGCCTCTACCGCCTGGCCGGTACGCAAGGCTTCGATGTCCAGAATCGGAGATGTGATATCCCCCTGGAAGGTCACCGTACCGCGCTTGAGCATCAGCTTTTGGCCATACAGCTCAATGCGGCCACCCCGAGTGCGCAAGGCACCTATGCCGGTGAGCTTGCCACCGCTCATGGTGACTCTCAGTTGGCCCACCAGACCGGAGTTCACGCCATAACCTGTCAAGTAAAAGCGCGGCCCCAAATCCACATCAATTTCCATACTCATGTCGGTAGCGGCTTGGGACTGTTCGCTGGCGGGCTCATCACCCGCACGAATGATCACAACATCACTATCCACGGTAGGAATGCCGCCTAACATATCCAGGTTGAACCAGCCCGCATCGGCCACGACCTTGCCCGTAATAGCAATGCGCGGTAAATCCATATCTAGTGTGATATTGCCCGACATCATGGCGTAACGGTCTGCACGCTGCAAAATCGGGAAGCGATAAATGTCGACGCCAAACGCCCCTTGCTGAGTGCTCAGATTCCACTGCCCCGACACCGTTAACTTGCCATCTTTGGCTTCTGGGCTTTCTTTCAACCACGTCGCGGTCCGCCATTCTTGCGGCTCTACTCGAGGAGTTGCCGGAAAGCTGAGGGAGTCCAGGCGGAAGATATCGCCATCAAAGCGCGCATCCAACTGCCCATCCATCAAACGGATGCCGTCATCCAGACGCGTAAAGCGTAAATCGCGGCCTGTAACCGTACCGCGACTGGTCCATGCCCACTTGGCACCCACATCAATATTAACGTCCGCATTCAAACGTCCACCCAGTTCCATGGCATCGCCCAGGAACAAACTCGTCCAGCTCAGGTCGTCAATATTGGCTTGAAGGCTGATTGTTTTACGATCGTTCTCGTTCAAAGCCAGACCATGAATCGGGGTTTGTGCCTTGGCCGTGACGTAACCCATTTCTTTGGTACGCAAATCCAACTGCGCATCCAGACGGCTGCTGGTGGCTGAGGTAGGCTTGGCGTTGATGACCACACTCAGGTCTTCCAACCCCAAAGACATAGGGGGGTCGGCCAAAACCTGCACGTCACCGGCAACCCGATCAACGCGCACCTGCCCCGCCAAGGCGCCATTAAATTTCAGGTCCCAACGAGCCTTGATATCAATTTCAGGTGACTGTGTATTCTTGTGCTTCGCAATCTTGACCCCGCCGCCTTTGGCTTTTTCTGCGCTTTCTTCTACACCCACTTTACGCAGCAAGCGGGCAATACGCGGTTCGGACAAAACCAGATCCAACAATTCGCCTCGGCTAGCCCACTGACCGGGCTGATACGTGGATTCTTGATGACGCAGATTGATCCAGGGTTCGCCATCTACAGCGGTACTCAAGGTGGCCGCACCGACACGAACAGACCAGGGAGCCAAAGGCTCAGGCGTTTTGTTGGCTTGGCTTGCCTTGGTGTCTGTCTTTTTGACCGCCCCGGCTTGAGCGAGTGCGGTATCCGCTGGAGGCTGGTTTGCCGTTTGAGCCTGCGCCTCTGTTGAACCTGCTTCCACAGTGTGCGCCGCTGTCTCCGGTGCCCATATGACATCCGTAAAGCGCACTGGCATGGCGGACTGCAAACGGACAGCAAGTCCCGCATGATCCGCTACCAGACGGCTCACTTTGCCATCCCAGTACGCTGCCTTGTCTTGATCAGCAAAATGCCAGCCACCTTCCAAAGCCAGATCAGCTTGGGCCAGACCCTGACCCAACTGCCCGCTTTCTTTGCCACCCAAATCGTACTGGCCTTTCAACTGCAACGTATGGCGGGACACATCACCCCGCAACTGGCCTTGAGCCGAGGCCTTGCCCAACTCCAGACCGGGCCACAATTGCTCCGCATTGGGCATTTTGAGCTGCAAGTCCAAAGCGGCTGTACCGCTGATACCCAGGTCGCCCTTCAAGAGCACCTGGTTATCGCCCAGCTTTAAATCAGTCAGCACATCGGTAAAGCTCAACTGACGCCACCATGTGGGATTGCCCGGCTGGGCAGGTGCCGAGGCTTTGGCCTTGATCTGCCCTATCGCCGTCTGCTTGTTCCAACGGCTACCTTGCAGCAACTGGACGTCCACATCGGCAGAAAGAATTTGTTCTTTATCAGCCAGCACCACATCAAACTGGCCCTGGCTATTGATCAGTGCCTCGGGCAGTACATCGCCCAATAAGGCATGCAAGTCCAGCTTGTTGCTGCTGAATTGGCCTTTAAAGTGATCCTGAACATGGGTGCCTTCTTGCCGTGCATCCCAGGCAAAATCAGCATTGACCGAGGACTGGTCCGGCAACGCGACCGCCAGCTTGGCCATACGCACAGGCACACTGGCCAGAGGGCTCAATTCCGCACTGGCATCCAGGCTGTAGCCCTGCCCATGGCCGGTCAGTACAAGGGTGGCCTCTTCCAAAGAGCCCTTCAAAGAAACTTGGGCATTAACCACACAGTCGGGCAAAGGCTCTGGCTCGGGAACCGACACGGGGTTCTGAATACGCTCCTGCTCGGGATGGCCTTCTACGGGATCGTTGTCAGTAATGACCACACCCGCAGCGCTATTGGCATCAATAGGCTCGGCTGCAGGGCTGACAACAGGTTTATTTTGCTCAGCGCGTGTCGCAGCCGTTGTTTTACTGGCAACATCCTTCGCGGATTTATCTTGTTGAGCTGCCGTTTTTGGCTGCTCGGCATAAGCAGGAAGATATTGCTTGGCACATATGGGGGATTGCGCAGTCAAACCACGGGCAATGATCTGAATGTCGGCTCGCGCGGGATACGGGGCATCCAAACTAGCCAACTCCACATCGCCCTGAAAACCAGCACGGATCGACTCGTTAGCCAGCATCAAGTCGTACAAACGCAATTGAGCGCCTTCTGACCCCAGGGACAAGGCCGAGGATAAATCAGCAATCGCCAAAGGCAAGGGTACGCCGTTCTGACTTAAAAGAAACTGGCCCAGGGCCAGTTTGTCTACCGCGATACTGACGGGCAGCTCGGGCATCTTGAAGGGCTCGTCGGATTTGGGCTCGTCCGAGGAGGTCAAGGCCACATCCACTTTCTGGGCGCTCAGCTCGACCACATGCAAGCGGCGCTCCCACAGCTCCTTCCAATTAGCCTGCAAACGCAAACGCTCGATGTCTACATGCGTATCGGGCAAGGACACAACCAGATGATCAATACTCAGGCCATCCCACACCGTGCCACGGACACCTTGCGCGCTACCTTGCACGTAAGGCAAGGCCGTACGCAAAGCCCAACGCGTACCCGCCTGACTGGCCAGCACCCAATACACAAAGCCGCCAACAAGCAGCAGGGCAATCACCACAAAGGGAATGCCCCACAATGCAAAATATCGGAACCAGCGCCGAACCCAGGCCATTAGAATGCGATTCCCAAAGAAAAGCTCAGACGTACACGTTTATCTCGCTGACCATAGGCCAGATCAAGATTGAACGGCCCGGCCGGTGTGCGCACCACCGCGCCCAAACCGTAGCCCCAGGCCAAATCCATATCACCGAAACTTGATGCTGCGTCACCCACATCCACAAAGGCGCGCATGCCATACATACTGGTAAAGAAGTGGGTATATTCCACACTGGCCACTGCCATGGCGGGTGCGCCTACAACAGCATCATTCGCTCGCAAACCAATGCTTTGGTACTTGTAGCCACGGATACTGCGTGCGCCCCCAGTGCGATAGCCAAAGTCTGGAGGAGTGCGGTCCGTCATGCGCCAAACCTTACCGACCTCACCACGCAGGGACAAGACATCCCGATCCCCGATAGGCCACCACTGCTGCAGTCGCAAATTGCTGCGATAAAAGGTTTCGCCCTTGTCCAGAGTGATACCGGCACCCACACCAAAGTCGATCAGATTGCCCTCTCGAGGGTCGTATTTCTTGTCCACATCGCGGCGCAACCACTGCCAAGTGGCAATAGCAGACGGCGTCTCGCGCGTAGGCAGACCAGAAATCTTGGTTCTATCCCAGGCGCCCAGCAGCCCCCACTCCGTTTCGTACTCGACCCGGCTGTTACCAGCCGCCTGCCGTTCCTGGCGTAGTTTCCAACCCAAGGCAGCACGTTCGGTATCCAAGCCTTCGATGTCGGAGCGATCGTACAACACCCCAAAACTGTTCTTGTAGCCGCTAAGCGTAGGCGGCAAGTGAATGTCATAAAAGGCCCGCTGGCGCTTTTTATCCACGCCAATGCCAGCCTCGGACCAGATCGGCAGGCCAAACACAATATTTTTTCGGTACAGTGCCTCGGCACGCACGCCGTGGTCACTATCAAAACCTAGGGAGCCTGTGAATTGACGGGCTGGCGCTTCTGTAACCCGTACCCGTACAGGCAGCTCTACATCCCCATCGGGGAGTTCTTTCTTTTGGCTGGCATCCTGGTCCAGAGTGACAAAAGCACCCCGAAAAAAAGTAGTGGCAGCCAGGGACTGCTGCCATTCGTCCAGCTTGTCTTGATCATAGGGATCGCCCGGCGTGTAGTGCACGTAACGATCAATCAGAGATTGGGGTACGCGTTTCAGGCCCGTTGTTTCCAACGGCCCCATGCGAACCCGCGGCCCGCTATCCACCTTCAGCGACAAATCGGCCACGCTTTCATCAGCCAACACGGTAGCCCGTGTGTCCACGTAACGAGCGTAATAGAAATCCTGGCGCTGTACGCTTTCAAGCAAATCCGTCTTGGCCGATGACCAGACCGAGTTCAGGAAAGGGTCCTCTTTTTTCAGGGGAAAGCTGGCTTTGATGCCTTCCAGCCGTACATTAAATTCCGGCTCCTGAATCTTGCCTTTGAAGTCGAAGTTGATATCGCGCACCCGCGTAATTTCACCAGGACGGATGATGATGTCCCAGTATTCGCCATCGGGGTCTTCTCCAACCTCCAGGGTGACTACCGAATCAAAATAGCCCTGCGTCTGCAAGGCAGAGACGGTCGCATCATGAGCCCGGCGACGCAACCGCGTAATCTCTCCCAGATCCTGGTCTTCGGCCAACCGCGTGATCGCACTGACCGCACGCTGAATTTCCTTCAGCGCCTGGGGCGGCACACCCCCTGGATCAATAATGACCTCGGGGACGGAAGACTGCGCCCAAACCGCTGGGCTCAGGACTATCGAGAACAACAGGCAAAAGCCGGATTTGCGCATACGTACTCAAAGAGGACGAGGAACAACCTTGGGGCGCTGCCCCGATGTATCTGGAGGAAGCTGAGACAAGTTAGCCGACACGCGGTTGGCAATCTCCTGATAGAGACGAGCCTCGGGGCTGTCTGCACTTGCGATAACAGTGGGGGTTCCGGAATCGGTCTGAGCCCGAATGCTCATGGCCAAAGGCAAAGCTCCCAGCCAAGGCACGTTGAACTGGCTAGCCATATCCCGACCACCATGCTGGCCGAAGATCGGGTCGGCATGACCACAATTCGAGCAAATATGGACCGACATATTTTCCACAATGCCCAAGACAGGCACATTGACCTTCTGGAACATATTCAGACCGCGCTTGGCGTCAATCAGGGCCAGATCCTGGGGAGTGGTGACAATCACAGCGCCGGTCAAAGGCACTTTTTGCGACAAGGTCAACGCGATATCGCCAGTGCCAGGAGGCATGTCGATAATCAGGTAATCCAGATCATCCCAACGCGTTTGTGTAAGCAATTGCGTCAAGGCCTGGGTGGCCATCGGGCCGCGCCAGATAGCAGGAGCGTCCTCGTCCAACAGGAAGCCAATAGAGTTGGCTTGCAGACCGTGACCAATCAGCGGCTCCATCATCTTGCCGTCGGCGCTACGTGGGCGCTCGTTCAGACCCAGCATGGTTGGCACGCTAGGGCCGTAAATATCGGCATCCAGCAATCCGACTCGGGCACCTTGCATATGCAGGGCCAAAGCCAAGTTCACCGAAGTGGTACTTTTACCCACACCGCCCTTGCCCGAGGACACGGCAATAATGTTGCGAATATTGGGCATGGGTCGCAAACCCTCTTGCACCGCATGCACGCCAATGCGAGGGTTCAAATGCAGCTTGGTCAGTGTGGCACCCACACCGCTCAAGGCCTGCTCAATGCGCTCGCGCAGTTGTCCCTGAATGTCATAAGCCGTATAAGGCAGATGCAAAGTCAGTTCAACCTGGTTCTGGTCAATACTCAGTTCGCATCGACCTGCATCGACCGATAACTTCTTTAACGTGTTGGGATCGGTCACTCCCGCCAGGGCTTGCAACACGCGCTCGGAACTCACTGTCATTTATCCAAAACCTTGATATAAAGAAACATCACCATACCTTTAAACCAGAAAATTAGCGGTTCAAGGGGAATTTTTTTACACTTATGATGTCATACTAACCCTATGAACACATTTAACCAGATTATCCGCACAGCCCTCTTTGTCTTGCTGACAATTTTCGGTGCAATCATGGCGTTTATCTTCATGGTTTCCACCGCTATTGCGATCGGCATTTTATACATTGTTGCGCGTATTAGTGGCCGCCCTTTTGGCGTTAAAGCCTATTGGGATCAGCGCCGCCGCCCAGATGCTGCCAGCAAACAGTCGCACACGCCCCATTCGCGTGATGTTACCGACATAGAAATGCGCGAGATCCCTTAACAGTTCTTGACTGTACGCCAAGCATTTGACGTACAGCATCGCTGATTAGGTAAGCCCCCGAACACCCTGAGTCTTCCAAGGCTCAGGGTGTGTGCATTTGTAGCATTCGCAATTGCCTGTCAGCAGCTTGTCCGTGGACACTCCTCGGCCTTGCGCAGCACAAGTCTGCAATAGACCGTAGAATCCTTGTTCCCTTTCTCTTTTATTTTGTTAAGTCATGTCACGAACGATATTTGTTACGACCGCCCTGCCGTACGCCAACGGCTCGTTTCACATCGGCCACATCATGGAATATATCCAGGCCGACATCTGGGTTCGGTCCATGCGAATGTCGGGACATACTGTACATTTTGTGTGCGCGGATGACGCCCACGGCGCCCCCATCATGCTCAAGGCTGAAAGCGCTGGCATTACGCCCGCCCAGCTGGTGGACAAGATTGCGGCCGAGCGCCCGACCTACCTGAACGGCTTTAACGTCAAGTTTGACCACTGGCACCGCACGGACTCGCCAGACAACGTCGAGCTGGCTCAGGACATCTACCGCACACTGAGAACCGCAGGCTTCATTGATACCCGCACCATCGAACAGTTTTACGATCCAGTCAAAGGCATGTTCCTGCCCGATCGCTACATCAAGGGTGAGTGCCCCAAGTGCCACGCCAAAGACCAGTACGGCGATAGCTGTGAAGTCTGTAGCGCGGTCTACGCCCCCACTGAGCTGATCGAACCCTACTCCACCCTCACCAATGCACGTCCGGTGTTGAAGACCTCGGAACACTTCTTCTTTCGCCTGTCTGACCCCCGTTGCGTGGCCTTCCTGCAAGAATGGACCACGGGCAAGAACGCCCAGGGCAAACCGCGCCTGCAATCGGAAGTGCTGGGCAAGACCCGCGAATGGCTGGGTACGGGCGAAGGCGCGGAAGCGTCCTTGAACGACTGGGACATTTCCCGCGACGAGCCTTACTACGGCATCCCGATTCCAGACGCACCCGGTAAATACTTCTATGTATGGCTGGATGCACCTGTAGGCTACCTGGCTTCCTTGAAAGCCTATTGCGCCAAAGCAGGCCTGGACTTTGATGCCCTGCTGGCCCCTGAAGGCGACACCGAGCAAGTGCACTTCATCGGCAAGGACATCGTGTACTTCCACGCCTTGTTCTGGCCCGCCATGTTGAAGTTCTCTGGCCGTAAAGTACCTGACGCACTGAATGTGCATGGTTTCATCACCGTTAGCGGTGAAAAAATGTCCAAGAGCCGGGGCACGGGGATTTCTCCCCTGCGCTACCTGGAACTGGGCATGGACGCAGAATGGATGCGCTATTACATGGCCGCCAAGTTGAACTCGCACGTTGAAGACATGGACTTCAACCCCGAGGACTTCATTGCCCGCGTCAACAGCGACCTGATTGGCAAGTACGTCAACATTGCCAGCCGCGCTGCCAACTTCATCAGTAAGCACTTTGACGGCCAGCTCGCCTACCAGGGCGACACTGCCGAACTGCAAAACCAACAGAAAGACGTGGCTGAAAAAGTCCGTGCCGATCTGGAAAGCCGTGAATACGGCCGTGCCGTGCGCCAGATCATGGCCCAGGCCGACATCATCAACCAGGCGTTTGACACCGCCCAGCCTTGGGTGATGGCCAAAGGTATCGCTACCGCCGAGCAAGCCCAGAAAGATGCCTTACAAGACATTTGCTCGCGCACCTTGGCTGGCTTCAAAGGCTTGTCCGTCATGCTGACCGCCATTTTGCCCACACTGACTGATCGCGTTGCCCACGAACTGTTTGGTCTGGACCGCAGCTTTGTTTGGGACGATGTGGCCGCACTGCCTACCCACATCGCCCCCTTCAAACATTTGATGCAACGCGTCGACAGCGCCATGGTGGACGATTTGCTGGCTGCGCCTCCCGCTCCGGTCATTCTGCCCGGTGGCGAGGCCATTGCCGACACCATCGACATCAAGGACTTCATTAAAGTTGACCTGCGTATTGCCAAGATCGTGACGTGCGAAGCCGTGGAAGGCTCGGACAAACTGCTGCGTCTGAGCCTGGACGCAGGCGAAGGCCGTTTGCGCCAAGTGTTCTCCGGTATCAAGTCGGCCTACCAGCCCGATGATCTAGTCGGCAAATTGACCGTTCTGGTCGCCAACCTGGCTCCCCGCAAGATGCGTTTCGGCGTGTCCGATGGCATGGTATTGGCAGCCAGCCACGCGGATGATTCTGTGGATCAAGGCATCTATATTCTGGAGCCGTTCCCTGGTGCCCAGCCTGGTATGCGCATCAACTAAGACGCATTCCTGATACGCAAAAAAGCCTCGCAGACATTGCGAGGCTTTTTTGTATTCATATACCAAAGAATGTGGCCAAAACAGCCTACTTGGTGTGCCACAACACCCCGCTTCAGAGGAAAGCCGATACACTCTTTAACTGGAAACTGCTGTATTGATACACAGTCTGCTGCCCTGATCGCGAGGACTTTCTGGCATGGAAAAAATCACTCCTACTGAACTGGATCGGCACCGTGGGGCTCAGCGCTCCACCTGGGTCAGTGTCATCGTCAATATAGGCTTGAGCCTGCTGCAAATCGTCGTGGGGCTGTTTGCCCATTCTCAGGCCCTAATTGCCGATGCCATCCACTCGCTCTCCGACCTGCTGTCGGACTTTGTGGTGCTGTTTGCCAATCGCCATAGCCGCCGGGCCCCGGATGCGGATCACCCCTACGGACATTTACGCTATGAAACCGCCGCGACCTTGGCCATTGGCGGAATTTTGCTGGCGGTGGGCCTGGGCATGCTGTGGAACGCGGTGTCCTCCCTACGAGACCCCAGCAGTATCGAAGCGATACACCCTATTGCCTTGGTGATCGCCTTCGTAGCTCTCTGTAGTAAAGAACTGCTATTTCGCTACATGCTACGGGTAGCGAAACGGCTACGCTCAACCATGCTGATTGCTAACGCCTGGCATGCACGCTCGGACGCGGCTTCCTCGCTGGTTGTCAGTGTCGGGGTGATGGCCAACTTGGCAGGTCTGCCCCTGGGCGACCCCTTGGCTGCCAGTGTCGTGGGCTTGATGATTTTGCGCATGGGCTGGAAATTTTTCATCAGTGCGTTTCATGACCTGACTGATAAAGCGGTCGATCAGGAAACAGAGGAACGCATCGCTCAACTCTTGCGCGAGACTCCCGGCGTGGAAGGCATACACCAACTACGCACTCGCAAACTGGGCGATATGATCTGGGTCGAAGTCGATCTGGAAATGGACGGCACCCTTAGTATTAGTGAAGGCCACGCGATTGCCGTCTTGGCGCGGGATCGTGTCATGGCGAAAGAGCCTGTGCTGGATGTGATGACCCACTTCGATCCCGTCACACCCAAGCGCTGAAGCCAGACGAGCGTTTACCGGTCTCTCGAACAAAGCACCAAGGCATCAAGCGCGACGTTCACTCTCGGGAGCCAGCATATCGACCAATACGCGGGACAAAGCCGTCACCATCTCATTAGCGTGAGGCCGGTGCAGAATTGCCAGTTCAAAAGCATCGATACGAGGCAGACCTTGAGACTGCCCCAGCTCAACATGGTCATCACGCACCGCACGGCGCGGTAAAAGACTAATACCCATCCCGTCTGCCACGGCACCTTGAATCCCACTCAAGCTGGAGCTGGTAAAGCTGATGCGCCAACGACGCCCCAGGGATTCCACTGCACTGATGATCTCTTCGCGATAAACGCCACGACGTGGGAAGGTGACCAAGGGAATCGGGTCCAGATGAAAGACGGGGTCAATGGCGCTATCCACCCAGGCTGTCTGCTCGGGCAAACAGGCTACCGCTTCACGGGCGTTATGACGTTGCTTGACCAAGACCAGATCCAACTCACCCTGATCGTAGGCGGCCAGCAAATCGCTGCTCAAGCCACTGCTGACTTCCAGCCGCACCTGAGGAAATCGACGGTTAAAACCGGCCAGCGCCCGCATCGTTTGAGCATTGGTAAAGTCCTCTGGCACACCAAGTCGTACCGATATCGTCACCAAGGAACCCGATAAGGCTTCCGACAGCTGATGATTCAAGGCCAACATCTGGCGGGCGTAACCCAATAACGTCTGCCCCGCTTCCGTCGTGCTCACTCCCCGACTAGCCCGGTCCAGCAAACGTAGTCCCGCCAACTCTTCCAGCCGCCGCACTTTTTGGCTGATAGTGGACTGTGTGGAATGCAAACGTGATGCGGCGGCTGTAAAACTGCCGCAATCGACGACCGTCAACAAAGCCAACAACAAATCCAAATCGTATAAAGGCCGATTCAGGCTGGGACTAGTCGATAGTTGATGATCCATAGGTTCAAAACCCTTTTGAAATCCGCCCCAAGGCGACAGCAAACCGTAAAACACAGCCTTTGCGCCATCTCTGCGGTGAATAAACGTAGTCGCTTCGTCACCTCTTGCAGACGCGATGCGTTGATCAGACGCTGCACCAAGCTTCCCGCCCTTACAGAGATGCCCGTCCAGGCATTAGCGCTGGAGCTAGAGGCAAGACCCAGACCAGCATCACTGTCCGAGTCCCTCTCAGCCCATCCTGCCATTTATTCAAAAATCAAATACTAGTGATTTATACATTTAATTTGTAAATATCACCAGCAGTCGTTAAGGTGTATTGGTCCCGCGCATTACAACGACATCCCGCCTGAGCCTTTGGCCAGCCGCCGGGATTGCGCCGTGCCGTTCGACAGATTTTTCCTTACTGAATTTCAATGGGAATCTACATGTCCAAAGTCAATTACTACGCCCCTCCAGGTGGCCACCCTCCTCAGACTCAACTGCTGACGGACCGCGCCATGTTCACCGAAGCCTATGCCGTACTGCCTAAAGGTGTGCTGCAAGACATCGTGACCAGCTTCCTGCCCGGTTGGGAAAATACCCGTCTTTGGGTATTGGCACGCCCTCTGTCCGGCTTTGCCGAGACCTTCTCCCAATACATCATGGAAGTGGGCCCTCAGGGTGGCAGCAACAATCCTGAGTCCGACCCTGAAGCCGAAGGCGTGATCTTTGTCGTCAAGGGTCAGCTGGAGCTGGTTCTGGAAGGTACCAAGCACGTGCTGGAAGAAGGCGGCTATGCCTTTATTCCTCCTTCCACCAACTGGACCTTGCACAACCGTACCGGCGAGCTGGCCAATTTCCACTGGATCCGCAAGCGCTACCAGCGTGTTGAAGGCCTGGAAGCGCCTGAAGCCTTCGTCACCAACGAAAAAGAAGTTAAGCCCAGCGTCATGCCTGACACTGAAGGCCGTTGGAGCACGACCCGCTTTACCGACATGTCCGACCTGCGTCACGACATGCACGTGAACATCGTGAACTTCGAACCCGGTGGCGTGATCCCATTTGCTGAAACGCACGTGATGGAACACGGTCTGTACGTTCTGGAAGGCAAGGCGGTTTACCGCCTGAACCAGGACTGGGTTGAAGTGGAAGCCGGCGACTTCATGTGGCTGCGCGCATTTTGCCCACAGGCTTGTTACGCAGGCGGCCCTAGCCGTTTCCGCTACCTGTTGTACAAAGACGTTAACCGTCATGCCAACCTGACCATTGGCGGCACCCGCTAAAATGGCCTGAAACAAAACAGCCGCTGCCCGTCAGCGGCTGTTTTGCATTGCTGGCAGACAAACCTGACAACGTATCGCTGCTTGTTGCCCCGTCCTGCGCTAGCGATCACAGGAGCAGGCACAGCAACATCCAGACTCATTCAAACCTTTGCTCTCCAAGGAGAAAAACATGAACGATAAACACTATCTGCTGCGCTCCATCCAGATTGCAGAAGACAATGTCGCCCGTGGCGGCCAGCCATTTGGTGCCGTGTTGGTGCGTGATGGCCAAGTCCTGGCCGAAGGGGTAAATGAGACCTATATTGCACATGACCCCACCGCCCATGCCGAGATCCAGGCGCTACGCAACGCCAGCCAGTCCGAGCAAAGCAGTAACCATGCCGGCAGCACCATGTACGCCAGCGGCATCCCCTGCCCGATGTGCATGGCGGCCATGATCGCCTCCGGCGTAGAACGCGTCGTTTATTGTGCCGATGATGAGGAAGGCGGCCCCTTTGGCTGGTCTACCCACAGTTTCTATCAGCAAATGCAGCAAGACTTTGGCAAGCAAGGCGTAAAAATGGAGCATCTGCCTTTGCCAGAAAAACGCAAAGTGTACGAAGCCTGGCAAGCGCGCTTTGGGTCGGGCTCCAACAAGGACTAAAACTGCTGCCCTTCAAAACTCTGCCATCGTGCAGGGTTTTGTGTATTTCCATAGACAGAAGAATCAGAAAAGTTTATAAAACAGAGCAGTTATAGTAACGATTCTCATTTATTGTCTTGATACTGAGTCAGACTCCGCGGCATTCTATTTTTAAAACACCGTTTTGAACCTGCGGGCAGTCCTCATGACTCGCTTTTAAGCGGTTTTTATGCCAGCGTGCCCATTCTGAACTCAGCTTGTCGTTGTTAAATACCAAAGGAAGTACATGATTGCATCCCGCCCTGCCTCTTTAAAAATGATTGTTGCCTCCGTGATGGGCGCTTTGTTGCTTAGCGCATGTCAAACTGCGCCGCAATCACAGCAAGCGGGGCAAAACACGTCCTTCAACGCAACCGCTCCCCAGGCACAAGTTACCTTCCGCCAGGATACGATTGACGGTGCCTACGAGATTCTGGCCGCCAAAGACAGCAAGCAGCTGTTCGTTGCCGCTACGCCTATATTTGAGGACCGCTCTGCTGGCTTTCTACATGTTCTGGACCAGGACACCCTGCGTGAATCGCAGCTGATCCAACTGCCCCGCCGTGCGTTTGCACTGGGCCTGAACCAGAAGACACACACCCTGTACGTGGGTAACACACTGGACGGCTCCCTGCTGGCCATCAACAGCCTGAACGGTACTGTCAAACAGCTGATTCAGCTGGGCGAGAAAGAAGGTAAGGACGGCTGGGAACACACGCGCAAGGTCGTTATTGACGAGCAAGACAACCGCATCTTCGTGACCAACCCCTCTGAAGGCGGTCGCGTTTGGATTGTGGACGGTGCCCAAGGCCACATCCTGCACAATCTCGACAATGTGGGCCTGTGGCCTGCTGGCGCTGCGTACGACGCCAACACCAAGCGTCTGTTTGTGGGCCACGGCGGTAAAGATGAAATTGCCGTGATCAACCCCACCACCGGCGCTATCGAGCAACGCTTCACTACGGGCGATGCAAAGAGCGATAAGCGTGAAGACTCGCGTCACTTCTTTGTGAACGTCGCACTGAGCGCTGACGGCAAAAAATTGTTTGGTGCTGATGCCAATACCGGCAAGATCTACGTGTTCGATACCACCTCAGGTAAAGTCGAAAACACGGTAGAGATCGGTTTGGGCCTGCTGGATGTTGTCTACAACGATGCTCGCAAAGAGCTGATCGCCACCAACCGCGGCGTGGATCGTGAGACCCCTGCCGGTACCGGTTCGGTCACCATCCTGGATGCTGAAACTCTGGCAGTGAAACACCGTATCAGCGCCCCTGTGCATCCCAACAGCGTGACCTTGAGCGCTGATGGCCAGACCGCTTTTGTCACCATCAAGATTCCTCATGGCGACAAGAGCCCTCACTACCTGAAAGGTGCTAAAGACAGCGTTCTGCGTCTGAACCTGAACCAACTGTAAATACCAGGCCTTGCGCCTGCCAATAACCGAGCTGCCTGCGGGCAGGCTCGGTTTTTTTGTGCCAACCACTTCGGTCTGCCGCCCCGCTCATCTGTAAACAGACCACTGCCCGCCACACAGGCTTCCCGCCTGTTCTACCTCAACGTGTCCGTCCAGCAAGAGCGCTTCCATTGCGCTTGCAATCCGTTCCATCAATGCGGTCTGGAAAGTAGGGCTAAAGCGGATTGCTGCAACCAGCCACTTGATCAATAGAATCAATTAGTGGCCTACAGCGACTTCTGCCTGCTCCCTGACCCACCTTTCCCTTTCCTGCCTCCAGATATGCCCCCTCCGACAGCTCTGAAGCGTTCTCTTTTGCAGATATCTTATGGTTCAGCTGAACGAATATCACCAGCCTATTGGCCCAGCCCTCCCCCTTTGGCAAGCTCGCCCCCAGCCAACGCGCTGCGTTCTGCACGGCACGTACTGCCGGCTGGAGGCGGTCGATCCTGAACAACATGGCGACTGCCTGTATCAGGCATACAGCAGTGCCAGCGATGGCAGCGACTGGACCTATTTATCAGTAGGGCCGTTCAACAACCGGGCGCAATTCGATCAGCATTTACAAGACGTCAGCCAAGCCAACAACGCCGTGCATTACGCCGTGGTGGACCAAACGACAGGACGGGCCCTGGGCACCTTGTCCCTGATGCGTATTGATCCGCAAAACGGCAGTATCGAAGTGGGCTTTGTCGCCTGGTCACCGGCCTTGAAACAGACCCGGATGGCGACTGAAGCGCATTACCTGCTGATGGCCTATGCCATCGACGGGCTAGGCTATCGACGCTACGAATGGAAATGCGACACACACAACGCTCCCTCACAAGCGGCGGCGCGTCGTCTGGGCTTTCGCTACGAGGGCACGTTCCGCCAAGCCCTTGTCTACAAAGCACGTTCGCGCGATACAGCCTGGCTCTCCATCATCGATCAAGAATGGCCTGCCGCATGAGCAAACCAATGGCTCATTACTAGCTCCTCCCCTTTCTTTA
>JBQEAN010000011.1:0-6231 GCA_052109075.1 Alcaligenes sp. | reverse complement strand
TGGCCTGCCGCATGAGCAAACCAATGGCTCATTACTAGCTCCTCCCCTTTCTTTACGCTGACAAAGGACTGTCCATGTACCTCGATTGCGATTGTTCCATTAGTGTCTTTTTGGAATCGTCCAAACCGGACTCCAATCCCGTGGAAAACAATGACACACGCATTCCACCCGACCCCCGGCCGCAGCCGCAGAAGGTGCAGCATCCCTGGTCTCGTTCGCGGCGCCGAGAGCGATCCCGCTGGCGCCAAGCCTGAACCCTGCGGCTTGTTTATCTCCCAGCCCGGCACAGCCGCCGGGCTTCTCTGTCTGATGCCTCCAAGCCAAATGGAATAGGAGCTATGAGCCAGCGCACATAGCTTCTCTTGATCTAAATCAAGACAATAGATTCCATCGTCGGCACAAAGATCGACGAGGCATGCTAAAGGAGACAAATCGCATGGATACCCCACTCAGAGACAAATCTTATTTTGATGAACGCGCCACCCAAGAGATGGCCACTCATCTGCAACAAGTCCAGCGCGACACACGCGAAACCATGGCCTTTGCCTGTCGTATCCTGGCCATGACCGAACAAGAAGCCGGTCTGGCCGGACAAATCAGCGTACGTTCCGAACGCCCTGGCGCGTATTGGACCTTACGATTTGGCCTGGGCTTTGACGAAGCCACCCCCGAAGATTTCATCGAAGTCGACCGCGACCTGAACACCTTGAGCGGCGAAGGCATGGCAAACCCGGCAACCCGCTTTCACCTCTGGGTCTACGAGGCCCGCCCCGATGTGAATTCCATCATTCACACGCACTCGCCCTGGGCCACCGTGCTGGCAACCGCCCGTCAGCCTTTAGTGATCTCGCAAATGGACATGACGCCTTTGCACAATGACTGCGCCTTTCTGGGTGAATGGCCCGGTGTGCCGATTGCCGATCAGGAAGGCGTCATCATCTCCAAAGCGTTGGGCAAAAAACGGGCCATTATCCTGGCCCACCACGGCTATCTGACCGCTGGCAAGACCTGTCAGGAGGCCACCTACTTATCGGTTTATCTGGAGCGTGCCGCACGCCTGCAAGTACGCGCACAAGCCGCCTTTGGCCCGCTGACCCCCGTGGATGATGCGCTGGCGGCCGAAGCACACGACTATCTGCTCAAGCCCTCTATCGTTAACGCGACTTTTGATTACTGGTCCCGTCAGACCCAGGGCATCGCGCCCTTAAACAAAACCCGCTGACGCGCCACTCAAAACAAAGCAAGACCAGGAGGTCGTTATGACGATGCCTAACCCCGCACAGGCGCGTTCGCCGCGCCAGTACGTTACGGCTGGCTTGGCCAGCATGATGGGAACCACCATCGAGTGGTATGACTTTTTTCTATACGGTACTGCAGCCGCATTAATTTTCAACAAGATATTCTTTCCCGCCTTCGACCCAATTACGGGCACGCTGGCGGCCTTTGCGACCTACTCCGTGGGCTTTTTTGCCCGTCCCTTGGGGGGATTTATTTTCGGTCACTTTGGCGACAAGCTGGGCCGAAAATCCATGCTCTTGATCACGCTGTTCCTGATGGGTATTCCCACCATCCTGATCGGCCTGATTCCCTCTTACGACAGCATTGGCTATTGGGCCGCCGTCCTGCTGGTCTTGATGCGTTTTCTGCAAGGCATAGCCGTCGGCGGGGAATGGGGAGGGGCCGTCTTGATGGCGGTAGAACATGCTCCCGAAGGCAAGAAAGGCTTTTTTGGCAGCCTACCGCAGACCGGCGTGGCTCCCGGCCTGATCCTGTCCTCTCTGGCGATGGGTGCGGTCGCCAGCCTGCCCGAAGAAGACATGCTTACCTGGGGCTGGCGTCTGCCTTTTCTGGCCAGCGTGGCCTTATTACTGGTGGGCTGGTGGATACGCGCCAAAGTAGCCGAATCCCCCGACTTCGAGCAGATGAGCAAAAAAGGCAAACAAGTGGCCGTACCCGCTCTGGAAGTCTTGCGCCACTACCCCCGCGAAGTCCTGCTGGTAGTCGGTGGTCGTCTGGCCGAAGTGACCTGGTTCTATACCGTAGTGACCTTTGCCCTGGCCTATGCCACCACCACCTTGGGGGTTGATCGCGGTGTGATGCTGGACGCCACCGTTTGGGGTGCCTTTGCCGCCTTGTTCACCATGCCCTTGTTTGGTGTACTGGGAGACAAAATCGGCTTCAAATGGGTGTTCATGGCAGGCACGATTCTGATGCTGGCCTTTTCATCCACCTTCTTTTCGATGCTGGGCAGTCTGGACGCCAAGACGATCACACTGGCACTGGTCATTGCCATTGGTCTGGTCTATGCCGCGCTGTATGGCCCCCAGGGTGGGCTATTTTCCACGCAATTTCCACCTGAAGTGCGCTACAGCGGGATTTCCATTGCCGTACAGGTATCCGGTGCCATCGGCGGTGGTCTGGCTCCTTTGGTCGCGACCTCCTTGCTGGCTTATGGCGACGGCCAGCCCCACTACATCGTCTGGTATCTCAGTGTGCTGGGACTGATTGCCTTTGCCAGCACGTGGTTCATGCATGGCCCCACGTATTTTTCACTGCCGCCCCTCTCCCGTCCTAAGGTACGCACATGAAAGCGCCTGCAATTCACTACTACTTCTGGATGAATTCGGACTGGGCCTACCTTGGGGCCGATCGCCTGGAAGCCATCGCCCACAAGCATGGGGTACCCATTCACTACAAGCCCATAGACTTACCCCAGGTCTATGCCCGTACAGGCGGTGTCTTGCTGGGACAGCGCTCACCCGAGCGGCAGGCCTACCGCATTGCAGAACTACAGCGCTGGTGTCGGAAGCTGGGCATACACGTCAATCCCACTCCCCGCTTCATGTGCCCGGACGCTACGCTAGCCTCGACCCTGGTCATCGCCGTTAATCAGGCAGGGCTGCCCGTCCTGGATCTGTACAAGGCTATTTTGCGGGCGCAGTGGTGTGAGGACCAGAACATCAGCGACCCCGCTCAACTAGCGCAGATTTTACGCACCCAAGGACTGGATCCTGACTATTGGTTCCAGCAGGCCTCCAAAGCCAAAAAGCAGTATCAAGACCATACTGAAGAGGCCATTGCCGCCGGTGTCTTTGGTTCACCGTCTTATGTGTATCAAGGCGAGCTGTTCTGGGGGCAAGACCGCCTGGACATGCTGGACCATGCCATTGAACTACACACTGAGTCCGTCTGACGCAGTTACTCCAACCGTAGCGCAGTTTTGAATCAAACAAGGGCGGGACAAGGCTAAGAAAGCTTGTCCCGCCCTTGTTTGATTTCCCTCACCAGCTAGTCCCAGCGGCTTCGGTCTATAGGTAAAAAAACAATAGTGCTGTCGAACCTCCCCTAAGAAAGGAGAAATCGTCACAAAACGGGTTCCACAATCTGCACCGGAGCAGCGCTTCTGGGTGCACACTCAAACCGGCAAAAACACTACTGGCCATGCGCGGGACTTATCCCTTTTTTCAGAGATAAAAGCCGTAGAATCACGCCTTTTCCTGCCAGGAAAGTTCACCAATACGTTAGCGTAGCATTCCTGAAAACGGCCTTTCAAGTCCGGCTTGAGGCACGGGTTTTGGGCTTTCAACGTACCGCCTGCCAAAAATGAAATGCAATGAGCAATTTTGAAAATTTACTTTTTCTATTGATACAGAATGTTATGTCTGCCGTATGAATCATATCGATAGATTTTATCTATTCATTGAGTCTGTATTCTGAAGAAATTGGCTACTTGAACAATGCCAGTAAAGGTAGCCGTCTTCATCAGAAGAAGGGCGCGGGGCTTTATATTGAACAAATACGCCACTATAAAGTATCAGCCAAATCAGAAAACCAGGATTGTGCTGATCTCTAATAACACTCGACAGCACGAACAACTTCTTCAATCCTTGCTGGCTGGAGCTTTTCGGGTTTCTGTTGCCGCTGACGGAGTGCAAGGCTATACCAAGGCCCAGTTAACACTGCCAGAGCTTATCCTGATGGATAAGCAGTTGACAGGGATTGATGCTTTGTCCTTGACCCATATGCTGCAAGGATTAAAAGCCACCGCCCATATCCCCATCATCATTCTAGACTCGCGCATGGACGGCAGCAGTGATGAATGCGTCACTTTTTTAAAAGCCGGAGCCGTTGACTATATTGGCAACCCGTATGCGGTAGACGAAGTCAAAGAGCGTATCAACGTTCCTTTACGCTGCCCCAGGCAATCTAACTCAGCCCCAACGATGGGCAAGACGCCCAGCCCGCGGCAAAGCACTACCGCTGAAACCAGCATGC
The DNA here is from genome assembly GCA_052109075.1 of Alcaligenes sp. Taxonomy (GTDB): domain Bacteria; phylum Pseudomonadota; class Gammaproteobacteria; order Burkholderiales; family Burkholderiaceae_B; genus Alcaligenes. Next base: position 1,956 of record JBQEAN010000011.1, on the reverse strand, counting down.
TGATCCATGCCATTCAAAAAACAATTGATGCCAATCTAGGGGCCCCACCCAGTCAAAAAGAACTGTGCGATATGTTTAAGATCTCACGTCGCAAAATCATGAATATCTTTCAGCGTAATTTCGGTTTAAGCGTTAGCAGTTATATCCGGCTGCAGCGCATGTATCGAGCCGAGCATCTGCTGAAAACGACAGCTTTGAAAATCGATGTGATTGCCACCGATTTGGGATTCTCCAGCCCGGCCAATTTTTCCACTGCATTCAAGGCTTATGCTGGCGTTGCCCCCGGAAAATTCAGACAGGCCATAGAGAAAAACAAACCCTATACCGGGAGCAGCTCCTGCATCCATGCACTGGGGCCACCGATCTTTGCCCATAGTTAATGCCCCCTGAAAATGAGAGATGCAAAAGAATGGAGGCAAGCTCTCTGCACATGGAGCCGAGCACTCAATTAAAGCGATTTAAAACACACCGGAAATACCCATAAAGAAACTGTTCTTTTATGGTTTCATCAGCGGCTCTAAACCGCTATAAGTGGCTACAAACCACAAAAAGCCCGCGTCAGACAGGCCACACTTGCCGCCTCAGGCCAAGGTGATAAAATTGTGCACACTTGAATAATTCAATTCACAACAGATCCGGGACGGCCTGGATCTGCTTTTTCAGTACAGGGACGGCCCTACCCCTTAGGCGGAGCATCCTCAATGGCCCACCCTGCAACACCTCCCCATGCCTTGGCGCATGTTCTTGCTTACCCATTCGATTTTTTCTTTGTGCACGACAAAACCAGTCGCTTGCCCGTCTTTGCCTTTGCTCTCTGGAAATAAAAATCATGGAACACGCAGGATTGAAAACACTGATTCCCCCCGTCACCTGGCTGCGCTTGCTGGGCTCCTGGTCCATTGTTGTCCTCTTTATGGTTTTCGGCAGGCAATGGTTGGGAGATTCCTTGGACGCCACCACGGCAGCCATCGTCTTTCTAGTGCTGTTTATCACTATTTTGGCAGCCTCCTTTGGTGTCGTGCGGGAAGCTGACCACCTGGCCCATCAACTGGGCGAACCCTACGGCACCCTGATTCTGACCCTGTCCATCGTGCTGATCGAAGTCATTCTGATTGCCTCCGTCCTGCTGGGCCCGGGCGACTTTCCCACCATTGGGCGGGACTCGATCTACGCGGTCATGATGATCATCCTGAACCTGATCACCGGGCTATGTCTGATTGCCGGAGCGGCCCGAAATGGTGATCAGGAGTTCAACCGGCAAGGCACCACCACCTATCTGTCCATGATCGTGTTGCTGACAGGGGTCGGTTTGATTCTGCCTAACTACACCAGCAGCGCCGGCGAGTTCTCTGCCACCCAAGCCATTGGCATTTCGATACTGACGGCCCTGGTCTATGGCGCCTTTCTGTACTTGCAGATGGGCAGCCATCGTGACGACTACGTACAGCCCAATCAGGCCGTTCAAACCGCTGAGATAGCCGAACCCAAGCTGCGCGACCCCCAGGCTACGCGTGCCATGCTGATCCGTACCTGCTTGCTGGTAGCGTTGATTTTGCCGATTGTCTTGCTGGCGCATGATCTGGCCATTGTGACGGACTACGGCATCGCCGCCTCGGGTGCTCCGGTGGCGGTCGGTGGCGTGCTGATCGCTATTATTGTATTCACCCCCGAGTCCATTACCGCCATCAAAGCAGCCATGAACAATGAAATGCAACGGGCGATTAACCTGTGTCTGGGGGCCTTTGTCTCTACCGTGGGCCTGACAGTCCCAGTCGTCCTGATCATTGGCTTGCTGACCAGCAAACAAGTCATTATGGGGATCAGCAATACCGAAATCGTGCTGTTCCTGATCACCGTAGTGTTAAGCATGTTGAGCTTTAGCGGAAAGCGGACTTCGCCCATCCAGGGCTATATGCACCTGATGGTCTTTGCCGTGTTTGGGCTTTTGCTGTTTTA
>JBQEAN010000010.1:61392-80418 GCA_052109075.1 Alcaligenes sp. | reverse complement strand
TTGCCATAATTTCATCTTTCAGTAGGGGGTCGTTAGCTCAGTCGGTAGAGCAGCGGACTTTTAATCCGTTGGTCGCGCGTTCGAGTCGCGCACGACCCACCACTACACTGAAAACGTAGAAACAAGGCCGCGCTTAGCGGCCTTTTTCTTTGGGCGCTTGCCTTGCACAGCCAAGGTAACATCCGCGCATTGGCCGGTCGGAAATCTTGCTATAGAGGGCAGCCCTCAGTATGGTTTCAATATTTCCCTGGGTTATATATATCTGGCCATCGCCAAATTTGCTTTATGGTAAATTTCGCTTACAGCTCAGGCTTTTATAACTCGACTGACTAACTAGGCTGAGTTCATTTTGATTCGTCTTGAACATATCTCAAAAACCTACTCTTTGGCAGGCAAGACCGTTCATGCATTGAACGACGTTTCCTTGCAGATCCACCAAGGAGAGGTCTTCGGTATTATTGGTCGCTCGGGTGCTGGAAAAAGTACGCTGATTCGCATGCTCAATCTGCTTGAACAACCTGGTTCGGGGCAGGTGTGGGTACAGGATCAGGACATCACACGTTTTTCAGGTGCGCAGTTGCGCGCTTTTCGACAAGGCGTGGGGATGGTGTTCCAGCATTTCAACCTGCTTCACTCCCGTACCGTCCTGGACAATGTCTGTTTTCCTTTGCGTTTGGCAGGGATAGATCGTTCTCAACGTCAGCAGCGTGCCCTGGAAGTGCTGGAGCTGGTGGGTCTGAAAGACCATGCCAATAAGTATCCCCGTCAATTATCTGGTGGCCAGCAGCAGCGGGTGGGTATTGCCCGCGCCCTGGCTAACCGGCCTCAACTTTTGTTGTGCGACGAGGCCACCTCGGCCCTGGATCCGGAAACCACGCAGTCCATTTTGCGTTTGCTGCGGGAAATCAACCAGGAACTAGGCCTGACCATTGTGTTAATTACCCACGGCATGGATGTGATTCGTTCCGTCTGTGATCGTGTTGCCGTCATTGATGCCGGCAAGATTGTGGAGTGCGGCGAAGTGCTGGATGTATTTCTGCACCCGCATCATCCCACTACGCAGTCTTTGCTGAGCGAGAGCGGCATGAACGCCGACGACTGGCGTGCATTGGCAGAGGGGGTGCCTGGCAGCGTGATGCGCTTGAGCGTGCGCGGTGTGGCCACCACAGAGCCCTTGATCAGCCGTATTACCAGCCAGTTGGGCTTGAACGTCAGCATCTTGCAGGGTGCCATTGGCCGCATCAAAACCGAGCCTTACGGGCAACTGGTCGTGGCCGTGGAAGGGGATGAGCAGGCCAAAGCGGGCCTGGATGCCTTGCTGACCGAATTGAATGTCCAATTTGAGGTATTGCGACCATGAACTTTAGCAATTTAGATTGGGCGCTGATCGGTGAAGCCACCGTTGATACCTTGCTGATGACAGGTGTTTCGCTGTCTTTTACCGCGATTATCGGATTGCCTTTAGGCGTGCTGCTATTTCTGACCAGCCGCAAGCAGATGTTGGATAACGTCTGGATCTACCAGTCCTTATCTTTGGTCGTGAACATTTTACGTTCCGTGCCTTTTCTGATTTTATTGATTGTCATTATTCCGTTGACGCGAATTCTGGCCGGCACATCTTTAGGGGTGCAAGGTGCTATTCCGCCTTTGGTCTTGAGTGCCGCTCCGTTTTTTGCCCGTCTGGTGGAGAACGTGTTGCGTGAACTGGACCCTGGTGTGAACGAAGCCTGTCGCGCTATGGGGGCCAATTCCCGTCAGACGGTGTTGTTGGCTTTATTGCCGGAAGCAACCACGGGAATTGTGGCTGCCTTGATTGTCACCGCGATTGCCCTGGTCGGTTATTCAGCCATGTCGGGTGTGATTGGTGGTGGTGGCCTGGGTGATCTGGCCTTGCGCTTTGGTTATCAACGTTATCAAACGGATGTCATGGTGGTTACCGTGACTATCCTGGTGGTGCTGGTGCAACTCCTGCAGGTGTTTGGAGACGCCATGGTGGCTCGCTTGAGCCGAAAATAAGTCCTGGCAGCTATCCTGGATAGCCTTGCCTTTCTGAAACTGGAGTCGCTCATGTCTTTGAAGAAATTTGTTCCTGTACTCGCCTTGTCCGTGTCGGCTCTGCTGGCCAGCGCCGCTCAAGCTGCCGAGACCTTGTCGATTGCTGCTACCCCCGTGCCACACGCCGAGCTGTTGGAGTTTGTGAAGCCAGTATTGGCCAAGGAAGGCGTGAACCTGGATATCAAGGTGTTCACCGATTACGTGCAGCCCAACCAGCAGGTTGCGGACGGCCATATCGATGCCAACTTCTTTCAGCACAAGCCTTACCTGGATACCTTCAACAAAGAACACAAAACCGATCTGGTATCGGTGGCCGTGGTTCACGTTGAGCCTTTTGGTGCTTACTCCACCAAAATCAAGAAGCTGGACGAGCTGAAAGAAGGTGCACTGGTTGCGATCCCTAACGATCCTTCCAATGGCGCTCGTGCCTTGCTGCTCTTGCAACAGGCAGGTGTTCTGACCTTGAAAGATCCTTCCAACATTCTGGCAACTTCGCGTGATGTGGACCAGAACCCCAAGAAGCTGAAATTCAAGGAACTGGAAGCCGCTACCTTGCCGCGTGTCTTGGCTGATGTGGATATCGCCCTGATCAACACCAACTACGCGTTGGAAGCTGGTTTGAACCCTACCAAGGATGCCTTGGCGATTGAGGGTGCTGACTCCCCCTATGCCAACCTGATTGCGGTGGCGGCCAAGTCCAAAGACGATCCTCGTGTCGCCAAGCTGATCAAGGCTTTGCATAGCGAAGAGGTCAAGACTTTCATCGCTGACAAATATAAAGGCTCGATTGTTCCTGCCTTTTAATTTGCGCTTTGAGACGATTGCTTAAGTGAAAAACCTCGGGATTTCCCGAGGTTTTTCTTTTTTTAAAACTATTAAATACGAAGAGTTGGGCTGCTTCGGGTAGGATAGATCAACGCTGGGGCAGGCCATGAGCCTGCGCTGACTTGGGAAAAAACATCGAACTGGCTGGTTTTGGGCCAGTCCCTACAGAGGAGTGAAGGATGTTCAATAAGAAAATGAAAACCCTGATGGCTGGCTTGACCCTGGCCTTGGCTTTGCCCGCTGGGCAGGCTTTGGCGCAGCAAGGCAAAGAGCTGGTGGTCGCAACCGATACGGCGTTTGTACCTTTTGAGTTCAAGCAAAATGGTAAATACACCGGCTTTGATATCGACTTGTGGGACGCCGTCGCGAAAAAGGCCAAGCTGAACTATCGTTTTCAGCCTATGGACTTCAACGGCATTATTCCCGGTCTGCAAACGCGCAATCTGGATGCGGCTCTGGCAGGGATTACCATCCGGGATGATCGTAAACAAGTCATCGACTTTTCTGACCCTTACTACGAAAGCGGTTTGGCTATCCTAGTTAATACCGACAACTCCGCCATCAAGACGGCTTCCGATCTGGAAGGCAAAACGGTGGCGGTGAAGATTGGCACCGCAACGGTGGACTTCATGCAGCGCTCGGTACCGAGTGCCAAGCTCAAACTGTTTCCCAATATCGACAATGCCTTCCTGGAACTGGCTACCGGCCGTGTGGACGCCGTGGTGCACGACACACCTAACGTGCAGTACTACGCACAGACAGGCGGCAAGGATCGTGTGAAGGTGACGGGTGCGGTGAAAAGCGGTGACTTCTACGGTATCGCCTTCCCCAAAGACAGCGAGCTGGTTCCGGTTGTGAACCAGGCACTGAAAGAGATTCGTGCCGATGGCACCTATGACAAGCTCTACCAGAAATGGTTTGGCAAGCAACCTGACTAAGCAAGCCTTGATGTAAGCGCTATGCCAAAGCGGTGATCGCGTGTTTAAACGGGGTCACCGCTTTTATTGTTAACGCTCTGCTAGGGGCGTGTGTTCAAACACAAAGGTAGCACTGTGACTTTTCAATGGGACGCTATCTGGGGGGCTTTACCCAGCCTTCTGGAAGGTACGAAAATGACGCTGCTCATCACCCTGCTGGGTTTGGTGGGCGGGGCTGTATTGGGTTTTCTAACTGGGGTGATCACCACCTATGTTCGGGTGCCAGTTACCTGGCGTCGGGCTGCTGTGGCCGTGCTGGGACTGATCGTGCTGGGGGTGCTGGGCAAGGGCTTGTCCTGGGCCATCGAGCATTGGCTGGGCTTTGTTCCCGGCTGGGTATGGAGTTCGCTGCAGGCGCTGATTGCTTTGGCCTTGTTAAGCTTTTTCCGACGCTCTTTGCTGATCGTGCTGTCTTTCTTGTGCCAGGTGTACGTGTTGTTTATTCGCGGCACGCCGATTGTGGTTCAGGTGATGTTCATCTACTTTGCGTTGCCTATGCTGGCCAATATTCGCATTGATGGACTGACCGCCGCGATCTTCACCCTGATGATCAACTCGGGTGCATATATTTCCGAGATTGTGCGCGGCGCTTTGCAATCGGTGCCCAAGGGCCTGAAAGAAGCGGGTGAAGCCATGGGGCTGCCGTTTCACAAGATTTTGCTGCACATTATTGGACCAGTGGCGTTTCGTCGCATGATCCCGGCCATGGGTAACCAATGCATTATCAGCTTGAAGGATTCCTCGCTGTTTATTGTGATTGGCGTGGCAGAGTTGACCCGCCAAGGCCAGGAAATCATTGCCAATAACTTTCGTTCGGTGGAGATTTGGGGCGCAGTAGCCGTGATCTATCTGATTCTGACCGGCCTGATTGCCCTGGCTCTGAAGTTTGTTGAACACCGTATGAGGATTGTATGAGCATTGTCGAGTTCAAGAAGGTAAGTAAGCGCTTTGGGGACAATGTCGTGCTCGACGATATCAGTTTGAATATCGATAAGGGCGAGGTTGTCGTGGTAGTAGGGCCTTCAGGGTCGGGTAAGTCCACATTTTTACGCTGCATCAACAAGCTGGAGGATATTCAGGCTGGCGATATTGTGGTGAATGGTTTGAGCGTCAATGGTACGCCAGCCCAGGTGCGTGAGCTGCGCCGCGAGGCGGGTATGGTTTTTCAGCAGTTCAATCTGTTTCCACAAATGAGCGCCTTGGAAAACGTTATGTTCGGGCCTGTGCATACGCGCGGTACGGAACGTGCCCAGGCTCGGCAGGAAGCCCTGGACCTGTTGGCCAAGGTAGGGCTGGCCGAACGGGTCGACCATTATCCTAACGAGCTCTCGGGCGGTCAGCAGCAACGTGTGGCGATTGCCCGTGCCCTGGCAATCAAGCCCAAGCTGATGTTGTTTGACGAACCAACCTCGGCCTTGGACCCGGAGCTGCGTCAGGAAGTGCTGAAAGTCATGCAACTATTGGCCGAAGAGGGTATGACCATGGTTGTCGTGACTCACGAAATGGACTTTGCGCGGCGAGTGGGGAGTCGGCTGATTTTCATTGATCAGGGGCGGGTAGCGCATGATGGGCCGCCTGCTGAAATGCTGAGCAATCCACCGAGTCAACGCTTGAAAGACTTTCTGCAGCACGTGGCGTAAGCAGGCAGAAATACAAAAAGCCCTTCAGGTTCTTGGTTAAGCAGCCAAGTTCCTGAAGGGCTTTTTGTGTGGCTGGCCGGCGGTTTGAGACAGGCGGCAGGCGGGTGTTATCTGGAGGGCGTCACGTAGATAGTGCGTGTGGCAACGACCCGGTTTGCACCATCCGGCTTGATGCGGATCGTGATTTGGCGGGGCGTAAAGCCCGCTGGCAGCTCTGCCGATCCATTGATGTAGGCATAACGGCCCACATTGACGGTCTGGCTGGGCAAATCCACATTGCCAGAACGGCCATTGGTGTAGCGACCAGCGGCTACAAACTCCATGGTGCCGCTAAATTCAGCTTCTTTGCCCTTGTCCTGCATTAGCAGCACAAAATGGTTCAGTTGGCCGTCATTGATCGTGAACTCGGCGGCCCGGATTCCGGGCGAGGTGCCGCGGGGGTCGGGGGGCATGGCATCGGCAAACAGCGCGACATCTTTTTCCAACTTGGTGACCATGGCTTGCAAGTCGCTGGTCTGTTGGCCCAGCTTGCCTTCTTTCTGGCTGACTTCTTCAAGATCGCGGCTGGTTTGGTTCAGCTGGCCTTGCAAGCGTTGCTTGTCAGCATTGGCGCTGTTCAAGTCATAGTGCAGCTGTTCGGACTGTTCTACGGTCAAGCGTGTAGGGCCATAACTTTTCTGCAAGAAAAGCAGGCCACCTGCGCCTAGGGCGATGCCGGTCAAAAGCAGGACAAACCAACGTGGAATGCGGCGTTTTCGACGGCTGGAGCCGTAGGCGGTGGGTTTGAATACGGTGCGTTTGGAGGAACCAAGCATGAGAACAGACGTTCCTGTCAGACAGGGGACTTAACGCAAATTAAGTCCCAATTACAAAACCCATTAGCATAGACGTCATTGGGGCTATGGAGGTGGTATAGCTGGCTTTGTTGCCCTTTGTTGTGCTTGGAAACGTGTGCCGGCTAGCCTTGGAAAATATCAGTTTACTGTGAGGGCGCTAACGATTCCAAGTGTTGGTTTAACTGAGCCAGTCGCTCGGGGGTGCCGACATCCATCCAGAAGCCTGGGTGCAAGGTACCCAGGACTTGCTGATGCTCAATAGCGGCATACAGCAGGGGGGCGAGTTTGGCGGGTAGGTCTTTGGGCAGGTGTGCAAACAGTTCGGGTTTGTACACGCCGATACCGCTTAAGGTGGCACTGCGAGCTCCTGGGGCCGCTTGGGCGCACAGAGACTGCTGCCCATCTTGCATGCCGAAGTCACCGGCTGGGTGGTGGGGAGGGTTGGGCGTCAGCACTAGCCAGGCCAGCTCCGGCCCCTCTTGCAGGCGTTCGGCCATGGCAAAGGCTTGGGCCGGGTCCCAGTCAGACCAGACATCCCCATTCATCAATAAAAAAGGCTGGCCTTGAAAAAAATTTAAGGCCTTGGCGATACCACCTGCCGTTTCCAATGCTGATGGCTCGGGCGAATAGCTCAGTTGCAGGCCCCATTGGCTGCCATCGCCCAGCGTGGCTTCAATCTGTTCACCCAGCCAGGCGTGGTTGATGATGACCTCTCGAATGCCTGCCTTGGCCAAAGAACGCAAATGCCAGACGATGAGTGGCTGACCGCCCGCCGGTATCAGTGGTTTGGGGCACGTGTCGGTCAAGGGGCGCATGCGCTCGCCTCGACCGGCAGCCAGAATCATGGCACGCATCAGACGGTCATGCCCAAGATGGTTTGTCGGCCTTCCAGGCGGTTAAGCAGACGCAGCAGGGCATTAAAACATTCATAGCGGCTGGCCACTTGATGCACATAGCCCAGCAGACGGGGCATGTGGTCCAGGTAGTGATGCTTGCCGTCACGCAGGGACAGGCGGGCAAAAACTCCTAGAATACGCAGATTGCGCTGCAGGCCCATCCATTCATACTGCTGATGGAACACCGCGAAGTCGGCGGGAACGTCCAGCCCGGCTTCCATGGCGGCCTGCCAGTAACGGATCGCCCAGTCCAGTTGCTGTTCTTCAGTCCAGGTGTGACGGGCATCCATCACCAAGGAGGCAATATCGTAAGTGATGGGGCCAGCCAGGGCATCTTGGTAATCAATGACGCCAGGTTCAGTCTGCCCGGGCAGAGGCATCATCAGGTTGGGGCTGTGGAAGTCGCGGTGTACCAGCACGGTGGCGCTTTGCACATTAGCGTGAGCCAGCTGGGTAAAGGTATCACTGAGCATGTTCTGGTCTTGCTCGCTGAGTTCAAACTGGCGGTGCTTTTGTACATACCACTCGGGGAACACTTGCAGCTCTTCCAGCAGACGTTGTTCGTCGTAGGGAGGCAGGCCGGTCGTGTCGGCTTGTTGCAATTTCACCAAGGTTAGCAAGGTACTGCGGTACAGTTTGTCCAGTTCGCTTTGTGCCATTGGGGTTTTTAGTGCGTGCTGGAAGTTGTCCTGGCCCAGATCGCTTAGCAGCAAAAAGCCTTGCTCGGTGTCCGCCGCCAGGATCTCGGGAACATGGATTCCAGTGGGGGCCAACAGTTCAGTAACCTGGATAAACGGCTTGCAGTCTTCGCTAGCAGGGGGCGCATCCATCAAAATAACGGTGCGATCCTGAGATTTCAGGCGAAAATAACGACGAAAGCTGGCGTCGCTGGAGGCCGCTTGCAAGGTGTCCAGATCCAGCCCGAAGCTGGACTTCAGGGTATTTAACCAAGTAATTGCTTGCTGCAAGCGAGGGTCGGAAGCGGCAGAAATAGAAGCAGACATAAATAAAGGGACGCAGAAGATCGTAACGGATTAGTGTTTAGCAGTGCCGCTAAACGGCAGGCTTAACTATAATACCGGGTCGCCAGGGTTTTTCACCTGGTACGAGCAAATGCAGGACACAACTGGAGGCGCAGTCTTAGTGCGAGTTGCGGCGTGGTATATCGTGTTGATGATGACAGGGATGGGGATAGCCCAGGCTCAGTCGTCCGTGCGTCCGTCTTTAAAGACGTCCCCCGGTTTGCAAGTGCGCAAGCTCCAGGAAGAAGATATGGCTGTCTACCTGATAGGCGACCAGATGAAAACGCTGGAAGACGGCACCATGCGTCTGGAAGGCGGAGCTCAGGTAAGGCGGATTGATTCGGTCGTCAAAGGAGACCGGATCGACTATCAGGAAAAAACCGGCCAGATGGAAGTGCGTGGCAATGGCCTGATCATGCGTGATGGTGCCTTGGTGCGTAGTCCGGAGTTTGACTACAACCTGGATGCGGACACGGGGCGCATGACGAACCCGGAGTTCTGGCTGGGCGCTACCGGCGGCAGCGGAACGGCAACGCAGGCTGATATCCTCAGCTCCAACCATATGCGCCTGTCCGATGTGAATTACTCGGGCTGCCCATGTCCCGAACCGGCCTGGTATATCAAATCGTCCAAGGTGGACCTCTATTCCAAGGAAAACGAAGGGGTGGCACGCAACGGCGTGTTGTACTTCAAGGGTATGCCTTTGTTGTATTCCCCCTACTTAACCTTCCCGCTGCGCAAAGAGCGTAAATCTGGTTTCTTGCTGCCTACCTATGGCATGACCACACGGGGCGGTCTGGACCTGAGCGTACCGTACTACCTGAATTTGGCCCCCAATTATGATGCCACGCTGACCCCCCGCTTCATGAGCAAGCGGGGCGCCATGTTGGGCGGCGAGTTCCGTTATCTGGGCGATGGTTTCTCGGGTGAGCTGACGGGTAACTACCTGCCCGATGACAAGGAGCTGGGCTACAAGCGCTGGATGTTCATGGGGCAATACCGTCAAAGCCTGCCAGCCAATCTGTATTTGAATGCTGATATTCGCCGGGTGTCGGATGATGACTATTTCCGTGATTTCAGCAGCTTTGGTCTGAACGACTCCACGATTCAGGATCTGGCCAGTACGGTGACTTTGGGTTGGGGCGGCTCCAAGTATTTTCGGTCCCATGTCAGTGCGATACGCTACCAGACTTTGCAGGACTCCTCGACAGGGTACCGTCAGCCGCAGTACGACAAATTACCTGAATGGTATTTGGGCGCCTCCCGTTATAACTGGGGTGGCTTTGATGTGGTCAGCGACAATTACGCGACTCGTTTCCGTATGCCGTTTTACAGCGGCAACCTGAACGAGTTCGATAATATGCGCTATACGCGTCAGGCGCCGGATGGTTCGCGTTTCTCGTCCTACTCCACCGTGGCGTATCCCGTCATTCGTCCGGGCTGGTACATCACCCCTAAAGCGGGTGTGCACATGAGCCAATACCAGACGGACTGGTATGTGGGCGATCCCAATATGGCCAAGTTTGATGGCCGCTCCCGTACCCAAAGCCGTGTGTTGCCCATTTTGTCGGTCGACTCGGGAATGACGTTCGAGCGTGACACCACCTTGTTTGGCAATGACTCCATCCAGACCCTGGAGCCGCGTGTTTACTATCTGTACGTGCCTTACCGGGATCAGTCTTCGCTGCCTTTGTATGACACCAGTCTGGCCAGTTTCAACTTTTCCCAGGCATTTAGTGAAAACATCTTCTCCGGCGGCTGGGACCGAATTTCCAATGCTAACCAGATCACTGTAGGCTTGACCTCGCGCTGGCTGGACGCCGACACGGGCTTTGAGCGTCTGGTGCTGCAAGGTGCGCAACGTTTGTATTTTGATAAGCAAACCGTTACTTTGGGCGATGAAAAAGCTCGTACCAGCACTCGTTCCGATTACTTGGTCGGTGCCAGTGCAGCGTTGACCAATACGTTCTCGATTAACTTCGATGCCCAGTTCAATCCGGATGAAAAGCGCCGTAATCGACTTGCCTCCGGTGTACGCTGGCGTCCTAAACGCTTGGCAACGCTGGGCGTGAACTATCGTTATGAGCGTGACCCGCGTCAGGTTGTAGATCCCACCTTCACTCCTGGTGAAGAGGATCATCGTGGTAAAGAATACGTCTCCATGACTGGCCAATGGCCATTGAGCAATAAGTTGTATGCCGTGGGGCGTTACGATTACTCCATCCAGGAAAGCCGTGGTACGCAAACTGTGATGGGGCTGGAATACAAAGGGGACTGTTGCTGGGCAGCGCGAGTGGTTATGCAACGCTATGCTGTGTCGGCCAGAGAAACCAATAAAGCCATCTACTTCCAGCTGGAACTCTCCGGCCTGGGCGGGATTGGCAACGACCCAATCAAAATGCTGCGTGATCGCGTGATCGGCTATGAATCCGTCTCGGACCCCGTACAGGAAAAAATGATTCATGAGAGGTATGAATAATATGCGTTTCAGCTTGAAAAACCGTACCCTGTCATTGGCCTTGATGGCCGTAATGGGTCTGGGCACGGCCCAAATGGCTCAGGCGCAGTCTAAGCCCGCCGCATCCAATAAGGCTGCCGCTACCGCCGCACCGCAGTTTGTGGATGGCATTGCTGCCGTGGTCAATGACGAAGTCATTACCTTGCGTCAGGTTGATCTGGAAGCCGCCCAGGTTCTGGACCAGTTAAAGCATCAGAAAATCCCTGCTCCTGACCAGGATGTGTTGCGCAAGCAAGTCTTGCAGCGCCTGATCAATGAGCGTCTGGAACAGCAAGAAGCGCGTGCCATGGGTATTTCGGTGGGTCCTCAGCAAGTGGAGGAGGGTGTGCGTATGATCTCCTCGCGCAATGGCATGAGCGAAGCTCAGCTGCGCGCCGAGATCGAGAAAAACGGCATTAGCTGGGAACAGTACCGCTCCAACCTGAAGCAGGAAATTTTGCTGGATCAATTGCGCATGCGTGCGGTTGACAGCAGCATCAACATTACCGATGCCGACATTGATATCTACCTGCGCTCGCAAGGTGGCGCGAGTCTGGGCAATCTGGGGCAATCTGCGGCACAAAGCCAGGATGCTCCCGTAAGCCTGGCCCAGATTCTGGTGCGAGTGCCAGAAGGTGTGAACTCAAGTGAGGAAGCTCGTTTGCGCACGAAAGCCGAAGGCCTGCTGGCTCAGGTTCGTTCCGGTGCCGACTTTGCGGGTTTGGCAGCATCCAGCTCAGATGGCCAGGAAGCCCTGAACGGTGGTGCGATGGGCGCGCGTCCCTTGTCGGGCTGGCCAGATTTGTTCGCCCAAGCGGTTCATCAGTTGGCACCTGGCCAAGTCTCTGACCTGATCCGTAGCGGCCAGGGCTTTCATATTCTGAAGGTCCTGGAGCGTGGTGGCAGCGCCCCGACCAATACGTCCCCAGTGGCAGGCGCAGGCGCAACCCAGTCAGGTCCCATGATGGTCACCCAGACGCATGCTCGCCATATTCTGGTCAAGCTCTCCAAGGTAATGACTTCCGAACAGGCTCGTCAGCGGATTGAGCAACTGCAAGTGCGTTTGCGCAATGGTGAGTCCTTCGAGGATCTTGCCAAGCGTTACTCGGAAGACAGCAGTGCTCCGCAAGGGGGGGATCTGGGCTGGCTCTCGCCTGGCGAGACTGTACCTCCTTTCGAGCAAGCCATGGATAAACTCCAGCCGGGCAGCGACAGCGTGATGGTGGAGTCGCAGTTTGGCTGGCACCTGATTCAAGTGGTGGAGCGCCGCACTCGCAATATGGAAGCCGAGTACAAGCGTATGCAGGCCCGTCAGGCTTTGTTCCAGCAACGTGCTGAACCTGCCTTTGAAGATTGGCTGAACAGCCTGCGCGGTCGCGCTTACATTGATAACCGCCTGGACCCTGAATCCAGCACACGTCGTCGCTAAGGATAGGTATGGCCCAGCATCAGGCGCGCAAGCGCTTTGGACAAAACTTTCTGGAAGATGAGGGCATCATCGACCAGATTATCCGTGCGATTGGCCCTAGGCCTGTCGACAATATGGTTGAAATCGGTCCGGGCCTCTCGGCCTTGACCCAGCCGTTGACGCAGGCGCTGGAGCGCTTGCGGGTGGTTGAAATTGACCGTGATCTGGCATCCCGGCTGCGGAACAATTACTCACCCAGCAAGCTGGAAATTATTGAGGCAGATGCGCTCAAGGTAGACTTCGGGGCCTTGGGCCCGGACCTGCGTATTGTGGGCAACCTGCCTTACAACATTTCCAGCCCCTTGCTGTTTCACCTGTTGGACTATGCCGAGGCCGTGTTGGATCAGCATTTTATGCTGCAACGAGAAGTGATTGACCGTATGGTGGCCAAGCCCGGCTCCTCGGACTACAGCCGTTTGTCGGTGATGCTGCAGTCGCGCTATCGCATGGTGAAGTTGTTTGAGGTGCCACCCGAGGCCTTCAATCCGCCACCCCGTGTTGTGTCTGCCGTGGTGCGCATGGTGCCCTTGGCTGCTGATCGTCCCCAAGCGCGTGACGCCCGCGTATTCAGTCAGGTGGTGGCGCGGGCTTTCTCGCAAAAGCGCAAGATGCTGCGTGGCGGTCTGGGTGACTGGGCGGCGCATATCGATTGGCAAGCGTTGGAGATTGCGCCTACCAGCCGTCCTGCGGATTTGTCTTTGGTGAATTACATCGCCTTGGCGGATCACTTGATGGACAAAGGTGTCATACAAGCGGTCTGATAGACAAAAGCTTGTGACGAACTGCACCCCAAAAATTGGATATTGCTCCAGTTTTGGGGTGTTTTTCATGGTGAGCGACGGCGAGGTGACACGCTATTGGAGTGCTAAGTAACTCTTGATCGAGTCTGCAGGGATAAAGCTTGTTATCCCCACGCTGAATGTAAAGCTTTTAGCCAAAGAACCAATAGCAGACCGCGATTGCGGCCAGCACGCCCGCCAGATCAGCAATCAAGGCGCAGGAGACCGCATGACGGGTGCGCTGTATCCCTACTGCACCAAAATAGACCGCCAAGACATAGAAGGTGGTTTCCGTGCTGCCTTGTACTGTGGCACCCAAGAGTGCCGGGAAGCTGTCCACGCCATGATGCTGCATGGTTTCAATCAGCAGGGCCCGGGCTGCACCAGCTGAAAAGGGTTTGACTAGCGCAGTGGGCAAGGCGTCAATAAAGCGTGTATCCAGTCCACTTAGGTTTACCAGCCAGCGGATCATGTCCAGAAGAAGATCCAGCGCGCCAGAGCTGCGCAGAACGCCCACCGCACACAGCATGGCAACCAGATAGGGCAACAGGTCCCGCGCCACGCCAAAGCCTTCCTTGGCCCCCTCTACAAAGGTCTCGTAGAGCGGGATTTTGCGTCGCCAGCCCAATAGCAGGAACAACCAGATAATGGACAGCAATGTCAGGTTGCCCATCAGGGACGAGAGGGACTGGATGGCGGCGGCGCCCAAGGTGGCCAGCAAGGCCATGAAGGAGCCCAGGATCAGGGCAAACACCCCAAACCACAGCATCAGGACTGGGTCAAACAAACGCAGGCGCTGGACCAGTGCGACGCTGAGCAGGCCAGCCAGAGATGAGGCAGTGGTGGCCAACAGAATAGGCAAAAACACCATGGTGGGGTCCGGCGCCCCTTGCTGAGCCCGATACATGAAAATGCTGATAGGGATCAGTGTCAGGGACGAGGCATTCAAGACCAGGAACAGGATCTGGGCATTGGTGGCCGTGTCGGGATGCGGGTTCAGGGTCTGTAGTGACTTCATGGCCCGTAGGCCAATAGGCGTGGCGGCATTATCCAGGCCCAGGCCATTGGCCGCGAAGTTCAGCGTGATCAGACCCAGAGCCGGGTGGCCGGCGGGAACGCCGGGCATCAAGCGGCTGAATAGCGGCCCTAGCCAACGGGCCAGGGTATCGATCAAACCGGCTTTTTCGGCAATTTTCAAAAAGCCCAGCCAGAGAGTCAGTGTGCCAAAAAGCAGCAGCATCAGTTGGACAGACAGAGCAGCCATATCAAACAGGCTGCGCACCATCTGCGCAAAAATTTCGCTATTTCCCCCGACCAACCATTGGTACAAGCCGCTCACGGCGGCAATCAGGAAGAAAAATAGCCAAAGAGTGTTGAGCATAGTGTTGGCAGTAGGCAGGGCAGTGAAAAGCCAAGCTAGATTGTCGCAGAATCCGGACCGGTTATAGCGGCTACTGTATGTAATAGCCGTGGCACAAACTGCCAAGAAAAACCGGCCTGGTGGCCGGTTCTGTTTGTCTTAATCAACACGCCCTTTGGCCTGGATCAGTTCAATCTTGTAGCCGTCGGGATCTTCCACAAAGGCGATCACGGTAGTGCCGTGTTTCATGGGGCCCGCTTCGCGCACGATCTTGCCGCCACGCGCCTTGATGTCCTCACAGGATTGGTAGGCATCGGGCACCTCCAGCGCGATGTGGCCGTAGCCATCGCCCAGATCGTAGGAGGGGGTGTCCCAGTTGTGGGTCAGTTCCAGTACGGCGGCTTCGGCTTCGTCCTGGTAGCCCACAAAGGCCAGCGTGAAGCGGCCATCCGGGTAGTCGGACTTGCGCAGCAATTTCATGCCCAGTACGTCGGTGTAAAAGGCCAGCGAACGGTCCAGATTGCCGACACGCAGCATAGTGTGCAGGATACGCATAAGGTAGAGCTCCTAGAGTTCAACCTGCCTTAAAGCAGGGGCAGGGTGCCTGGATCATATTGTCGTAACTGATTGCGCGCATTGACAAAGTCAGGGTAGAGCGTCTCGACCAGGGCCCAGAATTGAGGACCATGATTCATCTCTTGCAGATGCGCGACTTCGTGAGCCACGACGTAATCAATAATGGATGGGTGAAAGTGTATCAGGCGCCAGTTCAGCATAATGGTGCCATCGCTATTGCAGGAACCCCAGCGTTTGGCGGGGGCCGCCAGGCGCAGTTTTCTGGCACTCAAGCCCGACAAGTCCCGATAATGCGCCAGGCGCTGTTCAAACCAGAGCCGGGCCTGTTTTTGCAACCAGGCTTGGGTCAATTCCTGAACGCGCTGGGCCTCGGCATGCACCGGCAAGGGCAGGGACAAGCGCTGGCCGTGCTGGGCTTGGCTGATCTGGCCCTCAAACTGAACTTGCTGAATCTGTGGGTTCAGGCTCAGGCGGATGGGCACGCCCATAAAAGGTAGCATATCGCCATCGACCCACTGCTGGCTTTGCAAAGCCAGTTGCTCGCGCCGCTGTTGATATTCACGCAGCTTGCGCAGTATCCAGGCGCTTTTAGTGTGCAAGACTTGTTCGGCCTGGCTGAGCTTTACCCAGGAAGGCAGGGCGACCGTCAGGCCATTGTCGTTGATCGTCAGACCCAGGGTGCGACGTCGAGAGCGTTTGAGTTGATAGCCAATGGTGTGGCCATCCAGTTCGACTTGTTGCCACTGAACGCCTTCGGGCAGGGTGTCAGGCCGAATGGTCAAGTCCCGGTCGGGCGGCAAGGCAGAACCAGCGGGCGGTTTTGCGGACCGCTGCGCCGGGTGGGGAAAGGCCGTGTCAGGAAACAGAGCCAGTTGCGGGGGGACCGTCATAGCGTTCCGGGTTCAAGACGCGCATTTCGGTTTCAATCCATGTCTGCACGCGCTGGTTCAATTCTTCAGGGGTCAGCCCAGCAGGATCAATGGGGGGACCAAACGAGATAGTAACCAGACCGGGCGTCTTGATAAAGGCATTGCGACGCCAGAGCTCGCCCGCATTGTGAGCGACAGGAATAACCTGGGTGCCAGTGCGGCTGGCCAGCAAGGCCCCCCCCATCTTGTAGCGACCTGTGGAACCAGGGGCTGTGCGCGTACCTTCGGGGAACAGCAAGGGCCAGCGCCCCTCGTCAATACGCTGCTGCCCAACTTTGACGACTTGCTCGAAGGCATCGCGGCTTTTGGCGCGATCAATCGGAATCATGCGTAGTAAGGCAAGCCCCCATCCAAAGAAGGGCACTTTGTGCAGTTCGCGTTTGTAGACAAAACAGACCTGACGCGGCATGTAGGCGGGAAAGAACAAGGTTTCCCACGCAGACTGATGCTTGGACAGGATGATGGCTTTGCCCGTGGGCAGGTTTTCCCAGCCTTTGGTCTGCCAACGTATGCCAAGAATGAACCGTGCTCCGCGTACAGCCAGACGTGGCCAGCCTGCCGTAATGCGATAGCGCCATTCCAGGGGGAGGGGGGCGCATATCAAGCTAAGGATGGCAAAGGGAATAACAGTTATCAACAAAAAGAGTTGATAGAGTGAAGCGCGGATAATGCCCATATCAGTTTCCGTGTAGCCATTTGTCGACAACAGCCGCCAGATCGGCCTCGATGCGAGTGCCTTCAGGCAAGCCACCTTTTTCCAAGGTGCGCATGCCCTTGCCAGTTTGTACCAGCCAGGGTGCACAACCCGCTTCGGACGCTGCTTGCAAATCGCGCAGGGAGTCGCCCACCGAAGGGACCGTTTGCAGGTTCACTTCATAGCGATGCGCAATGTCGTGAAACATGCCGGTAGCAGGTTTACGGCAGGTGCAGCCATCTTTGGGGCCATGCGGGCAAATAAAGATGGCATCGATAAAGCCACCTAACAGGGCCAGTTCGCGGCGCATCTTGGCATGGATGGCATTGAGGGTAGTCATGGAGAACAAACCTCGAGCCAGACCGGACTGGTTAGTGGCAATCACCACCTTCCAGCCGTTCTCGGTCAGGCGGGCCAAGGCCTCCAGACTGCCTGGAATAGCCTCCCACTCTTGCGGGCTTTTGATAAAGGCATCGCTGTCCTGGTTGATGACACCGTCCCGATCAATAATGGCAAGTTTCACTAGTTGGCCAGCCTGGAAAGATCCGCTACCTGGTTCATCAACGCATGCAGCTTGGCTAGCAGGGCCAGACGGTTGGCGCGAATGGCCGGGTCTTCAGCCATGACCATGACGTCCTGGAAGAAGTTATCCACGGCACCACGGGCCTGGGCCAAGGTAGCCAGAGAAGCATCAAACTCGCCTGCTTCAAATTGAGCTTGAGCCACCGGTTGCAGCGCTTCAATCTTGCCAGCCAGTTCGCGCTCGGCAGGCTCGACCAACAGGGCGGTGTCCAGAGGAGCCAGTTCGCCTTCTGCTTTCTTGAGCAGATTGCTGACGCGCTTGTTGGCGGCCGCCAGGCTCTCGGCTTCGGGACGCTGCGCAAAAGAGGCGCAAGCCTGGATGCGGGCGTGAACTTGTTCCAGTGGAGGACGCAGAGCCAGCACGGCATCAACCACACTACGCTCGTAATCATTGCTCAACTGGTTGCGGTAGCGTTCGTAGATGAAGGCTTGAACTGCGGGTACGGTGTCTTCTGCCAGCACGCCATCTTTGAAGAAAGAGGCTGCGGTGTGCAGCAGGGTATCCAGATTCAGGCTGTTGGCCTTCAATTGGGCACCGGCTTGCAGTTGTTCGTAGGCGCTGATCAGGCCCAGCGCCGCACGGCGCAGGGCGTAAGGGTCACGCTCGCCCGTTGGCGCCAGGCCAATCCCCCAAATACCGACCAGAACCTCGGCACGCTCGGCCAGGAACAGAATGGCTTGGGTTAGGCTGGCCGTCGTGACAGCTTGTTCCAGGCGGTGGCGATACTGTTCACGGATGGCCAGCACGATGTCCTCGGGCTCGCCGTCGCCTTGTGCGTAGTAGGCACCCATGACGCCTTGCAGCTCGGGGAATTCGCCCACCATATTGGAGTTCAAGTCGGCCTTGGCCAGAAGGGCGGCACGACGGGCGTGCTCTTCATTGGCGCCTAGTTGCTTGGCGATATAGCCAGCGACCGATTGCAGACGCTCGATACGGTCCAGCTGCGAACCCAGCTTGTTGTGGTAAACGCTGCCCGCCAAGGTAGTGACACGCTCGGCCAGGGTTTGTTTACGGTCCGTTTCAAAGAAGAACTGGGCGTCCGCCAGACGGGGGCGAACCACGCGCTCGTTACCTTCAATGATATTTTTAGGATCATCCACCTTCATATTGCTGACGATCAGGAAACGATTGGTCAGCTTTTGCGTGGCGGGGTCAAACAGCGGGAAATACTTTTGATTCAGACGCATGGTCAGAATCAGGCATTCGGACGGTACTTGCAGGAATTGCTCGTCAAACTGACCCACGTAAACGGTGGGGTATTCGACCAAGGCCGTCACTTCGTTCAGCAGTGCTTCCACTTCGGGGTCGTCGCCTAAGGTGGCGTGCAAGCGTTTGGCTTCAGATTCCAGATCGGTGCGAATTTGCTCACGGCGAACCTCGAAGGAGGGGACGACCCAGCCTTGTTCCTGGACTTGTGTGGCCCAGCTATCGGCATCGCGGATGTCGAAGGGGGCATCGCACATGAAGCGATGGCCGTGTGTTTGGCGACCGGCTTGCAGACCCAGGGCGCTGATCGGCACGATTTCCGAGCCCCATAAGGCGATCAGGCCATGAGCAGGACGCACAAAACGTACGCTGCTGACGCCGTCAGCCAACTGGTAGCGCATCACTTTGGGGATGGGCAGGTGGGTAATCGACCATTCCAGGGCTTCTTGCAAGCCGTCTTTCAGGGCCGCGCCGGTGGCAATGCCGCTGGCGTACAGGTAGTCTTGCTTGCCATCAGATTCGCGCAGCAGGTCGCTGGCTTTCAGATGCCCCAAGCCTTTAGAGGCCAGACGCTTGGCCAGGGCCGGAGCGATCTCGCCATTGGCATCCAGGCCAATATGGGCGGGCATCAGTTTTTCGGTGTACGACTGGTCCTCAGCTTGCGAGTAGGCAGCGCTGAACCA
>JBQEAN010000010.1:46877-61292 GCA_052109075.1 Alcaligenes sp. | reverse complement strand
TCAATGATGCGCTTGGCTTCGGCTTCGTAGTCGTTGAAATGCGCAAACAGCATTTCGGTGCTGGCGTGTTCAAAGTTGTAGGTGGATTGCTCCACTTCGTTCTGGTGGAACACGTCGCGGTAGTAAATACGCTGACCATTATGGCCTTCGGTCCAGACCAGATCGTAGACGCTTTCCACGCCCTGCAAGTACATGGCCAGACGTTCCAGACCATAGGTGATTTCGCCCGTGGTCGGCGTGCAGTCCAGGCCGCCTACTTGCTGGAAGTAAGTGAACTGAGTGACTTCCATACCATTGAGCCAGACTTCCCAGCCCAGACCCCAGGCACCCAATGTCGGGTTTTCCCAGTCGTCTTCAACAAAACGGATGTCGTGCGCTTTGGGGTTGATCCCCAATGCTTCCAGCGAGCCGATATACAAGTCCAGAATGTTTTCAGGTGCGGGCTTGAGCACGACCTGAAACTGGTAATAGTGTTGCAGGCGGTTGGGGTTGTCCCCGTAACGCCCGTCTTTGGGGCGACGCGAAGGCTGCACATAAGCGGCGCGCCAAGGTTCGGGGCCGATGGCCCGCAAAAAAGTTGCCGTATGAGAGGTTCCGGCACCGACTTCCATATCGTAGGGCTGAAGCAGAGCGCATCCGTGCTTGTCCCAGTATTGCTGGAGCGTAAGTATGATTTGCTGAAAGGTGAGCATGAGCAATGGCCAGTAAAGCGAGAATCTGCAAAATTTTTCTATTTTAGCGTGAACTGCGCCCTAGCAGCAGAAAAGCGCCCACAGTGCCCACTTTAGGCCGTCCGGGGCATGGGCAAGGCCGCTGTGTACCGGGCGGTCAAGTTGTTTTTAGACGTATCATATGCGTTTGTCCAAATACTGCTTATTTGCTGACCTGATCTTGAAATCGAGGCTTGGGCAGCAGTCTAAAGGAGGCTAGGTCCATGAGTGAACTTGTCACGCTTGAACGCATCGGCAAGGTAATGTTGATTACCTTGAACCGTCCCGAGGCACGTAATGCCATCAACCTGGAAACCGCGCAGGCTCTGGCCCAGGCTCTGGATGAGTTCGATGCCGACCCCAGTATTGCCGTGGGCGTGCTGACGGGCGCGAGTAATACGTTCTGCGCTGGTATGGATCTGAAAGCCTTTGCCAAGACAGGCCAGCGTCCCTATGTGGGCGACCGTGGCTTTGCCGGTATTTGCGAGCGTCCGCCTGCCAAACCCCTGATTGCTGCTGTGGAAGGCTATTGCCTGGCCGGTGGTTTTGAAATTGCCCTGTCCTGCGACCTGATTGTGGCTGCCAATAGCGCCAACTTTGGCCTGCCTGAAGTGAAACGCGGCATTGTCCCCGGATCGGGCGGCATGGTGCGTTTGCCTAGCCGCGTTCCTTACCACATGGCCATGGAAATGGTGCTGACTGGCGGTATGTACCCCGCAGCCCGCATGGCAGAACTCGGTTTGGTCAGCCGTCTGGCCGAGCCAGGCAAGGCTACCGAGCAGGCGTTGGAATTGGCTGCCCAGATTGCTGCCAACGGTCCTTTGGCCGTGCAGACCGCCAAGAGCATTATTTCCCAGTCGCGCGACTGGCGTCAGTCGGATCTGTTTGATCTGCAGCGCCCTCGTATCGCTGGCATCTTCACCTCTGCAGACGCCAAAGAAGGCGCGACGGCTTTCGCTGAAAAGCGCGAACCTGTCTGGCAGGGCAAATAGTTTCCCCTTGTTCATCTCGTTTTTTATATAGACGCCACCATGACCACGATCAAAGAAGACGATCTGATTCAGTCCATCGCTGATGCGGTGCAGTTCATCAGTTACTACCATCCCACCGACTATCTGGTGCACCTGGCCCGCGCTTACGAGCGCGAGCAGAATCCGGCGGCCAAAGATGCCATTGCCCAGATCCTGACCAACTCGCGCATGTGTGCAGAGGGGCACCGCCCCATCTGTCAGGACACCGGGGTGGTCAACGTATTCCTGAAAGTGGGCATGGATGTGCGCTTTGATACCAAGCGCTCCTTGCAGGAACTCTGTGACGAGGGCGTACGTCGCGGTTATCTGAACCCAGACAATCCGCTGCGTGCCTCGATCTTGAATGACCCTTTGTTCACGCGTAAAAACACGCGCGACAACACGCCCTGTATTGTGAATGTCGAATTGATCGCTGGGGATCAGGTCGACATTCAAGTTGCAGCCAAGGGTGGTGGTTCGGAAAACAAGAGCAAGTTCGTGATGCTCAACCCCAGTGACTCGCTGGTTGATTGGGTGCTCAAGACCGTTCCTACGATGGGGGCGGGCTGGTGTCCTCCCGGCATGCTGGGTATTGGCGTGGGCGGCACGGCCGAAAAAGCCATGCTGATGGCCAAAGAAGCCCTGATGGAAGACATCGATATGTACGAGCTGCTGCAACGCGGCCCGCAAAGCAAGCTGGAAGAGCTGCGTATCGAGTTGTACGAGAAGGTCAATGCCCTGGGCATTGGTGCTCAAGGCCTGGGCGGTTTGACGACCGTGCTGGATGTGAAGATCAACACCTTCCCAACCCATGCCGCCTCCAAGCCTGTAGCCATGATCCCTAACTGTGCGGCCACTCGTCACGTGCATTTCTCGCTGGACGGCAATGGCCCTGCCGAGCTGACACCGCCACCGCTGTCGGCCTGGCCTGATATTCACTGGGCACCGGACTACAACAAGTCCCGCCAGGTGAATCTGAACGAGTTGACTCCTGAAGAAGTCGCTTCCTGGACTCCAGGCCAGACTTTGCTGCTGTCGGGCAAGATGCTGACCGGCCGTGATGCGGCTCACAAGCGCATTCAGGACATGCTGGAAAAGGGCGAGTCCCTGCCCGTGGACTTCACCAACCGCGTGATTTACTACGTGGGCCCAGTTGATCCCGTGCGTGACGAAGCGGTTGGCCCAGCAGGCCCAACCACCGCTACCCGCATGGACAAGTTCACCGAGATGATGTTGGCCAAAACCGGCCTGATCTCCATGATCGGTAAGGCTGAACGTGGCCCAACTGCGATTGAAGCGATCCGTGCTCACAAATCGGCTTACCTGATGGCCGTGGGTGGTTCCGCTTACCTGGTTTCCAAGGCAATTCGCAACGCGAAAGTGGTGGCCTTTGAGGACTTGGGCATGGAAGCCATTTACGAGTTTGATGTCCAGGATATGCCTGTGACGGTAGCCGTAGATTCGCAAGGCGTGTCGGTACACAACACCGGCCCTGCCGAGTGGCGCAAGCGTATTGCAGAGATCTCTTTGGTCGCTGTGTAAGACGTGAATCGGGAGGCTCCGGCTTCCCGGTGCTGTAGATAAAAAACCCGCATGAGTGTTCCTGGCCTACTTGTAAAAGCAGAGTCAGTACAACATTTAATGCGGGTTTTTTGTCTGGCGTTGGTGTAGCCCTTACGTAGCCTATGCTTTGCTAGGTACCTCGCTTTTTCTGGTGTTGCTCGTTCAGGACTTGATCAGCAATCCGCGCAGCAGCAAATCCAGTGCTGCTAGCCCTTTCACTAAGCGAGCATCGCCGTCCTCTCCCTGAGCAATCCAGAATGCGGCTTCAGCCAGGCTACCGTAAATCAGGGAAGCTAGGGCGTGGGGATCTGCCTGTTCAATCCGGCCTTGATTCATCAGCGCCAGAATCAAACCTTCCATGGAGCCCACGCAATACTGATGCGATTCGGGTGATGCGCCTCCCAGTACTGCCTTGGCATCGCACAACACAATGCGCTGCATTTCCGGCTCCAGCGCCATTTCCAGATAGGCATGGCAGCGGCGCACAAACCCTTCCCAGGCATCGTCGGCATTGTTTGAAATAGCCTGCAGGCGTTCATCCATTTCCGCGTCGATCTGATCGACTACAGCCGCCAACAAGCCTTTTTTGTCACCGAAATGGTGGTAGAGCGCGCCACGGGTCAAGCCCGCCTGGGCCGTCAGTTCATCCATCGATGTCTCGGCATAGCCACGCTCTGCAAAGAAAGTGCGAGCGGTGGCAAGCAAGGTGGCGCGGGTCTCTTCCATCTCGGCACGGGTACGGCGAGCCATAGTTTCTCCTTACATACGGGCTGAATGTATATTTACATGCATGACGTATGTATATATCATTTTAAACATACGCCCTGTATGTATTGTCGATGCAACACCGTGTCATGGCAAGCGGGCGTTCACGGAGAATGAGATGGCTCAGCCTTATCGAGAGCTTTTTGCCGCGCCGGGCACACGGGGTTTTGCCCTGGCCGGGCTGTTGGCCCGGATTCCCTTACCCATGATTGGGATAGGAATCATCACCATGCTGTCGCAACTGGGCGGCAGCTACGCCTTAGCGGGCGCGGTGTCCGCCACCTTTGTGTTGAGTTACGCACTCTTGTCACCCCAGGTGTCCCGTTGGGTGGACTTGCGCGGGCAAAGTCGCGTTCTGCCTGTTGCAACGGCGATCAGTGTCTTGGGTTTGCTGGTCTTGCTGGCGGCGACATGGTGGCAGGCACCCGACTGGCTGCTGTTTGTTGGGGCGGTGCTGGCTGGTTTCATGCCCAGTATGTCGGCCATGGTGCGTGCCCGCTGGACGGCAATCTATCGCGGAAAAACCCAGTTGCAGACGGCCTATTCCTTGGAAACCGTACTGGACGAAGTCACCTTTATTGCTGGTCCACCCGTGTCGGTGGGGTTGGCCGTCATGGTAGCGCCGCAGGCAGGCTTGCTGGCGGCAGCTGTTTTACTGATTGCGGGTGTTCTGGCTTTGTTGCTGCAAAAAGAGAGCGAACCCGCAATTCAAGTGCGGGAGCCGGGGCAGGGCGCCCGCCGTTCAGTTCTTCGGCTCCACAGTGTGCGTTTGTTGGCGTTGCTCATGGTGGCTATGGGCGTCATTGTCGGCACCGTCGATATTGTCAGTGTGGCCTTTGCTCAGGAAAGAGGGCAGCCGGGGGCGGCCAGTGTGGTGCTGTCGGCCTATGCCTTGGGCTCTTGTTTGGCTGGGCTGGCTTTTGGCGCATTGAAATTGAGCACACCGTTGCACCGTCTGCTCTTGTTGGGCGGCTTGGCGACTGCAGCCACGACTTTGCCCTTGTTGTTTGTCGGCATTGTGCTGGAACTGGCTGCCGCTGTCTTGCTGGCAGGGGTGTTTTTCGCTCCGACCATGATTGTGGCTATGTCTTTGGTCGAGCGTCTGGTGTCCGAGCAACAGTTGACTGAAGGCATGACCTGGTTGCTGGCGGGGCTGAACGTCGGTGTGGCAATGGGCGCGGCGGCATCGGGGCAGCTTGTGGATATGGGTGAAGCGCGCTCAGGTTTCACTGTCGCGTTGTACGCCGCTGCAGGGGTCTTGCTGCTTGCCGGCTGCGGTTATCAACGCTTGCGTCAATCTGCTGCCACGCCTTCTTGTGCCTTCTAAGGTTTCTTTTCTAAAGTTTGAAACGATGAATACTTCTCTATCGATGGCTGGGCAGACCAGCAAGCGGCAGTCCTGGCTAGCCGTCAGTGCGGTGGGTCTGGCGACCTTCTCCGTGGTCACCACAGAAATGTTGCCGGTTGGTTTGCTGACTCCCATTGCGCAGAACTTGCAGACCTCTACGGGTGCCGCTGGCCTGATGATCTCCTTACCCGCCTTGCTGGCTGCTTTGTTTGCACCTTTAGTGGTGTTGGGCTCTGGCGGTGTGGATAGGCGGCGAATCTTGTGTGCCTTGCTGGGTTTGTTGGTGCTTGCAAATATTGCTTCAGCATTGGCGCCGAGCATGGCCTGGATGTTGGTAGCACGCGTCCTGGTGGGTTTTTGTATGGGGGGCATTTGGGCGATTGCCGGTGGTTTGGCCTCCCGTCTGGTCCCCGCCCCATCGATAGGTTTAGCGACATCCATCATTTTTGGTGGTGTCGCAGCCGCCTCCGTATTGGGCGTGCCTTTAGGTGCCTTGATGGGGGAATGGGCCGG
Organism: Alcaligenes sp.; assembly: GCA_052109075.1. Classification (GTDB taxonomy): domain Bacteria; phylum Pseudomonadota; class Gammaproteobacteria; order Burkholderiales; family Burkholderiaceae_B; genus Alcaligenes. The sequence continues at coordinate 55,383 of JBQEAN010000010.1, read as the reverse complement.
CTGGCGCTGGGCCTTTGGTGCAATGGCTGTGTTCAGCGCTCTGGTGCTAGCCTTCCATCTGGCCGTGCTGCCTTCTTTGTCAGTTTCCAGCTCTGCTTCCTGGGGGCAGTTTGTCGAGCAAGTGCGCAATCGACAATTAATGCTGGGACTGCTGCTGACCTTTGTTTTAGTGGCCGGACATTTTAGCGCCTTCACCTTTGTACGACCCCTTTTGCTGTCGGTTTCCGGTGTTGAGGCCCAATGGATAGGGGCTTTGCTTTTTGCCTACGGAATAGCCGGGATTGTGGGTAATTTTCTGATTGGCATGTCGGCTGCTCGTCGTACGGAACTGAGCTTGATGGCGATTGCTGTTGGCTTGATTCTGACAGCTTTGCTGTTCTTGACAGTGGGTGGGTCGCCCTGGCGCGGTGGCTTGGTTCTTTTGTTCTGGGGGCTGGCTTACGGTGGGGTGTCGGTGGGCTTGATGAGCTGGACGATGAAAGCTGCACCCCATGCCGTAGAAATCGCCACGGCTTTGTATGTGGCTGTTTTTAATATAGGAATTGCGCTGGGATCAGGGTTGGGAGGCCAGACGGTGGATGCTTATGGTGTCACAGCGAACCTTTGGGTGGCGGGGGCAGGGGCGTTTGTTGCTTTCTTGCTGCTTTTGGGATTGGGGCTGCGTCAACGCTGCCAAGCCGGAAAACTATAGCTGGCCTGGCCTGCGGGCAGTGTTACTGCGGGTTATTGCTTATTGGAGTCTTGCCAGAGCGCTGCGAGGATACTTGTTAGGATTCCTTGAAATATTCTGTACATCGTTACGGTGTAAGGTATAGGGATGCTTTCTGGCTGAACACAGGATCGAAATAAGAAGCCTCGATCTCTGTGGTCTTAATTAAGGGCCTTGTATGACGCAACTTCAGCGCTCCACGACCGTACCGCAGCTTAACCCTACTATTTGGAACGCTCTCGAGCTCGTCCGTTTACGCCAAACTCCCTGGCACAAGAACCAAGCCGTTTTTGAACAACTAAAATCCTTAGGGCTGGTTGAGGCAATTCCACAAACGACGCAGACTCCCACGCCATTTCCTGCTCCCTTGATCGCCATGCTGACCGAAGAGGGACGACTCTTGTTGGAAACTCGCTCCAGCCATCAGGATGCTTTGATCAAATTGCTAGACGCTTGATTCAGTCGGCGGAGCGTGTCTGCCAGCGTTATTCGCTGTCAGACAACGCTGCTTTATGCGTATTTGTTTGATTTTGTACTAGCCTCATGACGCGGTTCCCGTAAACTGTATAATGCTGTTTTTATATACAGTGTTTTCGGTATGGAGCTATCACGCAAACTCGAAATCCTGGCGGATGCGGCAAAGTACGATGCCTCTTGTGCCAGTAGTGGCGCCCCTAAACGGGATTCCCGCGGTCGTGCTGGCTTAGGTGCCAGTACCGGGGCCGGTATCTGCCACAGCTTTACGCCCGATGGGCGTTGTGTGTCTCTTCTCAAGATACTGCTGACCAACTTTTGCCAGTATGACTGCCTGTACTGCGTGAACCGGCGCTCCAGCAATGTGCCGCGAGCCCGCTTTCGGCCACGTGAAGTTGTCGATCTGACACTGGATTTTTATCGTCGTAATTACATCGACGGCCTGTTCCTGAGCTCGGGCATCATACGCAGCTCGGACTACACCATGGAAAATCTGGTCGAGGTGGCGCGCTCCTTGCGCGAAGACCACCATTTTCGTGGCTACATTCACCTTAAAACTATCCCTGATGCTGATCCCAGGCTGATTACGCTTGCCGGGCATTACGCCGATAGACTCAGCGTCAATATCGAGCTTCCCACTGAAGATGGCCTAACGCGTCTGGCTCCGGAAAAAAGTGGCTACACAATCAAGCGGGCCATGGGGGTGATCCGTCTGGCTCAAGAGCAGGCGCAAGAGGATAAGCGGCCCAAAGCGCCTGCAGGGCAGAGTACGCAGATGATTGTGGGCGCGGATGCGGCGGACGACCGCAATATTTTGCAAACCGCTCAGACCTTATATGGGGCGTATAAGCTCAAGCGGGTGTATTACTCCGCATTTAGCCCGATCCCAGATAGCTCGTCGGTACTCCCTGCCCAGGCCCCGCCACTCTTACGGGAGCATCGTTTGTATCAAGCAGATTTTCTGCTACGCAGCTATGGGTTTCAGGCCGAGGAGCTTTTTCAGGGCAAGGGTGACTTAGCTTTGGATATTGATCCCAAGTTGGCATGGGCCCTGGCCAATCGAGCCGTATTTCCGGTAGATCTGAACCGGGCACCTGAGCGCATTATTGCTCGTGTGCCTGGGATTGGCATTCGCAATGCCAAACGTCTGGTCGAGCTGCGTCAGCTACGTGCTATCCGGTATCAGGATTTAATCCGTTTACGTTGTTCCATCAAGACCTTGCAGCCTTTTGTGGTGGTGCAGGACTACCGGCCTAGGTTGGCCGAGGTGGCCTCCGAAAAACTGCACCGTATGTTGACTACGAATCCGCAGCAACTGAGCTTGATATGAGTGCCGGTCTGACGATGGCCCCGCCTCTACCTGCTACCAGTCAGGATCAGTTGGGCATGGTCACTCTTATGGTGGAAGGCGGCTATACGGCGTGGCGCGAGCAGGCCTTGCGGGCCTTGGCTGCCGCTTGGCCGCCAGAGCGGCTTTGCTGGACTGAGTCTAGCCTTGAGTCGGGTAGTCAGTCTCGACAGATTGGGCTGGCGTATGCCGCCGTTCATTTCCCTTCTTTAGCGTCTGTTTCTTTGCCGGAGCCGCACGCTGACGAGTCGGTTCCAAGGCCTGCTGTCCGTATCTCGAAAGTACTCAATGGTTTACTGCATGATGCGGCCTTGTGCCGGACACCGGGACGGTGGGCCCTGCTGTATCGGGTGTTGTGGCGCTGGCAGCAAGGTGATCGTAGTGTGGCGTCCGTCGCTGACGAGGATGGTGCCCGTTTGTACGAGATGGCCAAAGCCGTGCGTAAGGAAAAGCACGACATGATGGCCTATGTGCGGTTTCGTCGTTGCGAGGAAGGTAGTCTGCCGGAATATTGGGCATGGTTTGAGCCCGAGCACGAAGTACTGGAATGGATTGCCGAGCACTTTGCCAAGCGTATGGGCGGGACGTCGTGGTGCATTGCGACGCCGCAACGTGTGGCGCTCTGGGATGGTCACAGTTTGCAGTTTCTGGATGCGCCCAAGACTGTGGAGGCATTACGCACCGGGCCTTCAGGTGATCAGGTAGAGGCGCTCTGGCTACGGTATTACCAGAGTATTTTTAACCCTGCGCGCTTGAATGAAACCGCCTTGCAGCAAAGCATGCCCGTACGGTTCTGGAAAGGGCTGCCCGAGGCCGGCTTGATTCCTGCCATGATCAGTGAAGCGCGCAATGGGGCACGGCGAGTCGGGCAGTTCAGCGGCGTTGCCCAGATGCCGGGCAAGCTGGTAGCGGTAGAAGCCAGTTGTGCGCAGCCTCAACGTAGTGAGCCCTCTTCGCTGGATCTGTGTCGTCGTTGCGGCTTGTGGGAGCACGCTACGCAGGCGGTGCCGGGTGAAGGGCTTGCCACTGCACGCATGATGTTGCTTGGCGAACAGCCTGGTGACTATGAGGATTTGGCGGGTCGTGTCTTTGTCGGGCCGGCAGGGCAGATACTGGATCAGGCATTGCAGCGTGCTGGCATTGAGCGTGATGCGCTTTATTTAAGCAATGCGGTCAAACATTTCAAATGGACAGGGCGCGGCAAGCAGCGCTTGCATGTCAGCCCCTCGTTTGCCGAGGTTCAGGCCTGTGGACATTGGTTGCAGGAGGAACTGGCGCGCGTTAAGCCTGTGGTTATTGTCACCCTGGGGGCGACGGCCCTGTCTGCCTTGTTGGGGCCTAACGCCCGGCTAAGCAGCTATCTGGCCAAGCCATTTCAGTGGGGGGGAACTTGGCTTATCGCTACGTGGCATCCTTCGTATGCCTTGCGAGTACCTGATGCCGCCCGTCGCGAGGAAGTGCTAGGCGGTATTACCGAAGCTCTGCAGATGGCGCAGCGCCTGCTGGCCCTGCCTGACCGGCAGCGGGGTTTAGATGCAGAAGAGCAGATGCTGCAAGAGGAACTGCCTGCGGCGTCCTCTACAGATACTTCCTCGCCTAAGCACGAAGGCTAGGCAGGGAAGCTGTCATTGTTGGTTGTCGTGTTGCCTGGCTGAAGGGTTTTTGCCGCAAAGCGTGAGCAAGCAAGAACAAGGTAGAAAAAAGCGGCAATTACTCCAGCCGCCCAATCTCCTGGTCTTTGACCGTGTCCAGCAGGGCGCTCATGCTGCCTTGAGCCAGTTCAAGCTCAGGGGCCAGATCCGCCAGAGGAACCAGCACAAAAGCGCGTTCATGCATGCGGGGATGCGGCACGGTCAGGCGCGGGGTATCGATGCGTTCCTGGCCGTAGAGCAACAAGTCCAGATCCAGCGTTCGGGGGGCATTGTGGTACAGGCGGGTACGGCCGTGCTCTTGCTCGATGTCTTGCAGGCGGTCCAGCAGGGCTTCCGGGCTAAGCGTACACAGAAACCGGGCGACTGTATTGACGTAGTCTGGCCCACTGGAATCCACCGGAGCGGTGCGATAGAAGTGCGCCAGCGTCAGATTCTGGATGCCGGGCGTGGCGGCCAGTTCAGCAGCCGCTGTCCCCAGTGTTTGTCGTGCTTCGCCCAGGTTGGCACCCATTGCTACATACACCGTGGTGCTGGCTGGGATCACGTTTCGTTGCTCGTCGATGCGGGGCTGCGTTTAGCATTGGGACGACGACGACGGGTGCGGCGTTGTCCGCTGCGTGTCGCTGTGCTGGTCGTGCTGGCGGGTTTGCGCACGGCAATCATGGTGCTGCGCTCTTCATCACCAGCGTCGGCCAGGTCCATCCACCATTGTGCCTGTACGCTATCGACTTCTTTGGCTTCAGCACGAAGTTGTAAAAAGTCCACAGCGGCACGGAAACGGGGTTGTTCCGTCATGCGCCAGATAGCTCGGTTGGCAATACGTTCAAAGCGCGGCTGCATAAACCAGATTTCGCGCATATCCGACTGGAAACGCTTCTGGATAGGCATGATGCGGCTTTGTTTTTCCAAAACCAGATCGGCCGCTTCCAATAGCGCTTGTTGGGGATGCATTTCCTGCGCGATAAGCTTTTCCCACTCTTTTTGCACCAGCTTCCAGAGCAGGCAGGCATAGATAAAGCTGGGGCTGACGGATTTGCCAGCACGTACGCGGGTGTCGGTGCGGGCCAGGGCCATATCCAAAAACTCCGCGCCGCCGGGCAGGCGCTGAACCGGCTCGACCATGGGCAGCAGCTTGCTGTGCAGGCCCAGGGCTTGCAAACGCTTGATGCAGTCCATGGCATGGCCGCAATTGAGCAGCTTGAGCGTTTCATCGGCCAGACGGGATTCGGGCACATTTTCAATCAGGCGCGACAGAGAGCGGATGGGCGCGTCCGTTTTCGGCTCGATGGTTGCGTCCAGCTTAGAGGCGAAACGCACCGCACGCAGCATACGGACCGGGTCTTCCCGGTAGCGGGTCTCCGCATCGCCAATAATGCGCACTTGACGATCTTTCAGGTCAGCAACCCCGTTGTGGTAGTCGATGACGGTTTCGGTCAGCGGATCGTAATAGAGCGCATTGAGCGTGAAATCGCGGCGAGCGGCGTCATCTTCGATGGTGCCAAATTCGTTATCGCGCAAAATACGGCCATGTTCGTCCGTCTGTTTGCCGCTATCGTCGGCCCGGAAGGTCGAGGTTTCGATGATTTCCTGGCCGAACACCACGTGTACCAGCCGGAAACGTCGGCCAATAATACGGGCACGGCGAAACAGGGGGCGAATTTGCTCGGGCGTGGCGTCAGTTGCGACGTCAAAGTCCTTGGGTTCCAGGCCCACTAGCAAATCGCGCACTGCGCCGCCCACGACATAGGCTTGATAGCCCGCGTGGTTCAGGACCTCGCACACTTTGATCGCATGACGTGAGACCAGACGTCGGTCTATGCCATGTTCTTCTCGTGTGTAGCGGCGCAACCCTTTGGGACGCACGCTTTTGGCTGGTTTGAGCAGCCGGTCGACAAATGTTTTTATTGTTCGCTTAAGCATGCATTTGATTTTACGATTTGCTGTCCATCATGTCAGCGAACAAATCGATGACAAGCCAATTACGTTCGGTAGCGACGGCACGCAGCTTGTCGCTGGGGTTGGTTGCAACGGGGTCTGTCACGACTTCCATCAAGGGCAGATCATTGGGTGAATCGCTGTAGAACCAGCTACGCTCGAAGTCCGCCAGGGATTTTCCCAGGGTGTTCAGCCATTGGTCCACACGGGTGATTTTGCCAGCCTGAAAGCTGGGCACGCCGCTGATCTTGCCGGTGTAGCGGCCATCTTTCATTTCAGGCGTGGTCGCGATCAGGTGCTCTACGCCCAGAGCCGCCGCAATCGGGCGAGTCACAAATTCGTTGGTGGCGGTCACGATGGCTACCAGATGGCCTTGTTCCTGGTGCTTGGCCAGCAGCTCGCGGGCTGCTGGGCTGATCGAGGGCAGGATCACAGCCTGCATGAACTCGTCTTGCCAGACCAGCAATTCTTCCTGGCTGGCGTTGGTCAGCAGGCCCAACATAAATTCGGCCGATTCTTCGGCCGTCAACAATCCTTGGTTATAGCGTTCCATCAGGTCTTCATTCAGACGGATGGCTTCGGCCGGATCCCCGACGCGGCCCGTGCGGGCCAAAAAATCAGCCCACTGGTAATCGCTATCTAAAGGAAGCAGAGTGTGGTCTAGATCAAACAGGGCAATAAAAGAGGAAGCAGTCATGACTCAGCGAGAAGATTGGGTCTGGCTGTTGGCCAGAAGTTCTTTGAGCAGGGGTAAAGTGATGGGGCGTTTCTTTACCAGTGAATAGTTGTCCAGCGCATCGATCAATGCGCTCAAGCGGTTCATATCGCGATCGTAATGAGTCAGGATCCAGCTGAGCACTTCCGCTTGTAGCTGCAGACCACGGGCAGCTGCCCGTTGTTGCATGGCTTCGGACCGGTGGGTGTCTGACAGGTATTCCAGTCTGAACACCAGATCCCAGCCCAGTCGTGTGCGCAAGTCCTCGCGTACTGACATGGTTTTGGGAGCCCGGTCGCCGGAGACCAATAGCGTGAAGGCGTCTGGCCGGGTGGCCGACTCGCGCCAGCGATTGTACAGTGCAAATACGGCAGCCTGTCCGTGCTCGTCAAAACGTTCGATATCGTCGATGGCCAGCAGGCTGGGAGGGGCTTTGTCATCGGTGGCGATGTCAAAGATGGGCTGGGAGGGAGTATCTGAACTAAAATAGCGGCTGTTGTCTAGACTGGCCATCGCCCGCAGCAGATGTGTTCGACCTGCGCCGGGCGGTCCCCACAGGTAAACCGCGCGTCCTGGAGAACACTGACGCAGAGCCTGCAACGCAGCCTGATTCGCTCCGGCAACAAAGTTGTCCAAAGAGGCAGGCGGTGCTGGAGATATATCCAGAATCAGTTGCTCGGTCATGTGTCGTACAATTTCGTCCAACTCGCAATTTTCACATATCCCACGGCTTTTCCCATGAAAAACACTACTTCTGTTTCCTTGACCTACCGCGATGCAGGCGTGGATATCGACGCGGGCGACGCCCTGGTCGATCGTATTAAACCACTGGCTGCCAAAACCATGCGTGCAGGCGTCATGGCTGGAATCGGAGGCTTTGGCGCTTTGTTTGAAGTGCCTACCCACCTTAAAGAGCCCGTTTTGGTGTCCGGCACCGACGGTGTTGGTACCAAACTACGCCTGGCATTTGATTGGCAGCGCCACGACACTGTGGGTATAGACCTGGTGGCCATGAGTGTCAACGACATTCTAGTCCAGGGCGCAGAACCCTTGTACTTTCTGGATTACTTTGCCTGCGGCAAGCTGTCGGTGGATACGGCCGCTCAAGTGGTTGGCGGTATTGCCAAAGGCTGTGAGCTTTCCGCTTGCGCCCTGATCGGTGGCGAAACGGCAGAAATGCCCGGCATGTACCCAGACGGTGAGTATGACCTGGCCGGTTTTGCAGTGGGGGCGGTGGAAAAATCGCGCATCATCGATGGCAAGTCTATTGTTCCTGGTGATGTGGTCCTGGGTTTGGCCTCCAGCGGTGCCCACTCCAACGGTTACTCGCTGATTCGCAAGATTCTGAAGCACGCCAACGCCAAGCCTACTGACGAGCTGGATGGCCGTCCTTTGGCAGACGTGGTCATGGAACCTACCCGCATCTACGTGAAATCCGTGCTGGCCGCCTTGGCTGCCCACGGTGCGGACATCAAGGGCCTGGCTCACATCACCGGCGGTGGTTTACTGGAAAACGTGCCTCGCATCCTGCAAAAGCATCTGTCCGCACGGTTGAAGCGTGATTCCTGGACCATGCCCGCCTTGTTCCAGTGGTTGCAAACCAATGGCAATGTGGCCGACGAAGAAATGTACCGTGTCTTTAACTGCGGTATCGGCATGATCATCATTGTTCC
>JBQEAN010000010.1:10379-46777 GCA_052109075.1 Alcaligenes sp. | reverse complement strand
ACGAAGAAATGTACCGTGTCTTTAACTGCGGTATCGGCATGATCATCATTGTTCCTGCTGACAAGGCAGAGGCCATCAGCGCGACTTTGTCCGAGCAAGGCGAAACCGTCTACAACCTGGGCGAGATCGTGGAACGTCAGGAAGGTCAGGCACAGACCGAAGTGGTCTAAGACTCCGATCTTACCGTCGTAAAAAAGCCGGCTCATTGAGCTGGCTTTTTTTATGCCTTGATCCGGCAGCTTAGAGCCGAAGCTGTTCTTATTCTTCTGGCAGGGTTCCCAGGAGTTTCAGACCTATTCTGCCATTCAGTATTGCCACAGCGAATTTACTGTATTTGATTTTCAAATAAAGGTTATATCGATTTTCTTATGTTTGTTTTCGAGGCAATCCGAATTCGGATATTACTCGTACATTCCATAATGTTCCTTGTTCAGTAAGGCCCCTACATTAACGGCAAGAACGTAGAAATATCAGCTGAAATGTTAGAAGTAATTTCTGAGGGGAAGGACATGGAACATTCGGATTTATCGTTAAAAGACCCACACCCGTCTTTGCACAATAAAGACTTGGCACCTTTGCCACGCCAAAAACGGTTGTGGGGTTGGTTTGAGATTTTCAATGTGTGGTCCAACGACATACAAAGCTTGTTTGGCTATACCTTGGCCGCCACTTTATTTATCTCGTACGGGCTAAATGGTTGGGCGGTGTTTGCCGGTATCTTGCTGGCCGGTTTCATCGTGATGGGGCTGGTCAATCTGAGCGGCAAGCCCAGTGTGCTGTATGGCGTGCCGTACCCTGTTATTGCCCGCATCAGCATGGGCGTGAAGGGCGCCAAGTTTCCTGCGCTGGTGCGTGGGATTGTGGCTATTTTTTGGTACGGCGTGCAGACCTACTTTGCCTCTACCGCCTTGGCTTTGTTGTTCAATGCCTTGCTGGACCACCCAGGGGGAGCGCTGTTTCTAGGTCTGGACTGGGTGGGCTGGCTGTCTTATGTCCTGGTCTGCGTGATGCAATTGGGCATTTTTTTGATGGGTATGAAGTGGATTACTCGTTTCTTGAACTGGGCCGGTCCTTTGGTGTATCTGGTCATGTTCGCACTGCTGGCCGTAATCTGGTACAAGGCGGGCGGCGGCCTGCTGGATAAGGTGGGCGAGATTTTTGCAGGCAAAGGCACGTACGAAGGCGGGCCGTTGATGGCATTTGGGGCGGTGGTCGGGACGATGGTGGCTTACTTTGCCGCGGTCGTGATCAATTACGGTGACTTCTCGCGCTTTGTAAAAGACGAACGCAGTATGCGGATTGGTAACTTCATGGGGCTGCCTGTCAGCTTGGCCATATTCTCTTTCCTGGCCTTGTTCATTACCGCCGGTACTGCCGTGCTATTTGGCGAGACCCTGACCAACCCCACTGACATTGTGGATCGCGTTGATAGTCTGGCGCTGACCGTGATTGCGGCGCTGACCTTTTTTGCAGCCACCGTGGGTATCAACCTGGTAGCGAACTTTATCCCTCCCGCTTTTGACTTGGCCAACCTGAAGCCTGAGCTTATCTCCGCCAAGATGGGTGGCATTTTGACCGCAGTGATTGCGTTTTTTATTGGTGCCTTGTGGTTGCCCTTGATCAGCGCGATTGGGATTACCGGCTTTGTTGATACCTTGGGAGCTTTGCTGGCTCCGCTCTACGGCATCATGATTGTGGACTTCTACTTGATCCGTAAACAGCGCGTAGTGGTAGCGGATCTGTTCAGTCTGGAGGCAAGTGGTACTTACTACTTCCAGAATGGCTGGAACAAGCGTGCGATGGTCGCTTTTTTCTTGGCCGCGGTGTTCTCGGTAGCCACAGTGTGGGTGCCTGCCTTGGCCAAGCTGGCCGGCTATGGCTGGTTGGTGGGTGCTTTGCTGGGCGGTACCTTCCAGTATCTGGCGATGCGTGCCCAGATAATGCCTAAGCTGGGTGGTGCCTCCGTTTAGTTCTAGAAATAAGCTGAACAAAAAGGCCGTCTTTTACAGGCGGCCTTTTTGTGGGTGGCGTATCAGCTTGGCCAGATTTGGCGTGCTGCTTGCACAATGTGCTCGGCCGCTTGTGGGTCTTGGCAATTAAATTGCAGGCGCTCAGGCTCAGAGCGCAGCCAGGTCAATTGGCGTTTGGCCAGTTGGCGGGTGGCGGCAATGGCTTGCTCAATGGCCTGATCCAGGTCGACTTGCCCGTCCAGATAGGACCAGATTTGTCGGTAGCCCACGCAACGGATAGAAGGCAGCCCTGGATGCAGCTCGGGGCGCTGGTGGAGTTTTTCGACTTCCTGCAGCAAACCTTGCTGGATCATGTCGTGATAGCGGGCCGCAATACGTTGATGTAGCCAGGACCTATCTGCCGGTTCCAGGCTCATGGTGATGTAGCGATGGCTGCTGTCTTGTGGCTGGGTTTTTTCCTGCAACCAGTCGCTCATGGTTTTGCCGCTGATATGGAAAATTTCCAGTGCACGTTGAACGCGTTGACTATCGCGAGGGGCCAGACGGGCTGCAGTGATGGGGTCAATGCGAGCCAGCTCTTCGTGCATGGCAGGCCAGCCCACTTCTTGGGCGCGCTCATCCAGTTGCTGACGAATAGCAGGATCGGCCTGGGGCAAGTCATTCAAGCCTTCGCGAAGGGCCTTGTAATACAGCATGGTGCCGCCACACAGGACCGGATAATGACCACGCGCTCGGATTTCCTGAATCAGGCAAGTTGCATCGCTTGCAAACTCGGCTGCTGAGTAGCTTTCCACCGGGTCACGGATATCCAGCAAGTGGTGGGGGATGGCGGCTTGTTCTTCGGCGCTGGGCTTGGCGGTGCCAATGTCCATGTCACGGTAAATTGTGGCCGAGTCCATCACAATCACTTCAATCGGCCAGTGTTGAGCCAGGGTGTGCGTGGTGGCGCTTTTGCCGCTGGCGGTTGGACCGGCCAGGCACAGAATGGGTAAATCGTTCATTGTCCACGCATAAAAAGTTTGTCCAGCTCGCTCAGCTTCCATTGGAACCAGGTGGGGCGGCCATGATTGCACAGGTCGGCCCGGTCAGTCTGTTCCATTTTACGCAGTAGCGCGTTCATCTCGGGAATGCTCAGGCGGCGGTTGGCGCGTACCGAGCCATGGCAGGCCATGGTCGAGAGCAGCTCGTTACGTTGTTCGTCCAGATGGCGGGATGAACCCACCTGGGCCAAATCGCGCAGGACTGCACGGGCCAGGGATTCGATATCGCCCTGGGCCAGCAGGGCCGGGACGGCGCGCACGGCCATGGTCGTGGGGCCAGCCGGGTTCAGGCTCAGGCCTAGGTCAGCCAGGGTTTCCTGGTGTTCATCCAGCAGAGCGATATCGCTTTCTGAACAACTAAAGACAACCGGGACCAGCAAATCCTGGCGGGGTAACTCACGGCCATCCAGAGCCTGCTTCAATTGCTCGTAGACCACCCGCTCGTGAGCCGCGTGCATGTCCACCAGAATCATGCCCTGACGGGTTTCAGACAAGATGTAGATGCCGTGCAATTGGCCGAGTGCCATGCCTAGAGGGAACTCGTCTGTCGTACTGTCCGCTTCGCTTTGATAGCTGGTGACCGGGGTGTTGCTGGAAATCGGCTCAATGGGGCGGTACATGCTTTTCCAGTCTGCGCCGCCACCGGATGGCTCCCGCAGGCTGAAGCTGGATTGCCAGCCTTGCCGGGCCGGGTGGCTGTAGGGCATGGCCGGTTCGCTGCTGGCATAAGGGTTGTGTGTAGAGCCAGGGGCTGGCGAGGGAAAGCCGGGCATGGGTGGCGGGGCAGCACCTTCGGGCAAGGGCATGGCGGCGACAGGTGTCTCCCCGGCCATACTGCCCTGGGCCAGGGCCTGACCGACGCTTTGCAGCACAAAACGGTACACGGCACCGCTGTCACGGAAACGGACTTCGTGTTTGGCGGGGTGCACGTTCACATCCAGCGTCGAGGGGGCGATGTCCAGGAACAGGGCATAAGCGGGTTGGCGGTCGCCGTGCAGCACATCGGCATAGGCACTGCGTATGGCGTGTGACACGGTGCGATCACGTATAAAGCGGCCATTCACAAACAGGAACTGCTTGTCTCCACTGGGGCGAGCGTGGGCCGGGTGGATCACCAGGCCGCGCAAGCCGATCAAGCCTTGCTCTTGGGCGACGGGCAAGCTTTGCTCAATAAATTCTTTACCCAAGATATCCAGCAGGCGTTGCTCCAGTGTGCCGCTGCGCCAGTGGCGCTGGGGTTTCTCGTTGTGGAACAGACGAAAGGCGATGTGCGGCTGCGCCAGGGCGATGCGCTCCAAGGCGGTAACGCAGTGGCCATATTCGGTGCCCTCGGTACGCAGGAATTTGCGACGGGCGGGGATCTCGTCAAAGAGCTGGCGCACGTCCACATGGGTGCCGATCTGCCCGGAGGCGGGTTGCGGCTCACCTTGGCCCAGAGAGTACTCCCAGGCGTGGGAATCGTCCTGGGTGCGCGAGTTAATGGTTAAACGGGCGACGGAGGCGATGGAAGGTAGGGCCTCTCCCCGGAAACCCATGGACGCAACGGACTCCAGCTCTTCCAGCGAACGGATTTTGCTGGTGGCGTGTTGCAGCAGCGCCAGGGGCAATTCTTCCTGAGTGATGCCGTGGCCATCGTCGCTGACGGAGATGCGGCGTATGCCACCGCCATCCAGGCGGATCTCGATGGCACTGGCTCCGGCGTCAATGGCGTTTTCCAGCAGTTCTTTCAGGACCGATGCCGGGCGCTCGATAACTTCTCCGGCCGCAATTTGGCTTACAAGCAGGTCGGGGAGTGGGATAATACGGCGTCTTGATGACATAGGGCGGCTGGCCTTGTGTGTATTCAGTGTTGTCCCTGTCTGGCAGGTTCAACGGGTTTCAAACGGTAGCGGCTTATTTTAACCGCTTGCTCTATGGTGTCGGTCTGGTCAGTATCGGACTGGCTGTTTTGTTATTTTGGTGTGGAACTATGCCCGAGTTACTCAGCATGATCCTTCATATCGACCAATACCTGGGTGTGTGGGTCGAGCAGTATGGAGCCTGGATTTACCTGGTTCTGTTCTTGATTATATTTGGCGAGACCGGGCTTGTGGTTTTGCCTTTTCTGCCGGGTGATTCCTTGCTGTTTATTGCCGGTGCCTTTGGGGCTTCGGGCATGTTGGATCCAGTCATGCTGGGTGCAATCTTGATTGTGGCGGCTGTGCTGGGGAATACCGTTAATTATTACGTCGGGCGGTATATAGGGCCGAAAGTCTTTACGCAGGAGTCACGCTTTCTGGATCGGCGTGCCCTGGTCAAAACCCATGCTTTTTATGAGAAGCATGGTGGTAAGACGATTGTTGTTTCCCGCTTCTTGCCTTTGTTCCGTACCTTTGCGCCCTTCGTGGCCGGTGTGGGGCATATGAACGCCATGCGCTTTCAGGCCTACAACATTACCGGTGCCTTGCTGTGGATTTGTAGCTTGATTACGCTGGGGTATTTCTTTGGCAATGTACCGTTCATCAAGGCGCATTTGAATACCATTGTGTTGATCGGGATTGCTGCGGCTGCAGTGCCAGTGGTGGCAGGGACTCTCTGGAAGGTATTCAAGCGTAAAAGCAAAGGTGATGCAGCTTTGTAGCGTGTGATTGGTGATCTACTGCCTGGGCAGAGTGAGGCAGGAGAAAAAGGGACGCTTGCAGCGTCCCTCTTTTATTGGGCCTTGGTTTGACTCCTGCTGGATGCAAGGGGCAAGGTGTAGCAGTGGGCGACGGTCTGTGTAGTGAGAGCTTGGCTAAAACAGACGATTGGAACGTGTTTCTATCAGACCTAAAAAAAGCGCAGCAAGCAATTGCCGCGCTCCTTTTGTTGTCCTGTCCGCAACTTAGCGGCTGGCCAAAGCCGGGAACTCGGCAAAGTAACCCCGTATTCCGGTCAGGATGGCCTGAGCGATCTTGTCCTGGTGCGAGGAGCTGCGCAGCAGGCGTTCTTCTTCGGGGTTACTAATAAAGGCGGTTTCGATCAGGATGGACGGGATGTCTGGCGCTTTGAGTACGGCAAAGCCGGCCCGCTCGACGCTGCGTTTGTGCAGGCGATTGATTTTTCCAATTTCGCCCAACAAGTGAGCACCTACTTTGACGGAATCGTTAATCTGCGCAGCAGTGGACAGGTCCAGCAGAATTTGTGCGACTTGTCGGTTGTGGGAGCCCAGGTTCAGGCCCCCGATCAAGTCGGCATCGTTCTCTTTTTTCGCTAGCCAGCGGGCTGCCGAACTGGTAGCACCGTTTTGGGACAAGGCGTAGATGGACGATCCGCGTGCACTCGGTTTGATCCAGGCGTCAGCGTGGATGCTGATGAACAGATCCGCTTTTACCCGGCGAGCTTTTTGTACACGTACTTGCAGCGGCACGAAGAAGTCCGAGTCGCGTGTCAGGTAGGTGCGCATATTAGGCTGGGCGTCGATCAGACGCTTCAAGCGTCGGGCGATGTTCAGCACCACATCTTTCTCGCGTGTGCCCCCAGGGCCGATAGCACCGGGATCTTCGCCCCCGTGGCCGGGATCCAGTGCGATCAGCAAGGGGCGGCTCGGTGTGCGAGGGGATGTCGAGGGGGCGGGCGAACGAGGTGGGATGGCCACTGGTGGTGGAGTGCGTGCCACCGGCGGCAAAGTCTGGCCTTGCACGGTAGGCACGGGCGCATCGGGCGAGTTCTGAGCCAAGCTTTCCAGTACGGAAGCTAAGGGGTCGTTGTCGTCCTGGATCTGCAGGGCCAGCAGTGGGTCTTGGGCGACGCGCGGATACAAGTCCAGTACCAGACGGTATTTGTATTCACCAACGGGCTTGAGGGTAAAGATCTGGGGGGCGACAGCCTGTTTCAGATCCAGTACCAGCCGCACCACGTCGGGGCGGTTCTGGCCCACGCGCACGGAGCGGATGTATGGGTCGTTGGGGCGGACCTTAGAGACCAGTTCCTCGATGGTGCGGTTCATGGTCAAGCCCTGGATATCCACCACCATGCGGTGTGGATTCTCCAGTGTGAAGTGCTCGGCCTTGAGCTCGCTATCCATCTCCAGGGTGACGCGGGTGTATTCGTCTGCTGGCCAGGTCCGGACGGCCACGATCGTGCTGGCATGAGCCAGCCGCGGGATGACGGGAAGCAGGAACAGGGTAGTGGCCGTGGCGACGAATCGGCGACGGGCCTTGCCGGCTGGGGCTACTTCTGCTGGCTGGGGGCGAGTGTCGTAATCCATAGCGTTCCTTTGGCGCTGCGTGCATCCAGGGTGGCCAAGCGACCGTCACCACAATAATCCAGGTGTAAGTCCAGATCGGGCTCGGGCAATAAATTCCCTGCTTTTTCGGGCCATTCGATCAGCACAACAGCATTGTCTTGCAAAATATCGCGAAAACCAGCGTCGACCCATTCTCGTGGATCGCTAAATCTATAAAAATCAAGATGATAGAAGTATAAGCTAGAAACTTTATAACTTTCAAGTAAAGCGTAGCTAGGACTTTTGATACGACCGGTAACGCCGCAGGCCCGCAACAGGGCTCGAACGAAGTGAGTTTTACCGGCGCCCAGGTCACCATGAAGATGAATTCGGCCACCTGTAGGCCCCCCGGGAACCTGGCCGCTTAGCAGCGGGGCAAGGCGCTCGGCCAAGGCCGTGGTGGCGTCCTCGTCAGGCAAGGACAGGGTCAAGGAGTGCGGATTCATAGACGCGAATTAGGTAGCGAGGGATAACCACAGTGGAATGGTCAAGCCCGCTAGTATAGTGCCGATCGACATGGTCAGCGCGACCAGTCGGCTGTCGGCTCCCATGCGGGCAGCCAGCACGTGGGCGGAGGATGCGGTGGGCAGGGCGGCAAAGACCAGCAACATCTGACGCTCCAGTGTGTTCATGTTCAGGAGCCAGGCAATCGCCAGCGCGGCTATCGGCAAGGCCAGCAATTTGATGGCGGTAATCCAGCTGATCAAGGCACCTGCTTGGCGCGAACCCTGCAAGGATAAAGTGGCGCCTACACACAACAAACCGATGCCCAAGGCACACGCACCTAGGCGACTAAATGTTAATTGAGCGGGGCCGGGGACAGATAAACCCGCCAGATTCCAGGCCAGGGCCGCCACAGTAGACAGGATCAAGGGGTTTTTGAGGAGCTCGATAGCGATACGGCCTTGTTGTCCCCGTGCCAGTACTGTGACAGCCACCAAGTTCGCCATAGGAACAGAAAACCCCACCAGCAAAGCCATGACGGCCACGCCCGATGGCCCGGCAATTGCACTGGCCAAGGACATCCCTAAATACGTATTGAAGCGAAATGCGCACTGGGTCAGGGCGGCATGTTGTAGTTGCTCGGGCTTGAGGATGGGCAAGGCCAGCCAGGCCAGGGCGGTACCGACGGCAATCAGGACAGCAGCGGAGAGCAAAAGTGGCCAGGTATCCCCCAGATTGAGTGGGATGCGGGTAATGGAGTCAAAGAGCAGCGCTGGAAACAGAACGTAATAGACCAGTTTTTCCGCGCCTTGGAAAAACTCCCGGCTGAAACCGAAGCGATGCAGCAATAAAGCGCCCAGCGCTATCAGTAAGAAATCGGGCAGAATCAGCGAGAATATTGTGGCCATGATGACGGTAAATAGAAGCAGATATAGGTATATCCCCTGTGGGTATCTGCTTTCAGAATTAACAATGGATGGGGTTTAGCTGCGCTATTATTAGTTAACTCCCCTTACCCAGGGGACGGATCTACAAAAAAATCTAAAGAGGAGATGTTCCCATGATAGAGAAGTTTCCCAAAAAATTTGCGCTGCTATCCCTTTGTGCAAGTTTGGCGATGATCGGCACGGCGACGGTTGCACAGGCTCAAACGGACTACCCCAATCAGGCAATCCGAGTGATTGTTCCTTTCGCTCCTGGCGGCTCCACGGACATTGTGGCGCGTATTGTCACCAAGGGCATGAGCGAAGTGCTGGGCCAAACAATGGTTGTGGAAAACAAGGGTGGTGCCGGTGGCGCAATTGGAGCGGCAGAAGCGGCTCGCGCTAAACCCGATGGCTATACCTTGTCGATTGCCACTATTTCGACTCTGGCGGTGAACCCCGCTTGCCGTCCCAATGATTTGCCCTACGATCCTCTGAAAGATTTCATGCCGGTCAGCAACTTTGCCAACCTGCCCAACGTGATCGAGGTCAATCCCAAATTCCCAGCACAGAACTTCAAGGAGTTTGTGCAGCAGCTCAAAGACAATCCTGGTAAATACTCCTACGGTAGTTCGGGCACGTGCTCCGTACTGCACTTGTTTGGTGAGTCCTTCAAACTGGAAACCGGCACGGACATCGTGCACGTCCCATACCGTGGCTCTGGCCCGGCGGTGACAGACGCGGTGGGCGGCCAGATCAATGCCATGTTTGATAACTTGCCATCATCCATGGGGCAGATTCAGGCGGGTAACTTGCGTGCCTTGGCGATTGCCTGGCCTGAGCGTCTGCCTGCTTTGAAAGATGTGCCGACTTTGGCCGAAGAGGGCTACCCGCAGTTGAACAGTCCGGCGTGGTACGGTCTGCTGGCCCCTAAAGGTACCCCTCCTGAAATCGTCGCCAAGCTGCATCAAGCGGCAGCTGAAGCATTGAAAAAACCTGAAATTATTGCGGCTTTGGAAAAACAAGGCGCAACGCCTTCGGGGAACTCTCCTGAAGAGTTTGCCAAGGAAATTAAAACGCAGTACGACTGGGCGCATGACGTGGTTAAGAAAGGCAATATCAAGCTGGAATAAACCGTGGACGACTGACGTCACGGATAAAAAAAACCGGCCTGTATTGGCCGGTTTTTTTATTTTAGTACGACAACTTAGCTCCGGTTAGCCTGCAGTACAGTCAGAGCCGTCATATTGATAATGCGACGAACCGTAGAGCTGTAGGTCAGGATGTGCACCGGCGCGTTGGCACCTAACAGGAAGGGGCCGATAGCCACGTTGCTGCCCGCAGCGGTTTTCAACAGGTTGTAGCTGATGTTGCCAGCGTCCACGTTGGGGCAGACCAGCAGGTTGGCTGAGCCTTTCAGCGAGGAGTTGGGTAGGGTACGATTGCGCAGGTTTTCGTCCAGGGCGCAGTCGGCATGCATTTCGCCGTCCACTTCCAGGTTGGGGGCTTGTTCCTGGATCAAGCGCAGGGCTTCGCGCATTTTGGGGCCAGAGGTCGCCGAGTCCGTGCCGAAATTGGAGCGTGATAGCAGGGCAACCTTGGGTTCCAGGCTCAGCGTACCCAACATGCGAGCCGCTTCAATGGTGTACTCCGCAATTTCCTGTGCGTTCGGGTCGTCGTTGACGTGCGTATCCGTCAGGGCCACAGTGCGCTCACCCAAGAGCAGAATGTTCATCGCGGCGTAAACGCTGGAGCCGGGCTTGCAACCGATCATTTCGTCAACGTAGCGCAGGTGGTTATGGTAGGAACCGATCGTGCCGCAGATCATGCCATCGGCATCACCTAGATGCACCATGGTGGAACCGATCAGGGTCAGGCGACGGCGCATTTCCACGCGAGCCATCTCCTTGCTAATACCGCGTCGGCACATTTTTTCCCAGTATGTTGTCCAGTACTGGTGGAAACGGTCATCGGATTCAGGGTTGGTCACTTCCACGTCTACGCCCAAACGCAAGCGCAGGCCGAACTTCTTGATGCGGGACAGCAAGACAGCGGGGCGGCCAACCAAAATGGGTTGGGCCAGTTTCTCGTCCACGATCACTTGCACCGCACGCAGGACACGCTCTTCTTCACCTTCAGTAAAGACGATGCGAGCCTTGCCGCCTTCACGCACCAATTGCTTGGCAATAGCGAATACGGGCTTCATGAAAGCGCCGGAGTGGTAGACGAACTGTTGCAGCTTGGCGATATAGCCTTCCAGATCGGCGATAGGGCGGGTTGCCACGCCTTCTTCCATGGCTGCTTGGGCAACAGCGGGGGCGATGCGCACGATCAGGCGGGGATCAAAGGGCTTGGGAATCAAGTAGTCGGGGCCAAAGCTCAGACCATAGCCACCGTAAGCAGCGGCTACCGCTTCGTCCTGCTCTTCCTCGGCCAAGGCTGCAATGGCGCGCGTAGCGGCTTTTTCCATGCCACGGGTAATCGTGGTTGCGCCCACATCCAACGCACCGCGGAAGATGTAAGGGAAGCACAGCACGTTGTTGACCTGGTTCGGGAAGTCCGAACGGCCAGTTGCCATGATCACGTCATCCCGGGCGGCTTTGGCCACTTCAGGCAAAATTTCCGGTGTCGGGTTGGCCAGAGCCATCACAAAAGGACGGTCTGCCATTTTTTGCAGCATTTCGGCTTTCAGTACGCCACCGGCGGATAGCCCCAGGAACACGTCGGCGTTTTCGATCACGTCAGCTAGCTTGCGGGCATCGGTTTCTTTGGCGAAACGAGCTAGCTCGGGCACTTGATGCCCAGGGCGGTCTTTGTAAACCACGCCGTCAATGTCAGTCACCCAAACGTTTTCTTCAGGCAGACCCATGTCTACCATCAAGTCCAGACAGGCCAGAGCGGCAGCTCCGGCACCGGAGGTAACAACCTTGATCTTCTTGATGTCTTTGCCTACGACTTTCAGGCCGTTCAGGAAGGCAGCCGTGACACAAATGGCGGTACCGTGCTGATCGTCGTGAAAGACGGGAATATTCATGCGTGCGCGCAGCTTGCGCTCGACTTCAAAACACTCAGGTGCCTTGATGTCTTCCAGGTTGATGCCACCGAAGGTAGGCTCCAGACCGGCAATGATGTCCACCAGCTTGTCCGGATCGGTTTCGTTGATCTCGATATCAAACACGTCCAGGCCGGCAAACTTCTTGAACAGAACGGCTTTGCCTTCCATCACGGGCTTGGAGGCCAGTGCACCGATATTACCCAGACCCAATACCGCTGTGCCGTTCGAGATCACCCCCACCAGATTGCCGCGACCGGTATAGCGGAAGGCATTTTGTGGGTCGATTACGATTTCTTCACACGCGGCGGCGACGCCAGGCGAGTAGGCCAGGCCCAGATCACGTTGGCTGACCAAAGGTTTGGTCGCGGCAATCGTGACTTTGCCGGGAATCGGGAACTCGTGATAATCCAGTGCAGCTTGTCGATCTACGGGTGAACTCATAGTTTCCTCTTGCTCAGGCGTCAAACAGGTGTTTGGTGGAATCTGGGGGTGGCGTGGGAAGTAGACACCAGCGCCGTGTTTGAACAAGTGTAGATAATTAAACATGTCTGGGTATTAGGGCTTATTATTGCCCCATTAGTAAATGCTTATAGATAGAGATAAAGGCTTGGAAACAAACGATATCGCCCATAGATTGGTGCAACGGCTCAAGCTGCGTCATTTGGCCCTGCTGATTGAGATCGATCGCCTGGGTTCGCTGACCAAAGTGGCGGATTTGATGGCGATGAGCCAGCCGGCCGTCACCCAGGCTTTGGCCGAGGTCGAGCAGGTGTTTGGCACACCCCTTTTTTTGCGCTCATCCCGTGGCATGGAGGCAACAGCGCAAGGGCAGATTGTCATTTCACGTGCCCGGGCGATGGTGCAGGACATGGAGTTACTGAGTCTGGATCTGCAGGCGCACAGCATGGGGAGACAGGCTCACTTGCGCTTGGGCGTCATCCCCTTAGTGTCCGGCAAGCTGGTTTCAACCGCTTTGCGGGCCACGCGTCCCCAAGGGCAGGTCGCCTCGGTCAGTATTACCGAAGGCTTGACCGAAACCCTGTTGGAGCAATTACGCGATCATGCCCTGGATGCGGTCGTGGCACGCAGTTCCCCGGACCTGAATATGAAAGGCTTGCGCCATGAAGCGCTCTATGCGCAGCAACCCCGCCTGATCGCCAGCCGAGAATTAGCTGGTCGGCTGGGGCGAAGAAAGCTGGATTGGTCGCAACTACAGGATCTGGATTGGATTCTGGGGCCGCGTAATACGCCGATGCGGCGACAAGTCGCCAACTTGTTTTTACGGGCTGGTTTGTTGGAGCCTGTGCCTAGCGTGGAAACCTCTTCCCCTAAGCTGATCGGAGAGCTGATCGTGAACCATGCCCGTGCGGTGTCAGTGGTTCCTACCGAAATCGCTGAGGAATTGGTGCGTGTGTCCGGGGTGGCGATTGTGCCGTATTCCTTCGAGTGGGGTTTGTCACCCATTGCCCTGTTTACGCGAATGGCAGGTCCGCAGCGTCCGGTGGATAAATTGTTTGCACAGGAGCTAAAAAGGGTGTGTACGGATAAGACCGTGCCGCTGGAGCGGGGGGCGTTCTTTTATTAGTCTCGCTGAGCCGGTCTACTCATCCGTGCTGCCCCACACACTAGGCGCTGATCGACGCTTGGCATGTGGGGTAGCAAGGTTCAGCTGCCTTTATTGCAAACCGAAAACTGGGATAACTTACTGATTTACGTACCAAACGGTCTTAGTTTGTTGGTATTGATCCAGGGCTTCCATTCCCTTGTCTTTGCCGCCAAAGCCGGATAGTTTGAAACCGCCAAAGGGAGCGGTGATATCGCCTTCTGAAAAACCATTGATCGAGACTGTGCCTGCTTTGATCTTGCGTGCGACCCGCTGCGCTCGACGCACATCGTGTGTGTAGATGGATGCGGCCAGACCGTATTGGGTATCGTTCGCCAAGGCGATGGCTTGTTCTTCTGTCTCGAAGGTCGTCACTGCCAGCACGGGGCCGAATACTTCTTCCTGGAACAGGCGGTCCTCCGGGGTGATGTGATCGAAGATAGTGGGTTCGATATACCAGCCGCTACCTAGCTCCTTGTGAATCCGTCCACCATGAACCAATTTGGCATTTTTGCCAGGGCTCTCCAGAAAGCTGGCTACCTTCTCAAAGTGTGCGTGTTCGACCATAGGCCCGATAGAAACATCGGGGTCTGTGGGCAAGCCTACTTTCCAATCGCGCAGTCCCAGTTGGAGCTTTTGCAGCAGGCTGTCTTTCAGGCTGCTGTGCACTAGCAGACGGGATCCGCAACTGCAGTTCTCGCTCATGTTCCAGAAGGCCGCGGCCAAAATGGCAGGAATCGCTTCGTCTAGCTGGGCGTCCTCAAAAACGACCTGGGGGCTTTTACCGCCACATTCCAGAACGACTTCCTTCAAATTGCTTTCGGCGGAGTATTTCAGGAACAGTCGTCCAACTTCGGTAGAGCCAGTAAAGGACACGATGTCGACGTCCTCATGCCGACCCAGTGGTTCTCCTACCTGCTCGCCGGTGCCGGTAATAAGGATGAGAGCCCCCTCTGGAATGCCGGCCTGATGCGCCAACTGTGTCATGCGATACGCGCTGAGGCTGGTTAATTCCGAGGGTTTAACAATCACGGAATTCCCGCAGACCAAGGCAGGTGCCACCTTCCACGCATACATCTGAGCGGGAAAGTTCCAGGGCAGTACCGCGGCGACTACCCCAATGGGTTCTTTCATGATCAAACCCAAGGCATCTGAGCCGGTGGGCGAAATGCGGCCAAAGCATTTATCAGCGGCTTCTGCATACCAGCTAACGGTGTCAATCGTGGCTGGCATGTCGGTGTTCAGGCATTCGGTGATGGGTTTGCCTGCATCGACACAATCCAGCGCTGCCAGTTCTTCAGCGTGTTGCTCCAGCAAGGCTACCCACTTGAGCATGATTTTTTTGCGGTCTGCGGGAGGCAGGCCAGACCATTCGCCGGATTCAAAGCTGGCTCGGGCGGCGTTAACTGCAGCCTGAACGTCGGAGGCATCACCGGCGGCAATTTGGCCAATCACGGCCCTATCAATAGGGCTGATGTTCTCGAGCTGGATTTGATTAGCTGCTTGATGCTCGGGAATCAGGTGCGAGGCATGGAGTTTTCCGGCACGAGCTAAGTCAAAGATCGTTTCTTTCTGCTTGGGCATTTAGGCCTCCTGTTCAATTTGGTATGCGTTGATCTGTGCCATAAAGTCGTCATGTTCTTGTTGTTCGACCGGTAGCAGGGGCAAGCGTACCGAGCCGACATCAATGCCGTGACGGGCGCAACCCAATTTGGCTTTCTGGTTGTAGTTGCCAGACTCCATCGCTGTAATCGCGGGCAGCATCGCGCCCATCATGCGACGCACGCTGGCCCAGTCTTCCCGTTCGGCCGCTTTGAGCATTTGGACCTGCTCGGCAGGAAACACATTGGCTCCGCCGCTGATCCAGCTACGAACGCCCCAGAACAGGAAGTCGGCCGCTTGGTCATCACAACCGCAAATGACTTGGAAATCGGGTAGATTGGCATTGACCATGGCAACCACCCGGCTGAAGTTGCCGCTGCTTTCCTTGATGCCCACAATGTTGTTGACCTTGGCCAGTTCGTAGACGGACTCCAGTTCAATTTGTATGCCGATCCGCGCCGGGAAGTTGTACATGACGATGGGCAAGGTCGTGGCCGCCGCTACTTCCTTGAAATAGGCCACCACTTCATTCTGCCCAGGCAAGCTGTAGGGAGTAGGAGACAGCATCAGGGCTTCATAGCCTAACTCCTCGGCTTCACGAATCCGGCTGATGGCTTCGGCCGGGGAGAGCGAGTTCACCCCAGCAATCAGTGTGGTTCGACCGCGCCCGGTTTTGGCAACGATCTCCAGCACGCGGCGACGTTCTTGCGCATTCAAGGCGTAGTATTCGCCCGTGGTCCCGCAAGCCACAATACCGCCCACTCCGGCTTCAATAAAACACTCAACCAGACGTTCCAGGGCCTCTTCATTTAACTGATTGTTAGCGTCAAATGGGGTAACGATAGGAACGAGAATGCCGTTCAGATTCATGATGTCTCCAGCTTATGAATAGTTGATCTATGGGTTTATTCAATGACTTTGCGGGTGAAGGCGCTGAGGTAGGCCATCAGCGTCTCGGACCCTTGCAAAGCCATGTCGGGATTACCATCCTGGATTCCTTCGGCCAGGGTCAAATGAGCTTGGGCCCCGGCTTCCAGGTCGCCTTCATATTGGTAGGCGTACCAGAATCGCCTGCACTGAACGATCATGGGGGTGACCGCCTGTACGGCAAAGGTGTTGCGGCAGGCTTGATGGATGACCTCGTCCAGGTGCTGGTCGGCCAACATATAGGCGTCTATATCCTTGGCATTGGCGGCATCCACCATGGCCTGGGCATGGGCGAGCAAGGTGCTGCGCTGGGCGGGGGTCGCCCATCGGGCGGCCCCTTGCACAATCAAGCGCTCCAGAACCCGGCGCGTTTCAATCAGAGTTAGATGTTCAGCCACACGGATTTCACTGACACGCAGCCCTCGGCGTGGTTGCTGTTCGATCAATCCCAGGGCCACCATGCGCATCAAGGCTTCACGCAAGGGGGTGCGTCCCAACCCTGTCATTTCCACCAGATCACTTTCCACGATGGCCTGACCAGGCTCCAGTTTGAGTGTGGCAATTAACTGCTCAATCGCTTGATAAGCGGTTTCAGCGGCACGAGAAGAAGGGGTGGGGGCGCTACTCACAGAGACTCCAATATAAAAATTGCATTAAAAACCAGATACTTGCTGAGGCAGCCACGTTGCAATCGCAGGAAACAAGGCGACGATTAGCAAAGTCAGCAGCTGGGCAAGAATAAACGGCACGACACCTCGACATACTTGTCCGTATGTCATGTCCTTCGGGGCAATGGACAGGAGGTAAAAAATGGATGAGGCTAGCGGCGGTGTCAGGTAGCTGGTTTGAATGACGACAATCACCATGACGCCAAACCATAGAGGGTCCAATCCTGTTGCCACAATAAAGGGCAGAAAAAGAGGAATGCAAATCAGCACGTTTGCTGTCCAGTCCAGCACAAAACCCAGCAGAAACACGATGCCCAGGAACAGGATGATCGTGCCGGTAGGACCTAAGCCCAGATCGCTGGTCAGCATTTGCACCAGTTTGGCCCCACCATTGGCCGCGAAGGCCCCGGTGAACATGGTACCTCCGGCCACAATCAGCATAATCATCGCGGTAATGCGCACCGTGATCCGCAAGGCCCCACTGAAAACTTCCCAGTTGAACTGACGGTAGAAAATGCACAAAACAGCGGCGGCAGCGGCACCTAAGGCCGCGGCCTCGGTAGGCGATGCAATCCCTTTCATCAAGGAGCCCAGAACGGCGATGATCAGGAGCATCATGGGCACCAGACCACGCATCGTAATACTGATTTTTTCGCCCAAAGGCCGACGCATGTCTTCGTCGTCCACCCGGGGCCCCAGCTCTGGCTTGAGCGTGGTGGCGATCAAGATGTAAGAGACAAAGAGCGTTGTCATCAACAAGCCCGGAAAGAGCATGGCAGCAAACAGCTCTCCAACCGGAACCTGGGCCAAGGAGGCATAGACGACCGCGACCACCGAGGGAGGGATCATGGTGCCCAGGGAACCCCCGGCGCAGATCGTGCCCGCAATCAGCGAGTTGTTGTAGCGAAAGCGCTTCATGGCCGGGATAGCCATCAGCCCCACCATGATTTCTACCGCCCCAACTACGCCTGCCGCAGCGGCAAAGGTGGCGGCCATGGCGATCGTGGCAATCGCCAGCCCACCTGGCAGCCCACCCAGCCATAACTGCATGGTGCGAAATAAGCGTGCCGCGATGCCCGAGCGCTCCAGCAGTGCTCCCATCAAGATAAACATCGGAATCGCTGACAGGATATGGTTGGTGGCCGCACCGTACAAAGAGCCATACATCTGGTCAAAGATCATGGGGCCAAAGGCGTACCAACCGGCCAGGAAGGCGGGCAGGATCAGTGCAAAAGCTACTGGCATGCCCTGGAAAATCAGCAGGAACAGGCCAGGAAACATCAGTCCGGCGATCCATAAGTTCATGGGCCCACCTCGGCGTCAGCATGGTTGTTTCCGTTGACCGCGCAGCGCAAACCATGTGCCAGCAGTTGTAAGGTAAAAGCGATCAGGCCAACGGCAATGCAGGCGTAGAACGGCCACATGACAGGAGCCCAAGGGCTGACCATCTCAACCTCATTCAACTTCCAGGCTGTCCAGGCTTTGTAGATGCTGACCTTGCTTAAAACGGCAAACAAGGGAAACAGCACCAGCAGGTACAAGACCAGGTCTGATACACGGGCAACTGACTTGGGTAAATGCTTGCGAACCACATCAATGCTGATGTGCTCGTTCTGACGCATCACCCAGGCCATGCCCAGCAGGAAAATAGCGCCATTCATCATGTACGCGACATCAAACGCCCAGACCGTGGGGGCGTGAAGGACGTAGCGAGCAAAGACTTCCCACACCATGGCTGTGACCAGGATGGCTGCCGCCATTTCCGCCAGCCGAGAGCTAGCAAGGGCGATCAAGTCGATCAGTTTTGAAATAGGCTGCAGCATGGCAGCTCTCCTTCAGAAAGTGGGGCTTAGTCTCGGATCAAGTAATTGCTTTCACTGCGCCAACGGTTCAGGAAACCATCGTAGTCAGTCAGCAAATTCTTCATGTAGTCGTTGCCTGATTGAGCTTGTGCCTCGGCTTTCTTATGTACCCAGTCATTGCCGGCATCAGCCAATTGCTTGATGAAGGCGGGATCCAGGGTGATGATTTCATTGCGCCCCTGACGATACTTTTCCATCGCTTTGATATCGGCGTTGTAGAAGTAATCCAGGGATTGATGAGTGGTCAGTTCGGCAGCGGCCTCGATTAATTTTTGCAAATCGGCCGGCACTTTATCCCAGGTTTCTTGTTTGAGGACGACTTCCCACATAAAGGTGGGTTGATGCACCCCGGGGACCACGATGTATTTGGCGGCCTGATGAAAGCCTTCGGGAGTATTGGAGGACGGCGTGGCCCATTCCACGGCATCGACTCCTTTGCGTTGCAAGAGGGTGTAGGTGTCGCCAGCCGGCACAACCGTGGGAACAGCACCGAAATAGTCTTTCATTACGTCGGCCCAGGCACCAGAGGTGCGGTATTTCAGCCCTTTTAAGTCCTCTGCATTTCGAATGGGGGTGTTAGAGTGGGCCAGCACTTCAGTCGAACCCAGACCGACAATCATGGTTTTGAGACCGTTTTTAGAGCGCAGCTCCTGCAATTTTTCTTTGCCGCCGCCTTCATACAGCCAGACTCGATAGGCATCAGGCCCCATGCCGCCGGGATAGCCCGCAAAAATGGCATTGGCTGGATCTTGATTGACCAGGTAACTGGAGGTGGAATGTCCAGCCTCTACTACACCCGTTTCTACTGCCTCAAAAACTTTAAGGGCTGGAACAATGACACCCGCGCCAAAGGGTTGAATTTCAACCCGGTCTCCCGTCATGAGCTTCACGTTCTTGGCGAAACGCTCCAGAAAGTTCTGATAAAAGGGTGACCCCTCCGGTACAGACGTGGGGACGCGCCAACTGATGTCAGCGGCTTGTACCGAGGTCATACCGCATAACAAAAACAAACCAGCAAGTCGTGCTGCACCTATTTTCGATTTCATAGTTGTCTCCGGTGGTTTTTTTATAGTCCAGCTCTGCCAGGGGCCAGCGGCCGGGGCGAGAGCATGAAAATCATATTAATATTTTATAAATATATTAACAACATATTTAGATTGGGGTTTGTCCTAGAAGGAGCTGAGGACGGCTTGCTGATTGGCTTCAGGTGGCTTTTTCAAGCGCTGCTAGGCAGGGATTGGCCGGTTTAGTGCCTGTTTTTTAGGATGGGGGTTTGAATTTTGAGGCTTGCTTGAGCCATCAGGAGGAAAGTTGCTCTTGCGTTTTTTGTGAGGCGCGGCGGGGTGGTTTGTTTCGCTGTTTCAATCCTTTCGCCCCTGCGGTCTAGCTGGTACACTTTGCGGCTGCTTTTCTGAGAAGCGCGCAGCAGTAGGGTAAGGGCTTCGAACAGTCCTTTTGCTGTGGCACTTCCGGCTGCACCTGGCGGGAAAAAGCTTGTATTCCTGCGGTGTATGTGGTGTCTGGCCTTATAGGCCCACTCCACAGAAAGCCCACCGGGCCCATAGTTAAATGGATATAACTTTCCCCTCCTAAGGGAAGATTGCAGGTTCGATTCCTGCTGGGCCCGCCATCGTGTTTTTAATCGTAACGTTCTCCGGGCTCCTTGATGTGGAGCTGTGGGGCGTGCGCATAAGCAGCTTAGTCATGACACTCCAAGGTTGGAAACGCCGCGCTTTTTACGTGGGTTTATTTGAATTTTTTGCCATTGTTTTTTCCTCGTTCCTGCTGGCGTACTTTGCCGGTGGCGAGGCGTCTGAGTCCGCACCGATTGCCGTCGCAATCTCGGTTATTGCGATTGTCTGGAACTATGTGTTCAACACGGCTTTCGAGCATTGGGAATCCCGTCAAAGTGTCAAGGGTCGCAGCCTGTTGCGACGCGGCGTGCATGCTGTCAGCTTTGAGGCTGGTCTGGTACTTGCCATCGTGCCTTTGTATATGTGGTGGTATCAGGTCGGTTTGATGGAAGCCTTACGGATGGAAGTGGCCATTTTGGTGTTCTTCCTGATCTACTCTTTTATCTTCAGCTGGACCTTTGACCGGGTGTTTGGTTTGCCAGCCAGTGCGGCTTGAACTCCTTGCGCCTACCCATAGAAAAAGCCGCGTGATAGCGGCTTTTTCTATGGCAGATAGTAAGAGGCAAGCCGTAGCCGCCAAGAAGGCAGGCTGCACTTGGGTAATCAATCACTCTGCTTGTGACTCCCGGCGCGCCTGACAAATACGCGCATGATTTACATCCGCCCATTTCACCAGCTCCCTCATGGGCACCAGAAAGGACTGCCCCAGTTCGGTCAGCGTGTACTCCACACGCGGAGGTACTTCCGCATACAAGGTCCGTTGTACAAATCCATCAGTTTCCAGTCGCTTGAGCGTACGTGAGAGCATTTGGCGGGAAATATCCCCAATTTCCCGGCCCAGCTCGTTAAAGCGCAGAGTACCCGGTGCCAGGGATTCCAGGATCAGCAGGCTCCATTGGTCGCCAATTCGATCCAGCACGTCACGAATAGGACAGGGTTGCTCAAATTCTTCCTGTAATGGGCTGGAAACCAGTGTTGCTGCGCTTGAGGGGGACATTTTTCATCGCCTTCTTGGGTTCAATAGTCACTTCCGTGTGACCTGGTATGGCCTGCGTGACTTCTTGTGGACTGTCAAAAAACTATCTAGCATTACGCTTAATGGTCTACTTTATAGACCAAGTCTTAATTTGAGCACACAAGGAGCTGTTATGTCTCGTATTGCATTGATAGGTGCTTCTGGCGAAGTCGGTTCGCGCCTTTTGAAAGAACTCTCTGATCGTGGTCATACGGTGACAGCGATTGCACGCCATTCTGAAAAAATTGCTAGCCTGCCTAATGTCACTGCTGTTCAAGGTGATGTAAATGATCTGGACGGTTTGATTGCCCTTTTGCAAGGGCACGATGTGGCGATTAGCGCGGTTCGTTTTGTGTCTACAGACCCCTCCAAGCTGATCACGGCGGTTCGGGCTGCAGGAGCTAAACGCTATCTGGTTGTGGGCGGTGCTGCCAGCCTTGAAGTGGCTCCTGGCCAGCGTTTGATTGATCAGCCCGCTTTCCCGGACGCGTACCGTACGGAGGCCTTGGGCGGCATTGCCTTCCTGGATCAGCTGCATAAGGAGCAGGAGCTGGATTGGACCTTCCTGTCTCCCTCGGCGGAGTTTGGTCCTGGACAGCGCACGGGCAAGTTCCGTCTTGGTAAGGACAGCCTGCTAGTCTCAGACCAGGGCAGCAAGATTTCTTATGAGGATTACGCCATCGCCTTGGTGGACGAGATTGAGCGTCCTTCCCACTCGCGCCAGCGATTCACGGTAGGTTATTAACTAGGGGTTTGACTGATGAAAGGCATAATCCGATGGGTATCTCCAGTGTTGTTGGCGGGCTCTTTCTTGTTGGGCACAAATGTAGCGTCGGCTGCGGATTCACAGGCGCGCAATCTGGTTCAGGAGGAAAGCAATCGCAAGCTGGTGGTCGATTTCTACGACCGCTTCTTTAATAAGCACGAGGTAGAACAAGCGGCGACTGTCGTGGCTGAGGGCTATATTCAGCACAACCCCGAAGTGCCTGACGGCAAGTCACCGTTTGTGGGCTATTTTGGTGGCTACTTCAAAGACAATCCGCAGTCTCGTGCTCGGATAGTGCGTAGCGCGACGGATGGTGATCTGGTCTATTTGCATGTGCATTCGACCAATGGCAAGGCAGATCGCGGGCAGGCGATGATTGATATCTTCCGGGTGCAGAACGGCAAGATTGTGGAGCACTGGGATGTGATTCAGGCCGTGCCGGAGCAGGCAGCCAATAGCAATACCATGTTCTAGGATTGCTGCCTCCAAGAGCTTGAACATTGATCCACGTTGTGGAAAAGCATGACGGTGGGGCTTTTGAGTTTTGTGGCCGGAGCGTGAATATTTTTGCTTAAGGTTCAGTCCCAGTTTTAAACGGGAGCCTGGCCCCCCGTCTCCTGAGTTTGATCGGCTATTACCTGTTCCATTTAGCCCTGCCGGAAGCCATTGCCCAGCGCTTGACCTACCCTCTATTTATTCACGCAGTGAGCCCTGGCTTGATCGTCTAGGCTGTCTGCATCTTAATCTTAGCTTCGCGAATAGGCAGGTTGACGATAGCCGCCATCACCGCCAAGGCAATATCAGCCCACCACATCCAGCTGTAGTCGCCAAAGCGGGTCAGCGAAATGCCGCCCAACCACGCCCCCAGAAAGCCGCCAATCTGGTGCGAGAACAGAGCCAGGCCGAACAGCGTGGCCAGATAGCGCGTGCCAAATAGCTTGGCAACGATATTGGCGGTGGGGGGGACGGTGGCTAGCCAGGTCAGGCCCAGACCAATGGCAAAGATATAGAACACCAGATCTGTCTTGGGCATCATCAAATACCACAGAATCAGTACGGCTCGCGAGGCATACATCAGCGCCAGCACGTATTTGCTGCGCCAGCGGGCAATGCAGGAACCGGCAGCGATACTGCCAAAAATATTGGCTAGACCGATCAAGGCCAGTGACCAGCTGGCTACCGAAGGGGGCAGTCCGCACAGGTCAATTTCCCCCGGCAGGTGCGTGACGAGAAAGGCAATGTGAAAACCGCAGGTGAAAAAACCCAGGCTCAGCAACAAATAGCTGCGGTCTGTCATGGCTGTTTTCAGGGTTTGTTTTAAGCCTGGGCCACTGGCTACGGGTGCGGCGGCGACAGTAGTTTTTTTATGGTGTTCGCGTGGGCTTAGCTTGCGGATCAAGGGTAAGGTCAGCAGGGCAGTCAAAGCCAATACCCAGAAGGTAGACATCCAGCCTACCAAGGCGATCAGTTTTTGAACAAGCGGAGCAAAAACAAACTGCCCGAAGGAGCCGCCCGCATTGATCAAGCCTGAAGCCTGACCACGAGCATGGTCTGGCAAGCGCTGGGCGGCAGCACCAATCAAGGTGGAAAAGCTGGCAGCGCCTGAACCGATATTGGCCAATAGGCCCAGGGTCAAAGTCAAACCTAAACCCGTGCCGATAAAGGGGGTGACGGCGCAGCCTAAAGCCAGGATCAAGAGGCCAGCGATCAGAACACGGTCGGGACCCCAACGGTCGGAGCACGCACCGGCAATAGGCTGGATCGCACCCCAGGCAAGCTGGCCAACGGCCATGGCAAAACTGATGGACATAATGCCCATGCCTGTGGCCTTATCAATCGGGCCAATGAACAGACCAAAGGATTGGCGTATCCCCATGGTGACCATCAAGATGCCAGCGGCCGCCAGAGTCACCGTCATAACAGCGGGCTGGCGCAAGGATTGAAACATGGGGTCCCCTCTTATTATTCAGGTTTGAATTATCTGGCGAAACGCGATAGAGCTGCAATCACCTTGTCTTGTGGGAAGCGACTGGGCGGACAGTGTTGTAGAACGCCGCTATCCAGTGCCACCAGGTGCGGATGGAAATTGCGGGCTGTGTATGGCGGGGGATTTGTGGATGGGCAGGGTGCGGGCTTAGGCTGTTCATTGTCGTGTTTGATGGTTCAAGCAGGGAAGGGCGTAAAAAAGACGGAGCTGTCAGCCCGTCTTTGTGATACTTGCCGCTCAATGAGATTAGCCTTTCTCCAGGCCGGCCTGTACTGGGCGCGCCCCTAGCGTGTCGATCAGAACCTGGGGATTAATACCCAATAAATAACCACGTCGACCACCGTTGATATAAATAGTGTCGAACTCCAGCAGTTCCTCTTCCAACCACACAGGCATCGCCTTGCGGGTCGCAAAAGGCGAGGTGCCGCCAACCATATAACCGGAATGGCGTTGGGCTACATCCGGTTTACAGGGCGCGATTTTTTTCGCGCCGGTTTGACGAGCCAGATTCTTGGTAGAGACTTCACGGTCGCCGTGCATCACGATGATCAAAGGCTTGGCGCTTTCATCTTCCATGATCAGGGTCTTGGCCACCCGGTGCAGGTCCAGGCCCAATTGGGCCGCCGCTTCCATGGCCCCGCCATGATCGACATAGTTGTAGCTATGTTCGGTAAAGGCAATGCCATTTTTACGCAGCCATTGCGTGGCCGGTGTTTCGCTAATGTGTTTTTCTTTAGCCATATCGGTGTTGTGCGCTCAGGCGCGTGGATGATGGGCAGCGTGCAAGGCTTTCAGGCGCTCACGGGCCACATGAGTATAAATCTGAGTGGTAGAAATGTCGGCGTGCCCCAGCAGCATCTGTACCACTCGCAAGTCTGCTCCGTGATTGAGCAAATGGGTGGCAAAGGCATGACGCAAGACGTGGGGAGACAGGGGCGCCAGTATTCCGGCCTGGACGGCGTGTTTTTTGACGATCAGCCAAAAGGATTGGCGGCTCATGCAAGTGCCACGCCCGGTAATAAATACAAAATCACTGCGTCGCTGACCCAGCAAGGCTGGACGGGATTCCTGCATATAGCGTTCGATCCAGTGCAGGGCTTCCTGTCCCAAGGGAACCAGTCTGTCTTTGCCGCCTTTGCCCTGATCAATACGTAGCACGCCGTCGCTCAGGCTCAGGTTTTGCAAGGGCAGTTCTGTGAGCTCGGTGACGCGCAAACCGCTGGCATACAAGGTTTCCAGCATGCAGCGATCGCGCAGCCCCAATGGATTGTGTATGTCGGGTGCCGCCAACAGGCGTTCTACCTGCTCTTCCGACAAGGTGTGTGGGACGCGCGGGGCTTGCCGGGCGCTGCTCAGCTCCAGGCAAGGGTCGTCCTGACGCATTCCTTCCTGCACGGTCCAATCGTAAAAGCGGCGCAAGGTGGCCAGCCTGCGGTTGGCGGTGCTGGCCTTGCTATGGCCGGACTGGCTGGCCATCCATTCCCGCAAGTCGTTTGAATCCAATTGCTCCAGGGCTTTGTCTGCACGTTCTGCCTGAGCCCATTCAGCCAAGCGCTCCAGATCCTGCCGATAGGCTTGTTGCGTGTTGGCGGCCAGGCCGTCCTGCAACCAGAGCATGGTGATGAAGTCGGAAATCAGGCTGGCTTGTGTCATGGGAATGAGAGGGTCATAAAGCCGGAGTTTCAGGAAGCTTTATTACGGGGGACAGAGCGGGAAAGCCATCATGCTATCACTCCCGGATGATGAGCTTCATTCAGCCGTTGGGAGTCATTCGCTATATACCTATATATATTTCCTGATTATACTCATTCGCTACACCTATTCCGGAGGAGAAAATAATGTTCAAACGTGTCGTATCAGTCGCGGCTTTGTCTCTGTTTTTGCAAGGCACTGCCCAAGCTGAAGAGTTGGTGGTAGCCGCTGCTGCCAGCCTGACTAATGCGTTCAAGGAATTGGCCGGTCAGTTTGAGACAAATAATCCTGGCACCAAAGTGCTGACCAGCTTTGCGGCATCGGACGTTTTGCTGCAGCAGATCGTCAATGGTGCGCCAGTCGATGTGTTTGCTTCGGCAGATCAGAAAGCCATGAACAAGGCCGAGGAAACCAAGGCTGTTGATCCCGCCACCCGCAAGAATTTTGTGCAGAATCAGGTTGTGCTGATTGTGCCTAGCGACAATCCCGCTAAAGTGACTAACGCTGGCGATTTGGGCAAACCGGAAGTCAAACGCGTGGCCTTGGGTAATCCAGCTGTTGTGCCTGTTGGCCGTTACACCCAGGCTGCCCTGGAAAAAGCGGGTCAGTGGGAGGCGGTCAAACAGCGCGAAATCCTGGGTCAGAACGTGCGTCAGGTGCTGGATTATGTGGCTCGTGGTGAAGTGGAAGCCGGTTTTGTGTTCGCTACCGATGCGGCCATCATGAAAGACAAGGTGGAGGTGCTGGAAGTGCTCAAGACCACGGAGCCTGTCACGTACCCGATCGCTTTGGTCCAGCGTGAAGGTCGTCATGACAAAGCCCAGGCCTTCCAAGATTTCGTGATGTCCGAGTCCGGTCAGCAAGTGCTGGCAAAATACGGTTTTGCCAAGCCTTGATAGATAGGATGTTGATAGCAGGATGACTTCACTTTGGATTCCCTTGTGGTTGTCGCTCAAGGTCGCCGCTTGGGCGACCTTGTTCGCGTGCGTGCTGGGTATAGGCATTGCCTATGCTTTGTCACGTTGGCAGTCGCGCTGGTGTGATCTGCTCGATTCCATTTTGACTTTGCCCATGGTTTTGCCACCCACCGTGATCGGCTATTACCTGCTGGTTTTGCTGGGTCGGCGTAGTGCCTTGGGTCAATGGCTGTCCAGCATAGGGATTGAGTTGGTCTTTACCTGGCAGGGGGCGGTTATTGCCGCAACGGTGGTGGCCTTCCCCATGATTCTGAAAGCCGCCCGTGCGGCGTTTGAGGATGTGGACCCGCGTCTGGAAAATGCCGCCAGCGTATTGGGCTTGAGGCCGTTGGCCATCTTTTTCCGTGTCAGCCTGCCTTTGGCGGCGCGTGGCATTATGGCGGGTGTCTTGTTGGCCTTTGCGCGCGCTTTGGGCGAGTTCGGGGCCACCTTGATGATTGCAGGCAGCATCCCTGGACGCACCCAGACTATGTCTATTGCCATTTATGAAGCGGTACAGGCGGGCGAGGATCAGCAGGCTTTGGTGCTGGTTGCGATTATTTCAATTACCTGCGTGCTGGTTTTGTGGAGTACCAGTGCCCTGTCACCACGCCATGTACGTCGTAAAAGAGGGCTGTAATGAGCTTGAATATCCAGATTCAACGAACGGTGGTCAGTGACTCCTGTCATTTCGAGCTGGCTATCCAGATTCAAACCGAAGCCCGACATATTGCGTTGTATGGGCCGTCGGGTTCGGGCAAGTCTTTGACGGTACAAAGTGTGGCTGGTCTGTTGCGACCCGATCATGGCCGAATTCAGATTGGCGGCCAGGTCTATTTTGACTCTGAAAAGGGCATTAATCTGAAGCCCCGGGAGCGCCGGGTAGCCTATCTGTTTCAGGACTACGGGCTGTTTCCGCATCTGACTGCCGCACAGAATATTTGTTTTGGTTTGAATACGGGCTTGTTCAATCGCTCGGTGCGGGACATGCCTGCGGCTGCCCAGCGATGGGTGGAGGCGTTTCAGTTGGAATCTGTGCTGAACAGCTACCCTGCCCAGCTATCCGGTGGGCAAAAGCAGCGTTGCGCCTTGGCGCGTGCCCTGGCGATCAAGCCACAACTGCTCTTGCTGGATGAGCCTTTGGCGGCCCTGGATCAGGACTTGCGTACCCGCTTGCGGGCCGAACTGGCTCAATTGCAAAGCCAGATCGACATTCCCACTATCTTGATCACGCACGATCCTGAAGATGCCAGGGTCTTGGCCCAAGAGGTCTATCGGATCCGCGATGGCCGCATCATCGAGTGCTGTACCAGCGCCGATCTGGACCTTGTTACAGCGTAGCGATCATCACGCTGGATGCTTTGAATAGCGCATAGGCGGATTGGCCTGCTTCCAGCTGCAAACGCTGTGTGCTGTCCAGGGTGATGCTGGCCGTCAGGGTCAGCCCTTGGGGCAGTTCCAAACGTACCTCTGCATTCACTGCGCCAGTAATCACATCGGTAATGGTGCCGGGTAATTGGTTGCGAGCCGATAAGGAATGACGGGTGTCGCCCGTGCCAATCATGATCGAGGAGGCTTTCATAAAAGCCAAGACTTTCTGCCCTTCGCGCAAGCCCAGGTTTTCCGTGCTTTCCCGTGTAATGGACGCCACAACGGTTTGGCCCTGGCCAATATCGATATGAATTTCGTCGTTGACGGCACCCGTCTTGATCGTGGTGACGATGCCGGGCAGTTGGTTGCGAGCGGAAGTTTGCATGATCATGGTTTGGAGTAGCTCCATTTGAGTAGCCACGGAAGGCATAAGGCGACCGATGCGGTTCATGAAGCGCTGATGCAGGCGATCGTAGGTTTGGTACAGCTCCAGCAGCTCGATGGCTTTGGGCGTCAGGGTGGCACCACCGCCGCGATGGCCACCGGTGCTGCGCAGCACCAGGGGCTCACCGGCCATATTGTTCATGATGTCGATGGCATCCCAGGCCGCTTTATAGCTGATGCCAATATGGCGGGCGGCTGCAGAAATCGAGCCTTGTTCGGCGATAGCGGCCAGCAAAGCCATACGGCGCGCGCTGCCCCAGGTATGGTCGCCCGTACGCAGCGACAGGCTGCCGGTTAATTCTGTATTGGGAGTGTGTGTACTAGACATGGTGATAAGTGTAAGGGCGGGAGCAAACTAGGGATAGAGCGCCGGTACAATGGCCCGATCAGCGCTGCTGGCCGTTCTGTTTTCTTGCAACCATAACTGGTTTTTTCTATGCACGACACCCCCGTTGTTTCCATGGCTCAATTGCAGGAGCTCAATAGTGCCGAGACGGTCGTCCTGACCGTGAACAAGCGCTATGCCCGCCGTTTGCTCGGACATTTATCGGCTCGGCTTGCCAACGCGGGAGGGACGGTAGCAGTTCCAGAAATCGTGCCTTTGGGCGCCTGGCTGGCGCAGGCCAGCGATCAACTCTGCTTTTCCGAGCAGTGGCAACCGGCGGCGCACCAGATGGACCGTTTTGCTTGCTTGCAGCGCTGGGAGCACAGCATCGAACAGTGCGAGGAAGATGGCTATTTCCTGGATGTGGGGCAGGCTGCCCGCTTGGCGTGTGAAGCCGATACCTTGCTGGATGAATGGCATATTGAATTGAAGGCCGGGGAAGCCAGCGTGGACTTCGAGCGCTTCCTGCAATGGCGTGCTCACTACCGGCAAAGTCTGGAACAAGCTGATCTGGACGATGCGAATCTGGCGGCTGGTCGCGTATTAAATGCGGTACAGGCTGGAGCCTTGCACATGCGCCATCGTCATATGGTGCTGCACGGCTTTCATGAGTACTCGCCACGGCTGCAGGCTTTATTAAGCGGCTTGCAGGAAATAGGGGTAGAGATCTTGTGTCTGGAGCATGAAGAGGCTCCGGCCAGTCAGGTACACCGGGTACAGGCGCAGGATGCGGATACAGAATGGCGTTTGGCGGTGCAGTGGGCGCGTCGTCAATTGGATGAAGACCCGGACCGCACTGTCGCTATTGTGGCGGCACAGCTGGAAACGCAATTGCCGCTGGTACACCGTTTGCTGCGGCAGGCCATGCATACCGATCAGGGGGCCTTGCCCTATAACGTGGCCGCCGCCCGCTCCTTGGCGGAGTGGCCTGTCGTGGAAGCGGCCCTGGCCTGGTTGAAAGCCTTGTTTACCTTGGCGACCAAAGCACAAGCGGAGCCCGCCATGTTGGGCGAAGCCTTGCGCTTGGGGGCGTGTCAGGCTGAACAATCAGAGGCTGGTGGCCGTGCCCGTATTGATAAGGCTTGGCGTGATAATCGCATCACCCAAGTTGGACGCAAAGAATTTGAAGACATGCTCAGCTTCCATACGCCCGAACTGGCTTTGGCCTGGGGCGGGGCGCTGGAACGTTTCAACGCGGTGTCTGCTGGCGCGCAAGGCCTGGATACTTGGGCTTCAGTCATGCGTCAATGTCTGGAGGCCTTGGGTTTTCCCGGTACCCACCGATTGGATAGCGCCCAGTTTCAAACATTGGAAGCCTTGGAGGCGTTGCTGCTGCAACTGGCACAGCAAGCTCCGGTCTTGGGCCGCATCAGTGCCTTGAAGGCTCAAAGCGCATTGGCTCGTATGGCCCGTGAAAATCTGTTCCAGCCGCAGCGTGATCCGCGCTCTCGTCTGGATGTATTGGGTTTTTTGGAAGCGGAAGGCGGGCGCTGGGATGCCGTGTGGGTCTTGGGCCTGACGGACGATATTCTGCCTGCCGCCGTTAAGCCCAATCCTTTAATTCCTGCCCAGGTTTTGCGCCGGGTTCAGGCGCCTCGCAGTACGCCTGAACGTGAATTGGAGTGGGCGCGCTGGATGCTGGCCGCCTTGCTGCGCTGCGGCAGTCAGGTCCTGTTAAGTGCTCCCTTGCATCAGGGTGAACAAGCGCTCCGTCCCAGTCCTTTGATTGCTCACTGGCCAGTGTTGGATATGCCCTGGGCCGTGCAGACCGAGCAAGCAGTGGCACAGGAGGCGATGCTGGATGAGCAAGGCCCCAGCTTGAAGATGGAAGAGCGCATACGCGGCGGAATCAGTGTGCTGGATACGCAGGCTCGTAATCCTTTGTGGGCTTTTGTGAAATTCCGTCTGCATGGTCAAGCGTTGCCAGACTATGCCCGCGTAGGCGATATGAATACGCGCGGGATGTTCTTGCACCGTGCTGTCGAACTGTTCTGGCGTCGCGTACAGGATCAGGACAGCTTGCACGAGCTGATCGGCGAGGATGCGCTGCCGCAGGTCGTGCAAGCGTGCGTAGACCAAGCGGCAGAAGAAGAGCTGGCGGAGTATGGACCAGTACTGCGCAGCTTGGAAATGGAGCGCGGACTGGCGGTGCTAATTGAATACGCCCACCAGGAGGCCCAGCGCCCGCCGTTTGCCCTGGGCGCGACAGAACAAGAGTTAAGTTGGAGCCGGGGCTTGCTACGCTTGAATCTGCGCCTGGACCGATTGGATAATCTGGCCGATGGCGAACAGTTACTGATGGACTACAAAACGGGCATAGGCGAACTTCGCCCTGATAAAGATTGGTTGCGACCCCGGCCCGTGAATCTGCAGTTGCCGTTTTATGCAGCGGCTTTGCAAGATGAAGGCCGAGCCGTCAGTGGTCTGGCCTTTGTGCGCTTGCATGCCCGTCAGGTTGGGTTAAGCGGCTTGGCGGCTCCGGGTATGGAGATCGACGGCCTGACAGAGATGGAAACCGCGCAGCAGTGGACCGCACAGATTGCCCAGTGGAAGCAGGCAGTGGAAGGTCTGGCCGATGAGTTCCTGCAAGGGCAGGCCGCCAATCAGAACTGGAATCGCAACGACCTGCTGTATTGCGATGTTTTGCCCTTTTTACGTTTGTTCCAGGAAGACCTCCAAGATACGGGGGGAGAGGTGTAATGCTGACCGTTCCTAGCGATAGCCCAGCCCGAGCACGCGCGCTGGACCCCGAGTCCTCTTTTCTGGTGCAGGCGCCTGCAGGCTCGGGCAAGACGGAATTATTGACTGACCGAATCCTGGCCCTGCTGGCCCGTGTCCAGCGGCCAGAAGAGATTGTGGCCATCACTTTCACCCGCAAGGCAGCGGCTGAAATGCATGCGCGTGTGCTGGAGAAGCTGGCTGCGGCGGATCAAGATCGCCCTGCCGAGCCCTACCGGGTTCGCAGCTGGGAACTGGCGCGTGCCGCCATGCAGCGCAATCAGGAGCAGCAATGGGATTTGC
Organism: Alcaligenes sp.; assembly: GCA_052109075.1. GTDB lineage: Bacteria > Pseudomonadota > Gammaproteobacteria > Burkholderiales > Burkholderiaceae_B > Alcaligenes. Next base: position 15,166 of record JBQEAN010000010.1, on the reverse strand, counting down.
TGGCGTACCCGGCACGTCTGAGTATTCGCACGATTGACTCCCTGTGCGCCCATCTGGTGCGCGCCATGCCCTGGATCACGGGTTTGGGTGGCGTCCCCGCCATTACCGATAAGGCGCAAGAGCATTACGAGACAGCCGCCTGGGCCACACTGGAAATGGCAGAAAGTGTGCCTAGTGTGGCGCGTTTTCTGGAACATATGGATGTCAACCTGCTTCAGGCGCAAGCACTGTTGGCGGGCATGTTGGCCAGTCGGGACCAGTGGTTGCCAGCGGTGGGTCAGGGCGGCAATGTGGCCCTGTTGCAAGACAGCCTGCGTGAGGTAGTGGAACAGCAATTGCAGCAATTAAGCGATTCCTTGCCTCCTGGTTGGGCGCGGACTCTGGCTCCCTTGGCGTGTTTTGCGGCCTCGAACCTAGAGGCAGGCGATGTATTGGCTTTGGCCGATTGGCAGGGCGACACGCTGGCACCAGTAATGGATGATTTGCCGCGCTGGCGTGGTCTGGCTGCGCTATTGCTGACGGATAAGGGCGATTTACGCAAAAGCCTGACGGTGCGCAATGGCTTCCCGCCTAAAACTGCTCAAAAAGAGGCGCTGACTGAATGGCTAGGCAATTGCTTGGGCGCGGAGTCCTGGGTTTCGCGTCTGGCCAGCGCCCGCTTGTTGCCTGCGCAGTATTCCGAGCAGCAGCAAGAAGTTCTCTCCAATCTGATTCAAGTTCTGTGGCTGGCTGCGGCGCAGCTCAAACTGCGCTTTGCCGAGAAGGCCGAGGTCGATTTCACCGAGATCGCCCAGCGTGCTCTGCAAGCGTTGGGTGACGCCGACGAGCCGGGTGAGTTGCTCCTGCGCATGGACAGGTCCATACGCCATTTGTTGGTGGACGAATTTCAGGACACGAGCCAGTCCCAAGTGCAGCTGTTGGAGCGGCTGACCAGTGGTTGGGAGCCGGGCGACGGGCGTAGCCTGTTTTTGGTGGGCGACCCCATGCAGTCCATTTACCGCTTCCGCAAAGCAGAGGTGGGTTTGTTCCTGCAGGTCTGGCAAGCCAGATGCTTGGGCGACGTAGAACTGGAGCCGCTCAACCTTAGCAATAACTTCCGTTCACATCCGCGTCTGGTGGAGTGGGTGAATCAGGTGGGGGCGCAATTGTTCCCCGCTCAACCTGATCCGGATTTGGGCATGGTTACCTATGAACACTCCACGGCTTTCAAACCCGATATCCCCGAATGGGCCGTGCAGTTTCATCCCTCCTGGCATTTTCGGGTAGCGCGTGGTGAAGACACCGTGCCGTCTCAACAGGCGGCTCAAGAGCATGCTGTGGCAGAGGCGGTCAGCTGTGCTGCCCACGCCTTGCAGCGCTATCAGGATAGCGAGCACCCGGTTGCGATTCTGGTGCGGGCCCGCTCGCACTTGCATGGTTTGGTGCGTAAGCTGGGCGAGCAGGGCATTCCGTGTCGTGCGGTGGAACTGGAACCCTTGCAGCAACGGCCTGTGGTGGCGGACTTGGTGCAGTTGGTACGCGCGCTGGCGCATCCCGCAGATCGTTTGGCCTGGTTGTCTGTCTTGCGCTCACCGTTGATTGGTCTGCGCCTGGAGAGCTTGCATCGCCTGTGCGCCTTGCATCCCACACAGACGCTGATCGAGTTAACTCATAATCAGGGTTTTGAGGACTGGGACCCAAATGAGCGCGCTCGCCTTTTGTTCGCCTGCCAGATTTTGCTGGATCGGGCTAATCGCAGTGGCTTGATGCCGTTTGCGGGCTGGGTGCAGGAATGCTGGACGCGTTTGGGTGGGCCTCAGGTCTATCCAAGCCTGGCTGACCAGGCTGATGCCGAACAAGTGTTGCGCCTGCTGGAGGAATTGTGTCCCTATGGTCCACCTGATCAGCAGCAGCTACAGGCTCGAGTTGAATCCCTGTACGCCACCCCCCAAGGCACCGGTAAAACCGTGGAGGTGATGACGATTCACAAATCCAAGGGTCTGGAATTTGAAACCGTCATCTTGTTTGGTCTGCACAAGCAGTCGGCCGCCGACTCCGAGCCCTTGATCCGTCTGGAGCATAGCGCGGAGCGTTTGATTCTGGGCCCGATCAGCCACAAGGGCAGTGAGCAGCGCGACCCGGTTTCGCAGTTTCTGGCTGCTCGGGAACGTATTCGCGCCGAGCAGGAAAGCCACCGCCTTTTATATGTGGCCTTAACCCGTGCCCGTCAGGAGCTCCATTTATTTGCGGAGTTGAGCATCACCCAGGATAAAGGCCTGCGTGAGCCCGACGGTCGCTCTTTGCTAAGTCGTGTCTGGCCGGTATTGGCTCAGCCGGAGGCGCCTGTCTGGCAAGCCGGGCAAGGCGTGCAGCAAGAAGATTCAGGACAGAGTTCTGCCGCCTTATTGCAGCGTGTCGTCAACCTGCCTGCCGTACCGCCCGAGCAGTTACAGGCAGCCACCCCGCAATATCAAAGCTGGCAGTGGTCTTTGGACACGACCCACGAGAAAGCCATTGGTACCGTGGCCCATGACTGGCTGGAAAGGCTGGGGCGTGAAGGCCTGGAGCAGTGGCCAGTAGAGCGTTTGCAGCAAGGCCGCGCCGTGATGCGTCGTCAGTTATTGCGTGCGGGGGTGCCTGCCACCTACCTGGATGACGCGGCCCAATCCTTGTTTGAAGCCATTGCCGCCACCATACAGACCGAGCGTGGCCGTTGGTTGCTGGGCGTTACCCGAGCCTATCGTGAATGGTCTTTGCTGGACGTCAGTGGTCGGGTATCGATTATTGACTTGGCGATCTCCCAGGAAGATCACTGGCTGGTGGTCGATTACAAGACTGGACGACCTGCTGAGCATGAAAGCCTGGCGGATTTTTCCGCTCGTATGTTAGCGCGTTACGCGCCGCAATTGCAGCGTTATTGTGAACAGGTTCAAGCCCTGGATGGACGCCCCGCGCAGGCAGCGCTTTATTTCCCGAGGGCCGATCTTTGGCTACCGTATTAATGCTACACTATTTGTCGGCGGGCCCCTCCGCATGGTTCGGCGGTGAATCTGGTCAGGTCGGGAACGAAGCAGCCACAGCCGTGCAGAATCAGTGCCGGAGTCAGGCTCGCCACTTCATTTGCTTATCGGGTTATGCGCGCCCGGTCTATCTGCTTCCCTTCAGCACCGAATCCGGTACACTTTTCCTTTCGCTTATTTGTATTGATGGTTCACGCCGTCCGGAATTCGCATGACCTATCTCGTTCTGGCCCGCAAGTGGCGCCCTCGCTCCTTTGATACCCTGGTTGGTCAGGACCACGTGGTGCGCGCACTGACACACGCCCTGGATACCCAGCGTCTGCATCATGCCTGGCTGTTTACGGGCACACGCGGCGTGGGCAAGACCACCTTGTCGCGTATTCTGGCCAAGTCGCTTAATTGTGAAACTGGCATCACTTCCAAGCCCTGCGGTGTTTGCCGGTCTTGTACTGAAATTGATGCTGGCCGCTTTATTGACTATGTCGAGCTGGATGCGGCCTCCAATCGTGGTGTAGAGGAAATGACCCAGTTGCTGGAGCAGGCGGTGTATGCCCCCAGCTCAGGTCGCTACAAGGTCTACATGATTGACGAAGTTCACATGCTGACCGGGCACGCCTTTAACGCGATGCTCAAGACGTTGGAAGAACCACCCGCGCACGTCAAATTCATTCTGGCTACCACTGATCCACAAAAAATTCCGGTCACGGTCTTGTCGCGCTGTCTGCAATTCAATTTGAAGCAGATGACGGTGCCCTCGATAGTGGGTCACCTGCAAGAAATCCTGACGCAGGAAGAAATGACGTTTGAAGTCCCGGCCTTGCGTCTATTGGCGCAGGCAGCGGATGGCTCCATGCGCGATGCTTTGTCGCTCAGCGATCAGGCTATTGCCTATAGCGCTGGCGATCTTAGCGCTCAGGCTGTTCAAGCCATGTTGGGCACGATCGATCAACGCCATTTAGCGCAATTGTTGCAAGCGCTGGTCGCCTACGACGCGCAAGCCATCGTCAGCGTGGCCGATGACTTGGCACTGCGTGGACTGTCTTATTCGGGTGCCTTGGCTGATCTGGCCACCTTGCTGTCCCGCATCGCCATCGAACAACGCATTCCCGGCACGATCACGGATGATGATCCTTTGTCGGCTGCTGTGCGCCAATTGACGCCCACGCTGTCGCCCGACCATGTGCAGTTGTTTTATTCGGTCGCGGTGCATAGCCGTCAGGAACTGTCTTTAGCCCCTGATGAGTACGCCGGATTTGTGATGGCTTGCTTGCGTATGCTGGCCCTGTTGCCTGAGCCCGTACCGGCTCAGCCAGCGCCACCGCCAGCTGCTTCAAATGGCTCTTCTGATGTGGCCGTTGCCGCTCCTAGCGCTGTACCTTCCACCGCTGCACCCGAGGCCGCTGTGGCTTCTTCCGCTGCTGTATCAGCCAGTGCGCTGGAGACATCGTCGTCCCCAGCCCCGACTCCGGCCGCAGCACCAGCCCCGATTGACGTTCCCGCAGTAGCACCGCTTGCTTCCGAGCAGCAGGCAGCATCAGTTCAGCAGGTTGAGCCGCAGATTGCCGTGCCCAGCTCTGCGAACCCGAGCCCAGCCCAAACGACAGTCCCCGCGGCCGAGACTGCCCCTGTTGATGACTTTGTTCCGGCCTGGGAAGACACTCCCGAGCCCGCAGAGCCTCCGCCATCGGCAACAGATCCTGCTGTGGAATCTGTCAAGGCCCAAGGTAAAAGTGCCGCTCAGCCTTTGATGTCCTCGCAAGCTCAGGTTGCCACGCGTGTGGAGCCCGT
>JBQEAN010000010.1:8250-10279 GCA_052109075.1 Alcaligenes sp. | reverse complement strand
CCGCTCAGCCTTTGATGTCCTCGCAAGCTCAGGTTGCCACGCGTGTGGAGCCCGTAGCCGAGGAAGCGCCGCCGACAGCGCCTCTTCAGGATGGTCCGGAAGAGCCCGCCTGGTTGTCCGAGGGCATGGACGAAGAGTTCGAGAACTACCAGCCCCTGGACATGGACGCAGCGCTTGCTGAAGAAGAGGGCGATGTGCCCTCGGTCTCCATGTCTGATCGTGTGATGCCCGACACCGAGCTGGGCCTGCCCGTCCCCCATAGCGACTCCGACAGACCGCGAGTTGTGCGCCTGGGCGGGATGAAGCCAGAAACCTGGCCCGATGTGGCGACCAGCTTGCCATTGAGTGGCTGGGCGGCAGAACTAGCCCGCCAAAGCGAATGGCTGGGCGTGAAAGGGCAGGAAATACATCTACGTGCCAAAATCAAGGCTACGGAAGGCAGTCAGGGCAAAGCGCGCTTGCGCACCGTTTTGTCGGAATACTTTGCCCAGTCCATTCAGTTGTTGATCGAATACGGGGATACGGGTGACGCAACGGCGCATGCCGTGGAGCAGGCCAAACTGGCTGAACGCCAGCGGCAGGCTGAAGAACAAGTTACTCAGGACCCCTTTGTCTTGAGCCTGATCCAGGATTTTGATGCTCGCGTCAAAGCCGGATCAGTCAAGGCGACTCCTTTGGTTCGGGCCGCCTGAAATGGCCCCTTGTCAATTTAAATCAATCAGGAAAACCAAACCATGATGAAAGGTCAGATTGCCGGCTTGATGCGTCAGGCGCAGCAAATGCAGGAAAACATGAAAAAGGCGCAGGAAGCCTTGGCCGATATCGAGGTCGAAGGCGTTTCCGGTGGTGGTCTGGTCAAGGTCATCATGAACTGCCGCCACGATGTGCGCCGCGTCTCGATCGACCCCAGCTTGCTGGAAGACGAGAAAGAGATGCTGGAAGATTTGATTGCTGCTGCCTTTAACGATGCACAGCGCAAAGCCGAGGCAACCTCGCAGGAAAAAATGGCGGGTGTGACCGCTGGCCTGCCACTGCCACCCGGTATGAAGCTGCCGTTCTAATGAACGAACCGCAGATCGCTGAGCCCGAACCGCTTCGGGCTCTGATCCAGGCTCTGCGTCGGTTACCCGGTGTGGGCGAGCGCAGCGCTCGCCGCATGGCCTACCACTTGTTGCAACACGATCTGGTAGGCGCCGACCAATTGAGCCGCGCTCTTGAACATGCCACTACGGCATTGCAGCACTGTCAGCGCTGCAATGGTTTCACGGTCCAAACTATCTGTGAAACCTGTGCCAATCCCCGCCGTGATCCGGCGTTGTTGTGTGTGGTGGAGACGCCTGCCGATCAAAACATGATCGAGGCTACGCATGGCTACCGAGGTCTTTACTATGTGCTGATGGGGCGTTTGACGCCGCTGGAAGGCATAGGCCCGGATGCCTTGCAATTTGACCGCTTGCTAGAGCGAGCTGGTGATGGCCAAGTGCAGGAAGTGATACTAGCAACCAATTTCACCGCAGAGGGCGAAACCACCGCCCATCATCTGGCGGAAATGCTCAGCAGCCAAGGTTTGAAAGTGACTCGTCTGGCGCGCGGTGTGCCGGCGGGGAGCGAACTGGAGTATGTCGACCCCAGTACCATTGCTTGGGCTTTAATGGAGCGTCGCGCCACCTGAACAGGTTTGACCGCGTAGCGGACAAGGGGGCTAGCCCCCCTTCGTTTTTAGTATAAGTATCAAACCTCAATAGTTAATGACCAACAACAAGAAGGGGATTGCCATGAAACTGACTCGTCGTCATGCACTCAAACTGGTTGGCGCATCCGGACTCGCGCTGTCACTGCCATCGCTGGGCCGTGCGCAGGAAATAGAAAAAAAGAACGTCATGATTGCCGTCGGTGGCAAAGCGCTGATCTACTACCTGCCTTTGTCCATTGCCGAAATTAATGGCTACTTTGAAGACGAAGGCCTCAAAGTTAAAGTCGCGGACTTTGCCGGTGGCTCCAAAGCCCTGCAAGCCGTTGTAGGCGGTAG
>JBQEAN010000010.1:6036-8150 GCA_052109075.1 Alcaligenes sp. | reverse complement strand
TTATTGCCGACACTCGTACGGTGGCCGATACCAAGACCATTTTTGGTGGCAATATGCCCTCGGCGTGTTTGTACGCGTCCGAAGAGTTCATCACCAAGAACCCTAATACCGCCCAGGCTTTGGCCAACGCCATTGTGCGTGCCGATAAATGGATCCAGGCCAATGATGCCGAAACCATTGCCAAGACCGTGCCAGCCACGTACTTGCTGGGTGATGTAGAGCTCTACAAGCAATGTCTGGACGCCAATAAAGAAGCACTCTCGCCGGATGGTCGAGTCGATGCTGATGGCCCCGCTACTGCTTTGAACGCGCTGGTTGCCTTTGTGCCGAATCTGGACGCATCTAAGATCGATATCAGCAAAATCTTTACCAACGAGTTTGTCGACAATGCCAACAAGAAGTACCCCAATGCCTGAGGCAGCACTTTCCTTAGATAACATCAGCTGTGTATTTGCATCACGTGATGGTAAGGGTACGTACACAGCGGTTCGTGACGCCAGCCTGAGCATTGCGCCAGGCGAGTTTGTTTCTGTTGTAGGGCCAACGGGCTGCGGCAAGTCGACGCTCCTGAACGTTGGGGCTGGCTTGCTGGCCCCTTCGGCAGGCGAAGTGCGTGTGTTTGGTCAGCCTTTGCAGGGTGTCAATAAACGCGCAGGCTATATGTTCCAGGGCGAGGCCTTGCTGCCCTGGCGTAGTGCCGAGTCCAACGTGATGGCTGGGCTGGAGTTTGCCGGTGTCCCGCAGGACGAGGCCCGTGCCCGTGCCCAAGACTGGCTCAAGCGCGTAGGTCTGGGTGGCTTTGGGGATCGCTACCCGCATCAGATGTCTGGTGGCATGCGCAAACGCGTCATGCTGGCCCAGACCCTGATCCGGGACCCGGACATCATCCTGATGGACGAACCTTTTTCGGCGCTGGATATTCAGACCCGTCAATTGATGGAAAACGAAGTGCTGGAGATCTGGATGGCGCAGCGTAAAGCGGTGCTGTTCATTACTCACGACCTGGACGAAGCCATTGCCATGAGCGATCGTGTGGTGGTGCTGTCCGCCGGGCCGGGTACACACCCTATGGGTGAGTTCCATGTTGATCTTCCGCGTCCTCGCGACGTGGCCGAGGTGCGCAATGATCCCCGTTTTGTCGAATTGCATGCGGCAATCTGGGCCGTCCTGCGTGACGAAGTCTTGAAGGGCTATGCCCAGCAAAAGCGGGCCTGATATGTCTAAATCTCTTACTCGTTCCCGTCTGGCCTTGCGAGGCTGGCAAATCTCGCTGCTCGTTGTCCTTTTGTTGTCCTGGCATTTCCTGACGCTGGATCCCAAGGCGGCTTTTTTCTTTGGCCAGCCGCTGGAAGTGGTCAAGGTGATCTGGGCCTGGTTCGTCACCAATGGCGATATTTACCTGCACCTGGGGGTGACCTTAAGCGAAACTCTGCTGGCCTTTGTCATCGGCACACTAGCCGGTCTGGCTTGCGGCCTGTGGCTGGGGCTCTCGCCACGTGCAGCGGCCTTGCTGGACCCGTACCTGACTGCTGCCAACTCCATGCCACGCGTTATCTTGGCACCTATTTTCGGCATGTGGTTTGGCCTGGGCATCTGGTCCAAGGTTGCGCTGGCGGTGACACTGGTGTTTTTCATCGTGTTCTTCAACGTCTACCAAGGCGTGCGTGAAGTCAGTTCCACGCTGCTGGACAATGCCCGCATGCTGGGGGCCAGCCGCCGTCAGTTGCTGCGCTACGTCTACATTCCTTCGGCTACCAGTTGGGTGTTCTCCAGCTTGCACACATCGGTCGGTCTGGCCTTTGTGGGGGCTGTGGTGGGGGAGTACCTGGGCTCGGCCAGCGGAGTCGGTTATCTGATCCTGCAGGCCGAAGGCACGTTGGATGTGAATACCGTGTTCGCCGGCATTGTGGTGCTGACCGTCTTTGCTCTGATTCTGGATGGCTTGGTCAGCCTGTTTGAAGAGCGCATGCTGTCTTGGCGTCCTAAAGGCGGCGAAACGCAAAAGCTCTGATGACTAGTTTCACCAGACGGTAATCTGGTCTGGCGTTAGCGCATAGAAAACGGCCCCTCTTACAGGGGCCGTTTTTATTTCTGCACACCTTGACACCAAGCAG
>JBQEAN010000010.1:0-5936 GCA_052109075.1 Alcaligenes sp. | reverse complement strand
AACGGCCCCTCTTACAGGGGCCGTTTTTATTTCTGCACACCTTGACACCAAGCAGTCGCTGGGCACCCACCCGCCGGGCTTCTCGGGTAACTACAGGCTGAACGATCCGCTGATCAGCTTGCTGTGGGAGCGCTGACAGAGGGCGGAGGCGCTGGGCCAGAAGAAGCTGACACCTCGAACCTTGACAGGGTTTGGAGTGTTTCCTTTTGTAGGTACGGAGAAAAAAGCAGCAAGGTAGGAAGGGAAAAGAGGCAGGAACCGTAGCGGGAATGGGACAGGGAAGGCTGGAAGCGGTGTTGACGAAGCGAACAGCGAGCGTTCATTTGTTTGGAAATGAGAATTGTTGTTATTATCATCCCTCTCCTCTGTTCACAGGTTTCTGCTTTCATGTCCGACCGTCGTGCCTTTCGCAAAACCTGGCTGGCTCACTACAGCGAGCTGCTGGGGGCATGGCGTCGTCGATCTCAGGTCGATCATGATGTGGAGGATGCCATGCATGACGCCGTACTGCGCATACTGGAAAATGGTGCCGTATCCGCCGATAATCCGGCTGCCTATTTGCAACGCAGTACTTCTAATGGCTTGATCGACAGGCGTAGGCGAGAGGAGAAACTCCCGATGGTGCCCTTGCATGAACTGCATGAATCCGAGCATCCGGTAGTTTTGGGCCCCGAGTCCCAGGTGTATTCCAGCCAAATGGTCAATGATCTGATGGTGGTTCTGGATGAACTGCCTGATATTTGCAGACAGGTGTATATTTACCAGCGCCTGGAAGGCAGCTCCCATGCCGAGATTGCCAGCGCCCTGGGCATCTCTCGCGCCATGGTAGAAAAGCATATGAATAAAGCGTTGCGACATTTGAGTACAAGGTTACAGAAGTATGCCCCCTGATGTCCTGAACGCAGTCACCGCACAGGACCAGGCCGCAGCCTGGTTTTCCTATTTGCGCTCGGGTGATGCCACGCCTGACGATTGGCGTGCGTTTGAGCAATGGCGAGCCTCTAACGCCGAGCATGACCGCTGCTATCGTCATTTGGAGGCGATCTGGCAGGCGACGTTGCAGATTCCTGAACCCGAGTTGCGGGCGGCGTTGCACGCTTCGCGGGCCTCTGTGCCCATCAATAAGCCGCGTCGCCGTTTTGCCTGGGGCATGGCGGCCGGAGTGTGTGCGGCAGGGCTGCTTGCCATCGTGGGCCTGCGAGCGGGTCTGAATACCGCTCCTTCCTATCAAACAAGCGTAATGACAGCACGCGGGCTGCATCAGGAGGTGCAGTTACCTGATGGCTCCACGTTGACGGCCAATACGGGTACGCGGGCACAGATTCGTTTTTATGAAAACGAGCGCGTGGTTGACCTGTATGCGGGCGAGGTGTTTTTTGATGTGCAGCCGGATCGTGCACGTCCTTTTGTCGTGCATGCGGGGTCGAGCAGAGTTGTGGTGACGGGCACCCGATTCAACGTCCTGCATGAACAGCAGCAGTTGCAGGTGACGGTAGAGTCCGGCTCGGTCAACGTGCAGCAGGGTTCTTGGTGGGACCGGGACACGCGCGTGCTGGAACGCGGGCAATCTGTGTACAGCCTAGCGGATGCGCCCTTGGGGCAAATACAGATAGCGGATTTGAATACGGCCTTGGCCTGGCGTAGCGGCATGATTGTATTTGAGAACACGCCTTTGGCTCAGGCCGTGGCACAGATCAACCGTTATTTGCCGCAAGCGGTCGTGTTTGATGCTCCGCACTTTGAAACCTACAAGGTGGCGGGTGTTTTCAGTGTGAACGAGCCGCTGGCCTTGATTCAAACGTTACCGGATCTGGTGCCGGTAAAAATCCAGACTCTGCCCAACGGACAGCTGCGGATTACCGAATAAAAATCGTAGATAGAAAAAGAAGCCTCGGGCTTCCTTTTTTTATCAAAAATAGTTCTCATTTTTGTTCCGGTCTTTTCAAGCTGGTTCGTCGATAGAGTAAGGGGTGCTGTTTTTGTCGCCGACAGCAGTGCCCATAACCTTGTTTCAGGAGCGTGCCATGCGCGTCCTGCTACTCTTTGGACATAGTCACACTGTGAATACATCGACCTCTTCTGCGTGGTTCAAAAAGCCCGCGATCAATACGCGCTTGACGATTTTGGCGATTAGCCTGGCTTGCGTGAGCAGTGCTTTGCCCTTGGAGCTGCGCGCGCAGCAAGCCACTCCCACCTCGATCAACCTGCCTGTGCAAGCATTAAGTAAATCCTTGTTGCAGCTGGGGCAACAGGCATCGGTGCAGATTTTCTTTGCTCAGGAGCTGGTGGATGGTCATCAAGCCCCGGCCCTGTCTGGTAGCTATTCTCCCGAGCAGGCCTTGCAGCAATTGTTGGCGGGCACAGGCATTCGCTATAAGCGTAACGGCAACACCATCAGTCTGAGCCAAGACCCGACTGCCTCGATTGCCGAGCTGTCCACGATTACCGTCAAAGGGGGCATTCTGGGCGATTTGTCACCGGCTTATGCGGGCGGGCAAGTGGCGACAGGCGGCAGCTTGGGTTTGCTGGGTTCGGTAGACGTGATGGACAACCCTTTCAGCACCACTAACTATACTTCCGAGCTGCTGTACGACCAACAGGCCAGAACCCTGGCCGATGTGGTGGTCAATGATGCGGCGGTGCGTACCACCACCTCCACCGGTGGTTTCGGCGAGGACTTCGTCATTCGCGGGTTTGCAGTGGGCAGTGGCGATGTCAGTGTGAATGGTCTGTACAGCCTGGTGTCTTCCAGCCGCGTGCCGGTGCAGATTCTGGAACGTGTGGAGGTTCTGAAAGGGCCTGGCACCCTGATGCGAGGCATTCCGCCTGGAGGCAGTATTGGCGGGGCGATCAACCTGGTCACCAAACGGGCCGAGGATGAGCCGTTGACTCGTGTTACCGCAAGCTATGCCAGCCAGGCCAACTTGACGGCACAGCTGGATATGGGGCGCCGTTTTGGTGAGAACAAGGAGTGGGGTGTGCGCTTTAATGGCGTAAAGCGCGGAGGCGAGGCCACTTCCCGTGATGGCAAACAAGACCTGGGTATGGCCGCCTTGGGAGTGGATTATCGAGGCAGCCGTTTGCGTTGGTCAGCCGATGTGATTCATCAAGAAGACACCTTGGAGAACATCCGTTCGCAGATTGGTTTTCAAAGTGATTTGACAGAACTGCCGGCGCCACCCGATGGGCGGATCAATTTTTATCCCGGCACCCGCCTTACCCAGCGCGACAACACCATCATGTCTCGCTTGGAGTACGACTTCACAGATTCGGTTACCGGGCATATCGGAGTGGGCTATCGCCACGGCAAGAACCGCCAGATTTTCCCTGTAAACGTGAAGCCGGGCGATCCGAATATACGCCAGTCAGTGGATGCTGATGGCAACTTCAGTGTGATCTCTACCTTCTATGACTCCTACTCTAAAACGCTTAGCAGTGATGCAGGTTTGAGTGTGGAGTTCGATACCGGAGCGGTCGCACACAAGCTGGCTCTGGGCGTGAGCTATATGGATCAGGAACTGGGTAATGCCTATAGTCCCGGCACAGAAGTTGTGGATTCCAATATTTACAATCCAGCTCCCATTCCGGCGGGTCCGGCCGAGCGGCTGGATTCGCAAAAGTCCTCGAGCACGGGGCTGTTGAGTTTCGCGCTTGCCGATACCTTGTCCTTTGCGGATGACCGGGTGCTGCTTACGGTGGGCGCTCGCCGTCAAAGCGTGGATGCGTCCAGCTTCAACACGACAACCGGTGTAAAGACAGCCAATTACAAGGCAAATGCCATCTCGCCTCTGGCCGGGATTGTGATCAAGCCTATGGAGAATGTCTCGCTCTTTGCCAACTTCACAGAAGGATTGACTCGCGGTTCTATCGTAGGGAATACCTATGCCAATCGGGGTGAAATCCTCAAACCTTTCAAATCCCGACAGTATGAAGCGGGCGTTAAGGTGGATTGGGGCGGCATTATGACGTCGGCCTCCCTGTGGCAAATTGCCCGACCAGCTGGGCAGGAGGATGGCAACAATGTTTATGGTTATTTTGGAGAGCAGCGTAATCGGGGGCTGGAGTTGAGTGCGTACGGAGAATTGATGCCGGGCCTACGCATGATGGCCAGTGCTGCTTTCACACAAGGCAAACTCACCAAAACCCAAAATGGTGTAAACGAGGGTAATCGGGCGCCGGGTGTACCCGTCAGCACCTATAACCTGGGCTTGGATTGGGATACACCGTGGGTAGAAGGACTGAGCTTGAATGGCCGGATGATTCACACTTCCTCCCAGTATCTGAATAGCACCAACACCTTGAAATTGCCTGCCATGACGCGCTTTGACGTGGGTGCGCGGTATTACACCGATATCGGCGGCAAGGATGTGGTGTTCAGAGCCAATATTGAAAACCTGACTGACAAGCGTTACTGGCTGGCCTCCAGTAACTTCGCCACGAATGGCGCAGGGCGCACCTTCATGTTGTCGGCTTCCGTGAACTTTTAATCATTTGCTTACGTAGATAGGTCAGGCTCCACGGCTCTTTTAAAAGCGTGGAGCCCATTAAAATATTGAATGGAAGAACAAATATGTTGAAAGGTCGCTTTTTTGTATCCGTGTTGTCCGCGGCTCTGTTGGGTATGTCTGCCGTGGGCCACGCTCAGTCCGGTCAACCCTCGATGCAGTCCTTGACTCCTGAGCTGGCTCAGCGCAGTTCAATCACGGCAGACGGGGCCTTGCGTAAGGACTTGGCTTACGGGATTTACCAAATGGCCTATAGCCCGGCAGAGAAAGCCTTGTATGTGGCGTCGGCGGAAATGATGGATGGTGTTCGCGGTGGTGCGCTGTACAAGCTGGATCCCCAAACGCTGGATGTGCTGGGTGTGATCCACACTGATGAAAGCAATTTTGGCTTGAGCAGCAATGCTGAGGGCAATGTGCTGTTCATGAGCAACAGCCTGAACCCCGCTGTGGCACGGCTGGAGTTGGGTGAAAAGGGCGGTTTGAAGCGAACCGCCTTTAGCAATATGGGAACGGATGGCTTCAAGGTGGGGCCGCGCACGGTCCGGCAGGATGAGGCTCACAAGCGGCTCTATATTGGCGGGGTGGGCAATCCGGCTGTGATTTGGGTTCTGGATGATAGCAGCATGGAGCTCGTGCACACCATTGAAAACGCAGGCAAGTGGGTGACAGGACTATGGCTGGATTCCGATCATCGTCGTCTTTATGCGGGCAATGGGGATGGCGAAGTGCTGGTCATTGATACGGATAAGAGCCAGATAGAACAGCGTTGGAAACCTGCCGGGGACAAGCCGGCTATCTTGCTGAACTTCGCCCTGGATCAGAAGCGCAATCGTTTGTACGCCACTGAAAACCAGTATCAGAAAACGGTCTATGTGCTGGATGCTAGCACTGGCAAACTGCTGGAACAGTTAGACGTAGGGGACGCTCTGGATATTGTCTATAACCCCAAGCGTGACGAACTGTATGTGTCACACCGTCAACAGGGCAAAGTATCCGTGCTGGATGCGGGCAGCTATGCGAAAAAGGCGGAATACAGCTTGCCTGCTCATCCCAACAGCCTTTTGTTGGGCCCGGATGATCAGTTGTATGTCACGGTGAAAGCTCCTTTCACCCCTGACCATAAGGTCAGCGCCAGGGAAAGTGTGGTGCGTATTGATCTGAATAAAATCTGATCAAGGTCTTAACAAGGAAGACTCAAAGAAAATCAGCCCGGTGCAATACCGGGCTGAGTGCTGTCTTGTTGATCAACAAGAAGTTTGATCGTGGGGCTTTGCATGGCGCAAAGCCTTTTTTATAGCCAAGCTTAGGTTCAAGCCTGCTGACGCGCCTGTTGAATCAATGTATCCAGCTTGATGGCGTCCGCTGTGAACTGACGAATACCTTCGGCCAGCTTTTCGGTGGCCATGGCATCCTGGTTCAGGTCGGTGCGGA
>JBQEAN010000009.1:72627-80892 GCA_052109075.1 Alcaligenes sp. | reverse complement strand
GTCTGTGCTGCAGCGAGAAAAGAACTATAGCACGATGAATTCGCGGCTTGCAAGCGCTTTCATAGGAAAAAGCTAGATTATTCCCAGCCTTTCCTCTAAAAATCCACTAAGCCTTTGAATTATAACGAAAAGTAATTTCAATAAATTTCGGTGCGAGCGAATGCGCTAGAAGACTTCGCCGCTCCCCCCTTCCCTACTACTGCTTTTTGCCTCCTTTCAACCCACTCAACCCTTGGCTATCTCCTTTTCTATATTAAATAGCGAAAATCATTAATTACGTGACCTGCCCCATCCATCCATCTAGCTGACTGAGTAAGCCCATGAAAAGCGGGTTCTATCCTCCCCTCTCTATATAGAGGATGTAATGAACGCCTTAGTAATCCCGGAAACCCACGCCCTCATTAGCCATACAAGGACAAAGAAGTGCTGGCAGACCCGGTTAGGGACGCGCTCTCTATTTATAAAGACTCTATATAGTCATAAAGGCATAGCAGCCTCACAGACTTGGCCCTACACTAGCCCGGAACAGTCATTCCTAAGCGAAATTACTATGCATGAAGACATCCTGATTAACGTTACCCCTTTTGAAACCCGTGTTGCCCTGGTCGAGCAAGGCGCTGTCCAGGAAATTCATATCGAACGCAGCATCCAACGCGGCTATGTGGGGAACGTCTATCTGGGTAAGGTGGCTCGGGTTCTACCAGGCATGCAAAGTGCGTTTATTGATATTGGCCTGGAGCGTGCTGCCTTTATCCATGTGGCCGACTTACGCCAAAATCGTGCCGAACGTAATCAAGGCACTACCACCACGCCAATTGAAAAACTCTTGTTTGAAGGCCAGTCTCTACTAATACAAGTTATCAAAGACCCATTGGGCACTAAAGGTGCACGCGTCTCCACCCAAATCAGCATTGCCGGTCGCATGCTGGTGTATCTACCTTTTGATCCCCACATCGGTGTGTCCCAGCGCATTGGTTCGGACGCAGACCGCATTGAACTGCGCGAGCGTGTCAGCCGCCTGATGCCCGAGGATGAAAAAGGCGGTTTTATCGTACGCACTCAGGCGGAATGCGCCAGCGACGAAGAAATCAGTGCTGACCAGCAGTACTTGCGTACTTTATGGACACGTATTCAGGAGCGTATACGCGAACAAGGTGCCCCCTCAGTTCTTTATACAGACTTGAACCTGGCACAACGTGTTTTACGCGATATGGTCACCCCGAATACGCAATCCATCATTGTGGACTCGCGCACTGTCGTGCAAGAGATGAAGGAATGGGCGCAAATCTATACGCCCTCTGTGTTGGAGCGCATCAGTCACCATAAAGGCAGCCGCGCCCTGTTCGACACCGCCCATGTCGACGAGGAAATTAACCGCGCCCTGTCACGCCGGGTTGATTTGAAATCCGGTGGCTATTTAATTATTGATCAGACTGAGGCACTGACGACTGTTGATGTGAACACCGGAGGTTTTGTCGGTGGCCGCAACTTTGATGACACGATTTTCAAGACCAATCTGGAAGCCGCGATCGCTCTGGCTCGCCAACTACGTCTGCGCAATCTGGGTGGCATCATTATTTTGGACTTTATTGATATGGACGACTCCACTCACCGGGAGTCTGTATTACAAGAGCTGCAAAAAGCCCTGTCCAAAGATCGCACCCGTGTAACCATTAATGGCTTTAGCCAGCTGGGTCTGGTGGAGATGACGCGCAAACGCACCCGCGATTCGTTGGCGCACCAATTGTGCGAGCCTTGCCCTACTTGCCAATCGCGTGGCTCAGTGCGCACTGCCCGCACGGTCTGCTATGAAATTCTGCGCGAAGTTTTGCGCGAGGCCAAACAGTTCAACCCCAAGGAATTCCGTATCTTGGCGGCCCAAGAAGTGGTGGACTTGTTTCTGGAAGAGGAAAGTCAGCACTTGGCTGTAGCGGGTGACTTTATCGGCAAGCCGATCTCCCTGGAAGTAGATCCACACTACTCCCAAGAGCACTACGACATTATTCTGCTATAAGCGTCATTTTTTGGACAGCGGATTGGCTCTTTAGCCAATCCCCTCCATGCGCTACCTGCTCACCTAGCAGGGTCAACAAAGTTTGTGTCGATACTATCAATGGGCAGAAATCAGCTCAAGCGGATGCTTACTCCGTGATCAGATGATGAATGATCTGAAAGCCTTCTGACTCTTGAGGTGCCACAAAATAAAGACTGAACAAATCAAACTGTGCTTCGGTGGTTTCAAAGGGATGTTCACCTCCCGCGTTGCGAGCATGTAAACGCGCCTTACACACATGATCCGGCACATCCAGGTAATGGAGTTCATGCGCAGCCGCTGATTGCTCAATCAGCTCCTGCGCCCAGGCTCGTGTGGCCAGAGTATTGGATGGGAAGTCCAGCACTACCGATACGCCTGCCCGCAGCAAATCTGCAATATGTGTAGCCATTGCAACGCGCAATCGCGCCGAACAACGGGCGTAATCCTCCAAGGACTTGATCTGGCCGGGATACAAGTTCGCCAGCCAGAAGTCCTCACTAATCAGAACCGTCTGCGCCTGTTCGGACTGTTGTCTGGCGAAGGTGGATTTGCCCGCCGCAATTTTGCCGCAAATCAGATAAAGCGTCGCTACTGCGGCCACTGTCTTTTTGGAGTTGGGCGTAGAAGCAGAATCCATAATAGTCTCTAGTGATAAGAAGGATCTGAAAACAATAAACCCGCCAGAAAAGGCGGGTCAAAGTACATCACTGCAAGATTCGAGAAATCAGGCATAAGCCGCTTGATGACGGCGAACCAATGCCTACCGAACAAAATCTATGGAGTTATACCGGTGCAACGGGGACGAAATCGTCCTCAGGCAAGACTTCTTTAGGGGCGTCATCCGGGTTACACACGCCCGGAGCTCGGATCGAGGTGAAAATCTCCTTGATTTCCGCCTTCACGTCAGCACGATAGCTGTACACCTTGGCATCGACCCAGCCTCTTTGCATCAGAGTCAGGTCAACCAGAATGGATTTATCCCAACCCGCCCCCGGTTCCAGCTCAAAGCGCAAAGTGCCGTAACTGGCCTGGAGCTCGTCCATCTTGAATACTGCCGCTTTGCCACATTCGGCCTGATGTTTGAACAAGGCACGCTGAATACCGACAAAATCAGTATTAATGCGTCGCTCAGTCTTAAGGTAGCTGGGGCGTCGCAAATCCTGTTCTCGCAGTTCCCCGGTCTGCGTGGCGCAGCCCGCCAATACAGCTAGCCCGGCCAGCGCAAGAATGATTTTTTTCATGATGTTCCTTATCGTGCAGCACCGGGCTGCTTATTCGTTGAACTGAAACTGCATTTGGTAGAAACCGGCATAAATGCCGTTACGGGCCAGCAATTCGTCGTGGCGACCCTGCTCAATAATCTGCCCTTCGTCCAACACCAAAATCTGATCCGCATTTTGTACGGTAGACAGACGATGCGCAATCACCAAAGTGCTACGCCCTTTCATCAGGGTTTCCAACGAAAGCTGAACCTGACGCTCGGACTCGTTATCCAACGCCGAGGTCGCTTCGTCCAGAATCAGAATGGGTGCGTTTTTAATCAAGGCGCGGGCAATGGCCAGACGCTGACGCTGCCCACCAGACAGGGTGTTGGCGTTCTCCCCCACCATGGTGTCCAGGCCTTGGGGCAGGCCTTCGACAAACTCACGCAAATTAGCCGCTTCCAGTGCTTCCCATATACGTTCCGGGGGAACATCGGCACCCGCGCCGTAAGCGACGTTCTGGCCAAGGCTCGCTTCAAACAGCACCACATCCTGGCTGACCAAGGAAATCTGACTGCGTAGGCTGCGTAAGCTCAGCTCGTCCAAAGGAATGCCATCCACTCTGACCTGCCCACTGGTCGGAATTAAAAAGCGCGGCAGCATATTGGCCAAGGTCGTTTTTCCGCTCCCCGAGCGGCCGACCAAGGCAATGGTCTGACCGGGTTGCACCGCGAAGCTGACATCCGACAAGGTGTCACGATGCGAGTTGGGGAAGCGATGACGAACCGCTTCAAACTCGATATGTCCACGTACGGGCTGAGTAAATTCGCGCGTGCCGGTATCGGGCTCCGGATCTTGATCCACCAGTTTGAAGACACTTTCTGCTGCCACCAACATACGCTGCATGGTGCTAGTGATGTTGGTCAGACGCTTGATGGGATCAAAGATCTGGCCCAAGGCCGCCATGAAGGCGGCAAAGCTACCAATGGTCAAAGTGCCGGTATTGGCTTGATACAGCGCCACAAAAATAACACCCGCTACAGCAAAGGACACAAACAGCTGGGTAATGGGTGACAAGGCCGCATCTGCTGACGCAGCACGCATGGCAAAGCGGCGCAGACGCGCGTTCACATACATAAAGCGAGTATTTTCACGCTCGTAACCATCAAACAGTTTGATGACACGTTGGGCACCAATGGCTTCGCTGACGACACGGGTCAGCTCGGCATTCATATTGACGGTGTCGCGGTTGATGCGTCGCAGGCGGCGTGATACCAGTTTGGCGACGAACACCGAGGCGGGCATCACCAGGAACACAATGACGGTCAGTTGCCAGGACATGTAAAGCAGAACACCCAGCAAAGCAATTACCGTCAGGGTTTCGCGCACCACAACCGTGATGACTTCCGTGGCAACCCCTGTCATTGTGCCGGCATCAATCGTGAAGCGATTGAGCAAACGGCCCGTATCCCCTTGCTTGAACTCTGAATCCGACAAACCGAGCAGCCGGGAAAACATGTCTGCCCGTAACGTCAGCAACATTTTGTTGGCGACCCAGGCAAACAAATAAGAGCTACCGTAGCTGGTTACACCGCGCACAAACATCAGCCCGATCACCGCCAGGGGGATGGACCAAATGTAGTCTGGATTGGCGCCTGTAAAGCCACCGTCCAGCAGAGGCTTCATGATCACCGCCAGCACGGGCTGTGTCGCCGAGGAGATGCTGACCAGAATCAGCGCCAAGCCGACTACCTTCCAGTAAGGCAGCAAACGGCTGTAAATGCGCTTCCAGAGATCAGATTTGACGGGATCGTGCCCAGCAGGCTTGATTTTGGTTTCTATGGCGTTGGACAACGAGGACACCTATATACTATCTAATTGTGTTTATTCTAACGCTCATTGCCTGAATCGAGCGTCCCCGCTCTCTTTCGTGCTGCCAAGTTGTCCTGTTCATGTCTGCTCCCTCTACCCTTTATTTACGATTGCCTAATTGGCTAGGCGATGTATGTATGAGCCTGCCGTGTCTGCAGGCTCTGCTGGATACTGGTGTACCAGTAGTCGTTTGCGCGCGCCCCTGGGCCCGCGAACTGCTGTCCGCTTATCCTTTGCATGGTTTCATTCCCATGACCAGTCACTGGCAGCAGGATGCCATCGCCATACGCCGCTATCGCCGCCAGCACGGTCACCGCAAAGCCTACGGCGTCTTACTTCCTGACTCGCTCAGCAGTGCTCTTAGCTTCAAGCTGGCCGGCCTGCCCTCTTGCGGCTACCGCGATGATGGTCGTAGCCTTTTATTACGTTGGCCTTTAAATAAGCCACAAAACCAGTTGCACGCAGTGCAATCCTGGTTCTATATTGTTCAACAGGCACTGGGCCTGTGGAATCTGGGCCCCGTCCCTGAGCAAGCCCCGACCACCCTGGATTTGACGCTTAGCCCCCTGCAACGGCAAGAAGGTGACAACAGCCTGCGCCAAGCCGCCCTGCGCCCCGGCGACTATATTCTGATCGCCCCCACCGCAACGGGTTTGCATAAAGGCCGCGTTAAAGTCTGGCCTTATTTCGACCAACTGACCCGCCATCTGCAAGCCCAAGGCAAAACCGTCATTATGTGTCCCCCGCCCAACGAGCATGAGGCTGCCCTACGCAATGCGCCCAGCGCACGTTGCTTGCCGCCCCTGCCTTTAGGGGCCTTTGCACGAATTTGCCAACAGGCGCAGTGGGTTATTTGCAATGACTCTGGTGTTTCGCATATTGCCGCAGCCATCAAGGCCCAGCAGCTGACTTTGTGCGGCGTAACCAACCCTGAGGACACCGGCCCCTGGTCACCCCGGGCTATTTCCCTGGGTCATGACGGCCAATGGCCTACGCTGGACGATGTGGTGCATGTCCTGGAGTCAGAGCAGGAGCACCCATGAATGTATCGAACATCCTGACCAGTCTGGTCATTCCCCTGAATTTGTTTGCCGCCCTCTTGCTAGTGGCCGTCTTGCTGTTCATCGTGCGACTACGCAAAACTGCTGTCGCCCTGGCGCTGGCAGGCTTGCTCTGGACGGGTGCCTGGTCCTTGCCAGCGACCAGCCTGTATGCCGGTGGGTATTTGGAAAAAATGTATCCCTACCAGGTGGCCGACCAAGTGAGCGAGGCTGATGCCATCGTGGTTCTGGGCGGCCATACGGCCCAAAACCGCAGCAATTGGTTCCTGCCACAAACAGCACAAAAAACCTCGGCGCGGGTAGAGCGGGCAGCGGATCTGTATAAAGCAGGCCGTGCACCCTATATTGTTCTGTCGGGTGCGGCTTTGGATGGCGGAGTAAGTGAAGCCCAGGTCATGGCTAACACTTTGAAAAGTCTGGATGTTCCGGCCTCGGCCACCTTGATGGAAAACAATAGCCTGACCACGCAGCAAAACGGCGAGTACACCGCCCACCTGCTACAAGAAAAACAGGTCCAACAGGTACTGCTGGTAACTTCTGCCCTGCATATGCCACGTGCCATGGCCATTTTTCGCAAACAAGGCGTGAATGTGATTGCAGCCGGTGCTGCTCCCCAACTGACTGTTCCGGATGATCCCGAGTTTTCGATGTGGAAACCCAATTTGATGGCCTTGCAGTCCAGTCGTTCCATCATCAAGGAATACGTAGGGATTCTAGTTTACTGGTCTCGAGGCTGGGCGTGATTTGTCGTTCTGAATGTGGAGCCTGCTGTATTGCTCCCTCTATTTCCAGCCCCATTCCGGGCATGCCTCAAGGCAAGCCAGCGGGCGTACCCTGTATTCAATTGGATGAACAATTGCGCTGCCGGATTTTCGGTCAGCCAGAGCGACCTGCTTGTTGCTCTGGCCTACAGGCCTCGCAAGAGATGTGCGGTACTCAACGGGACGAAGCCCTGATGTGGTTGGCCGAACTTGAAACCCTGACCGCTCCACCCATCAAAAGCTGATCATAAAAAAGAGGCGTTCTGAAATAAATCCAGAACGCCTTTTTTATCAGAACCCAAGTCAGCTAAGCCTTATAACGCCCGCGCTTTCAAGTAAGCCTGATAGGTATCAAGTGAAAAACGCTGCGCATCAAAACGCATCTCTGCCCGTACCCTGGCCCGCTGACCCACTGTTTTCAAACAGTATTTCTGACACAGCATTTCCCGCAGGTGGGCTTCGATGGCATCCACATCGCCAGATGGCACTACCCAGCCTTCATGCAGATGCTCAATGCTCTCTGGCAAACCGCCAGCATTGGAAATAAGAACAGGCAAGCCCAAGGCCAAAGATTCGTAACAAGCGTAGGACGCGGACTCTTTGTAAGACAGCACAAAGCCCACATCACACGCTGCCAGCACCGAGCGTACATCCTTGACCAGGCCAGGAAAGATCACTTGCCCTGCACAGCCCATAGCCTGCACTTTCTCGCAGACGGCAGCCGTGGGGGGATCGCCCGCAACCAGAATACGAACCCGCTGTTTCAACTCCGGCTCCAGACGAGCAACGGCCTCCACCAACAGCATCCAGCCTTTTTCCAGATCCGTCCCCCCTACTGAGCCCAGAACCAGACAGTCCTCGGCCAAATTCGGGCCAAACAGTGCCAAACGGGCTTCCTGCTTTTCCTGCAAGGAGACCGGGCGGTAATGATCCAGGTCCAGCCCGTGATAAATCCGTTCAACCTGACAACGTCGGTAATCGGAGTTGGCCAATTGCCGGGCAACATAATCGCTGACTGCAATGCAAAGGTCCGTTCCGAAGCGCGCCCGCAAACGGTTGCCCATACTGTGGAGGCGATTCGTATTATGTTTGGTCCAGATAATGACCGGGGGATTGGGCAAAGTCTTGCAAGCAATCATCACATGGCGGTGATCGGTACTGCCATTGCAATGCACAATATCAAAGGCCTCGCGCTGCAAAAAACCGCGCAAACGCCATATTTCTGACAAGGCGCGACCTATACGAGCCGTATAGAGCCCCGGCAGCACTCTGACACCCGGTATCTGCAAGGCCTCACGATACAGTCGGCCCGTTGCTGGCGCTGCCAGGGTGAA
>JBQEAN010000009.1:51335-72527 GCA_052109075.1 Alcaligenes sp. | reverse complement strand
GTATCTGCAAGGCCTCACGATACAGTCGGCCCGTTGCTGGCGCTGCCAGGGTGAACTCACACTGATCAGCCAAACCACGCAACAAACCCAAAATGTAGGTGACATGGCCGCCGCCATTCCCATGGTGAATATCAGTGATCAGAACCTTCAAAACTCGCTCCGCCAGCGGCTGGAAATGACAGAAAATGCTCAGGTCGAGCATCTACAGGCTACAAAGTGTAGCCGCTATTATGTAAGCTGAACAATGACTGAACAGCAGTTTTGACGTTTTAGTATCAACAAGAGAGAAAACAGCATTTCAAATGCCATTAAGCTTGGCGGCGTTGCAACACTTTTTGATAGAGCTCCTGATACCGAGTCGCGACCGCTGGCCAGCTGAACTGAGCCAGCAACTCGCAAGAATTCTCGACCAAATTACGAGCCATGACCGGGTCCCGGCTTATTGTTTCTATAGCCTGAGCCAGTTCTTCAGCATTTTCCGGGTGAGTCAGCAATAAGGCGTGATAGCCGCCCTGAACATATTGTGCAAAGCCGCACCAGGGACTCGGACTTAAGACAACCGGCAGGCCATAGGACATAGCCTCCAGGGGTGCCATGCCAAAGCTATCGTTCAAGGTTGGATGTACATAGACATCCGCGGCGCGATAAAAGGGTTCGACGTTGGATGTCTCGCCCTGCAAGATAACGCGATCTTGCATATTCAAAGCCTGCAACTGCTGACGCATCTGGTCGCGCAGACCCGGCTTTCCTCCCACCACCAAAAGGCGGTGATGGGACGGCAGTTTTGCCAACGCTTTCAGCACCGTACTCAAGCCTTTGCGCAGCGGATTGCGTGCAACCAGCAAGCAAACAACCTGATCCTTGCTAAAGCCTAAAGACTCACGAACCTTGGCTCGTTCCTCGCCTTGGTGATCGGCCTGCGGCAAGGCAACGCCTGGAGCAATAACCGGATACTCATGCGCGCTGCCATAGGCCTGTTGCAGCTGGTCAGCAATCAAGCCAGAGACAGCGACAACAGCATGGGGGCCGGGGCGCAGACGACGCTTTTCCAGACCCAGATATCCCCAAACCCGAGGACTGAGATACGAGCCCAGTTTTTTAAGCCAGGGCAGTGGCCGCACTCGCCAGTTAAAACGCACAGGGGTGACATGAACCACTTCCACATCCCCACACCAGCCATTCATGTGCGAGTGCACAATATCGAAACCGTGAGCCGTGGCTTTAGCCGCCTGACGGGCGAACAAGATGCCGCGTATCCAACCGGGCCAATGTGACCAATGGCGTATAGGCACATAGGCCAGCTTCAGATCACAGCGGCTGTCGTATTCACGCGCAAATACCGTGATTTCGTGCTTTTCGGCCAGCTCGCGCATCAACTCCACGCCATAGGCTTCAGCACCACCAAAGCGGTTGCCGAAACGATCGACGACAAAGGCAATGCGCAGGCGTTCCGGAACAGGACTGTCGTGAGCTTGGTCGGAGTTCATGAGCGGGAAACCGTTCTGCGCTTGTCTTCCAGCCGTGTCACGCACTTTTGCACGAAGCGCAAAATATTAGTGGAGCGCGAGACGGTGACGCGCGGCAGATCAAACAAATCATCATCTGAACGCGCCAGCCCACGATTGGTCGTGGTGGCATTCAGATAACCGGCCTGCCGTACCTGTTCACGGATAGCCAGATTCTGATCGCCATAGGGATAGCAAAAGGCACTGATGTCCACTTGCAGCGCATCTTGCAGCTCTGCCTTGGACTGCACAATCTGATAGTGAGCAATCTCGGAGGATACGTCGGTCAAATGCACGTGATCCAGCGTATGCGAACCCGCTTCATGGCCTGCGTTCACCCAGGCACGCAGCTCGGGGAGAGACATCAGACCGGAATGCGGCACACCTTTAGGCTGATCCCAGAAATTGGAACCGTCCAGATGCCGGGCGACGATGTAATTGGTGGCGGTAAAGCCCAGCTCGTCCAGCACTGGCATGGCGTTTTGAAAGACGTTGCGGTAGCCGTCATCAAAGCTGATTCCCACGACCTTGCCTTGCTTTTCACCACGCAAATACGGCATTAACTGCGCCATGGACAAACCACGGTAGCCCAAGCGTTTCAGCCAGGTCATCTGGCGTCGGAAATCGGTGGGGTGCACGGTCAGACCGCGATACGGCGAGCCTTTGGGAGCAGGCACCCCGACCTGGTGGTACATAAGAATCGGAATCATAGGCGGCATTATAAGGGGCTAATCAGACTTCTGACGGGTGTAATACCAGAGCTTACTATAACGAAACAGGCTGCCAGAAGCGGCCATACACGCCAGGATAAAACCTTGCGGGCCGTCCAGAAAACCTCTGCGCACCACGTAATGCCGCACAAAGGTCCAGCTGGCATGACCAGCAATGCCCGGCAGGCTGGTGCGCTTGCCCTTGGCCTGCATCTGGCGCGCCGCATCCGACGAATAGCGGTTGATCTTGTCGATGAACACTTCAAGACTGGCATAGGGGTAATGCAAAAAATGGCCATCCAGAATCAACACGGAATGCTCGGTTTGCACGCTTTCATGGACTTTGGCGTCGTTAAAGCGGGCCGTACCGCGCTTGAACAGGCGCAGGACCCGGTCTGGCCACCAACCACTATGGCGCATCCAGCGTCCGGCAAATTCAGACAGGCGAGAGATTCGGTAAGCCGTACCACGCGGCTGGGCCATTTCCTGCTGAATCAACTGGGCCAGTTCGGGGGTGACCCGCTCGTCCGCATCAATGGACAACACCCAGTCGCCCGTCGCCTGATCCAGGGCACGGTTTTTTTGCGGCCCGAATCCGGGCCAGTCCGGGGTAACAGTCACTTTCGCGCCCATAGACCGGGCAATTTCCACGGTGTCATCGCTACTGCCTGAATCCACCACGATGATCTCGTCCGCAAAAGACACCGATTCCAGGCAAGCCCGAATATGAGCCTGCTCATTTTTGGTAATCAGGATCACGGACAGGCGCTTGCCGGAGCCAGACTCCCCGCCTTGCTCTACTTCTGTCGTTGACGACGACGCCATGCTTTCCACCTATTGAAAATCGGACCAATCACAGGGTGTATCGCCACGTTCAGCCTGCGTCCTACCGATACGCCCGTGGTATCGCGCACGGCAAAACGATAAATATGCAGCGGGTCGCTACCGGGTTGGTTGGAACCGAAGGCTTTAGTCGTATACAAGTAGCGGAACCCCGCCTGCTGGGCAATCTGTACGTAGTCAGAATCAAAATAGCCCTGTGGCCAGCACAGCTGGTCGGAGACGCCGTCCATATTGGCCATCAAAGTCTTGCGGGACTGCTCCAACTCCCAGCGCATCTTGTCATTTTTTTGATCACGCTGCTCGCTCAAATCCCAACGGGTATGCGTGTGCGTGTGGCTGTGGAACTCAAATACGCCATCGGCCTGCATGGCGTGGATTTCACTCCAGCGCAAAATGACTTCGTCGCTACGGCCTTGCTCGATACGCGCTTCACATTCGCGGTGTTCCGGACACGCTGGCACATCCTGACCTTGACCCAGATAAGGACGCACCGGGCCGTCTTTGATCCAGTCCGTCACCAGAAAGATTACCGCATTGAAACCATACTTTTTCAGCAAGGGATAGGCGTACACCCAATTGTCCAGGTAGCCGTCATCAAAGGTGATCAACACCGACTTGGGTGGAACGCCCTGCCCTTGCAAGTGGCCCACAAACTGTTCCGTTGTCAGGCTGGTCCAGCCGTGCCGCTGCAACCATTGCAGATGCTGCTCGAAATGCTCGGGGCTGGCATTGATCATGCCCCCTTCAGGGGTGACATGGTGATACATCATGACCGGCACCGTGCTGGCTACTTTCATCCCTGCAGCTCCTTTAACCAACGGTAATACGCGCTTTCGAGCCGATCGCCCATGGCAACAGGGGTAAAGCGCTCGTCGCTGCGACAAAATAGACGGCCTGCGGCTCCCATTTCCTGACGCAGTTCTGGATTTTGAATCAGCTTCTCGAACGCGGTACGCCACTGCTGGGCATTCTGCAAATCTGCCAGAAAACCGCTGCGGCCTTCCTGCATCATCTCAGGTACTCCCCCTACGCGGCTGCCCAGCACTGGAATGCCTGCACTGCCAGCTTCTACAAATACAGTACCCGAGGCTTCCATATGGGTCGCCAGGGCAAAGATATCCAGATTGGGCAGAAGCGACGGTACATCCGAGCGCGCACCCAATAAATGCACCCTGCCCTGCAAGCCGGATTGGGCAATCAAGGCCTGTAATTGCTCATAGCCCGGCGAGCCGCTCCCGACCAGCACCAAATGCAATCGGGGGTAGAGGGCAAACAAAGGCTGCATAGCGGTGATCAATTCATGATGGCCTTTTTCACGTCGCAACACGGCGACACAGCCCACCAACAAAGTATCGGCTGCCAAACCCAACTCAGCACGCAAATCCAAGGCTGGAGCAGCATCGATCACACTGGGATCAACACAGGGGTACACCACCTGCACATGTTCAGGTTTAATACCACGCTCAATCAGATGATCGCGCACATAATCGCTGGGAGTAATCACCCGTTTGGGCACGACGGTGTAGGACATCAAGGAACCGACTTTCTTGGCCAGATGACGCGTACGTACAATTAGCGGCGTACCAGCCAGACGCCCCGCCACCCCCGCCAGCATCGTGTCCCGGCGGCTATGGCTATTGAGCACATCAAACTTGCCCTGACGCAAAACCCTACGCAATTGGCGCACCCCACGCATATAGTTGGCTGGGCCATCCATCAACAAGGTGTGGACCAAAAAGCCTTCCTCACGCAAACGCTCGGTCAGCTGGGCATGGGGTTGGCACGCGGCCTCCACCTGATGCCCCCGCTCGCGCAAAACACGCATGGCGCGCAGGATGTAATTTTCCTGCCCGCCAAAACTGGTAGCGGCCTCCGAGTGCAAAATGCGCAAGGGCTTCATCGGTAACTTATCTCCACCTCGTGTGTGGCATCCCATCCCTCCAGTTGCTCCAGCAAGGAGTCAGCCAGACGGACACGCCATTGCGGGCCTAATTGCACCACGCACTCGTAGTCGGGACGCAATAGCTGCACTTCAACCGGTACTCCACCTTGTTCTTGAGCACGGTGTGGTCCCAGCAAGGTTTGCAGGCGTTGCGCGTCCGCATTATTGTTCAGGCCAATGCTCAGGCAACTGGCACGCGCTTCACGGGCCAACTGCAGGTCAAAAATCGAATCGGCATTGATACGTAAACCGCCGGTGTAATCGTCGTTACTGACCTTACCCTGAATGATGATCAGCTGATCTTCTTTCAGACGCTGGCGGTGCTCTTCAAATAATTCGTTGAAAATGGCCACTTCCAGCTGGGCTGAGCCGTCGTCCAGCATGGCATATAGCATCTTGCCGCGACGGGTCATGCGCACACGCACGGCGGACAGCACACCCGCAAACCACTGCGGGCTGCGCGAGGCTTCCAGGCGGGCCAAGGGCGTAGGAGCAAAACGGCGAACTTCATCACGCCAGGCATCGAATAAGTGTCCGCTGAAGTAAAAACCCAGAGCCGTCTTTTCCTGACGTAAGCGATCTTGCAAACTCCAAGGGGCCACTTTCGCGACCTCTCCTTCCACAATATCGTTGGAATCATCAGCAAACAGCGAGGACTGATTCGCACTGCGTTCAGCCTGATCAGCCGCTTCCGTCGCAGCGCCGATGCTAGCCAGCAAGGCGGCGCGGTTTTCATCAATCGAATCAAAAGCACCAGCGCGCACCAGGGCTTCAATAGTGCGCTTGTTAACCTGATGACGGTCCACTCGGCGGCAGAAATCGAACAGGCTGGTGTAGGGCCCGTCTTCTTTACGTGCCTGCACAATGGCTTCCACCGCGGCCTGCCCGGTTCCTTTTACGGCACCCAGGCCAAAACGCATGGTGCGGGGAGGCAAACCCTTTTCGGTGTAGCTGTCTTGGACAGGCTCAAAACGGTAGTTGGACGCGTTGATATCCGGCGGCAGCACAACCACGCCGTTGGCGACCGCATCTTTCCAGAAAATCTGTACCTTGTCGGTATCGTCCATATCGGACAGCAAGGTTGCCGCCAGGAACTCGGCCGGATGGTGCGCCTTCAACCACGCTGTTTGATACGCAATTAGTGCATAAGCCGCCGAGTGACTCTTGTTAAAGCCGTAACCCGCAAACTTTTCCATCAGGTCAAAGAGCTTGACCGCCAACTCGGGGTTGTGGCCTTTTTTAACCGCCCCTTCCTCGAACAAGACCCGGTGCTTGGCCATTTCCTCGGGTTTTTTCTTACCCATAGCGCGACGTAGCAAGTCGGCACCACCCAGCGAGTAGCCACCGATAATCTGCGAGATCAGCATCACCTGTTCCTGGTAGACGATGACCCCGTAGGTGCTGCTTAGCGTGCTCTCCAGATCCGGATGAAAGTAGTCGACTTCGGCGCGACCGTGCTTACGGTTCACGAAGTCCACCACCATGCCCGACTCCAGCGGCCCCGGACGATACAGGGCCAGCATGGCGATGATGTCTTCAAAGGTGGAGGGCCGCAGGCTGCGCAGCAGCTCTTTCATGCCGCGCGATTCCAGCTGGAACACCGCCGTGGTATTGCCTTCGCACAAGATCTTGTAGGAAGCGTCGTCATCCAATGGCAGGGCCATGATGTCGAAATCGCGCTTGTCCGCATTGAACTGGCGTACATAGCGCACGGCCCAGTCCAGAATAGTTAGGTTACGCAAGCCCAGAAAGTCGAACTTGACCAGGCCAGCGGCCTCCACGTCGTCCTTATCGTACTGAGAGACCGCGTTGGCATCGGGCCCCGGCTGCGCATACAAGGGGCAAAAATCGATCAGCTTGCCCGGAGCAATCAATACACCCCCGGCGTGCATGCCCACGCTACGGGTCAGGCCTTCCAATGGACGGGCCAGATCAATCAGGGCTTTGACTTCCTCGTCGTTCTCGTAGCGCTCGCGAAAGGCGGGCTCATCGGCCAGTGCACGCTCCAGCGTCCAGGGATCGGCCGGATTGAAGGGAATCAGTTTGGACAGGCTGTCGCACAGACTGTAGGGCAGCTCCAGCACCCGACCTACGTCACGCACCACGGCCTTGGCACCCAAAGTACCAAAAGTAGCAATCTGGCTTACTGCCTGACGACCGTATTTCTGTTTGACGTAATCAATAACGCGTTCGCGGTTATCCTGACAAAAGTCCACATCAAAGTCAGGCATGGAAACCCGCTCAGGGTTCAGGAAACGTTCAAACAGCAAGTCATAGCGCAAGGGGTCCAGATCGGTAATGCCCATGCTATAGGCCACCAAGGAGCCCGCCCCCGAGCCTCGACCCGGTCCCACTGGCACGCCGTTATGCTTACCCCAGTTGATAAAGTCCGCCACGATCAGGAAGTAACCGGGAAAGCCCATGGAAATAATGGTGTTGCATTCCCACATCAAGCGTTCTTCATAGGTGGGGCGCTGCTTTTCGCGCTCGACGGGATCGGCATACAACTGCAGCAGGCGGGTTTCCAAACCTTCTTTCGCTTGTTGAATCAGAAAGTCGCCCAGCGACATGCCTTCGGGCGTGGGGAAGTCCGGCAAATAAGGTTTGCCCAGCTCCATTTCCAGATTGCAACGTTTGGCAATTTCCAGCGTGTTTTCCAGCGCAGCAGGGACATCTGCAAAACGCTGCTGCATGTCGTCCGTGCTCAGGAAATACTGCTCGGGCGTAAAACGCTTCACACGTTTTGGATTGGCCAGTTGCTCGCCTTCGGCAATACATACCCGCACTTCATGAGCGCGAAAATCGTCAGGAGAAATAAACTGAACCGGGTGCGTTGCCACTACGGGCAAGTCCATATCAGCGGCCAGCCGCATGGCGGCCTGCACATACAGCTCGTCGCCGTCCGCACCGCTACGCTGCAACTCAATATAAAAAGCGCCCGGAAACAAATCCTGCCAATGCCGGGCACAATCGCGTGCCAGTTCCAGATTGCCATCGGCCAAAGCCTGACCCACATCCCCCATACGTCCACCGGACAGGGCAATCAGGCCGCTACATTCTTTCAGCCAGGCACGCTGTACTTCCGCCCGCCCCTTGTACTGGTTACCCAACCAGGCGCGCGTCAAAATATCGCACAGGCTTAAATAGCCCGCGTCGTTTTGCACCAGCAAGAGCAGGCGCGACGGTTTTTCACGGTCTTCCTCGTTCTGCAGCCAAATATCACAACCCATGATGGCTTTCAGCCCGGCTTTACGCGCCGAGGTATAGAACTTGATCTGTCCAAACAAGTTGCACAAATCCGTCAAGGCCAGTGCAGGCTGCCCATAGGCCTGCGCTTTTTTGATCATTTCGGGAATACGAGAGATGCCGTCCACCACGGAGAACTCCGAGTGGGATCGCAAATGGACAAAGGAAGGGGTGATTTCGCTCATGATGGAATTGTACTTAAGCCGATAGACATTGGTGACCCTGTTAACAAAAACCCCTAGCGCTGCAGCGCCGCCCAGGCTTTTTCCAAGCGTTTGACCGAAACCGGCATAGGCGTACGCAACTCTTGTGCAAACAAAGACACTCGCAACTCCTCCAGCATCCAGCGGAAGTCCCGTAAGCCACTATCGCTGGCCCCTTTCAACGCCGCCACCGCACGCTGATACTTCGTCAATAAAACAGACATATCCTGCATCAAACGTTGATCGCGGGCCGGATCGGCACGCAGCTTGTCCACCCGCGTCTGCACTGCTTTCAAATAGCGTGGCATGTGCGCCAGCTGCGCGTACTCATTACTTTCCAAAAACAAAGTGGGCATCAAGACATTCAATTGCTGCTGTATGTCTTTCAACGCTTCAGGGTGGGCTTTAATTTGGGCCAGTTTTTTCTGGGCAGCACTCCATTCGGTCAGAATCTGCCCTGCCAGACGAGCCACCTCTTGGGCCACCAAACCTAGACGACTGCGGCCTTCCTGCGCTCGCGCATCGAACTCGGCCTGGTTTTTCGGCCAGGGCTCCATCATGCAGGACTGCTCCAGAGCCACATCAATAATCTGGTCACGTAATTGTTCCTGTGTCCCAAGATTGATGTACAACATGCTGATACGAGTCAGGTCCGTAATATTCTTTTCCAGAAAGCGCACCTGCTCACGCAAGGCCAAGCGGAACAAACGACGTAGTCCTTGGCGATGCTGTCGTTGGGCCTGGGCCGGATCATCGAACACATCCAGATCACAATGGGTTTTCTTGTCGATCAAGGCAGGATAGCCAATAAAGCTGCGACCTTTGCGCTTGATTTCCATGAGCTCGGGCAGTTCACCAAAACTCCAGCTGATGAGTTGCTCGTGATCCAGCACCTGCGCCACCTGCTCGTCACCGGCAGCCATTTGTTGGAATGATGCCTGGGCTTGACGGCCGTGCTCGGCCTTGAGCTGATCCAGATTGCGTCCGCCGGACAACATGCGACCATGCTCATCAATGACCCGGAAGTTCATGAACAAGTGCGTTGCCAAGGTTTCAGGCTTGAAATCGCTGCGTTGCGGTCTTTGTTTGACCTGCGTCCACATATCCTGGGAAATGGCGTCCAGCAGACTCATGCCCGGATCGGCCGCTTTTTCAAACCAGCGCTGGTGGAACGCTGCGGCGTAATCGGGCAAAGGCACGCAATGACGGCGAATACGCTGCGGCAAGGACTTCAGCAAGGCCAGCACTTTCTCCTTGAGCATGCCGGGCACCAGCCACTCGCAACGGGCAGCATCGATCTGGTTCAAGGCGAACAAGGGCACGCTGAGCGTGACACCATCACGCACCGAGCCCGGCTCGAAGTGATAATCCAGCGCCATCTTCACGCCCTGCCACTCCACTGAACGCGGGAACACCTCGGTGGTGATACCAGCCGCATCGTGCTGCATCAGCTCGTCACGATTCAGCTCCAGGCCTTTTGCTTCTTCTTTGGACAAACCCTTGAACCACTTCTCCAGCGTCGCTGTCTGGTAGATATCCTGGGGAATGCGCTGATCGTAGAAGGCGTAAATCAGCTCCTCGTCCACCAAAATATCGGGACGACGGGACTGGTGTTCCAAGCGTTCGACGGCTTGAATCTGCTGACGGTTATGGCGCAGGAAAGGCAGATTGGAATCAATCTCGCCCGGTACCAACGCTTGGCGCAAAAACAGTTCACGGGACTGAGCCGGATCAATACGGCCAAAGTGAATGCGTCGGCCACTGTAAATCAGCAGGCCGTAAAGGGTGGCGCGTTCATTGGCCACCACCTGCCCGGCTTTTTTCTCCCAACGCGGATCCCCCCAGGTTTTACGCATCAGATGCGCGCCCACCTTTTCAATCCATTGCGGCTCGATACGGGCAATGCAGCGGGCGAACAGGCGCGTAGTTTCCATCAACTCACCAGCCAGAATCCAGCGGCCCGCTTTTTTGACCAGCTTGGATCCGGGGTGAATGACAAAGCGCAGCTCACGCGTGCCTTGGTAAACACCGGTTTCTTCGCTCTTGTAGCCAATATTGCCGATCAGCCCCGTCAACAGGGCCAGATGCACCTGCTCGTACGTTGCGGCGGAGGGATTGGCAACCCAGCTTTGTTCCTGCACCAAGCTACGCAACTGGGTATGCACGTCCCGCCACTCCCGAATTCGCAAGGGCGACAGCAAGGCTTGTTTCACACTATTGGCAAATTTGCGCTGTGAGCTTTGCTCTTGCGACAAGTCCTCCAGCCAGTTCCACAATTTCACGTAGGACAGGAACTCGGACTTGTCGTCGTTAAAACGGGCATGAGCTTGATTGGCCGCTTCCCGCTCATGTACGGGGCGGTCACGCGGATCTTGCACCGACATGGCCGAGGCCACAATCAGCATTTCCGTCAGGCAATGGTGCTCGTGCCCGGCCAGAATCATGCGGGCTACGCGCGGATCTACCGGCAGCTTGGCCAAGGAGCGGCCTACCTTGGTCAGACGTTGCTGTTCATCCAGCGCGCCCAGCTCTTGCAGGATTTGATAGCCATCGGCAATCGCACGGCCAGTAGGCGGTTCTACAAAAGGAAAGGTTTCGACATCTTCCAGATGCAGAGCCTTCATGCGCAGAATGACCGAGGCCAGGGATGAGCGCAGAATCTCCGGATCGGTAAAGGGAGGACGGCTCTTGAAGTCCTGCTCGTCGTACAGACGAATACAGATGCCGGGGCCAATCCGGCCGCAACGCCCTGCCCGCTGGCTGGCAGAAGCCTGGCTGATCGCTTCAATGCGCAGCTGTTCGACCTTGTTGCGCCAGGAATAGCGTTTGATACGGGCTAGGCCGCTATCGACCACAAAACGAATGCCCGGCACCGTCAGCGAGGTCTCAGCCACGTTGGTGGCCAGCACTACACGACGGGCATTGCCTTTAGGCCGGAATATGCGCTCCTGATCCGCCTGCGACAGACGCGCAAATAAGGGTAGGATCACGGTATTAATGGGCTTTTCTTTCTCCAGTGCTTCAGTGGCTTCACGGATTTCGCGTTCACCCGGCAGGAACACCAGAATGTCGCCCGTGCCATGCCGTGCACATTCTTTCACGGCATCCACAATGCCTTGCATCAGATCGCGCTCTTCCTCCGAGGCAGACCGACGCTCTTCGGTATCGGCCAAAGAAGGGTCCTGAATCGGGCGGTACACAATATCGACCGGATACAGACGGCCCGAGACTTCAATGACGGGGGCGGCCTTGCCCTTTTGGGCAAAGTGCTGCGCGAAGCGATCGGCATCGATAGTGGCCGACGTAATAATCAATTTCAGATCACGGCGGCGTGGCAGCAGCTGTTTTAAAAAACCCAGCAGGAAATCAATGTTCAGACTGCGTTCGTGGGCTTCGTCAATGATGATGGTGTCGTAACGACTTAATAAAGGATCTCGCTGGGACTCGGCCAGCAAAATCCCGTCCGTCATCAACTTGATGGCCGAGCGTGGCCCGGTCTTGTCGTTAAAACGAATTTGGTACCCTACCCAGTCACCAATCTCGGACTGCAGCTCCTGGGCGATGCGCTTGGCCACGGAAGTGGCCGCCAGACGGCGGGGCTGGGTATGGCCGATAATCTTGCCCTTCAGGCCACGGCCCATCTCCAGGCAGATTTTCGGTAACTGGGTGGTTTTGCCCGAGCCGGTTTCACCACACACAATGACCACCTGATGGTCTTTGATCGCCTGCGCAATTTCGGCCCGTCGGGCGCTGACAGGCAGGTCATCAGGATAGGAAATTGTTGGTAAAGAGTGTGGGTTTTCAGTCAATTCGTCGGACTCGTGCATGAAAGGTAGTTTCTGGTACAGACATCATTATAATTTTGGCTTGAAACCATTTGGACGCAAAGATCCCCCGCAATGAACACAGACATCCCCGACTCGTACAACGCCATCGAACCACCTGATGAATCCCAAGCACAATTTGTGCGATGGTTCAGGGAAGTGGCGCCTTATGTACACGACTTTCGTGGCAAGACGTTCGTAGTGGCCTTTGGGGGCGAGCTCATCAATGATGGACTGCTCTACACCCTGATCCCGGACTTGTCGCTGCTGTCGGCCTTGGGCATCAAACTGGTGTTGGTGCACGGTTCACGCCCCCAGGTCAATGAGCAACTGCGCCTGAAAGGCGAAACCACGCAATTTGGTCGCGGTACGGAACCCACCAGCGCCGTCGCCCTGGAATGTGCCAAAGAAGCGGCCGGTGAGATTCGCCTGGATATTGAAGCGGCTTTCAGCCAGGGTTTACCTAACACACCGATGTCACACGCCCAGATTCGCATTATTTCGGGCAACTTTGTGACGGCGCGTCCGGTGGGCGTCATTGACGGCCTGGACTTCAAGCATTCGGGCGCGGTGCGCAAACTGGATGTGGATGCAATGCGCGTCTTCATGAATCAAGGAGCGCTTATTCTACTCTCCCCATTGGGTTTTTCCCCAACTGGCGAGGCCTTTACCCTGGACATGGAAGATCTGGCGACCAGCACGGCGATTGCTCTGCGTGCGGAAAAACTGATTTTCCTGACGCCTGAACATATCGGCCACTCCAATAATCTGGATATTGACTCGGAGCTGGCACGTGCCGATGCCGACGCCCTGCTGGCCTCAGGCAAGCTGGACGAGGACTGCTCCACCTTCTTGCACTACGCCTCCCAGTCCGTCAAACGCGGGATTGCCCGTGCACACCTGGTGCCCTACAAGCAAGACGGCAGCATCCTGCTGGAAATCTTCACCCACGATGGGGTCGGCACCATGGTGGTGGAGGACACACTGGACGATCTGCGCCCGGCCAATCTGGACGACGTCGGGGCGATTGTGCAACTGATCGAACCGCTGGAGATCGACGGCACGCTGGTACCACGGGGCCGTTCCGTGATCGAGCGTGAAGTGGAACAATTCACGGTTCTGGAGCACGACGGTATTATCTATGGCTGCGTGGCCCTGATCCCTTACGAAGAAGACAGCATGGCCGAAATGGCCTGTCTTATCGTTCACCCAGAATGGCAAAGTTCGGGCGAAGGCGAAATCCTGTTGCGTCACACCGAGGCCAAGGCCCGTGCAGCCGGTTTCAAGCGTCTGTTTGTACTGACGACCCGGACCTCGCACTGGTTTATCAAACGGGGTTTTGTACAGGGTGGCGTGTCGGATCTGCCCAAGGGCAAGCAGTCGCATTACAACCGTTCGCGCAACAGCATGGTTTTTATTAAAAAGCTGTAAGCCGGTTTGACCCCTCTGCCCCCCTCAGTACAATACGCCCATCCAAGAATTTGATTGAAAAGGAACG
The DNA here is from genome assembly GCA_052109075.1 of Alcaligenes sp. Lineage (GTDB taxonomy): Bacteria > Pseudomonadota > Gammaproteobacteria > Burkholderiales > Burkholderiaceae_B > Alcaligenes. Next base: position 58,756 of record JBQEAN010000009.1, on the reverse strand, counting down.
CATATGGCACGCATGATTCACTGTGTGAAGCTGAAACAGGAAGCCGAAGGTCTGGATTTTCCACCCTACCCCGGCGAGCTGGGCACCAAGATCTGGCACTCGATCTCCAAACAGGCCTGGACCAACTGGATGGATGTACAAACCCGTCTGGTGAATGAAAACCGCCTGAATCTGGCCGACGCCCGCGCACGCACGTACTTGAAAGAACAGATGGAGCAATATCTGTTTGAGGACAAGGATGTAGAAGCAGACGGTTTTAGCGCCCCTAGCGCGTAAGCCCTGGCCGCATCCGAATACCTGAACCCCTGAGCATGCTTCTGCTGCTCAGGGGTTTTTTATGCTGCAGCCTCTTCCCGCTGCGTTCAACCTCTCTCGTTAACACATCGCGCCACACCCTAAAACGTAATCAAATGAAACCAATAGAGATACTTCCGTTTCCGAGTGGTTAAAAATCAAAAGAAATGGGCATTATTCATGGTTATTAGCACTCCTAAGGCACAAAATCACGACTGCTCTTATAGAGGTGCAACATAGCTAGAAAAAGGGTGGAAGGCAGTACAAACACAGGAATAACGCTGGTCGGCACACGCCCTTCCAGAATGTAGCCGCCCAGCCCGCACCTATAGTCGCGCCCCTGTACCGCACAGCCGCTTACTGCTTTACCCACAGGAAAATAAGTCCATGAGCCGCCTAGACTTACCCGTGATTGATCAATGTTCCACACACTTACGCCTGTGGTTGGTCAATCTCAGCTATTTGCAGGCCTTGTATGGTTCGTCGTTCCACGCCTTTGTGCTGGATACCGTGCAGCAACGCTTACAGGGCTGCGGACTGGGTGCGGACGAGATTTCTATCCAGGGTGACTTTGTGCTGATCGCCCTGAACCAGCTGCGCAAGCAGAACCACTTCCAGCGTACACATCCCAATGCTTTGGCCCAACTGTTAGGAGCGGCTCTGGAATGCGACCCTATCAGCCAGGACGACATCCGGATCTATTTGCATACTCAGGTGGCCTACCACTACGACAGTCACCCATACGATACGGACGCCTTGCCCCCGCCGGTTCCCAACCCCTGCTCCCATCATCATCCCGCTACCCTGGCCGCTTGGCACAAGGTTTGGGCCAAGACCTACCGAGACGATATGAGCTTAGCGGTAACGATGCTAGATGACCTGCAAGGCGGCCGTCTTGCCTTGGCCTTTCAGCCTATCTACCATCTGGGTGCCAAGCACAAGAACACGTATTTTTACGAAGAAGCGCTGATCCGCCACCGAGACCAGGCCAGCTACGCGCTGCCGGATGCAATCGCCGCCCTGGAACGATTGGGTCTGATTCCCCGTTTGGATCGCAGTGTTTTGGGTAGTGTCATTGAGCTCTTAAACGCCAAACCCACGCTCTGTCTGGGCGCGAATCTGTCTGCCGGGTCTTTGCAGGATGATTTGTGGTGGCAGGATTTGTTCAGCTATCTGGATAGCCGACCGGACGTAGCCCAGCGCCTGACTCTGGAAGTAACGGAAACCGGCACGATTGCGCATAAACCAACAGCAATCAGCCTGATTGCCCAGTTGCAAAATATGGGTGTGCGGATTGCCTTGGACGATACGGGCTCCGGCAATAGCACCCTGGCCTTTTTGGTGCAGACCCACGCCGACATCATCAAGATTGACCGCTCTATGTTGCTGCGAGCCCGCAGCCCCGGACAGCCCGCACATTTGCTGCGCAATCTGGTCAATGTCTGTGCCGACTACTGCCCCTATGTGGTCATTGAGGGCGTCGAGGATGAGGCTGATCTGGAATTCGTGCGTCAATCCGGCGCACACGGTGTACAAGGTTTTTTACTGGCCCGACCTACCCTCAGTCCACCGTGGCTGGAGTCACCTGCTGTGATTACGGTCCAAGATGCCGTTACTGTCCGTACCCAGTTCTACCCCGGTCAAGCTCTGGAAGACTACGGCCTCGGTTGTTAAGGGGGTACCCTGCCCTTGAAAACCCACTGCGTTTTACCGCCCCAAAAGTAATCAAGCCCTGCATGAAACCATGCAAGGCTTGAAGCAAGAAGGCCTGGATCAGAATCAGATCTTGTCTTCGGATTCCGGTTCTGGCAAAGGCTCACCACGTGCCGTACGTTCGGTGTTCTTCACACCTGTGTGACGGACATCGTCACCACGCACCATATAGATCACGCGTTCAGCCATGTTCTTGGCATGGTCACCAATGCGTTCCAGTGCACGGGCAATAAAGATCAGGTCGATGGAGTGCGAGATCGTGCGTGGATCTTCGATCATGTAGGTGATGATGTGACGCAGCGACCCCTTCCATTCACGATCCACTTCCTTGTCGCTGCGCACAATCTGTGCCGCGTGCACGGCGTCCTGGCGCGCAAAGGCGTCCAGCACATCGTGAATCATGCCTGCGACCGAGGAGCTCATGTGACGCAGCTCCACCACGGGCTCGTAGCCTGCGGTGCCTTCGTGCAGACGGCGTGCCATCTTGGCGATGCGTTCGGCCTCATCCCCGCAGCGTTCCATATCGGTCAGCATTTTGGAGATGGACAGCAGCATGCGCAAATCAATGGCGGTGGGCTGATTGCGGGCGATCAGGTTGGTGATACGTTCGTCAATTTCAACCTCCAGGCGGTTGATGTCTTTTTCACGCTCGCGAACCTGATCGACCAGCGACATATCCCCTGATTGCAGGGCTTCGGTCGCACTCCGAACCATAGATTCAACGATGCCCCCCATTTGCAAAAATAGCGAACGGGTGGCCTCCAGATCGGAGTGAAACTGCTTATTGGTATGTTCGTTCATAGTGGCCTTCTGTAACAGCAAAATGGCTCGCGCCAGCGCTTAATCTCCAGATAGATTAAGCACCGATTATGACAGAGACATTAAAATTCAGAAACCGGCATCAGACAGTGTGCGTACGCCCTGCTGACCAGCGATCAAGGCCACACTGGCCGGGGTAATAGCGAACAAACCACAACACACCACACCGGGCATATTATTGATGTACGCCTCCAGGGCGGCCGGGTCTTCAATCGACAAACCGGACACATCCAGGATCAAGCCACCGTTATCAGTCACAAAACCTGTGCGCTCGACCGGATTGCCACCCAGTTCACGCAGTTGGCGCGCGACGGCATTCTTGGCCATCGGGATCACTTCCACCGGCAACGGGAAAGCGCCGAGACAATCGACCAGCTTGCTTTCATCCACAATGCAAAGGAATTTGTCTGATACCGAAGCCACGATTTTTTCGCGGGTCAGCGCACCGCCACCGCCTTTGGTCATGTTCAGGCCAGCATCAATTTCGTCTGCACCGTCTACATACCAGTCCATGCGTTCAATGGTATTTAAGTCTTGTACTTCAATGCCTAGGCTTTGCAGGCGAGCGGTCGAGCGCTCAGAGCTGGAAGCGGCTGCCTTGAAGGCCTGTTTATGAGCGGCCAAGGCATCAATAAACAGATCCACCGTGGAACCCGTACCCACACCCAGAATGGAATCAGGGGTCAGGAAAGGGAGGATGTAGTCAACCGCGGCCTGAGCCACCTGTTGTTTAAGTTCGGACTGTGTGTACATGGCAGATATAAAAATCGGGGGCTGAGCCCCCTTTTGGTTTATTTAAGAAAACGGGTGGCAAACTTGCCTTCGTTGAAACCCACGCTGACTTCACCTTCGGGCGTAATCAATAAGGGGCGACGCACCAGGGCCGGAAACTCGACAATCAAGGCCAACCACTGCTCATCGTCTGCGGGCTCTTTACGTTCGGCAGGCAAATTGCGCCAGGTCATGGAGGCGCGATTGACCAACTTGGGCCAGCCACCCAGCTCCTGGGCCCATTGTTGCAAACGGGCAGGCTCCAAGGGGTGTTCGCGGTAATCCACAAAGTTTACTGGCAGGCCGTTTTGCTCGAACCAAGCAATCGCCTTTTGGCAGGTGCTGCAATTTTTCAAGCCATACATCGTAAACACGACAATACTCCTTATCAATCAGACGCGACGCTCGCGGCGTGCCTGCAAGCGACTGGCGACAATCACACAAACACCAATCACCAAAATAAGCAGGGTTGCCAAGGCATTGATCTCGGGCTTGAGGCCCAAGCGTACGCGCGAAAACACTTCCACCGGCAAGGTGGTAAAACCCGGACCGGACAAGAAGGAGGCAATCACCACATCGTCCAGCGACAGGGTAAAGGCCAGCAACCAGGCCGCCATCAGGGCAGGCACAATCGAGGGCAGAACCACTTGAAAAAAAGCATTCAAGGGCGTCGCACCCAAATCCAAAGCGGCCTCTTCCTGAGAGCGATCCAATTCCCGCATACGTGATTGCAAAATCACCGTGGCATAAGCCGTACACAGCACCACGTGGCCAATCCAGATCGTGAAAATACCGTTTTGCTCGGGCCAACCAAACAGGGAGTTCAACTCCACAAACATCAGCAGCAGGGAAATACCCAGTACCACCTCAGGGATCACCAGCGGAGCACTGACCAGGCCTATGTACAAAACAAAGCCTTTGAAGCGTCCCATACGAGCCAGCACATAAGCGGCCCAAGTACCCAGAATGGTAGCCATGGTGGCAGTGAGCACCGCGATCAGGAAAGACAATTTCGCGGCGCTCAACAAGGCCTTGTCTTGAAACAAGGACTCGTACCAGCGCAAGGAAAAGCCCGACCAGGACGTCATGATGGACGAATCATTAAAAGAAAAGACAATCAAGAACAGAATGGGTATGTATAGAAAGCCGAAGCCCAAGGTCAGAACCAGGGCTCGCAGCCAGGGATTAGGCGTGGTCATGAGCGGCCTCCCCGCTGCGCTTCCATCTGCCGCATCTGGCTGTACTGGAACAAAATCAAAGGAATGATCAGCAACAGAACCATCACGCAGGTCACGGCGGCGGCCATCGGCCAGTCCGCATTATTGAAGAACTCCGTCCACATGACGCGGCCCATCATCAAGGTATCAGCCCCACCGAGCATTTCCGGGATCACGTATTCACCCACCGTCGGGATAAAGACCAGCATGGCCCCCGCAATCACGCCTGACATAGACATGGGCAGGGTGATGTGCCAGAACGCCGACCAAGGGCGCGCGCCCAAGTCGTAGGCGGCTTCCAACATGCGCATATCCAGCTTTACCAGATTGGCGTACAGCGGCAGGATGAAGAAAGGCAAATACGCGTAGATCAAGCCAATATAGACAGCCAGATCAGTGCGGTAGATTTCCAGAGGGGCATCAATAATGCCCATCCACAGCAAGGCCTGATTGAGCAGCCCATCGCCACGCAAAATGCCGACCCAGGCATACACACGCAGCAGCATGGAAGTCCAGAACGGCAAGATCACGGCCAGCAAGAGCAGGCTGCGCACCGCCGGAGACGACCGTGCAATGTAGTAGGCCACCGGATAGCCGATCAGCACGCAAAACAGCGTGGTGACTGCCGCCATCTTCAACGAGCTGATGTAAGTCGCCAGGTACAGATTGTCGCTGAACAGCAGAATATAGCCACGCAAGTTCAGTACAAAGGAAATGCTTTCTTCGGCAAACTGGGCCAGCGGTGTATAGGGTGGCACCCCGAAATTAAGATCAGCAAAACTGATCTTGAGCACGAGCAAAAACGGCACCAGCAGAAACAGAATCATCCACAAGAATGTGGGTGCGACCACCAGCGTGCGACTGGTGGGCAACAGTTTGCGCCAGGACAGGTTCTTCATGTGCTCAGTACCGTTGCGCTGTCGTCGGACCAAGAGACATAGACCTCTTCATCTACGCCGGGTGCATCCGGTTGGGCCAAGGTGCCGCTGGGCATCTGGGCCTCGATCAGCATGCCGGCATCCAGACGAATCTGGTAGCGGGTGTAGCTGCCCATCCAGGACACGTGGGTCACCATGCCGTGGCCCCAGTTCGTATCTTCGCTGGGCAATTCGCGGCCAACCTTGATCTGTTCGGGACGCACGGACACATACACGTCCATCCCCAAAGGCTCGCTGATGCCGTGGCTGACATACAAGGGGCGGCTTAATTCCTCGCAGTCGATGTGGACATGGTCCGGTTCATCCACGGTAACCACACCGGTAAATAAATTGGTGGAGCCGATAAAGCCCGCCACAAAGCTTGAGTTCGGGAAGGAGTACACGTCATACGGTGTGCCGGACTGGATAATCTGCCCATCGGACATCACCGCCAGACGACTGGCCATGGTCATGGCCTCTTCCTGGTCGTGAGTGACCATAATGCAGGTCACGCCCACGCGTTCCAGAATCTTGACCAGCTCGATCTGGGTTTTCTGACGAATCTGTTTATCCAGTGCGGACATGGGTTCGTCCAGCAAGAGCAGCTTAGGGCGCTTTACCAGGCTGCGCGCCAAGGCTACACGTTGCTGTTGCCCGCCCGATAACTGACTGGGCTTGCGACGCGCAAAACCAGCCATCTGCACCAGATCCAGTGCCTCAAACACGCGCTCGTGGATTTCATTGCGGGGCACACCTTCCTGCTTCAGGCCAAATGCCACATTGGCCTCGACCGACATATGCGGGAACAGCGCGTAAGACTGGAACATCATATTGACCGGCCGTCGGTAAGGCGGCAGGTCCGTGATGTCCTCATTGTCCAGATAAATCCGACCGGAAGTCGGTTCCTCAAACCCTGCCAGCATGCGCAGCAAGGTGGATTTTCCACACCCCGAGCTGCCCAGCAATGCAAAAATTTCGTGGCGGGCCACGTCCAGACTCACCGACTGGACGGCCACCGTGTCGCCGAAGATTTTAACAACTTCGTCTACACGTACGAATGCATCCTCGCCATCCATCCAGGGCGAGGTTCCGGTACGGATATCTTGCATGATGCCTTAACGTCCAGACTTGAGTTCAGCCCACATGCGCGTTTGCAAACGCTGCACTTTCAATGGCTGCGGTTTGATGACAAATAAAGTCTTGGAGACTTCGGGCGAAGGATAAATCATGGGGTTGTCAGCCACTTCCTTAACCACGAACTCGCGCGCCTCTTTATTGGCGTTCGGGTAGAACATGGTGTTGGTAATGGCAGCATGCACTTCCGGTGTTTCAATGTAATTAATAAAGGCATGGGCCTCTTTCACATTGTTCGCGCTTTTGGGGATAGCCATAGTGTCAAACCAGACGGGCGCACCACCTTGCGGAATGTAGTAATCAATGGCGTAAGACTTGTTGGCCTGACGGGCACGATCCGCCGAGATCATGACGTCGCCGGAGAAACCGTAGACCATACACAAATCACCAGCAGCCAGCTCGTCGATATAACCCGAGGAGCTGAATTGACGCACGTAAGGACGAATGGTCTTGAGCAGACCCAGGGCCTCGCGGTAATCGGCTTCGTTGCTGCTATTGGGATCTTTGCCAATATAGTGCAGCACAGCCGGAAACACTTGGGCCGCTTCGTCCAGAA
>JBQEAN010000009.1:0-51235 GCA_052109075.1 Alcaligenes sp. | reverse complement strand
TCTTTGCCAATATAGTGCAGCACAGCCGGAAACACTTGGGCCGCTTCGTCCAGAATGGAAATGCCACAGCCTTTCAGCTTCTCGGCATTTTCAGGTTTGAACAGCATGTCCCAGTTACCCAGGTCCACCTGTTCGCCCATGATTTCTTTGACTTTGGTGACGTTGTAGCCCAAGCCATTGGTGCCATAGCCCCACGGAATCAGGTATTCATTACCGGGATCCACATCGGAGAGCAACGCCATGATGTCCGGGTCCAGGTGTGACCAGTTGGGAATCTGACTTTTATCCAGCTTCTGGAACAAACCGCCTTCGATCTGCCGCGCGGCGTAATGCGTGGAGGGAACCACCACGTCGTAACCCGATTTACCCGTCAACAACTTGGCTTGCAAGGTGTCGTTATTGTCGTAAACGTCGTAGCGCACGGTAATACCCGTGGCTTTCTGGAAACCGGACAAAGTGTCGGGCGCTGTGTATTCAGCCCAGTTATAAACGTTGACGACCTGATTTTGTGCCTGTGCAACAGGCATGATGGCAGCAGCGGCCAGCAGGCCGACGAGTACCTGTGGTGTGTTCATCCCAAAAGACATCACGAGTCCCCTTCCTATCGAAAGCGAAAAACCCAAAAGGCGAGATGATAAAGCTTTTTTAGGGCCCGTAGTCGTAATTAGCGCTGCGTTTCACGGCGGTAAGCAGAAAACATCTGCTCCCACCACTGATCGCCACGCGGCCCACACACTTTGAGCAAAGATCGTCTGAGCCGTTGCATATTCCCCAAGGCTTGGGCGGAGCTGACGGGCCCCTGTCGTGCACGGTCAAAATCGATCAGCCAGACTTTGTCATTCGCATCCAGCAAAATATTGTAGGCGTTAAGGTCCGCGTGCCAAACCTCGAATTGGTGCATGCGGACAATCTCGTGCGCTACCGCTTCAGGCGACGCACGATCCAGGCTCAGTGCCAAAGGCTGTACATTGGGCACCCGCTGGCTTATCAGGGCCGCATGGTACCAAAAACCCTGCTGCCACCACGCGCCAGCCAGCACTTTGGGCACGGCCAACCCCTTGTTGTGCAAATAAGACATCACCTGAAATTCTCGCCAACTGCGCGTACGCGATACCCCTTGCCACAGATAGGCGGACTCATTGAAGCGGGCCACCAAACCGCCCCGCCGATAGTGACGTAGCACGGCCTGTCCAAACGGCCCGTTCACAAACCAGGCGGCTTGACGCCCACCCTGCCCGACTTTGCTGGCCTGATCGCCATAGGAGGTCGCCTCAAACCACGCTTGCAGGGCGTCCGGGTCCAGATCCAGCTGATCCACCAATTCCGGGGCCAGTAAGGTGCCGCCGCCGGGCAAGGAGAAAACAGTTTCGGACATCGCGTTCAAAGCAGCTCCTTAGGCACGGACCAGCAGCAAGGCCATGATCAGCACCAGCATGCAGGCAAAAATAAACTTCAGGCGATTTTCAGGCAGGCGATACGCCAGGCGCACGCCAAAAGGTACCAGCATCAGGCTACCGACAGCCATCGGTATGCCGACCTGCCAAGTGGCCTGACCATGAAAAGCGTAGGTCGCCAAGGCAACCAAGGTGCCCGGAATAATCATGGACAGAGCCAAGCCTTGGGCACCGGTTTGGCTATAGCCCATACGGCTGGTCAAAAAAGGCACCACCAGTACTGCGCCACCGACACCAAACACGCCCCCTGCCAAGCCCGCCATCATGCCGACGGCGATATACCAGGGCTGACCAAAAGACTCGGGGTCCGGGCGCGGCTTGTCACTGCGACGGCGGCGCCGGGAAAAGCCCAAGCTCTGGTCAAAATAATACAGGGCAATCGCCATCACAAATACCGAGTAGATACGGCGCAGCAAGACCGCATCCATGCCCAATGCCAGACGAGCGCCCAGCCAGGTAAAGATGATAGAGGAGATGGCTCCCAGGGCTGCACGTCGGAAATCAATATGATTGCGACGATGGTACTGACGCACCGTCAACAGCACTGCAGGCACCACCATGATCAAGGCAGTTCCTTGGGCCGTTTGCTGGTCCATGCCTAGAATCAGCCCCAGCAGCGGAATAGCCAGCAAGCCGCCACCAATACCCAGCACACCCCCGGTGTAGCCAATAAGCGCACCTCCCAGCAAGCAGGCCAGGACCAGTTCAATACTTATCATGGCGGCTACAGATTGCGCAGACGCTCAACCGCGTCCTCTACCCGGTCTACAGCCCAAATTTCCAGGCCTTCCATCGCTTGACGCGGAGCATTGCTCTTGGGAATCAAGGCAATGCTAAAGCCCAGCTTGGCCGCTTCACGCAGACGCTCCTGACCTCGCGGGGCCGGACGAATTTCACCGGCCAAGCCAATTTCCCCAAACACCACCAAGCCGCGTGGCAAGGGTCGGTTATTCAGGGAGGACAGAATGGCCAGGAGAACAGCCAAGTCGGCCGCGGGCTCGGTAATCTTGACGCCGCCTACCGCGTTCACGAACACATCCTGGTCGTAAGTGACAACGCCAGCGTGCCGGTGCATAACGGCTAGCAACATGGCCAAACGCGAGCTTTCCAGTCCGACTGACAGACGGCGGGGGTTGGGCACATGGGCCGTGTCCACCAAAGCCTGAATTTCCACCAGCAAAGGTCGGGTACCTTCCTGGGTTGCCATTACGCAGGAACCGGCGACGGTTTGGGAGTGTTGCGACAAGAACAAGGCCGAAGGATTGCTGACCCCTTTCAGGCCTTTTTCCGTCATGGCAAAGACGCCCAGCTCGTTCACTGCGCCAAAGCGGTTTTTAAACGCCCGCACCATGCGAAAGGACGAATGTGTATCGCCCTCAAAATACAGCACAGTATCCACGATGTGCTCCAGCACACGAGGACCGGCCAAGGTCCCGTCTTTGGTGACATGACCAATGAAAATCATGGAAGTGCCGCTTTGCTTGGCCAGGCGTGTCAGCTGAGCCGCGCATTCACGCACTTGCGACACCGACCCCGGAGCCGCAGTCAGTTGATCCGAGTAAACAGTTTGAATCGAGTCGATCACCACCACGCTGGGCTTGTGCGTCAACAAAGCCTGATTAATAGCCTCCAGACGAATTTCCGCCAGCAGGTCCACCCCTTCGGTAGGCACGCCCAAACGTCGGGCGCGCAGCGCCACCTGTTCAGCCGATTCCTCACCCGTCACATACAGGACTTTGGTTTGCTGCGCCAAGGCGGCCATGGCCTGCAACAAGAGCGTGGACTTACCCACGCCAGGATCGCCCCCGATCAGGATGACGCCCCCTTCTACCAGCCCGCCCCCTAACACACGGTCGAACTCGCCGATGCCGGTAGGCACACGCGGCATTTCACGTGCTTGTACGTCAGAAAGGCTTTGAACCGGGCTGGAACCTGCCAGAGAAGCGTAACGGTGGGAGGTGGCGGCCGGTGTGGCCTCCACGGTTTCCTGCAAACTGTTCCAAGCCCCACAGGCCGGGCATTTTCCCGCCCACTTGGGAGTATCCGCCCCGCACTCTGTGCAAACAAATACGACTTTGGCCTTGCGGGCCGCACGAGCACTGGTGGCCATAATGATTCCTTAGCGTCCGGCCAAACTGCCGCCGCCATCCACGCCCAGATTCTGGCCGGTGATGTACGCGGCCTCATCGCTGAGCAAAAAAGTAACGGCAGCGGCCACTTCAGCCGCCTGCCCAAAACGTCCCAGTGGGATAGAGGATAAGCTGCGCTGCTCGGCCTCGCTGCCCACGGGGTGATTGGCACGGAACAATTCGGTTTCGATCGGACCAGGAGAGACCGCGTTAACGGTGATGCCATAAGGAGCCAATTCCAGCGCCCAAGTGCGGGTGCAACCCAGCAAGGCACTTTTGGCGGCGGCATAGCTGGTGCGGTCGGAACCGCCGTGCACAACACGACTGCAAATATTGATGATGCGGCCTTCCTTGCGGGCTTTCATCGAAGGGATGAAGGCCTGGGCCACTTGCACGGCCACACGCACATTCAGGTCAAACACCTGATACAGGTTCCCCAGATCCACCTGACCGATAGGCTCGGGTGCCACCATGCCCACATTATTCACAACCGCATCCACAGGATACTTTTCACGAATAACGCGCAGCATTTCTTCGGTTTCGCCTGCATTGCTCAAATCGCAGGAATACAGATAACCGGGGAAATCAATGTTTTCCGTGTGACGGGCCAGACCCACGACGTGGGCCCCGGCATCGGCCAGCCTTTGGCTGATTGCCCAGCCGATTCCTTTGGTAGCGCCGGTAATTAATACACATTTATTTTTCATGGCTATGCCTTGTTGGTGTTAATCCTGAATGATGCGCGGTACACGAGGTGCCACCGCACAAATCAATTCGTAGCCCAGTGTGCCCGCTGCCGCAGCCACTTCGTCCACACCAGGCCCTCCTTGACCAAACAACACCGCCTGACTGCCCACCCCGGCGGCGGGCACCGGGGTAAGATCGACTGCCAGCATGTCCATGGAGACACGGCCAAGCAAACGAGTACGTACGCCGTTGACGGTAATAGGGGTGCCGGTGCCCGCATGACGCGGATACCCATCGGCGTAGCCACAGGCCACCACGCCAATGCGCATGGCCTGTTCTGCAATATACGTATGGCCGTAGCCAATGCCCTCACCCTGCTTGACGCCGCGCACGCTGATAATTTCCGCGGCCAAAGTCATGCCCGGCTGCAAGCCAAAATCTTCGGCGCTGAAATCCGCAAAGGGCGAGCTGCCATACAGGCAAATACCGGGTCGCACCCAATGATCCGGGCCGGTCGGCATATAAACGCCCAGATCGGGGCTTAAGGTAGCCGCCGAGTTACACACACTGACCGGACCGGGCAAACCGTCGGTAATACGGTTAAAGCACCGGATCTGTTCCAGCGTGGCATCAATATTGTCGTCGGCTCGCGCAAAGTGCGTCATGCGTCCAACGGAACCCAGCTTGCCGGTTTTTTGAAGGCGCTGGGCGCGCTCGAACGCGGCGGGGTAATCATCCACGCCAAAGCCCAGGCGGTTCATGCCACTGTTTAGCTTGACCATGGCGTTCAGGGCCACACCGCCCTTCCATTGCTCCAGCATTTTAAGCTGTTCATGGCAATGGATAACCGTGGTCAGGCCATACTCGGCCAGCACGCCCAGATCGTCAGGCTGAAAAAAGCCTTCCAGCAGCATGATGGGGCCGGTCCAGCCCGCAGCGCGGCAACGTACGGCTTCTTTCAAATCCAGCATCGCCATGCCCTCGGCGGCGCTAAAAGCGCGCACGGCATTTTCGATGTCATGGCCGTAAGCATTGGCCTTCATGACGGCCCAGATATGAGGCCGTTTCACTCCGGATGGAGCCGTGGCGTTATTCAGGCTCTGAATAACCATATCGAGATTGTGACGCAGTGACGCAATATGAATGGTGGCCGAGATAGGACGTGGCATGGTTCTCCCCGAAGCAATACGAAAGTCTAAACCAGCCCTAGTGGAAACGAAAGCGATAGGCTGGCTTCGCCCGCAATAAGGTCTGCCGTATACTGACGGACTATGTCTATCGAGCACTATGAAAACTTCCCTGTCGCCTCGGTACTGCTACCTCGTCGGCTGCGCCGACCGGTTACCGATATTTATCGTTTTGCCCGCAGCGCCGACGACATTGCCGATGAAGGCGATTTAAGCGCTGCCGAGCGCCTGGAACTGCTGGCGCAGTTCGAAACCGGAATAGAACAACTGCAATATCATCAGCCCGTTCTGGCTGATACACCACACAGTGCGATTTTTGTTCCGCTGGCCAGCACCATCAGCAACTTCCAGCTGCCCCTCAAACCGTTTCTGGATTTGCTGTCCGCATTCCGCCAGGATGTCACCACCCATCGCTATACCGATATGGCCCAGGTGCTGGACTACTGTACGCGCTCGGCCAATCCGGTTGGCCGTCTGATGCTGCATCTGTATGAAGCCCACAGTCCGGAGCTGATCGAGATGGCGGACTCCACCTGTACGGGGCTGCAACTGGTGAACTTCTGGCAGGACGTGGCCCTGGACTGGCACAAGAATCGTGTCTATATTCCGCAGGACCTGCTGGCCCAGTACGACCTGGATGATGATTACATCCAGGCCCGCAGCCAGCTGCAGCGTCAACCCCAGGCCGATGCGCGCTGGCAGGAAATGATGCAGTTGCTGGTCACCGATGCCCGTCAACGTCTGCAGGCTGGCTTGCTGCTGTCCTCTCACCTGCCCGGACGCATCAGTCTGGAGCTGAAAATGATGGTACTGGGCGGCCTGCGTATTCTGGAGCGTCTGGAAGACGTGCAATTTGATGTGTTCAGTCACCGCCCCACCCTGTCCCGTCTGGACTGGCTGCGCCTGATTGCCCGCGGTCTGAGCCGCACCCCTTACCGACCCTGAACGTCCATGAGCCCAGACGAGTATTGTCAGAACAAGGCAGCCCAGAGCGGCTCCAGTTTTTATTACGCCTTTTTGTTTCTGCCACCCGAACGCCGCCGTGCCATCACCGCGCTGTATGCCTTTTGCCGCGAGGTCGATGATGTCGTGGACGAAGTTCACGAAGAGTCGGTCGCCCGCATGAAGCTGGTGTGGTGGCGCACGCAGGTCGCTGATCTGTATGAAGGCCGCGCACATCATCCGGTCATGCAGGCTTTGGCTGAGCACGTCAAAACCTTTGATCTCCCCCAAGATGAGCTGCTGGCGATTATCGACGGCATGGAAATGGATCTGGATCAGGTACGCTACCAAAGCTGGAACGAGCTGGAGCGCTACTGTTGGCACGCCGCCAGTGTGGTCGGCCTGCTGTCAGCCCGCATTTTCGGTCAGACACAAGCGCAAACCAGCGACTATGCCCAAAAGCTGGGCCTGGCGTTTCAACTAACCAATATCATCCGTGACGTAGGTGATGATGCCCGCCGCGGCCGCATCTATCTGCCCCAGGAAGACCTGGACCGTTTTGGCGTTAGCCCGCACGAGCTTCTGGACCAGCAACACTCGGATCGTTTCGAGGCCTTGATGGCCTTTCAAACCGAGCGTGCTCAGGAACTGTATCGTCAAGCCATGCGTGCCCTGCCTGCGGTCGACCGCCGTGCGCAGCGACCCGGTCTGTTGATGGCCGCCATCTATCATGCCCTGCTGGTCGAGATCGCCAATGACCGCTGGCATGTGCTGGAACAGCGCATCTCGCTGACCCCCATTCGCAAGTTCTGGCTGGCCTGGAAAACCTGGGTATCGGGCGGGCGTAACTTGCAGCGCAAACTGAGCCGATGAAAGTCGCGGTTATCGGGGCGGGCTGGGCGGGCTGTGCAGCCGCCTGGCGATTAAAGACCCAGGGCCATCAGGCCAGCGTCTTTGAAGCCTCGCGCCATATAGGCGGGCGTGCCCGCCGTATTCACAGTCCCAATCTGGGACGCGACACCGATAATGGCCAGCACATCATGCTGGGTGCCTACTCCGTCACGCTGGGCTTGATGGGAGAAATTGGGCTGAACGAATCCTCCCGCTTGCTGCGTCAGGATCTGGATGTGATGGCAGCCGATGGCCGTTTTCGCCTGCGCAATCGTTCCCTGCCCGCTCCCTTACATTTGCTGGCCGGTTTGCTGGGCGCACACGGATTGAGCTGGTCACAAAAACTTAAGATGGCTCGATTTTGCCGTTGGCTGATCAAGCAGCAATGGCGCACCCCAGCGGGTCTGACCGTGCTGCACCTACTGGAGCAGCGTCAGCAAGACAGCCATCTCATCCGTCTGTTTTGGCAGCCACTGTGCGTGGCCGCCATGAACACCCCAATTGAACAGGCTTGCGCTCAACTCTTTGCCCATGTGCTTCGCGATAGCCTGGGCGGCCTTCCACAAGCCAGCCAAACCTTGATTCCCCTGACGGATTTAAGCCAGCTCTGGTGCGAACCTGCGCTGCGCGATATTCAGCTGCAACTGGGCCACCGGGTGCAAAGACTGGAACTGACAGAGGCTGGCGTGCAGATTGATGGCCTGCAGTTTGATGCCGCCATTGTGGCCTGCCCACCGATTCAAGCAGCACGCTTACTGCAAAGCCTGCCCAGCAGCCCTGCCAGCGAACAGTTACTGGCGGACCTGGAGGCCTTTACGTATATTCCCATCGCCACTTTGTATCTGGAGCTGGAGCAAGCGTGGAATCTGCCTCACGCCATGTTGATGCTGGATGATACAAACGGCAGTGGTGGGCAATGGCTGTTTGATCACAGCGCCCTAAAACCGGGCAGCGGAGAAACCTTGGTCAGCATTGTCATCAGCGATGCTGTGCGTCTGCAAGCCTTGGACCGCGAACACGCTATTGCCGCGATTATCGAGCAAGTACACAATCAAACACAGCATCTAAAAGCCATGCCTGCGGTTCGTGCCAGCGAGCTGATTACCGAAAAGCGTGCCACCTTTGCAGCCGTTCCGGGCTTGCGCCGCCCTGCCGTGACTACGCCATGGTCAGCCATCCGTCTGGCGGGTGACTGGACCGATACCGGCTACCCTGGCGTGCTGGAAGGCGCGGTGCGTAGCGGCCTGAAAGCGGCGCATCTGTAAAAGCAGACGTCACGGTGAAGGCCTCCTATTGCGCCAAGGGTGTCAGCAAAGTCTGCGCCGGCTTGTGGGCAGCCAGGAACTCGTGCTGAAAAAGGCACATACGCACCACGTCCCGATATTGGCCATTGATGAAGAACTCGTGCTTGAACTCGCCTTCCACCTGAAAACCAAACTTCTGATAAATATGGATGGCCTTCTGGTTCTCCTTATCCACAATCAGCACAATCTTGTACAGGTTCAGCACTCCAAAACCGTACTCAATCGCCAGCTTGGTAGCACGTGAAGCAATCCCCTTGCCCTGAAATTCAGGCGCGATAATGATCTGGAACTCGGCCCGGCGGTGCACATAGTCGATCTCGACCAGCTCCACGACCCCCGACGGTTGTCCTTCCCACTCCACCACAAACCGGCGTTCGCGCTGGTCGTGAATGTGCTCGTCATACAAAGCCGCCAGCTCGCCATAGGTTTCGTAGGGTTCTTCGAACCAGTAGCGCATTACGCTGGCGTTATTGTCCAGTAGATGCACAAAGCGCAGATCTTCTCGCTCCAGGGGGCGTAACTTAACAAGTGTCGTTTTACTCATGATATTTCTATCCTTTCTCTGCATTGGACAGGCTGTCTGCTTGTCCGCCTATACCAAAGGCCATAAACATCATGCCTTTGAATCATGTTTTTTTGATGGAGACTGGCTAGAAAAAGTTCAGATACGTAATAACACGCCCACTACCGTTCCCCTTTCCCGACAGCAAAGACGCAAAAAACCCCGATTTTTCGCTTTTCTGCAGCTCGTCCTGAATATCATTCAGACCAGCAGAAATAAGAAAAACCGGGGTTTCAAACTACTCGCCAAGCTCAAGAGCGGTGCCGGCAAGGGATGCCGGCACCGTTATCTGTGATCAGCGCGGGGCGTGCGCTTCGATGTAGCTACGCACTTGCGCCAGATCCGCATCCATCACCACGACTTTCTGAGGCAAGTCAGCCAGACCGCTTAAGTGCTCAGGTACCGGAGCAGGTTGGCCAATGGCCTCTTCGATGGTCTCGGAGAACTTGGCTGGCAAGGCCGTTTCCAGCACCAGCATAGGGATGCCTTCTTCGCGGAAGTTCTGAGCCACCTTAACGGCGTCTGCTGTATGCGGGTCGATCAGCACCTGATACTGCTTGTTCACCTGGGCAATCGTGTCCAGGCGGTCCTGGTGCGAACTGGCACCGGCCACAAAGCCGAACTCTTCCTTGAAGCGTGGCAGATGCTCGCTCAGGTCAAATTGGCCTTCTTTAGCCAGTTGTTCCCACAATGCCTTGACCTTGCTGCCATCACGGCCCAGCAGATCAAACACAAAGCGCTCGAAGTTGGAGGCGCGGGAAATGTCCATGGATGGACTGGATGTGGCGTAGGTTTGATCGGAGCCACGAGGACGATAAATACCAGTGCGGAAGAACTCTTCCAGCACGTTATTTTCGTTGGTTGCCAGCACCAGCTGATGGATAGGCAAGCCCATCTGACGCGCAATATGGCCCGACAGAATATTGCCGAAGTTACCCGAAGGCACGGCAAAGGACACCTTCTGGCCGGCCGCTGTGGTGCTGCGCAGCCAACCCCAGAAGTAATACACCACCTGAGCCGAAATACGTGCCCAGTTAATGGAGTTCACCGCCCCCAGGTGCCATTGGGATTTAAATTGCAAATCCCCAGCCAAGGCCTTGACGATATCCTGGCAATCATCAAACACTCCCTTCACCGACAGGTTGTGGATGTTTTCATCTTGCAGGGAATACATCTGGGCACGCTGAAAAGCGCTCATGCGGCCAAAGGGCGAGAGCATGAACACGCTGACGCCGCGCTTGCCACGCAAAGCGTACTCAGCCGCTGAACCTGTATCGCCCGAAGTGGCGCCCACAATGTTCAGGGTGCTGTTGCGTTGTGTCAGCACGTACTCAAAAACCTGACCCAGAAACTGCATGGCCATGTCTTTAAAAGCCAGCGTTGGGCCTTGGGATAATCCCAGCAAAGAAAAGCCAGATTCCAGTTCCTTGACAGGGACGACCTGTTCGCTATCGAACACACCGGGTGCATAAGCACGGGCTGTCAAAGCGCCTAGCTCCTCAGCCGGGATATCCGTTACGAACAAACCCAGCACTTTGGCAGCCAGTTCGGGGTAGCTCAAAGCACGCCAGGCTTCCAGCATTTCAGCGCTGACCTGAGGATAGCTTTCTGGCATGGCCAAGCCACCATCCGGGGCCAGACCCTCGAGTAGGATGTCCGAGAACGGCTGGGCTTTCATGCCGCCACGGGTGGACACGTAATTCATTACAGATTCTCCACGCGCAAACGGGTCACGGCAGACTGAACAAAGGGTAGATTCTGAATCTGGCTGATCGCACCATTGATAGCACCTTCCCGCGCTTCGTGCGTCAGGAAGATGATCTCGGCCTGCTCACCAGCAGGCTCTTGGAACATGGAGCCAATCGAAATCGACGCTTGGGCCAAAATACGCGCCACATCAGCCAATACACCCGGGCGATCATCCACACGCAAGCGCAGGTAATACGAGGACAGCACGTCATCCATAGGCAGGATAGGCGTATCGGCCATCGCATTGTGCTGGAAAGCCAGGTAAGGCACACGATGTTCGGGTTCGGCGGTTTGCAAACGAGTCACGTCCACCAGATCGGCCACTACTGCAGAGGCGGTAGGCAAAGCACCGGCACCTGCACCGTAGTACACAGTTTGACCCACGGCGTCACCATGCACCAGCACGGCATTCATGGCACCTTGTACGTTGGAGAGCATGCTGTCCAGTGGCACCAAGGTAGGGTGGACGCGCAATTCAATGCCGTCTTCACGGGCACGGGTGATACCCAGCAGCTTGATGTTGTAGCCCAGGCGCTGTGCGTGTTGCAGGTCTTCCAGTGCCAGGCTGGTAATGCCTTCCACGTGGGCCTTGCTAAATTGCACCGGAATACCAAAAGCCAGCGAAGCAAGCAGGCTCAGCTTGTGAGCAGCGTCCACACCTTCAATGTCGAAAGTAGGATCGGCCTCGGCATAGCCCAAGCGCTGGGCATCGGCCAGGGCTTCAGCGAAGCTGACGCCGCGATTGCGCATTTCGGACAGGATGTAATTGGTGGTGCCGTTAATAATGCCGGCCAGCCACTGGATACGGTTGGCCGACAGGCCTTCGCGAATGGCTTTGATGATAGGAATACCACCGGCCACAGCAGCTTCAAACGCCACCATGATGCTGCGTTCGTGCGCAGCAGCAAAGATCTCGTTGCCATGCTTGGCCAACAAAGCCTTGTTGGCGGTAACCACATGCTTGCCCTGGGCGATCGCTTCCATCACCCACTCGCGGGCCAGCGTGTCGCCCCCCACCAGCTCGACCACAATATCGATCTCGGGGTTACGCACCACGTCCATGCCGTCTGTGGTCAGGATGACTTCATCCCCAACCAGCGCACGTGCCTTTTCCAGGTCACGCACAGCAATAGCGACCACCTCAATACGGCGACCGGCGCGGCGAGCGATTTCGTCTGCATTGCGTTTCAATACGTTCCAGGTGCCGCTGCCAACCACACCCAAACCCAGCAAACCTACTTTGATAGGACTCATTGAACAAATCCGTCCTTACGGAACATTTCTTTGATGCCGCGTACCGCCTGACGGGTACGTTGCTCGTTTTCGATCAGCGCAAAGCGCACATAGTTGTCGCCATACTCACCAAAGCCGATGCCGGGGGATACGGCTACTTTGGCATCGCTCAGTAAGCGCTTGGCAAACTCCAGCGAACCGATGTCCTTGTAGAACTCGGGAATCTTGGCCCAGATATACATTGATGCCTTGGGGACATCGACCATCCAGCCTGCTTCATGCAGACCCTTGGCCAATACGTCACGACGGCGGCGATATTGCTCCACCACCTCCTTGACACAATCCTGTGGCCCTTCCAGCGCCGCAATGGCGGCCACCTGAATTGGTGTGAAGGTGCCGTAATCGTGGTAGCTCTTGATACGCGCCAAGGCATTGACCAGCGACGCGTTCCCCACCATGAAGCCAATACGCCAGCCGGCCATATTGTAGCTTTTACTCATGGTGAAAAACTCGACGGCCACCTCGCGCGCGCCTTCCACCTGCATGATGGACGGGGCCACATAGCCATCAAAGGTAATGTCGGCATAGGCCAGATCATGTACCACCAGAATATTGTGCTCGCGTGCCAGCGCCACAATGCGCTCAAAAAAGGACAGCTCCACACACTGGGCCGTCGGATTACTGGGAAAACCCAGAATCATCATTTTGGGCTTGGGAATGGATTCACGCACGGCTTTTTCGATTTCTTCAAAAAAGTCCACGCCGGGAATCATCGGTACCGAACGGATATTGGCTCCGGCAATGACAGCACCATAAATATGGATCGGGTAGCTGGGGTTGGGCACCAGAACGGTATCGCCTTTATCCAGGGTCGCCAGCATCAAGTGAGCCAGACCTTCTTTGGAACCAATGGTAACTATCGCTTCGCTATCGGGGTCCAAGTGCACATTGTAGCGGCGCTCGTACCAATTGGTCACGGCACGGCGCAGACGCGGGATGCCTTTGGAGACAGAATAACCATGAGTGTCGGGGCGACTAGCCGCCTCCACCAGCTTTTCCACGATATGCGCCGGTGTTGCTCCGTCCGGGTTCCCCATGGACATATCAATAATGTCCTCGCCGCGATGGCGGGCGGCCATTTTCAACTCGCCGGTAATATTGAACACATAAGGCGGCAAACGCTCGATGCGCGGAAAGCGAATCATGATATTCCCTGATAGAAAAAAGCGACTGACCCAAACCAAAAGGTAAAAGTTAATCAAAGAGTTTAATCCATGATTGACTTACTGAGAATCACTGCAAACAGATCAGGTGCCGCATCGTCCCTGGCGCTTTGCGCTATCATCGACCTTGTAACGGGAGAGACTCATCGTGCAACTGCAACGCGAACACAATCCAGCCCTAAATGCCATCACCGCTTACGGTGAGGACTATGTGGCGATCAACTTTAAAAACCACGATCATTCCATCTTCTTTAGTCCCGAGGGCCCCGTGCAGGACCTGCCTATTCAAGGTGCTTCCGAGCTGACAGCTGTACTGCTGCGCCGGATTGCCGGACTGGAATCGGTCAAGCAAGACCCCATGGCATTTCTGGACGACGCCCCGCTGGCGCGTCCTGACAACGCCCCCGAACTGATTTTGATTGGCACCGGCCAGCACCAGCATTTTTTGCACCCGGCCGTCACGCAGGAAATGCTGCAGTGGGGTATAGGTGTGGAAATCATGGATACCCAGGCCGCCGCCAGAACCTACAATATCCTCATGGCTGAGGGCCGCAAAGTGGTCGCAGCCTTACTGATACAGGAAAAAGCATGACAGCCGTACAAATTGGCGCCCCTATCCCCGACTTTTCTATCCCCTCCACGCAGGGCGAGTTCAGCGCGGCTGAACTAAAAGGAAAGATGACAGTGTTGTACTTTTACCCCAAAGACAACACACCAGGCTGCACCACCGAATCCCAGAATTTCCGCGACGCCCTGCCCGAGTTCGAGGCCGCTGGTGCGCAAATTGTCGGCGTTTCCCGCGACTCGCTAGCCTCCCATGAACGCTTTATTGACAAGCAAGCGTTGAACTTTGCCTTGCTTGCCGACACCGAAGAGCGCTTGTGCGAACTGTTTGGGGTCATGAAAATGAAAAACATGTACGGTAAACAGGTACGTGGCATAGAGCGCAGCACCTTTTTGATCGACGCCCAAGGTGTGTTGATTCAAGAATGGCGTGGCCTTAAAGTGCCCGGCCACGTGCAGGCCGTATTACAGGCTGTCCAGCAAGCCGCCTGAAACCTTACCGTGCCGGCCGACAGGCCGGTGCACAACCAGGAGTACGTGTTATATGCCGCTACCAACGTTACCCACCAAGCTGGGAACCCTGCTTAGCGAAAAAGATGACAGCGTCATCGTTGCCGATCCACCCGTACCACTAGCCGAACCATCCAGCCCCCCTGCCCGTCCGAAAGCAGTACCGCCTAAAGCCAGCACAGAGCCACGCGCCAAAAAAGCAGCGCCGGTAAAAACTGCGCCTGCGAGACCGGCCCGAGCCCCTGCACCTGCACCTGCACCTGCACCTGCACCTGCACCCGTCAGCGTAGCCAACGCAGCCCCCAGCAAAAACATCGCCAGTCCTGCTCAGCCCAAACCGACGCCCGGATCGGCCCGCAAACGCACCCGCCTGGCACCTGCCTTGCGCAAGCTGTTTGTGCTGGACACCAATGTCTTGCTGCACGACTCCAACTCTCTGTTCAAATTTGAAGAGCACGATATCTTCTTGCCCATGATGGTGCTGGAAGAGCTGGATCACCAGAAAAAGGGCTTGTCTGAAGTGGCACGCAATGCGCGTCAGGTCAGCCGCTCCCTGGAAGGGTTGGTGGGCGATCATGGCCTGGACAAGCCCATTCATCTGGATGGGATCGGCAATGCCGAGGCCTTGGGCGACGTTACCTTCCAGACCAGTGCCCTGGATACCAGCCTGCCCATCCAGCTGCCTCTGGGAAAAGCGGACAACGCCATTTTGGCCGTGGTTAATGCCTTGACCCAGAGCCTGCCCAAGCGTGAAGTGGTCTTGGTATCCAAAGACATCAATATGCGCTTGAAGGCCAAAGCATTGGGTTTGCTGGCGGAAGATTACCGCCACGACCATGTGCTGGATGATTCCGACTTGCTGTATGACGGTGTCATGCCCTTGCCGGACAATTTCTGGACCAAGCACGGCAAGAATATGGAATCCTGGCAACAGGGTGGCACCACTTTCTACCGCATCAGCGGGCCGCTGTGTAGCCAGTTCATGGTCAACCAGTTCGTCTTTACCGAAGGCGATGATCCCTTGATCGCCCAGGTACGCGAAACGGCAGGCAATACAGCTGTTTTGGCGACCTTGCGTGACTACAGCCACGGCAAAAACAATGTCTGGGGCATTACTGCTCGCAACCGCGAACAGAACTTTGCCTTGAACTTGCTGATGAATCCTGACTTCGATTTTGTCTCGCTGCTAGGCCATGCCGGTACGGGTAAAACGTTATTGGCGCTTGCCAGTGCGCTGACCCAGACCCTGGAAACCAAGCGCTATAACGAAATCATCATTACCCGTGCCACCGTGCCGGTGGGCGATGATATCGGCTTCCTACCCGGTACCGAGGAAGAAAAAATGCAGCCTTGGATGGGTGCGCTGGAAGACAACCTGGAAGTGCTGCATCTGGGCACAGGCAAGCCCTCCGGCAACCTGAGCAACGCGCAGGGGACCGAAGCGGCCCCACGTAACTCCACCATGGAACTGGTGCGCTCCAAGATCAAGGTCAAATCCTTGAGCTTTATGCGTGGCCGCACCTTCATGAACAAGTTCCTGATCATCGACGAGGCCCAAAACCTGACGCCCAAGCAGATGAAAACACTGGTGACGCGCGCCGGTCCAGGAACTAAAATTGTCTGCCTGGGCAATATTGCTCAGATCGACACGCCCTACCTGACCGAGGGCAGTTCGGGACTGACCTACGTAGTAGACCGATTCAAAGGCTGGCCGCATGCAGGCCATATCACCTTGCAGCGTGGTGAGCGCTCCCGTCTGGCGGATTACGCCAGCGACGCCCTCTAAGCCGAATCCCTACTCACTCAAACCGGGTCCTGGACCCGGTTTTTTTTTACCACCAACCCGCTCCTAGGTAAAAAATGCCCTTTAGGGGGCAGCAAGCCCAAGGCGCAGCGTGGGATTATTTTACTGACCACTATGAAACGTACCGCACAGCCCATCGGGCTCACTATGGGCGATGCCGCGGGCATAGGCCCAGAAATCATCGCCCGCCTGGTTGTTGAAGGCTTACCGCACCCGGCCGTCGTCTATGGCGATGCGGGCGCGATGCGCCGTGCCTTGACACTGATTGGCGCGGACCATGACTGGCGGGTGGAAGAGGTAGCACAACCCGTCTGCACACCCACAGGCACCATTGCGGTGCTGAACCGCTGGCGGCCTTTGCCCGAGGACCTGCCTTACGGACAAATCCATGCTTTGGCCGGACGCGGCTCTTACGAGTACCTCTGTCACGCCATTGATGATGCCCAAGCAGGGCTGATCCGAGCCATTGTCACCGCGCCCCTGAATAAACTGGCCATGCAAAAAGGCGGTATTGATGCCCCCGGCCATACCGAAATCCTGGCCGAACGCAGCCAGACCGAACACTACGCCATGATGCTGGCCAACGAGCAGTTGCGTTCCATTCTGGTTACCATCCACGAGCCTCTGTCACGCGTCCCCTCCCTGATCACCACGGACCGGGTGTTGCAAACTATTCGACTGGCCCAGCTGGCCTGCACGCAGGCCGGTATCGCCAAGCCCCGCGTAGCCGTCGCAGGCTTGAACCCTCATGCGGGTGAAGGAGGCAAATTTGGTTCTGAAGATATAGAACACATTGCCCCAGCCATAGAGCAGGCCTGCGCCGAAGGCATACAAGCCAGCGGTCCCTGGCCCGGAGACACTATTTTTATGCGTGCCCGTCAGGGGGAATTCGACATTGTAGTGGCCCAATATCATGATCAAGGCCTGATCCCCATCAAGCTGCTGGGCCTGGACGAAGGTGTCAACGTAACGGTGGGACTGCCCTTTATCCGCACCAGCGTTGATCACGGCACGGCCTACGACATCGCTGGACAAGGCAAGGCCGACGCGTCCTCCCTGGGGTACGCCTACCGCATGGCCCTTTCCATGAGTGCTCATCAGGCATGATCAAACGTTTGTCGATTGACCCGTTTTTGCTGAAGCTGTTTGCTACTGTTGCCCTTGCCAGTCTTTTACCCGCCCAGGGCTGGGGTGTGGCCTTGTTTCAACACAGCACGCAGCTCGCGATTGCCTTGCTGTTTTTCCTGCATGGTGCCCGCCTGTCCCGTGAAGCAATTTGGGGCGGTTTGTCCCATTGGCGTTTGCACCTGCTGATTCTGTCTGTCACCTTCCTGCTTTTTCCCATTTTGGGTAGTGGCGTAGCCGCTGTCCTGCGTCCTTGGCTGACGGACAATCTGTATCTGGGGATTTTATTTCTGGCTTGCCTGCCCAGCACGGTGCAATCCGCCGTCGCATTGACAGCGATGGCACGTGGCAACGTGCCGGCCTCTATTTGCAGCGCCTCCGCCTCCACCTTGCTGGGGGTCTTTATTACTCCCTTACTGGTCGGCATTGTACTGGCCGGGGCCACCAGCACGCAGGCCACGGTCTCGTTGGAAGCCGTAGGCAAAATCATGCTGCAGCTGTTTTTCCCTTTCGTCTTTGGGCATTTGCTACGCCCCTGGATCGGTGCCTGGGTCATGAAACGCCAAAAATTATTGAAAGTGGTGGATCAGGGCTCGATTTTGTTGGTGGTCTATACGGCCTTCTCAGGGGCCGTCGTGGGCGGTTTATGGTCCTCCACCCCACTTAGCGCCTTGGGTCTGATTATTCTGTCTAATGCTGTTTTGCTGACCCTGGCACAATTGCTGGCCTGGAATCTGGGGCGCTGGCTGGGTTTTTCAATTGAAGACCGAGTCAGCTTGCTGATGTGCGGCTCCAATAAAAGCCTGAGTAGCGGCATTCCGATTGCCAATGTCATTTTTCCCAGTGCCATGGTAGGCCCGATCATCCTGCCTATTATGCTATTTCACCAATGGCAGCTGCTGGTATGTGCCTGGCTGGCTAAACGGCTGGCCAGCCGGAGTAAAGATTAAGAGGTCTGCCTGTTAAGCAGCTCGACAGCACGCAATAAAGGGGAGGCATACCCAATGTATGCCTCCCCTTTATTTTTCTTCTACAACCTACTCAAAGCGCCTGCAAACGCGCGTAGGCACACTGGCATAGCAGCCCCAATCGCATTAACTCGGCATGTAATCCAGAAAGCGCGTGCTGGCACCCGCAAAGGTTAAACGGATCGAACCAATAGGTCCGTTACGCTGCTTACCAATAATGATTTCTGCCGTGCCTTTATCGGGTGAGTCAGGGTTATAGACCTCGTCACGGTAAATAAACAAAATCAAGTCAGCATCCTGCTCAATAGCACCCGACTCTCGCAAGTCACTCATGATGGGGCGTTTGTTGGGGCGTTGCTCCAGGCTTCGGTTCAGCTGTGACAAAGCGATCAAGGGGCAATTAAGCTCTTTGGCCAAACCTTTCAAGGAACGGCTAATTTCGGAAATCTCCGTGGCTCGGTTCTCGCCGCCACTGGAAGACATCAGCTGCAAATAGTCAATGACGATCAGGCCAAGCTGGCCACATTGCCGTGCCAGTCGTCGTGCCCGTGCCCGCACTTCCATGGAAGACAGACCAGGAGTCTCATCAATATAAATCTGGGCTTCCTGCACCTGCTGCACCGCATGCGTCAGGCGCGGCCAATCGTCTGCGGTCAGCTTACCGGTACGCATACGGTGCTGGTCCAACAAACCTACCGAGCCCACCATACGCATGGCCAACTGCACCGCCCCCATTTCCATAGAGAACACCGCTACAGGCAAGCCTTGCGCAATCGCAACGTGTTCGCCAATATTCATGGAAAAAGATGTTTTACCCATGGAAGGACGACCCGCCACAATAACCAGGTCACCGGCTTGCAAACCCGAGGTCATCTTGTCCAGATCCGCAAAGCCCGTCGGCACGCCGGTCACTTCCGAATCGCCTTCGCGGTGATAGAGCTCGTCGATACGTTCAACCACCTGACTGAGCAAGGGCTGAATTTCCAGAAAACCTTGCGAGCCACGCGCGCCTTCCTGGGCGATCTGAAACACACGGGTTTCCGCTTCATCCAGGATCTGGCGGGCTTCCTTCCCCTGAGGGTTGAACGCCGCCGAGGAAATATCATCGGCCACCGTCACCAGTTTGCGTAGCGTGGAGCGTTCACGCACGATCTCGGCGTAGCGACGAATATTGGCTGCCGAGGGCGTGTTATGGGCCAAAGCGTTCAAATACGCCAGACCACCCACCTCTTCCTGCTTGCCAGCAGTGGACAAGGACTCAAAAACAGTCACCACGTCGGCAGGTCGGGCCAGACCAATTAAGCGGGTGATGTGTTGCCAGATCAGCTTGTGATCAAAACGATAAAAGTCCTCGTCGGTGACAATATCGGCCACTCGGTCAAACGCGGCATTATCAAGCAACAAGCCACCGAGCACCGACTGCTCCGCCTCAATAGAGTGAGGGGGAATCCGAAGATAATCCAGCGTTGAATCGGATTTGGCTGACTTGCTTTCCATGCATATACCTTCAAATCAAGGAAAAAAATCGATGCCGCAGCCAACAGGAGATGTTGTGCGGTCTTAAACAGTATGTCTGTATCTCGGTGGTCAGAACAGTCAGGCAACACAGCGTGTTCGGCCAACAGGACCTGATGCGGCAGCACAAGCACGCCAAGAGCGTGATGGCTCTGTCCAGACAAGGCTGAACAGAAAACAAAAAAGCCGGCTTGCACCGGCTTTTTTGAGCTTGGCAGATACATCCCACGAGAGAATGTACCATGCGTCAACGCACTAGTCTTAGGCTACGTCGCCTTGAACCACAACGCTGATTTCAGCAGTCACGTCAGGGTGCAGAGCAACCTGAACGGGGTATTCGCCAACTGCTTTCAGGTGGCCGTCTGGCAGACGAACTTGGGTCTTGACCAGATTATCAAAACCAGCAGCTTGCAGGGCAGTAGCAATATCCATGGTGGTCACGGAACCGAACAAACGGCCATCCACGCCAGCTTTTTGAACCAGAGTGAAAGTTTGACCGTTCAGTTTTTCGTTCTGAGCCTGAGCAGCGGCCAGCTTTTCAGCTTGCAGCTTTTCCAGTTCGGCACGACGTGCTTCGAACTCTTGCAGAGCAGCGGCCGTAGCACGGCGAGCAACTTTGCGTGGCAGCAGGAAATTACGAGCGTAACCATCACGTACGCGCACCACATCACCCAGATTACCCAGGTTGGCGACTTTTTCGAGCAAAATAACTTGCATGACTAAGGTTCCTCTGGATTATTTGTGGTTGTCGGTGTACGGCAACAGAGCCAGGAAACGAGCGCGCTTGACAGCGGTATCCAGCTGACGCTGGTAGTGAGCTTTAGTGCCCGTCAAACGTGCAGGAATGATCTTGCCATTTTCCTGGATGAAATCACGCAGGGTGTCCAGATCTTTGTAATCAATTTCTTCAACGCCAGCGACGGTGAAGCGGCAGAATTTGCGGCGCTTGAACAGTGGGTTCTGTTGTGCAAATTTGCGTTTTTTGTCTTTGCCTCTACGGAAAGCCATTTTGTGCCTCGTTAGTAACCGGGCTATACCCGGAAGAATTCAGTGTGAAGCGAGGTGTTGAACACTTCGCGACGATCGAGCCAGACTGGTCAGACCGTAACAGAGCCTTGCCCGGGAAAGTGACGCTGATAGTTCTGTACATGCAGTACCAAACGCGTCGAGCCTTTACGGGCGGGGGCAATAAAACCTTGTAGTTGCAAACGGGCTCCCAAAGGAGTGTCTGACAAACCCAACGCATTAGTCCCCAGAGCCACTACCTGCATCGCCAGAGCGATTTGCCGGGAGTGACCGGCTTCCATTACGGAAGATTCGTGTTCCAGTACCAATTCCAGAGCAGGGACACCAGCCGGCGTATAACGCAAAGGCTTGATATCGATAAGTTGCCCGTCAAGGGTGAACTGGTTCACGCAGCCGGAACTATTACTCTTCAGCTTGAGCTTCGGCCTCAGCTTCAGCAGCCACAGGGGCGCTGGCTTCGGTGCTTGCTTTACGAGCTTCTTCGCGTTCGACAGACTTCATCATGACCGAAGCGCCTTCAGGGGCTTTCTTCGTGCCAGCGATGAGGTAACGCAAGATCGCGTCGTTGTAGCGGAAGGAATGCTCCAGCTCGTCCAAGATGGACTGACCGCATTCGATGTTCAGGCACACGTAGTGAGCCTTAACCAGTTTCTGGATTGGGTAAGCCAGTTGACGGCGGCCCCAGTCTTCCAAACGGTGAATAGCACCGCCTGCGGAAGTAACAATCGCCGAATAGCGCTCGATCATGGCGGGCACTTGCTCGCTTTGATCGGGATGCACAATGAACACTACTTCGTAGTGACGCATGGAACAACTCCTTGTGGATATCGCCTACTACCTACTGGAAAACCAATCAGGCACCAAGCGCGACAGCCCGCCCATTCAATCCGGGTCGAGCAAGAAACCATAGATACTAGCACCAAGAAAGGCTGGCTGACAAGCCAAAAGCCTTAGCCCTGCACGCTTGCGTAGGCAGAGTGATTGTGAATGGACTCAAAATTCTCGGCTTCGATGCTATAACGCAACACTCCGGGCAGACTGCGAACGCTAACGGCCACGTCCCTCACCAAGTCTTCAACAAACTTGGGATTGTCGTACGCGTACTCGGTAACGTATTTTTCGTCCGTTCGTTTCAATAAACCCCACAGCTGGCAAGACGCCTGCTCCTCTACCGATTGGATCAAGGTAGGCAGGTCCAGTGCTGCCGGATCTGCAAACACGGCCTGCACAGTGACATGCGAGCGCTGATTATGCGCCCCGTATTCAGAAATAGCCTTGGAGCACGGACACAGGCTGGTGACAGGCACCAACACCGACAGCTCGAACTCCGGCTGGGCATCCACACCAACGCGCGCTGTCCAGCTGACGGTGTAATCCATCAGGCTGGCCACGCCCGAGACGGGAGCGATTTTTTCCAGAAACACGGGAAACGATGCAGACATGTCACCCCGCCCGGCATTGAGCAAAGGCAACATCGCCTGGGCCATCTGAACAAAACCAGCGGGCGTCATAGGCTGACGGCGGTATTGCTCCAGCAAGGCCACAAAGCGCGACATATGGGTGCCTTTTTCTTCAGGTGGCAAAGCCACCGTCAATTCCCACTGCGCCACGGTAGGCACGGCCTGCCCTTGCAAGTCCAGCATCATCGGATGCCGCACCCCGCGCACACCCACGCGCTGAATTGCAACACGACGTGTATCCATGCTGCTTTGCACATCTGGCATGACCAAAGGCGATTCCGACACTGTATTCATATCCATCAGGTTCAGCTACGACAGAGCCGTAACCGCAAATAAAAACAATAATGAATTATTATCTTACGCTTATCGCAAGCGGGGTTCGATAACCTTAACAACAACACGCATATTGGGGTATTTAATACCTCAAATACACCGCAATTGCCTTACGCCTCAAGCAAGCTTGAGAAACGTTCACGTATAGAGCGTTCGATTCCCGCTGCGTCCAGACCCAGATCCTGAGCAATTTTCTTCTGGTCGCCGTGATCAATGAACTCGTCCGGGTAGCCCAGTTGCAAAACAGGCATGACCAGGGCATCGCGGCTGACAAACTCCAGCACCGCACTGCCTGCCCCGCCCATCAAACAGCCCTCTTCCACCGTCACGAATGCCTGATGGCTTTGGGCCAGTTCCTGCAGCAGGGCTTCGTCCATGGGTTTGACAAAGCGCATGTCCACAACCGTGGCATCCAACGCCTCGGCGGCCTTCAAGGCTTCGTGCAAAATAGGGCCGAACGCCAAAATAGCCAGATTTTTGCCCTGACGACGCAAATTGGCTTTGCCCAGCGGTACCGTATTTAGTGCCTGATCAATCGCCGCACCCACCCCAGCCCCACGCGGGTAGCGTACCGAGCTGGGTCCTGGGTGCTGATAGCAACAGGTCAGCAGCAAACGGGTTTCGTTTTCGTCCGACGGCGTGGCCACCACCATATTGGGAATGCAGCGCAAAAAGGCAATATCGTAATTACCAGCGTGGGTTGCCCCATCCGCACCCACCACACCCGCGCGATCCAGCGCAAAGGTGACGTCCAGATTTTGCAGGGCTACATCATGAATCAGCTGATCGTAACCGCGCTGCAAGAAAGTGGAGTAAATGGCGACAACGGGCTTTTGCCCTTCACAGGCCAGCCCACCGGCAAACGTCACCGCATGCTGCTCAGCAATACCCACATCAAAATAACGACGGGGAAATTGCTGCTCGAATTCCACCATGCCACTGCCCTCGCGCATGGCGGGGGTAATACCGTACAAGCGTTGGTCCTGTTTACCCATGTCGCACAGCCATTGGCCAAAAATCTGCGTAAAGGTAGGGCGAGGCTTGGTCGTCGGAGTCACCAAGCCTACAGAAGGATCAAACTTGCCCGGGCCGTGATAGAGCACCGGGTCAGCTTCAGCCAGCTTGTAACCCTGCCCCTTGCGGGTCACCACATGCAGGAACTGCAAACCACCCAGCTCGCGCAGATTGCTCAGGGTAGAGACCAGGGCATCCAGATCGTGGCCGTCAATCGGGCCCACGTAATTAAAACCCAGTTCCTCGAACAAGGTGGCTGGAGTCAGAATCCCCTTGGCATGTCCTTCAAACTTGCGCGCCAAATCCAGAACGGGTGGCACATGCTGCAAAACAGCACGGCCTACATTCTTGGCGGTGGCGTAAAAACGGCCTGACATCAAACGTGCCAGGTAATGATTCAGCGCACCCACCGGGGGGGAGATCGACATATCGTTGTCGTTCAGCACCACCAGCACATTCACATCGGGGGTAACACCCGCATTGTTCAGCGCCTCAAAGGCCATGCCGGCGGTCATGGCACCGTCGCCAATGACCGCAATATGCTGACGTTCGATGCCAGCATTGCGCGACGCCACGGCCATGCCCAATACAGCAGAGATCGACGTCGAGGAATGCGCCGTGCCGAAATCGTCGTATTCGGATTCGGAGCGTTTGGGGAAGCCGGAAATGCCATCCTGCTGGCGCAAGCCACCCATCAGGTCGCGGCGGCCGGTCAGGATTTTATGCGGGTAAGACTGATGGCCCACATCCCACACGATACGGTCGTGAGGTGTCTCAAACACATAGTGCAAGGCTGTGGTCAGTTCAACCGTGCCCAGATTGGACGACAAGTGCCCACCGGTTTTGGATACGGATTGCAGAACAAACTCGCGCAGTTGTCGTGCCAGCTCGGGAAGATCGCGTTGATCAAGCTGGCGCAAGTCGGCGGGAGACTGGATCTGCTCTAGGGAAACAGTTGTCATACTAAAAGACGTCTATCCGGGCAAATAAGTGAAGCGACTGTCAAAAAAACAATCGCCAATTGGCTATTGTAAAACGCTTCGCGGCCAGTGCCAAAATTGCACTGACGGGCGTTGCTTAATGATTGCGGCCGACGATGTAGTCCGCCAACTGCGTCAAGCGTGCTGCGGCAGGCCCCAAAGGGCGCAACGCCAGCTGAGCCTGCTCATTCAGAGCCCCCAGCAACTCACGCGAACCCTCCATCCCCAGGATGGACACATAGGTCGGTTTGTTATCGGCTGCATCTTTACCGGCAGTCTTGCCCAACGTGGCAGTGTCCGCGGTCACGTCCAAAATATCGTCCACGACCTGGAAAGCCAGACCAACAGCCTGGGCATACTCTTCCAGACCATTGCGCACGGTGGACGAGGCTCCGGCCACGATACCACCTAGCAGCACGCTGGCCTCGAGCATGGCCCCCGTCTTCATGCTGTGCATCTCTTGCAGCTGATCGCGATCCAGAGCAATGCCCACGCTTTCGCAATCAATTGCCTGACCGCCCGCCATCCCTGCGCTACCGGCTGCCTGAGCCAGCTGCGTGATGGCCTGCACAATCAGCGCAGGTGCAATCGGCATATGTGCCAACAGCTCAAAAGCCAAAGGCTGCAAGGCATCGCCCGCCAACATGGCGCAGGCTTCATCAAACTGAACATGGGTGGTGGGGCGACCACGACGCAACTTGTCGTCGTCCATGCAGGGCAAATCGTCGTGAACCAGCGAGTAGGCGTGGATCAACTCCACAGCGGCTGCTGCCAGCTCCAGCGCTTTCAGTTGTGCTGCGGCCATCGGCTTGCCTTGCAAGGCGGCTTCACCGGCAGCATATACCAAAGCCGCGCGTACCCGCTTGCCGCCGCCCAACACGGAATAGCGCATGGCTTCGTGCAAGCGGACTGGCTCCTGGCTGGCGGGGGGCAATAACTGATCCAATGCGGTCTCAGTCTGCTCAACCCGTGTCTGAAGCCATTCAGAAAAACTGGTAGAACTCATCTTAACTCTCTCCCTCTGCCTCATCCCCCGACAAGGGACGCAACAGATTGCCTTGCAATACGCTGACTTGTTCTTGCGCAAGATCCAATTTGCGCTGGCACAATTGGGCTAATTCGACGCCCTGCTCATAGGACTGTAAAGCCTGCTCCAGCGGCAATGCCCCGCTTTCCATGCGGGCGACCAGCGCTTCCAGCTGTGCCAATGCGGACTCGAAATCCTGCTGGGCAGGCGCCTCGGTGCCTTGATTATCTTCGCGAGATTTAACCATAACTATTCCTGATCAATAAGGGCAGTCCAGACTACCTGACGCCCGATTGGAAGTGGCATTGTACGGGAGCCTGCGCCAGACCGTAGCGTACAAACAGGATGCAGGCTCAGTACCGATGAAAAAGCCGCCCTGGGGCGGCTTTTTAAGCACCACAAGAATGGGTTACGCAGCTAACTGCGTGCCACCGGCCGGCTGGCATCACTGACCCACTCGCTCCAGGAGCCGGGATAAATGCTGGAGCCGGACAGACCCGCCAACTCCATGGCAAAAAGATTGTGACAAGCTGTAATGCCCGAGCCGCATTGATGCACCACTTGATTTGCCGGCGTCTTGCCCAACACGCTAATAAACTCCTGACGCAATTGTTCGGCAGCTTTAAAGCGCCCCTGCTCGCCCAGATTATTCAAATGCGAGCGATTCAATGCATCGGGGATATGACCGGCAACCGGGTCCATAGGTTCCACATCGCCGCGATAGCGTTCTGCCGCACGAGCATCCAAAACGGTAAACACCGACGTAGTCAGGTTTTTCAATACCTGCTCGGTTTTCACGGTAGGCATAGCAGGCTGCTCGGGCATGCTCAGCCCAGCCGCAGCGGGAGCCGCTTGTGATGGCCCGCTGTGCTCTGGGCCTTCAAGACCCTGCCAAGCCTGCCAGCCACCATCCAGAATGGCAACTTGCGGGTAACCCAGCCAGCGCAGCATCCACCACATATGGCTGGCGAACAATGAACCTTGGGCGTCGTAAACCACGACCTGCATACCATCGCGCAAGCCCTGTTGCTGTAGAAGCTGGGCCAGATCCTGGCGGCTAGGCAAGGGATGACGGCCATTCAGCCCGGTCTTGGGCGCGGCCAGATCGGCCTCGTGATCCAGAAAAACGGCACCAGGAATATGGCCCTGCTCGTAGGCACGGCGACCTGCCTGATGGTCTGCCAAATCGTGGCGCACATCCAGAATCAGCCAATCCGCATTATCCAGATTGGCGTTGACTTGTTCTGCGCTAACTAGAAATTCAAACACGTTCTGCCTCCTTGACGGGAGCCTGCTGTGCCGCCGTATTCTTGCCTCGCAAGATACGGTCCTCGCTATAAGTACGCCAGGCCGACAACAAACCGGACCCAATAATCAATGCCATGCCTGCCCAGGCCAGCCAGTCAGGTACATCGCCCCAGAAAGCAATACCAATCAGGGCGGCGAAAATAATGGTCGTGTATTGCAAGGCTGCGGTCAACAGGGCCGAGCCCAATCCAAAGGCCCGTGTCATGGTCAGCTGGCCAAACAAGCCGGACAAACCCACACCCAGCAGGGCCAGCCAGGCGCGCCAGCTGAGCTCGCGCCAGCCTTCCCAGAACAAACCCAGCAGACTGGAACACACTACAAAACAGGAAAACAACAGAACAGTGCGCCACTCAGGTTCACCCGAGCGTCCCAATGCACGTACCTGCATCATGGCCACCGCACTTAAGGCTCCGGCGCTTAAGCCCAGCATGGCCGCCCACCATTGGTCAGGCGTAATACTGGGCTGCAACACGCCGATTACGCCGAGAAAGCCCAACAGGACAGCGATCAGGCGTACGGGATCACGCTGCGTGCCACCCCAGGCCAACATCCAGAACGCAATAAACAAGGGAGCCGTGTAATTCAGACTGACGGCAGTCGATAAAGGCAGATTGGCCAGGGCCACAAAGCCCAGCCACATGGAGCTGACGCCGGAGACGTTACGTCGAATATGTAGCTTCCAGCTTTGGGGGGCCAGTCTTAGCCCCCGACTTTTGGCCCAGAACACCAAAAGCAATACTGAGGGGACGCCACGGAACAAAACAATTTGCGCCATCGACGCCCCCGAATCGGCGGACACTTTGACACAGGCCCCCATAATGGCAAACATGGCGCAGGCTACCAGCATCCATAATGACTGCATGTGATCTAACCAAATTCTGTATAAGGGAAAGCCATTACTATACTCCCCCACCTTGTAAAAATGGCCTGCCAACCCCATATCCAGACCACTTACACAACAGCATTTACATACAACGGGAAACTATCCTTTCCGAAAGCTGACTAAAAGCTGAATTTTTTATTTTCGCGCCTGGAATCAAGGCTAAAATTTGCGCAGATCGTGGACACACGATCACGATTTTTTCTGTCATACCGGAATCTGCATTCATGAAACGAATTGTCCTTTTCTTAATAACCAACTTGGCCGTCATGCTGGTGCTGAGCGCCTCCATGAATATTTTGGGTGTGGGACGTT
The DNA here is from genome assembly GCA_052109075.1 of Alcaligenes sp. Lineage (GTDB taxonomy): Bacteria > Pseudomonadota > Gammaproteobacteria > Burkholderiales > Burkholderiaceae_B > Alcaligenes. The sequence continues at coordinate 23,045 of JBQEAN010000009.1, read as the reverse complement.
ACCTGAACGCACAAGGTCTGGACCTGACCCAATTGCTGATATTTTCGGCGCTGGTCGGTTTTACCGGTGCCATCATCTCCTTGCTGATGAGCAAATGGATGGCCAAACGCAGCGTGAACGCGCGTGTTATCGACCCTAATGCTCCCGGCAGTGCGGAAGAGGCCTGGCTGGTGGATACCGTTCACCAATTGGCTGACCGCGCCGGTATTGGCCGCCCTGAAGTGGCCATTTACGATGGTGAGCCCAATGCCTTTGCAACGGGAGCCTTCAAAAACAACGCTCTGGTGGCCGTATCCACGGGCTTGCTGCGCGGCATGACCGAAGAAGAGGTCATGGCGGTACTGGGCCACGAGGTCGCCCACATTGCCAACGGCGATATGGTTACCCTGACCCTGATCCAGGGCGTGGTGAACACCTTTGTGATCTTCCTGGCCCGTCTGGCCGGTTACTTTGTGGACCGCGTTCTGCTGCGTAATGAGCGCGATGTGGGCATGGGTTACTACGCCTCGGTCTTTGTTTTTGAGCTGGTCTTTGGCGTCCTGGCCTCCATCATCGTGGCCTGGTTCTCGCGTCAACGTGAATACCGTGCCGATGCGGGTTCCGCCCAGTTGCTAGGTTCGCGCCAACCCATGATTCATGCGCTGGCCCGTCTGGGCGGTTTGGCTCCCGGGGAGTTGCCCAAGAACTTTGAAGCCGCCGGTATTTCGGGTGGCCGCGCCATTAGCGCCATCTTCGCTTCCCACCCACCCATCGCTGCCCGCATTCAGGCTTTGCAAAGCACCCAGTCGGTCTAATACCCGATAAGCTGCTTGAACAAGCAGCGAGCCTCAAGCAAAACACCCCAAAGCATAATGGCTTCTGGGGTGTTTTTTATGGATAAGAGACCGCGAGGGGGTACTTGAAAAGCGACCCTGTCTTTTCAACATGCACTCTGCTCAAAACACGCTTCTCAAGTCCTGTACCATCTGATCCAGCAAACGGCGTCCCAGACTCAAGGCTTCATGGGATTGGTTTTTTCAGGCTTGATTTGGTAGCGCTGCAAGGCATCACTGACCACAGAATGCGGCACAGAACCCTCGTCAGCCAAAGCCTTTAAGGCCGACACCACGATAAAGTGCCGGTCTACCTCGAAAAACCCCCGCAACGAAGCACGGGTGTCGGAACGCCCAAAACCATCGGTGCCCAAAGCCAGCAAACGACGCTCTGGCAGGAAGGATCGAATTTGCTCGCCCACAATCTTCATATAGTCCGTTGCCACCACCAGCGGACCTGCATGCCCTGCCAGACAAGACTGCACATAAGGGATACGAGGCTCGCTTTCGGGATGCAAAGTGTTCCAACGTTCGGTATCCAGTCCATCACGACGCAACTCGTTCAAGCTGGGGGCGCTCCACACATCGCTGGCCACCCCAAAATCGTCTTGTAGTAACTGGGCGGCCGCCACCACTTCCATCAAGATCGAGCCACTCCCCATCAACTGCACACGAGGGGTCTTGGCTTTTTGTTCCGGCCCCGCCTGCAACAGATACAGCCCTTTGATAATCCCCTGCTCCACGCCTTCCGGCATCTCGGGATGCGGGTAATTTTCGTTGAGCACGGTAATGTAATAGAACACATCCTCCTGATCCTGATACATGCGGCGAATACCATCTTGCATGATGACAGCCAGCTCATAAGAGAAAGTCGGATCATACGAGCGGCAACTAGGCACTACGCTGGAGAGCACATGGCTGTGGCCGTCATCATGCTGCAAGCCTTCACCCATCAAGGTCGTGCGGCCGGAGGTCGCGCCAAACAGAAAACCCCTTGTGCGCGCATCCGCCGCCGCCCAGATAAAGTCCCCGACCCGCTGAAAGCCAAACATGGAGTAGAAGATAAAGAGCGGAATCGTGGGAATGCCATGATTGCTATACGACGTTCCGGCAGCAATCCAAGACGAGATCGCCCCCGACTCATTCAGCCCTTCCTGCAGAATCTGCCCATCTTTGGCCTCTTTGTAATAGCTCAGCTGGCCCGCATCCTGTGGCGTGTACAACTGCCCTAAATAAGAGTGGATACCAATCTGACGGAACAAACCTTCCATCCCAAAGGTGCGCGACTCATCCGGCACGATGGGCACAATCAATTTGCCCAGCACTGGATCTTTGAGCAAGGTGCTCAAGATACGCACAAAAGCCATGGTGGTAGACAGACCACGCTCACCCGTCCCTTTGAGTTGTGCCGAAAAAACATCCAGCGTCGGAACGGTCAGGGCAGGAACTGACGTTCGGCGTGACGGTACAAAACCGCCCAAGGCCGCACGCCGCTGCTGCAGATACATCGCTTCCGGACTCCCCGGCTCGGGACGCAAATACGGCAGCTCTTCCAATTGCTCATCCGAGACCGGCAACTGGAAACGATCTCGAAATGCACGCACGGCATCGGCGCTCATTTTCTTGAGCTGGTGATTGATATTCTGCCCTTCGCCGGCCTCACCCATACCAAAACCTTTGACGGTTTTCACCAAAATAGCGGTGGGCCCGCTCTTGTTATTGGCGGCTTGCGCGTACGCGGCATACACCTTGTCGGGGTCATGGCCACCACGGGACAAGGCCCAGATATCGTCATCGGACAAGTCAGCCACCAGTTCCAACAGCTCGGGATACTTGCCAAAGAAGTGCTCACGCACATAGGCCCCGTTCTGCGACTTGAAGGTCTGATAATCGCCATCGACACATTCCATCATGCGTTTTTGCAGCAGGCCTGTTGTATCTTTGGCCAGCAAGGCATCCCAACCTGCCCCCCAAATCACCTTGATGACTTTCCAGCCTGCCGCCCTGAACGTGGACTCCAGTTCCTGAATCACTTTGCTATTGCCACGCACGGGGCCATCCAGACGCTGCAAATTGCAATTGACCACGAAGATCAAGTTATCCAGCTTTTCACGCCCTCCCACTGCAATGGCAGACAAGGACTCGGCTTGATCCATTTCGCCATCGCCCAGGAAGGCCCAGACTTTACGACCATCCATGGGTTTCAGGCCCCGAAAGTCCAGGTAACGCATATAACGGGCCTGATACGCCGCCATCAAGGGCCCTAGCCCCATGGACACCGTGGGAAATTGCCAGAACTCGGGCATCAAACGTGGGTGAGGGTAAGACGACAGACCACGACGACCGGCCTCTCGCCGGAAGTTATCCATCTGCTCCTCATCCAAACGCCCTTCTACATAGGCTCGCCCATAGATACCGGGTGCCGAATGTCCTTGTATATAGACCAGATCGCCGTCAAAGCTGTCTGTGCGACCGCGAAAGAAGTGATCAAAGCCCACGTCATACAGTACCGCCGCCGACTGATACGTTGCAATATGCCCGCCCACATTAGAGTGACGACCCGCACGCAGCACCATGACCATGGCATTCCAGCGTACATAGGCGTTGAGCTTGCGCTCCAGCTCTTTGTCGCCGGGGTAGGCGGTTTGCTGCCCCACCGCAATGGTGTTGACGTAAGGCGTGGTGACGCGGGTATGCAGGTCACCATGTCGTAAGGCATCGAAACCCAGTAACTGATCAATCAAATAATGAGCACGCGGACGGCCCTCGACCGCCATCACGGACTCCAGGGCATCCAGCCACTCGGTAGTTTCTTGCGGATCGACATCCACAAGGTGCAAAGCATGATTCATAACAATCTCCAGGTGGTACGCACGGAGCCGCCAGGCAGCATCCCTACGACCACAAATACATAGGAAGGTAAGGCCTCACTTTCCCATACGATTGCAATTGCAACTATCTAATGACGCCATCTTATCCAGTTATAATTGCATTTGCAACTAAAAAATAATTGAAGGGAGTACGCGATGAGTCGACCAGAAGCTGATTTGTGGTTTTCCTTTGTGCGGGCACACCGCAGCATTCTGAAAGACATAGAACGCCGGCTGGCCGCAGAAAAGTTACCGCCCTACGCCTGGTATGACGTACTCTGGGGATTGGAGACGGGCCCGGAGGGCACTCGCCGCATGCATGAGCTGGCTGACCGGCTCGCCATTGAGCGCTATAACCTGACACGGCTGGTCGATAGACTGGAAGCGCAGGGGCTGGTGCAGCGCAGCCGCTCCTCTGAGGATGGTCGCGCAGCGTTTGCCAGCATTACCGACCAAGGCCGTGACCTGCGCCAAAAGATGTGGCAGGTCTACCAAGGTGCCGTGCAAGACCTGTTTCTATCCGCCTTCTCCGAACAGGAACAAAGTCAGTTTGCACAAAGACTGGATCAGGCCGCCCGTCAGGCCCGCCAATCCTCCAAACCTTAAATGTGTCAAGTTGATACATCAGACTCACGCTTGTAAGATGCGCTGGGCTATTATTTATCCATGAAAGAAATCTTCGCACTTCTCGATTTCGGGGGTTATATCGCTTTGCTCTTGTGGGGTATCCACATGGTGCAAAGCGGTGTGCAACGTGCCTTTGGCGCAGAACTGGGTATTTGGATGGGCCATGCCCTGGGCCGACCCAGGCGCGCCTTTGTGGCTGGCGCCGCTATTACTGCTGCAATCCAAAGCAGTACCGCCACCGGGCTGATGATCACCAGCTTTGCGGCCACTGGTATGGTGGCCCTGGTTCCAGCCTTGGCCGCCATGCTGGGTGCCAATGTAGGCACGACGCTGATTGTGCAATTGCTGTCTTTCAAAATGACGGCCCTGGCCCCTGCCCTGATTCTTCTGGGTGTCTGGCTCTTCCGTTCCCAAGAACCGGGACGCCGCCGTGATCTGGGCCGGGTCTTTATTGGTTTGGGCCTCTTGCTGCTGTCCTTGCACGAATTGGTGGGATTGTTCTCTCCCATTCAAGACGCACCCTTGCTGCAAACCATTCTGGAAGCCTTGGCAGACAGCCCCATGACAGGGATGTTGCTGGCCGCCCTGCTGACCTGGGCGGCGCACTCCAGTGTGGCTATTGTGGTGCTGATCATTTCCCTGGCCAGCCACCAACATATGGACCCGCAATTAACCTACGCGCTGGTACTGGGTGCTAACGTAGGTACGGCTATCAACCCTATTCTGGAAGGTGCAGGCGGCACCAAAGACCCAGCCAACAAACGTCTGCCCATTGGTAACTTGGGCACACGTGTGTTCGGCTGTTTAGTCGGCATGATCGTGTTGCCCTGGATTCCGGGCTTGATGAGCTGGTTCACCGATGATCCGGCACGGGCCGTGGCCAACTTCCACACTTTCTTCAATCTGGCTGTCGCGGCGCTGTTCCTGCCCTTGCTCAAGCCTTACTCGCGCTTGTTAAGCCGTTACCTGCCCCGACGGACTGACCCCGATGATCCTGGTCTGCCCTTGTATCTGGACCAGTCTGCACTGGAAGTACCGGCCGTGGCGCTGGGTAATGCCGCACGTGAAGCCTTGCGCCTGTCTGATATGCTGCAGGAAATTCTGGATACCGCGCGCCAGAACATGCTGAACAGCAATGCGCAAAGCATTAACCACGCACGCTACATCAGCAATGCAGTCAACCGTCTGGAACCCTTGATCACCACCTACCTGGCTCGTCTGGATCAGGAGAACCTGAGCAAAAAAGACACGCGACGCCTGAACGACATTCTGACTTTCTCCACCAACATCTCGCACGCAGCCACCATTAGCGTGAACGGCTTGCTGAGCCATACCGCCAAACTGCGTAAACAGGGCTGGACGCTGCAAACCGAAGAGCAGGCGGAAATTGGCAAGGTAATGGACCGGCTGATTCGCAACCAGCGTCAAGCAGCGGCCTTGTTTGTGGCCGAGGACGTCAAAACCGCCCGTTTCCTGGCCTTTGAAAAAGACTTCTTCCGCGAGCTGGAAGTGGCTGCAGCCGATCGCCATATCCGCAAGATCAAGGGCGGTCAGCTGGACTCCGCGGAGCAAGGCTCTTTGTACCTGGAGATTTTGCGCGATGTGCGCACCATCAACTCTTATCTAGTCAGCGCAGCGGCTTACCCAATTCTAGCCAAGCATGACGAGCTGCTGCCCAACCGGGTTCGTTCCAACGAGGACTGACAAGGCCATTGAAAAGGGCTGAAGAGTCCCTCCTCCAAGGCCATCCCTTCCCTATGCTCAAAAAAGAAAAAGGCGACCGAAAGGCCGCCTTTTTCTTGAGCCTTCCGGGAGCCCTTAGTGGGCTTGCTCCCAGTTATCACCCACGCCAACCTCGGCTACCAACGGCACATCCAGCTTGGCCACATCACACATCAAACCGGGCAAGTTGTCACGCAACACCTCCAGCTCGTCCTCGGGCACATCAAATACCAGTTCATCATGTACCTGCATCACCATCTGCGTGCGCAGGCCTTTTTCTTCCAGCCAGCGTTGCACCGCCACCATCGCCATCTTGATCAGGTCGGCAGACGTACCTTGCATAGGCGCATTAATCGCGGCACGTTCAGCACCGGCCATACGCGGCCCTTTCGCGCCCTTCAGTTCGGGCAACCACAGACGGCGGCCAAACACCGTCTCGACATAGCCTTGCTCGTGAGCCTGGGCCTTGATGCGAGTCATATAGCTGGCCACGCCAGGATAGCGTGCGAAGTAACGATCAATATAGGCACGTGCCGCATCACGGGTAATGCCCAGATTGCTGGCCAAACCAAATTCGCCCATACCGTAAATCAGGCCGAAGTTAATCGCCTTGGCAGCACGACGCTGGTCAGAGCTGACATCCTTGGCGTCGGTCCCGAAGATTTCAGCCGCAGTGGCTGTGTGCACGTCCCCGCCCTGCTCAAAGACCTGCTGCAAATTGGTATCGCCCGACACATGGGCCATCACGCGCAACTCAATCTGCGAATAGTCAGCCGACACGATCTTACCTAGTTCAGACACAAAAGCAGCCCGGACACGGCGGCCTTCGGCCGTACGTACCGGAATGTTCTGCAAGTTCGGATCAGAGGAAGCCAAACGACCGGTAATGACAGCAGCCTGTGCATAACGGGTATGCACGCGACCACTGTCAGGGTTCACCATTTTGGGCAGCTTGTCCGTGTAGGTAGACTTCAATTTGGCCAAGCCACGGTATTCCAGCAACACCTGCGGCAAGGGGTAATCCTGTGCCAGACGGGTCAAGACGTCTTCGTCGGTAGAAGGTGCACCGCTGGCCGTTTTACGTACAACGGGAATGCCCAGTTTGCCGAACAGAATTTCGCCCACTTGCTTGGGGGAATTCATATTGAAGGGCTGGCCCGCCAACTCATAGGCTTTGTTTTCCAGCTCCAGCATTTTCTGACCCAGCTCGTGGCTTTGTCGAGCCAGCGTAGGCACATCAATCTTGACGCCATTACGCTCCACAATGGACAAAACATCCGAGGCCTGAATTTCCAGCAGATAAATGCGCTCCAACCCTTCTTCCTGGGCTACCTGAGGGCGCAAACACTGATGCAGGCGCAAGGTGTAGTCGGCATCTTCGCAGGCATACTGGGACGCAACCGGGATATCCACTTCGTCAAAACAAATCTGCTTGGCACCCTTGCCGCAAATATCTTCGTACGATGCCCCTTTCAGTCCCAACCATTGCAAAGCCAGCTCTTCCATGCTGACGCGCTTGTGCGACTGCAAGACATAGGCTTGCAACATGGTGTCTTCGCGTATGCCACGCAAACTGACTTTCTCGTTCAGCAAGACGTGAGTGTCGTACTTAGCGTTGTGCAACACCTTGGCGGCGTCCTTGTTTTCCAGCCAGGGGCGCAAGGTTTCCAGCACCCAGCTCTTATCCAGCTGCTCCACATCCAGCGAGCCCCGGTGCGCAACCGGTACGTAAAAAGCTTGGCCGGGCTTGACCGAGACCGACAAACCCACCAGACGCGCCGTTAAAGGGTCCAGGGAGGTGGTTTCGGTATCCAAGGCCACCAGCTCTGCTTTTTCCAGCACAGCCAATAAGGACTTGAGCTGCTCTTGCGTCGTGACAGTCTGGTAATCCAATTCAGCAGGAGCGGCAGGCGTTTCAGGCTGCACACGGGCGTCCTGGGCGGGCACACGGTCCGGATCATTGGTCAACTCGCGCAACCAGTTGCGAAAGCCATAGGTTTCGTAGATATCTTGCAATACGGCCTTATCACGCGGTTCCGGCGTCAAGGCGGCAAAATCGCCCGTAAAACCCGGTACGTCGCAATCCAGCTTGACGGTAACCAGCTTGCGAGTCATTTCAAAATTGGAGCTGAAGTCGCGCAGATTCTGACCGGCCACGCCCTTGATTTTGTCGGCATGCTGCAACAGTTCGTCCAGACTACCGTACTCGCCCAACCACTTGGCCGCTGTCTTGGGGCCCACCTTGGGCACGCCAGGAATGTTGTCCGAGGTGTCGCCAATCAGCATCAAATAATCAATGATCTGATCTGGGCGTACGCCGTACTTGCTGGTGACGCCTTCTATATCCAGCTGCTCGTTGCTCATGGTGTTGACCAACTGCACATGCTCATTGACCAACTGGGCCAGATCCTTGTCGCCGGTAGAGACAACCGTGTCGATACCGTTTTCTGCCGCCAGGCGAGCCAATGTCCCGATGATGTCATCGGCCTCGACGCCGGACTGGCAAATCAGGTGCCAGCCCATGGCCCGGACCGCTTTATGAATAGGCTCTATTTGCACAGCCATATCTTCGGGCATGGAAGGCCGGTTAGCCTTGTATTGATCATACAAATCGTCCCGGAAGGTGGGGCCTTTGGCATCAAAAACACATACCATATAGTCCGCCTGATAATCCTGTAGCAAGCGGCGCAGCATATTGATGACCCCGTACAAAGCGCCTGTAGGCTGGCCTTGCGCGTTTCGCAGATCGGGCATCGCATGGTACGCTCGGTACAGATAGCTGGAACCATCAACGAGCAACAAGGTTTTTTTCATGTCTAACAATAAAATCGTCCGTTTACCGGCCTCTGAGCAGATTCCTACCATCATGAAGGAACTGCAAACTGCGGTCGATACATTAAAAGAAATGGGTGCTGGCGTTAGCGTTTTTGGCAGCGCACGCATCAAACCTGGCCATCCTTATTACGAACTGGCTCAGGAACTGGGCCGTCGTCTGGCCGAAGCAGGCGTCACCCTGATTGCTGGCGGTGGCCCTGGCCTGATGGAAGCAGCCAATAAAGGCGCCTATGAAGCAGGCGGGCAAAGTGTTGGCCTGAATATACGCTTGCCCCACGAAACCACCAACAACCCTTACCAGACTCAAAGCCTGCAGTTTGAATACTTCTACTCGCGCAAGGCGACCTTTTTCATGCACAGCTGGGCTTACATTGCCCTGCCTGGCGGCTTCGGTACCCTGGACGAGCTGTTTGAAGTGATGACATTGGTCCAAACTGGCAAAGTCCCACCCGCACCCATTGTACTGATCGGCACTTCCTTTTGGTCCGGCCTGATTGACTGGATTGGTGAGCAATTGATGGAGCTGGGCCTGATTGGCCCCAAAGACCTGAATTTGCTGGTCCTGACCGACGATCTGGACGAGGTCATGGGCTACATCAACCAGTGCTGCGTCTTGCCTAGGGCGGAACCCGCATTGCCCCAGTAAGGCGTACGGGTTAAATTTGCAGTCTTTCTTCGGCCCTCCATCAGCAGGGCCGAATTTGTATTGAATGCCACAAGCTAGTCGATATTTGCCGGAGTTACCCACATGAACAAGCTACTTGCCCGCCTCCTGATGGTGGCTTTTTGTAGTGTCTTAGCACCTACTACCCACGCGGCCGGACCCGGACCCTCCGAGATCCGCTTTGCCACCGAAGCGGGCTACCCCCCGTTTGAGTATTTGGATCCCAGCGGCGAGCTGCAAGGTTTTGACATCGACATCGGCAACGAGATCTGTAAGCGCCTGGACACCAAGTGCGTCTGGATCGACCAGTCCTTTGACAGCTTGATTCCCGGCCTGCAGGCCCGCAAATTCGACCTGGCCAACTCCACCATGACCGCTACTGAGGCACGCGCCAAGGTCATCGACTTTACCGAGCCCCTGTACATCGTGCCGGTTCGCCTGGCTGCCCGCAAAGGCAGTGACCTGGAACCGACCGTGGAGTCCCTGAAAGGCAAACGAGTTGGCGTGCAGCAAGGCACCACCATGGAAACCTATGCCCGCCAGAACTGGGCCAACAATGGCGTCACCATTGTGGCTTACCCCAGCTACACCGATGCCTTCAACGACTTGGCCGGTGGCCGTGTTGACGCGACATTCCAAGAGGCCCAGAACGCCATCGAAGGCTTTTTGAGCAAACCCGCCGGTGCCGACTTTGAACTGACTGGCAGCACCGTGGACGACAGCCCCATCCTGAACGAGCCCATCGCTATGGGTCTGCGCAAGGGCAACAAGAAACTTAAGACAACCGTTGATGAAGTTCTGCGCGAGATGAAAGCCGATGGCACCCTGCAGACCTTTGCCGACAAGTACTTCCAAAAAGAAAACATTCGCATCGCGCCCTGACCTGGATATCTGAACCATGTTGCTTTACGGTTATGGGCCGCAGTTGCTGGCAGGTACCTGGGAAACCATCAAACTGGCAGTGCTCTCGCTGCTGGTTTCCCTGGTGCTGGGCCTGGTGGCTGCCCTGATGAAGCTGTCCCACACCTCGCTGCTGCGTTGGGTGGGCGGTTTGTACACCACCTTGATCCGGGGCGTCCCGGATCTGGTCTTATTGATGTTGTTCTTTTTCAGCTTGCAGATCTGGCTGAACGACCTGACGGACTGGCTGGAATGGGACATGATCGAGATCGATCCCTTTGGCGCCGGTGTTGTCACGCTGGGTTTTATTTATGGCGCCTACTTTGCCGAGACCTTCCGCGGCGCCTTGATGGCCATTCCTAAAGGCCAGATGGAAGCGGGCAAAGCCTGTGGCTGGAGCGCCTGGCAAGTGCTGCACCGCATCCAGATTCCACAAATGATGCGCTATGCCCTGCCGGGACTGGGCAATAACTGGCAAATCCTGCTCAAATCCACCGCGCTGGTGTCCCTGATCGGCCTGAGCGATGTGGTCAAGATTGCGCAGAATGCCGGTAACGCGACTTTCAACTCCTTTTTGTTTGTGGGCATCACTGCCCTGATCTATCTGGGTCTGACCGCTGTCAGCAATATCGGGCTGGGCTATCTGGAACGACGCTATAACATCGGCGTGAAAGGAGCGCAGTTCTAATGGATGTATTGAACGAATTCTGGCGCGCCTACCTGTACCAAAGCAATGGTCAGCTATCTGGCTTGGCCATGACCCTGTGGCTTTTGGTGATCTCAGTCCTTATCGGCTTTTTTCTGTCTATTTTCATGGCCATTGGCCGTGTCTCGGGCAAAGCCTGGCTGTCACGCCCCATCGGTGCCTTTACCTATTTTTTTCGTGGCACGCCCTTGTACGTGCAGATCCTGCTGATCTACACCGCCATGTACAAGCTGGCCATCATCAAATCGGTTCCTGCCCTGGAAGCCTTTTTCATGAGTGGCTTTAATTGCATGATTCTGGCGCTGACCTTGAACACGGTGGGCTATACCACCGAGATTTTTGCTGGAGCCATCCGCTCCATGCCACCCGGCGAAGTCGAATCGGCCCGAGCCTACGGCATGTCCGGCTGGACCTTGTACCGGCGTGTGATTCTGCCGCAAGCCTTGCGTCGTGTATTACCTGCCTACAGCAACGAAGTCGTGCTGATGCTGCACGCTACTTCGCTAGCCTTTACCGCCACCGTCCCTGACCTGCTCAAGATCGCGCGTGACGCCAATGCCGCTACCTATCAAACCTTTACCTCCTATGGGATTGCTGCACTGATTTATCTGTGTGTGTCTTTCGTTCTGGTGGGGGCATTTCGGATTGTGGAAAAGCGCCAAATGGCTTTTCTTAATCACTAAGTACTGAAATGCGTGGGTTCTAAGCACGAAAAAGGGCACCTTAGAAAAGGTGCCCTTTTTCTTTGACAGAGCGTCAATCCTCCATGTGATCCAGGTCCTGATAGCGCATCTGGCGGCCCATCACACCCGCCATCAATAAAAAGAAGGTCAAACCGCGACGCACTTCCGGTTCTTTGGCCAGGCGTATCAAGCCCATCAAAGTCGGTGTGCTCTCCGTCGCCCGCAGTTGGTCTGATGCCATACGGGCGGCATTTCCAACGGACCAGGCGGCTCCTACGCCCTCCTCAAAGCCCTTCATGAGCTTTTCGACCATGTAGTCGTCCGTCATATCCACCAGATCGGCGACCAGGGAAGCAACATCCACCACCCGATTCAAACGCCCACCGGCCAGCAGGGGTTCCAGTTTGGCAATCAACTCGTCCAGCCCCTTGACGCCGGGATCTTCGCCCAGCAGGCTTTCCAGGGTTGATGGTTTTTTCTGAGTCGCACCCGCGTCTTCCGGGTTCAAGGATTTATCCGATACCGAATTCATCTGTCTCTCCTGACTTAGACCAAACCACGGGCCACAGCCCAATAAATACCCCGATTAAAGCCTTTGCGCAGCAAGCCCCCAAGTTTGGTTGGTGGCGTAGGATGCACTTCTTCCGTGTAGTTGTACCAAAGCGGCATCCCCCCCTCCAGCCCCATTTGGGCGACCGCCACCACTCGGCCATCGTATTCGTCGCTGGTACGCCCAAAACGCAGCTCGGAGGCCAGGTTATTGACCACGACCGGCGACTGGTTGTGGCACGAGCCACCCGCCTTACTGATAGGCAGATCCACCGTATCACCCAGCACGTACACATTATCCAGACCCAGCACCTTCAGCGTCTGGTGATCGGTCGGTACCCAGCCTTCGTCATCCGCCGCTTGCGAAATGCCCGAGTTCCGCACGGCGGCTACGGCAGTAATGGGTGGCGTAGCCATCAGAAGGTCATAAGGCTCCTCTCCCCCTTCAGCGGAGTAGGCAATCTTGCGCTCGGGGTCTACCCGGCTCAAGGTAAAGCCACGTTGGTGTTTGATGTCCCGTCCTTCAAAAATAGGCGGTAGGACATGGCAGACCTCGTTCTGCATAAACAGGCAGTTGCGCAGCAGTTGCGAGGTCGTGGGATAGGTGTAGGAAATCTCTACCTTGTCGCGTACACCGCGACGGCGCAGATACTCGTCCAGCATCAGGGTGGTTTCAACCGGAGCGATCCCGCATTGGTGGGGCACGTTATGGGTTTTAGGGAAGGTCACGGTGATCAGAACGCGGCCCTTTTCCAGCTTGCTCAGACGATCAGCCAGTTGGCGAGCGGGAGCGTGCTGGTAGAAATAGTCGCCGCCCTCTTTCAAACCTTCAATCTTTTCCGGGGATGGCACGCAACCCGTAGACAGCACCAGGTAGTCGTAATCAATTTTCTTGCCGCTGGCGCAGTGCAAGCGGCTGGCCGCGAAGTCAAAGCCACTAACCTCTTCCAGCTGAAAATCAATTTCAGGACGTAAAAGAGAAGTCTGCGGCCGTCGCAATTCATCTCGAAAAAAAGCATCAAAAGCCACGTACATAAAAGCAGGCTTGTAATAATGCCAGGGGGAATTGGACAACATGGTAATACGAACTTTGCCAGAGCGAATCTCTGGATAGAGCTTGCCGACCAACTGATTGGCGGTCATCGTGCCTCCAATCCCACCACCTACAATCACGATATGCTGCACCATCAGAGTTCTCCTTAGAGGGGAAACTGCGCATAGCAACCTGAATTAATAAAGTTCCATTAAAACAAGAAAATACGCAGTCATAACTGAGACTTTGCAAAGCGAGCTGGGTAATGCGTCCAACCGGACTGTATCAAAGCGGCATTAAGCAGAAATTAAAACAGCAGGCTTTTTATTGGTACGCCACTTAATCAATTTTATTAATCTCCTACCGCTTTCTAATTTTAAAAAATAAGCCGGGGCGCTTATCAATGCACCCCAGCTTTCTACTAGCTTTTCAAATCTGACCGGACCTTGACAATATAAGATAAAAAAAACGCCTGCATCAAGCAGGCGTTTTCTCGTATCGCTAAACCCGACCGATTAATTGTCGCGTTGGCTGCGACGGCGCTCGTGCTCTTTCAAGTAGCGCTTGCGCAGGCGAATGGACTTAGGCGTCACTTCGACCAGCTCGTCGTCATCCAGGAAGTCCACCGCATACTCCAGGCTCATGCGGATAGGTGGAACCAGATCAATATGCTCGTCCTTACCGGACGCACGCACGTTGGTCAGTTTCTTTTCCTTGATGGGGTTAACCACCAGGTCGTTGTCGCGGCTGTGAATACCGATGATCATGCCTTCGTACAGGGCATCACCGGGGGACACAAACATACGACCACGATCTTGCAATTTCCACAGGGCGTAGGCCACGGCATCACCGTCGTCCTGGCTGATCAGCACGCCGTTACGACGCTCGCCAACCGTGCCTTCACGCATGGGGCGGAACTCGTCAAACGTGTGGCTCATCAAGCCGGTACCACGTGTCAGCGTCATGAATTCACCCTGGAAGCCGATCAGGCCACGAGCGGGAATACGGTATTCCAGACGTGTACGGCCACGACCATCGGCCACCATATCCTGCAAGTCACCACGACGGCGACCCAGCTCTTCCATCACGCCACCTTGGTGACCGTCTTCGACGTCCACGGTCAGTTGTTCGTAAGGCTCCATCTTGACACCGTTTTCTTCACGAATCAGCACGCGTGGACGCGATACAGCCATTTCGTAGCCTTCACGACGCATGCTCTCGATCAGAATGGTCAGGTGCAACTCACCGCGGCCACACACTTCAAACACGGTGTCGTCGTCGGTTTCGTTAACGCGCAGTGCCACATTGGACTTCAGTTCGCGGTCCAGACGATCGCGCAGCTGACGGCTGGTCACAAACTTGCCTTCACGACCCGCTAAAGGCGAGGTATTCACCATGAAGTTCATGGTCAGTGTAGGTTCGTCAATACGCAGCAATGGCAAGGCTTCAGGCGCAGACGGATCGGTTACCGTGCAGCCAATGCCCAGTTCTTCGATACCATTGATCAGTACGATGTCGCCGGCTTCAGCTTCTTCAACCGATACGCGCTCCAGACCCTTGAACTTCAGGACCTGGTTGATACGGCCTTTGATGATTTCACCATCAGGGCCGAACTTGACGATCACATCCTGAGCAGCGCGCACGCGGCCACGGTTCACACGGCCTACACCAATCTTGCCCACGTAGGAGCTGTAGTCCAAAGAACAAATCTGCAACTGCAAAGGTGCGTTGACGTCGTCTTCACGCTGAGGCACATGCTCAAGAATGGCGTCAAACAAAGGACGCATATCGCCTTCACGCACGTCTTCGGTCAAACCGGCGTAGCCAGACAGACCCGATGCGTAAATGATAGGGAAGTCCAGCTGTTCGTCAGTAGCGCCCAGTTTGTCGAACAAATCGAACGTAGCGTTGATCGCGAAGTCAGGACGGGCGCCGGGACGGTCAACCTTATTGACCACCACAATCGGACGCAGACCCAGTTCCAGGGCTTTACGAGTCACAAAGCGGGTTTGGGGCATAGGGCCTTCAACCGCATCCACCAGCAACAGCACGCCGTCAACCATGGACAGCACGCGCTCGACCTCACCACCGAAGTCTGCGTGACCGGGGGTGTCGATAATGTTGACGTGGGTGCCTTCGTATTCGACGGCACAGTTCTTCGCCAGAATGGTAATACCGCGCTCTTTCTCGATATCGCCCGAGTCCATGACACGTTCGGAGATATGTTCGTTGTCACGGAACGTACCTGCCTGTCTCAACAATTGATCGACCAAGGTGGTCTTACCATGGTCAACGTGGGCAATAATGGCCACATTGCGCAATGCGCGTCTCATAACTCATCCTTCTGATTGAAGTTTTTTGGGCAAAATCTCGGTAGGCAAGCTCTCGATGGCCAGCAAGGCCGACATCGGGTCTTCCATCGCCTGCAACCCATCCAGGGTGTAGGCATCGTCGATATGAAAAGGTCCTAATTCTGTCCGGCGCAAGGCCGTCAGATGGGCAAAACACCCCAGAGCACGTCCAATGTCTTGCGCCAGGGTCCGGATATAGGTTCCCTTGCTGCAACGTACAAATAAACGCGCCGCATGCGGCGTAAAGTCTTGCACATGCAAATCGTGAATCACAAGATGTCGTGCTTCACGTTCCAGCTCTATACCCTGACGGGCATATTCATACAGGGGCTTGCCGTCGCGTTTGAGCGCGGAATACATGGGCGGCACCTGGGTAATCGGTCCTCGGAAGGCCGGTAATACGGCCTCCAGCGCCTCGAGAGTCACGCCGGCAAACTCTGCCGGAGCCTGGGACACCACATTACCGGTCAAATCACCTGAATCGGTTTCCTGACCAAAAAGTACGGTGGCTTCATAGGCTTTGTCCGCTTCCAACATCGTGGCGGAAATCTTGGTTGCCCGACCAAAACAGCAAACCAGCAGACCCGTAGCAAACGGGTCCAGGGTTCCAGTATGGCCAGCTTTGCGGGCGTCCAGTGTGCGGCGGGCACGCTGCAAGGCGTGGTTACTGGACATTCCGTCGGACTTGTCCAGTAGTAGCACACCATCAATCAACTGCCCGCGTTTTCGCGTAGCCATTGTGTGTCAATCCGTGAAGAAACAACAGCCGCGTCAGGGCTGTTCGTCTGGCTCGTCCGATGTGGACGCAGAACCAGTCAATTCGCTATCGGCCTGGTTGGCGCTGTCGATGAGCTTGGAGAGCTCCATGCCGCGTTCCAACTGTCGGTCGTGATGAAAATGCAGAGTGGGAACCGTGTGGATGTGCAGCATCTTGAACAGCAGCGAATACAACCAGCCGGCCTTTTCAGTCAAAGCCGCCTGGGCGACTTCGGGCTCGGCGCCCAGCACCGAGTAATAGACTTTGGCGTGTGCGTAGTCTGGCGACAACTCCACGCCGGTCAAGGTAATCAGACCAGCGCGGGTCATGTCGATCTCGCGCTGGATCAGGACCGCCAGATCCTTCTGGATCTGGTCGGCCAGGCGCAGGTTGCGCCCTGGGTTTGGTTTGGACTTGTGTCGTGCCATAAATTAAAGTGTCCGAGCGATCTCTTTGATCTCGAAGATCTCAAGCTGGTCGCCCACTTGGATGTCGTTATTACCGCGCAATGTGATACCGCAATCAAAGCCGGAACGCACTTCCTTGGCATCGTCCTTGAAGCGGCGCAGGGATTCCAGGTAGCCACTCCAATGCACGACGTTGTTACGCAACAGGCGAACTTGCGAGTCGCGGCGAACCACACCTTCGGTAACCATACAACCGGCGATGTTACCAATGCGCGACACATTGTAGACTTCGCGAATTTCAACCATACCGATGATTTCTTCGCGCTGCTCAGGAGCCAACATGCCGGACAGCGCTGCTTTGACCTCGTCAACCGCATCATAAATGATGTTGTAGTAACGCAAGTCGATACCATTGGCCTCGGCCAACTTCTTGGCGCTTTGCTCGGCACGCACGTTAAAGCCAATGACAACCGCGTTGGACGCGATGGCCAGGTTGACGTCGCTCTCGGAGATGCCACCCACTGCGGCGTGTACAACCACCACACGCACTTCGTCGGTAGACAGCTTGACCAGCGACTGCACCAGCGCCTCTTGCGAACCCTGTACGTCGGTCTTGATGATAAGCGACAGTGTTTGTGTGCCCTCACCCAGGTTGTCGAACATGGATTCCAGCTTGGCGGCTTGTTGACGCGACAGTTTCACATCGCGGAACTTGCCTTGACGGAACAGCGCGATCTCACGGGCCTTACGCTCGTCAGCCATCACCACCATTTCGTCACCGGCTGCCGGTACTTCCGTCAGACCCTGGATTTCAACAGGAACCGATGGGCCAGCGGAACTGAGCGACTTGCCGGTTTCGTTCAACATGGCACGGACGCGACCGAAGGAAGCGCCAACCAGCACGCTGTCGCCACGGTTCAAGGTACCGCTTTGAACCAGGATAGTTGCCACTGGACCGCGCCCCTTATCCAGGCGGGCTTCAATGACAGTGCCCTTGGCAGGTGCATCAACCGGTGCTTTCAGCTCCAGCATTTCGGCTTGCAGCAGGACGTTTTCCAGCAATTCGTCAATGCCCTGACCGGTTTTGGCCGACACAGGAATAAAGGGCACATCGCCACCGTATTCTTCAGGAACGACTTGCTCGGCAACCAGCTCTTGCTTGACGCGCTCTGGGTTAGCTTCGGGCTTGTCAATCTTGTTGATCGCCACCACCAGCGGCACACCAGCAGCACGCGCATGGTGAATCGCTTCACGGGTCTGGGGCATCACGCCGTCATCGGCGGCCACGACCAGAATAACAATGTCGGTTGCCTTGGTACCGCGAGCACGCATGGCCGTAAAGGCTTCGTGACCGGGAGTATCCAGGAAAGTGGCCATGCCACGATCCGTTTTAACGTTGTATGCACCAATGTGCTGTGTAATACCACCGGCTTCGCCCGAAGCGATCTTGGCACGACGGATGTAGTCCAGCAGCGACGTCTTACCATGGTCAACGTGACCCATCACGGTAACCACTGGAGCACGTGGCTTCAGTTCAGCATCGTTTTGGGCGTCAGTATCAACCAAGAAAGCTTCCGGATCATCCAGCTTGGCGGCAATCGCCTTGTGGCCCAACTCTTCGACCAGAATCATGGCCGTTTCCTGATCCAGAACCTGGTTGATGGTGACCATCTGGCCGAGCTTCATCAAATGCTTGATCACCTCGGCTGCCTTGACGGCCATACGGTGAGCCAGATCGCTGACCGAAATGGTTTCGGGCACGTGTACTTCACGGGCAATGAATTCTGCCACTTGCGGTTCGCGACGATCAGCCTGAGCGTTACGACCACCACGGCCACCCTTGCCACGACCGGCTTTGGAATTGGATTTCCAGCCTTCACGACCACCACCGGCACCGGCGGAAGCCACATCAGCCTTGGAAGGTTGCTTCTTGCGGCTAGCATCGCTGGTCCAGCCAGGTGTGCTATCGGTCTTGACCGGTTTGCCTGGAGCCTTATCGGTTTTCACGCTCTTGACGTCTTTCTTCTGAACGCCCTTGGCACCCGCTTTACCGTCAGCCTCGGGCTCAGGAGCACGCAAGACTTTACGAGGACGGTTCAACATATCGCGCAAGGCGGCGGCTTCGGCTTCCGCTGCTTTACGAGCGCGGTCACGATCCTGGTCTTGCTCCAAATCGGCAGCAACAGGCGGAATGACCGGGCCGCGCACGGCTCGGCGCTGACCTGTAGCGGCCATATCCCGAGGTTTTCCAGTCGAGGTGGGCGCTTTAGTCCCTTGAGGGTGCTGATTTTTATTCACAGAGTTAGCTTGACGGGCGTCGTTCACAGATTTAGTAGGTTCCACAGGTTTTTCTTGAGCCTGAGGAGAAGGGGCCGAATCGGCCTGGTCCTGGGCAGGAGCAGCAACAGCTTCGGTGGATTCCGATGCAGCTGGTGCTTCTTGCTGAGGCTGTGGCTCGGGTTGGGATGGGCTTTCCTGGGCAACCACAACGGGTTCCACAGGAGCGGCTGGTTCAGGCGCGGGCTCAGCAACAGGAGTCGGTTCGGGTACAGCAGCCACGTCGGATTCAGGCTCAGGCTTGGATTCGACGGGAGCTTCAACCTTCACAGGAGCGTCGGGAGTTGCTGCAACAGGTGCTACGGGCTCGCTCGCAGGCGCAACAGGCGCCTGTTCAGCAGCCGTTGCTTCCTGGCTGGCCGCCAGGGCCTGAGCATTTTCCTGTGCCAATGCCGCATTGGCTTCTGCCACCAGCTCGGACGGATCACGCTTTACAAACACACGTTTTTTGCGTGTTTCCACCTGAATTGTGCGGGAACGACCCGACCCGTCATCCTGACGAATCTCCGATGTTTGACGGCGAGTCAGGGTAATTTTATTACCTTCCTGACTGCCGTGCGAGCGGCGCAACGATTCAAGCAGCTTCGCCTTATCCGAATCAGTGATGGCGTCATCAACTGATTTGAGCTCAATACCTGCGCTACGCAACTGTTCCATCAGAACATTCGCAGGCATTTTCAGTTCTTGAGCGAACTGGGCGACAGTGTTACTCGACATTCGACTCTCTCTTGCTTTACTACAACTATTCTTAATGAATACAACGCGCTGGACCTAGCTAGACATATTAGGCCTCGTCGTCAAACCAGTGGGCACGGGCACGCATGATCAGGTCGCTGGCTTCTTCTTGTGCCAGGCCGGTCATCTCGGACAGTTCGTCCGTTGCCAGTTCCGCTAGTTCATCCAGCGTTGTAATCTCGTTTTCGGCCAACACGGCGATCAGCTCGGGCGTAATGCCTTCGATTCCAGCCAGTTCTTTGACCGCAGTCTGTACCAATTCTTCCTTGGCAATAGCCTCGCTCAGCAGTGCATTACGGGCGCGGGCACGCAGCTCGTTGACGGTTTCTTCGTCAAAGG
The DNA here is from genome assembly GCA_052109075.1 of Alcaligenes sp. Taxonomy (GTDB): domain Bacteria; phylum Pseudomonadota; class Gammaproteobacteria; order Burkholderiales; family Burkholderiaceae_B; genus Alcaligenes. Next base: position 2,718 of record JBQEAN010000009.1, on the reverse strand, counting down.
CTTCGATGTCCTGCAATTCCTGCATAGGCACATAAGCGATTTCTTCCAGACCGGTAAATCCTTCGTCGATCAGAATATCGGCCACGGCTTCGTCCACATCCAGACGGGACATGAAGGTAGCGCGCAATTCTTCACGCTCTTCGTCCTGACGGTTGCGGCTTTCTTCCGGTGTCATGATGTTGATCTGCCAGCCGGTCAACTCCGATGCCAGACGCACGTTCTGACCACGCGAACCAATCGCCTTGGGCAGATTTTCTTCGTCTACCACCACGTCCATGGCGTGCTTGTCTTCGTCCACCAAAATGGACTCAACGTGCGCAGGAGCCAAGGCACCAATGACGAATTCGGCGGGGTCATCCGCCCACAACACGATATCGACCTGTTCGCCGCCCAGCTCGTTACGCACTGCAGTAACGCGCGAACCACGCATACCCACGCAAGTACCGATAGGATCGATACGCTTGTCGTAAGCGATAACAGCGATCTTGGCGCGCACACCCGCATCACGGGCAGCTGCCTTGATTTCCAGCAGACCCTGTTCGATTTCAGGTACTTCGTTCTCGAACAGTTCTTTAATAAAGTCAGGAGCAGTACGCGACAAGATGACCTGTTGGCCACGAGCGGCGTAATCCACTTTCTGTACCCAGGCACGCACGCGGTCACCCACACGAATGTTTTCCTTGGGGATCATTTCGGAACGAGGCAAACGGGCTTCGATCTTGCCCATTTCAATAATGGCGTCGCCCTTGTCCATGCGCTTGACCGTACCTGAAACAATGGTTTCCCCACGTTCCAGGAAGTCATTCAGGACTTGCTCGCGCTCAGCATCACGAATTTTCTGCAGAATGGCCTGTTTGGCCGCCTGGGCACCGATACGACCGAACTCGATAGGCTCGAGTGGCTCTTCGATGTAATCGTCCACTTGCAGCTCGGGATCGATTTCCTGAGCGTCCGACAACATTTCCTGCTTATCGGGCTCTTGCAGGCCGGCCTCATCAGGCACGACCAGCCAGCGACGAAAACCTTCATGGTCGCCAGTTTCCCTGTCGATTTCCACACGGATATCGACGTCTTCTTTGAAGCGCTTTTTCATGGCCGAGGCCAGGGCGCTCTCGAGCGCGGTGAACACGACATCACGCGCTACAGATTTTTCACGCGCCAGCGCATCGACCAGCAATAGAATTTCGCGACTCATCGCTTCTTACCCTTGAAATCAAGAACGGGATCCAATTTGGCACGATCCACCTGGTCATAGGTGAATTCGACCTGCGTCAGCTTGCCCGATGCTTCGTCCAGTTCCAGCCTAAAAACGGTATCCAGAGGAACGCTAGCCGGCAGCACTCCTTCAGGAGCGTGGAGCGTACCCACAAACATTTTCCGATTGTCGACTGCCTCATGTAGGCGCACCTGCACCTGATTGCCCGCAAAACGCACGTAATCGCCAATGCGCATTAAGGGGCGATCCACCCCCGGCGAGGTCACTTCCATACGGCTGTAGTCCACGTTTTCCACTTCGAAAACGCGCGATAATTGTTTAGACACCCATTCACAGTGTTCGATACGCACCCCTTCCGGATGGTCGATGACGATGCGTAACAAGCCTAGCGGCGCACGCTCCACGTCCACCAGTTCGTACTCGGTACCCGCTAGGGTCTCTTGTGCCAAAGCTAGAATGTCTGCCATAAAATCCAAAAAAAATGGGCTGTACGCCAGCCCATGGTCACCATGCTCACTTGAGGGTCAAGCGGGCCCTGGTCTTGCGCATTGCCAACGTTCAAAACGGTGTAGTTGCAGGCGCAACCGAACCGGATGATCCACGCGGCCTTCATGTGAAAAGACCGCAGCATTCGCTGGCGCGCAGCATCAAAAAAGACCCAGCGGACACCAACGTCTCTGAGCCAAGTTCTATATTCTACCAGAAAACCGGAAAATACGTGCATTCACACGGCCTTACAGGCCCAAACCGCAGGGTTCAGGCCACAAACTCAAAGTCCGTGCGACTTGGCTTTAACGGCGCCCGCGTCCCAGGTGGGATTCATGGGCTGCAGAGCCTGCAGGCTGCCAGTCATCATCTCGACGACTGACGCGGCGCGCCACGGTCGTTTTCTTGACTGGCGTCCTGGGAGCTTGTCCTGCACTGGTACGATCAGCACTGCTGCGGCGCGCGGAGGGACCGCGTCCTTCCTGAGCGCCCCGGCCCTGAGTCCCACGAGGCTGCTCACCCCGAGCCTGATCACCTCGCGCAGGGCGACGGCCGTTATGAACACGAGCCCCCTCTTGCGCCCGTCCTTCCTGAGGCCGGCCTTCCGAAAAACGCCCCTCTGAAGAACGGCCCTCTGAAGAACGGCCCTCTGAAGAACGGCCCCGCTGCTGACCACGACCTTCCTGACCCGCACGTGGCGCACCACGTCCGTGGGCACTGCGCTCACGGCCACTATGCTCACGGCTACCGTGCTCGCGACGGCCCCCATCCGGATGACCATTCGCCAGGCCACCGCTGATGAACAAAGCACCGCTGACCGACTCATTAACCCGCACATTATTTGAAGAGCGTCCACGGCCACTGGCTACGCGACCACCACGCCCCATGCGAGCACCGCTCAGACCGTTGTGTTCCAAGGTGCCAAAACCAGGCGGCAAAGCGCTGTCGTGCGACAAAGGCTGCCGCTCGCGACGCTGGTGCATCCCTTCATCATCCGATTCCTTAATCAAGCCCAG
>JBQEAN010000008.1:0-84482 GCA_052109075.1 Alcaligenes sp. | reverse complement strand
GGCAAGAATATGTGCATCCATCGCGCTATTTTAGTTTAAGCAGGCCCAAAAAGGCACCTTGATGAGATTGACTTGCCACCATCGGCGTCCCAGAGGAATCCAGGGCCATTTTTGAGTCGACACCGTTTTTTTTCAGCAGACTCAAACCGACCCGAGAGACGATTTGCCACCATACGAAATTATCCGGCATGAGCCCCGACCCGCTGCAGGGCGCATAAATCGTACAAAACACTTAATGTGTAATATTTTTCTACACCCCCCTGTACGCGCTTTCTGATGCCTGTTACATTTTCGCTATGAATACGCCGACCCCCCCCCTCACCCGCAAAATCCTTGTCGTTGACGACGATCCCCGGCTGCGCGATTTATTGCGCCGCTACCTGTCCGAACAAGGGTTCAACGTTTTCGTCGCCGAAGACGGTAAAGAAATGGCCAAACTGTGGCAACGCGAGCATTTCGATCTGCTGGTATTGGATCTGATGCTACCCGGCGAGGATGGCCTGTCCATCTGTCGTCGGTTGCGCGGCGGACACGACAACACACCTATCATCATGCTCACCGCCAAGGCCGAGGAAATCGACCGTATCGTGGGTCTGGAGATGGGCGCCGATGACTACCTCATCAAACCTTTCAACCCCCGTGAACTGCTGGCCCGTGTCAACGCTATCTTGCGACGCCGTGGTACCGAGGAGCACCCCGGCGCACCTAGTCAGGAAAATGAATCGATCGAGTTCGGCCCTTATGTGCTGAACCTGTCCACACGGACACTGACGCGCAATAACGAAGTCGTCCCCATCACCACGGGCGAGTTCTCTGTGCTGAAAGTGTTTGCCCGTCACCCCAAAATCCCCTTGTCGCGCGACAAACTGATGGAATTGGCGCGTGGTCGTGAATATGAAGCCTTTGACCGTAGTTTGGACGTACAGATTTCGCGTCTGCGCAAACTGATCGAACCCAATGCTTCCAAACCCGTGTTCATTCAAACGGTCTGGGGTCTGGGCTACGTTTTTGTTCCTGACGGCGGTAACTGACCTTGTCTTCCGGTCAGCAAGACGGGCGGCCCGCCGTGGCCGCCCAACGCCGAGCAACAAAAAACTCGAGTATCCGGCTGGGCTTATTCAGCCGGTCTTTTTTATTGCTCGCTGCGTTAATGCTCGTCAGCCTGGGTGCCTGGCTACAAGTATTCTTCAGTATGGAAGAAGGGCCACGTGCGGCCCAAATGGCTCAACGCGTGGCGTCCATTGTCAGCATTACCCGCTCGGCACTGGTCTACGCGCCCCCGGCCGTACGCCCTGCCCTTTTGCTGGATCTGGCCACTAAAGAAAGTCTGCGCGTACAACCACGCGAAAACACCGACGAGCTGGAACCCCTGCCGCGCTCGAACTACTGGCAACACGTCTCTACTGAAGTGCGCGGAGCACTGGGTAGCCAAACCCTGATCATGTGGTCGGTCAATAGCGTTCCTGGCATCTGGGTCTCCTTTGATATCAATGAAGATCAGTATTGGCTGGTCTTTGACCGCGAACAATTAAGCCTGACTGCCGGTGTGGAATGGCTGGGCTGGGGCGCTACCGCCTTGCTGCTGGCCTTGATCGGTGCCGCAGTCAGTGTGCGTTTTGTGAACCGGCCCCTGGCACAGCTGGCCAAAGTCGCCCAGCAACTGGCCCGTGGTGAAACCCCTAGTACCCTGCCTGAAAAAGGCCCAGTTGAAATCCGCGACATGAATATCGCCTTTAACCGCATGGCCCGCGATATTCGCCAGACCGAGGCGGATCGGGAAATCATGCTGGCCGGTATTTCACACGATTTACGCACACCTTTGGCGCGTATGCGCCTAGAAATCGAATTAAGTCAGGTGTCAGACGAAACCCGTGCCGCCATTGACGAAGACTTAGCCCAGATTGATCACAGTATTGGTCAACTCATGGAATACGCCCGCCCCGCTGCTGCCGTCCCCGAGCATGGTATTGATGTCTCTGCCGTGCTCAATGATGTGTACGAGCGTGAACGCACGCACACCGAGTCGCTGGGTGGTATTTTGACGGCGTCGGTTGAGCCTAATCTGTATGCCCGTATCAGTGCCCACGACTTGAAACGCATCATCTCCAACCTGATCGAAAATGCGCGCCGCTATGGACGCAGCCCCGAAGATGATCGGGCTCGCATCGAGCTGTCTGCTCATCAGCATGGCAATATTCTGGTCATTGCCGTCAAGGATCAGGGCGCAGGGATTGCCAAAGGCGATATCCAACGCCTGCTACGCCCTTTCTCCCGTGGCGTGTCCGCTCGAACGGGCGTTAGTGGGGCCGGTTTGGGCTTGGCAATTGTGGAACGTTTACTCGGTCAGGTCGGTGGCCACTTTGAACTGGTCAGTGCTCCCTCCGAAGGTCTGACGGCTCGTATTCAGTTGCCGCGTATCCGGGCGGGTCGTAATGCGGCCGGCACCCAAGGCGATAAAGGCACGAAGATCTCCTAAAAAGCCCTGGGTGGGGTTCCCCCTTGCCCTGGGCCTATTTTAGAGCGGAGATCAAACTCGATCAGGCGCGGTACAACAAGGCCACTGTAGTCACCGCAATCCCTTCCTGCCGCCCCACAAAGCCAATAGCTTCATTTGTTTTACCCTTGATATTCACACTACCCGGTTCCAATTGCAGATCTGCCTCGATATTAGCCACCATGGCAGGTGCATGCGGGGCAATCTTGGGTTTTTGCGCATGAATCGTGGCATCCACATTGCCTACCCGCCAACCGGCGGCACGCACCTGCTCATGAGCATGGCGCAAGAGCACGCGGCTGTCGGCTCCCTTATATTGCGGGTCTGTATCCGGAAAGTGGCGACCAATATCTCCCAGGCCCGCCGCGCCCAAAATGGCATCGGTAATCGCATGCAGCAAGGCATCCGCATCCGAATGCCCCATCAAGCCATGGGTATGCGGAATAGTGACCCCACCCAGAATCAAGGGCCGGCCTTCGCACAGCACATGCACATCAAAACCTTGTCCTACGCGAATCGGCATGCTCATAACCATTTCTCCATCAATTCAAAATCTTCAGGCCAGGTGACTTTAAAATTACGCGCTGACCCCAATATTAATAAGGGTTGGCTGCCGGTCAGTTCCATGGCACTGGCCTCATCCGTCACGGTAAGACCCTGTTCTTTGGCCTCTTGCAGGGCAGCCCGCAAAGCGTGGGCGGGAAAGCACTGGGGCGTCTGCGCCAGCCAAAGCCCTTCCCGGTCCACAGTCGCCTGCACGGCAGTCGGTGCTATCGTCGTCGCACGCTTGACCGTATCAGGCACGGGCAAAGCCAGCAAGCCACCACGCCCTGCCTGCAAGCAGGCATCAATCAAACGCTCCAAGGCCTGGCGCGGCAAGCCAGGACGAGCGGCATCATGAACCAGAACCCAGTGTTCCGCATCCTTATCCAGACTGTGCAAAGTATTGAGCACCGTTTCAGCCCGCGTCTCGCCGCCACAAGGCAGGCAGACAGTGCGCGGCAAGCCTTCCAGCGCAGCGGCTGCCCAGGTATCACCAGGGGCGACCGCCACCCGCACCTGGCTGATACGCTCATCAGCCAGCAAAGCCTGCACAGAACGGCGCAACATGGGCTGCCCGCCCAGCAAACGATATTGCTTGGGCAAGCCTTGCGCCTTCGTGGCAGAATCCAGGGCGCGCGCACCGATACCAGCGGCTGGAACAATTGCAATCAAGGTAGTCTTCATAGGTGGGTGATTTTATAATGACAATCCTGATGGAAACCGAAAAACAGCATTTCCTGTCCCTACCCAGCACCCACGAGGTGCTGGCTGCATTGCGCCCCGGTCAACGCTACACGCAGCCCATGCCCCCTGGCTCGGGCGACGCCTGCCTGATTGCCGACCTGGCCCGCCAACATAAAGCGCCTATTTTAGTGCTCTGCGCCGATCCCTTGACCGCCCAAAGGCTGGCCGAGGAAATCCTGCTGTTTGGCCCCGCCTTGCGGGTTCGTCAGCTGCCAGACTGGGAAACCCTGCCATATGACAGTTTCTCTCCCCACCAGGATCTGATCTCCGAACGACTTCGTACCTTGCATGCCTTGACCATGCACGAGGTCGATGTATTAACCGTCCCGGTCACCACCGCACTGTACCGTCTGGCCCCTCCCTCGTTTCTGGCGGCGTACACCTTTTCATTCCGTCAGGGCGATAAGCTGGACGAGGCCCAGTTGCGTGCTCAGTTGATGCTGGCCAACTATACCCATATGACACAGGTCAGCGCTCCCGGAGAGTTCAGTATCCGCGGTGGCCTGATTGACCTGTTCCCTATGGGCTCAGTGCTGCCTTATCGTCTGGATCTATTCGACAACGAAATCGAAAGCATACGCAGCTTTGATATCGACACGCAGCGCAGCCTGTACCCCGTCAAGGAAGTCCAGCTGCTACCTGGCCGCGAATTCCCCATGGACGAGGATGCCCGTACGCAGTTCCGTGCCCGTTTCCGCGAGTTCTTTGAAGGCGATCCTTCACGCGCCCTTCCTTATAAAGACGTGGGCAATGGCATTGCTTTTGCCGGTATCGAATATTATCTGCCGCTGTTCTTTGAAGACACGGCAACCTTGATGGATTACGTGCCCGAGGGCAGTCTGGTCATCACCCACGGGGATGCACAAAGCGCCATTGGCCGCTTTCAAAGCGATACGCATAGTCGCTTTTCCTTCCTGAAGAGTGATCGCGAGCGCCCTATTCTTCCTCCAGAAAGTCTGTTTCTGTCGGACGAGCAGTTCTTTAATGGCATCAAGCCCTTTAGCCGTTTAAGCCTGAATGCCCAGGCAGACAATCAGCCCATCGCCCACCCTGACTTCGAGCCCTTGCCGCTTGTTGCGGTAAACCGGCGCGATAAAGATCCGCTGGCCCAGCTGCGGCAAGAGGTTCTGGACCCCAAAAACCGCACGGTGCTGTGTGCAGACTCTGCAGGCCGTCGAGAAACTCTGCTGCAAATGCTGCGTGAGCATGATCTCTCGCCTGCGGCAGACTGCCAGAATCTGGCGGACGTGCTGGAATCAGACACCGCCTTTGCCTTAGTGGTCGCGCCCTTGTCGCGCGGCTTTGCCCTGGTGCAGGATAAGCTGAGCCTGCTGACCGAGAACGATCTCTACCCTACCCAGACGCGTACACAAAGCAGCCGCCGCCGCAACGAGCGCAGCAGCGATGTGGAAGCCATGGTACGGGACCTGTCCGAATTGCGTGAAGGCGACCCCGTCGTTCACGCCGAACACGGCATTGGTCGCTACTGCGGTTTGAAGGAAATGGACTTGGGCGAAGGCCCGGTAGAGTTTCTGCACCTGGAGTACGCCAAAGGCAGCACGCTTTATGTGCCCGTTGCCCAATTGCACGTGATTGCCCGCTACAGCGGTGCCGACCCCGAGCACGCCCCACTGCATCAATTAGGCTCTGGTCAATGGGACAAGGCACGCCGCCGTGCCGCCAAACAAGCACGTGACAGTGCCGCCGAACTGCTGGCCCTGTATGCGCAGCGTGCCGCCCGTGAAGGCTTCCAATTCAAGCTGCCATTAAATGACTACCAGGCCTTTTCTGAAGGCTTCGGCTTTGAGGAAACACCCGATCAGGCTGCCGCTATTGAAGCGGTGATTAACGATATGACCTCGGGCCAGCCCATGGACCGTCTGGTTTGCGGTGATGTAGGCTTTGGCAAAACCGAAGTCGCTCTGCGTGCCGCTTTCCTGGCCGTCGCCAATGGCAAACAAGTTGCCCTGCTGTGCCCGACCACCTTGCTGGCCGAGCAACACACGCAGACCTTCTCGGATCGCTTTGCCGACTGGCCCATACGTGTGGCTGAGCTGTCCCGTTTCCGCTCCACCAAAGAAACCCAGGCCGCCATTGCTGGCCTGCGCGAAGGCAGTGTGGATATTGTGATTGGTACGCACAAAATCCTGTCTGCGGACGTACGTTTCAAACAATTAGGTCTGGTCATCATCGACGAGGAACACCGTTTTGGCGTGCGTCAGAAAGAGGCCTTGAAGCAACTACGGGCTGAAGTCGACATCCTGACGCTGACCGCCACCCCTATCCCGCGCACTCTGGGCATGTCCCTGGAAGGCATACGGGACTTTTCCGTTATTGCCACCGCGCCGCAAAAACGGCTGGCAATTAAAACCTTTGTGCGTCGTGAAGATGGCAGCACCATCCGTGAAGCCCTGTTGCGTGAATTGAAACGGGGTGGGCAGGTTTACTTCCTGCATAACGAAGTCGAGACCATTCTCAATCGTCGAGCCCGCCTGGAAGAACTAGTGCCCGAAGCCAGTATTGCCGTGGCACATGGTCAGATGCCCGAGCGCGAGCTGGAAGCCGTCATGAAAGGCTTTTACCAGAAGCGCTACAACGTGTTGCTGTGCACCACCATTATTGAAACCGGCATTGACGTGCCTACTGCCAATACCATCGTCATTCACCGGGCAGACCGCCTGGGTCTGGCCCAGCTGCATCAATTGCGTGGCCGCGTAGGCCGTTCTCACCACCAGGCCTATGCTTATTTGCTCACTCCTGGCGAGGATGCCATTACCAGCAATGCCAAAAAGCGGTTGGAAGCGATTCAAGCCATGGAAGAACTGGGGGCAGGCTTTTTCCTGGCCATGCATGATCTGGAAATTCGTGGCGCAGGCGAGGTACTGGGCGAATCCCAGTCCGGCGATATTCAGGAAGTGGGCTATTCCATGTATGCGGATATGCTCAACACAGCCGTTAAGGCCTTGAAAGCAGGTGAAGAACCCGACCTGGATTCGCCCTTTGCCCTGCAATGCGAGGTCAATCTGCATACCTCTGCCCTACTGCCGTCTAACTACTGCCCTGATGTGAATGCCCGTCTGGGCCATTACAAGGCCCTGTCGCACGCACGCAAGGAAGATGACCTGATCCATATCCATGAGGAACTGATCGACCGCTACGGCCTGCTGCCCGAGGCCGGCGAGAACCTGCTATCGGTGCATCGCCTGCGTATCAAAGCCGAACCTTTGGGCATCGTAAAAATCGACGCCAGCGAAGCTCAGGCTACGATCCAGTTTTCTTCCAAACCCAATGTGGACCCGGTCAGCATTATTGAACTGGTGCAGAAGAATAAACAGGTGCGTCTAGCAGGCCCCGACAAGCTGCGGATTGAAATCACCAAAGGTGAAGAAATCAAGAACCGCATTCAGGCTGTACGAAATGTGCTGAACAGTTTGCGCAAAGAGAAGTAAGCCTTAAACAACACCGCTGGATGTAAAAAGAGCGCTGTCTGATGACGGCGCTCTTTTCTTTTGAACGATAAGGTTTGTTGCCTGAGTTCTGGTTCGCTTTATGGTGCTGCTCGGTACAGCACCAGGGCAGGCTGGCAATCCGCCGATATCAAACGTCCAAACGGAACCAGTTCAGCACCGCGTCCAGCGGGGAGTGATTAAGTGCAAAACTGGCTTGCTCTTGCACCACCGGCTTGGCACGGTAAGCAACCGAGTATTTAGCCTGGGCCATCATGGGCAAATCATTGGCTCCGTCGCCAATCGCAATACATTGCTCTGGGCCTGCGCCCAGTTCGGCCGCCAATTCCTGCAAGAAACGGGCTTTGGCCTGGCCATCCACAATCGCACCCAGCACTTTGCCAGTCAGCTTGCCATCGACTACTTCCAAGGTATTGGAATGCGCATAGCTCAAGTTGAAACGGTCTTTCATCCGTTCGGTAAAGAAGGTGAAGCCACCCGAAACCAGCAAGGTTCTAAGGCCGTGAGCATGAGCCGTCGCAATCAGGCGATCAGCGCCCAGGTTGGGCTGCAAGCGCTCTTCGTATACACGGGCCAGATCACTAACCGGCACGCCTTCCAGAAAAGCCACGCGGCGATTCAGGCTCTCAGTAAAGTCTGTAATCTCGCCACGCATGGCAGCTTCGGTAATGGTGGCAACCTGCTCTTTGCGGCCGGCCATATCGGCAATCTCGTCAATACATTCAATATTGATCAGTGTGGAGTCCATATCCATTGCCAGCACACGCATGTCTTTCAGGCGGTCAATTTGCGCCAGAAAAGCAAAATCCATGGCACCTATCTTGCACAACGCCTGAACCTCAGCCCGCTGCTGGTCATCCGCGCCCAGCAAGCGCACGGCGGTAGGGCCTAGCTCCTGCACACCATCGGCCTGCACCACTGCCGCTATTTTTTCGATGATGGCGCTATCCAGGCGCGGCCCTTGAAGAATGAGATGAGACATCAGATCGTCCACAAAACAGAAAAAGACAGCACAGCAATCGTGCCAAAAGACGATTATTGTAGCGTGCGGCAAGCGTGCCACGGCCTTGCCCGACCACTGCACTGTCAGTTTTCAGCTGGAACTCATCCTGCTACGATAAAAGCTATCGAGAAATGACGAGGACGTCCTTCATGTATATCTGGCCCAACCATACTTTGCTAGATCTGCTCCATATCGAGCACCCCATCATTCAATCCCCTATGGCTGGCGCACAAGATAGCGAACTGGCCATTGCGGTTGCACGTGCTGGTGGCCTGGGTTCCCTGGCCTGCGCCATGCTAAGCCAGGAACAAATACGTGAGCAAGTTGGGCTGTTCAGGCAAGCGGTATCGGCTCCCATCAATCTGAACTTTTTTTGCCATCAAGACCTGCGCCTGGAGCCAGAGGCCTTGCAAGAGTGGCGCCTGAAGCTGCTGCCCTACTACCAGGAATATGGTCTGGACCCTAACCAGGAGCTGCCTAAAGCCTCGCGTGCGCCTTTCTCAAATCAACACGCGGAATTGATGGAAGAGCTCAAACCTGAGATCGTCAGCTTTCACTTTGGTCTGCCCTCCCCTGAACTGCTCCAACGCGTGAAGGAAACCGGTGCCCTGATTATGTCCAGCGCCACGACTACCGCTGAAGCGGTCTGGCTGCAGGAGCATGGTGCCGACATCATCATTGCTCAGGGCTTGGAGGCCGGTGGCCACCGCGGAGTATTCCTGGAATCCCCGATTCATCAACAAGTAGGCACCCTGTCCCTGGTTCCCCAGATTGCCGATGCCGTCAGTATTCCGGTTATCGCTGCAGGAGGCATTGCGGATGGCCGTGGCATTGCGGCTGCTCTGGCTCTAGGTGCCAGCGCGGCTCAAATTGGTACAGCCTATCTGTTCTGCCCTGAATCCAAAATAACCCCGCTTCACCGTGAAGCCTTAAGCAATAGCCGGTCGGACGGTACAGCCCTGACCAATCTCTTTTCAGGCCGCCCTGCACGCAGTATCAGTACCCGTTTGATGAATGAAATCGGCCCGTTGAGCAGCAGCGCACCGGTCTTCCCCCATGCTGGTTCAGCGCTTAGCCCGTTGCGTATCGAAGCCGAAAAAAAAGGCCGCACTGAATTCAGCTCCCTCTGGAGTGGACAAAGCGCCGCCCTAGGGCGTCCCCTGCCTGCTGAACAGCTGACACTGGTGCTGGCTCAAGAGGCTCAGGGCGTCTGCAAACGCCTTGGGGTGGCCGGAGCTACCCATGCGCCTTTAGACAAGCCTTAATCGCTTCTAAGGGCGGTGCAAAGCTACCCATGCTGAAACCAGCACCAGGTAAGCAGCAGTAAGCAGTAACTTAAAAAATCAGGTCAACGCTGGGACGAAAAAAAAACCTCGCAACGTAATTTGCGAGGTTTTTTTCATTCAGTCAGCACTATTCAAATTTGCCTTTGGGGTGACGCATCAAGTATCGATACACAAAACCGGGATACGCCATCACCAGAAACAAAGCAAAGGTAATCGTAAAGAACACCCAGGTCTGTTTGAACGGATTACCGATGCTGGCCTCAAACGCAAAGCCGAAAGCAATCACGATGCCGTAAAAAGCACAGACTTCCAGCAAGCGGGGAAAAAAGCCTTTAGCGACTTTCTGGTGGCGGGTACGCCAGGCCGGGAAATAAAACACGGCAGCGACCACTACCAGCCCCAGAAGCAACTTGCCCAGCAGAACAGGCAAGGAGCTCAAGCCAGAGCTGGAGGCAATCACGGTGTAAATACCGAATCCCAAACCAGCCAACACAGCCAGGTAGACCACACCAACAATCAGTTGCAGCCCAGACGAGAGACCTGAGCTCTCGCCAGGCAAGGACCAAGGCAAAACCAGCAAGGGTTTTTCCACGAAAAACGGCAGGTTGGCCGTAATCACGGAAAGAACAATCACAACCCAGATGGAAAGGCTTTGGTCCATAGTGTTACCTACTTAAAACTGCAAGGAAGACTGAATCACGCGGATGCAGGTATCCATCAGACCACCAGGCAACAGGCCCAGGCCGATAATCAATACACCGTTTACCAGCATAACCAGCTTGGTCATCAAGCCTGTCGAGACAGGGTGTGCTTCGCCTTCAGGTTCGTCGAAGTAAACCACTTTCACGACACGCAGGTAGTAGAAGGCGCCGATCAGGGACATGATCACGGCAAACACGGCCAGCCAGACATAACCAGCACCGATCACCGCTTGCAGAACACTCAGCTTGGCCGCAAAGCCGGACAGCGGAGGAATACCTGCCAGGGAGAACATGGACAGCAGCCACACCAGGGCCAGACCAGGATTGCGGCGGCTCAAGCCCTTCAGATCGTCAATGTTTTCACATTCAAAACCGCGACGGCTGGAGATCAGGATCAGGCCAAAGGTGCTCAGCGTGGTCAGCACATAAATCACCACGTAGAACAAAGAGGCACCGTAGGCTTGAGAGTGAGTCTCGCCATTGAAGACGCCAGCCAGCAAGCCCAGGAAAATGAAGCCCATGTGCGAGATGGTCGAATACGCAAGCATACGCTTGAGATTCTTTTGCATGATCGCGGTCAGGTTACCCAGAGCCAGCGACAGCACCGCCATGATCAGCAACATAGACTGCCAGTCCACGGCTACACCGTGCAAGGCTTCAACCAGAAAACGCATGGTCACCGCAAATGCAGCCAGCTTGGGCGCAGCACCGATAATCAAGGTCACCGTGGTCGGAGCACCTTGGTAGACGTCCGGTGTCCACATGTGAAAAGGCGCAGCCGTCAATTTGAAGGCCAGACCTGCCACCACAAACACCACACCAAAGACCAGAGCCAGACGTTCGGCTTGACCGCTAGCGATCACTTCAGCAATACGTGGGAATTCCAGATTGCCCGTGGCGCCATAGATCATGGACATGCCGTACAACAAGATACCGGAGGCCAAGGCACCCAGCACGAAGTACTTAAGGGCGGCTTCGATAGACTGACGGTGTTCACGACGCAAGGCAACCAGAGCGTACAGAGCAAAGGACATCAGCTCCACACCCAGATAAGCGGTCAACATGCTGTTGGCCGAGATCATGATCATCTGGCCCAGCAAGGCCATCAGAGTCAGGGTGTAGAGCTCGCCACCGCGCTCCATCATGTCGCGCTGTTCAGCGTATTCACGACCGTAGATCAGGGTTGCAGCCACCGCCGCACACGAAAGCAGCTTCAGGAAGTGTGCCATTTCGTCGACGACGAACAGACCACCAAACGAGACGCCGCTAACGCCCTTGGACCACTGCCAGGCCACGCTGGCCGCAACCACGGCAAGCGTCAGCAGGCTGAAAACAAAGGTAGAGTGGCGCTGCTTGTGCGTGCTGAATGCATCAAAAATCAGCACACACGAGGCCAGAACCAGGAGCAGGATCTCCGGCAAAGCCAGAGAAAAGTTAAAGGTAGTATCCATAGTGATTCGGCCTACAGTTTCGAGATGGAGACGTGTTGCAGCAACGCTTCAACCGAAACGTGCATGACCTCGGTAAATGGCTTGGGATACACACCCATACCGATTACCGCAATCGCCATTACGCCAAGAACGAAGAACTCACGGCCGCTCAGGTCGCTCATACCGGCAACTTTGTCGTTACCCACGGGGCCAAAGGCCACGCGCTTGAGCATCCACAGCGAATAAGAGGCCCCTGTGATCAGTGCTGTTGCAGTCAACAGACCAATCCAGAAGTTGTATTCGACCGCGCCCATGATAACGGTGAACTCACCGATAAAGCCGCTGGTGCCTGGCAAACCACTGTTGGCCATGGAGAACAGCACAAAGAAGGTGACAAAGCGTGGCATAACCTTGACCACACCGCCGTAATCGGCGATTTGGCGACTATGCATACGGTCGTACAGCACACCGATACACAGGAACATGGCACCGGATACGAAACCGTGCGAGATCATCTGCATGATCGCGCCTTCCATACCCGTGGTGTTGAACACGAAAAAGCCCAGTGTGACAAAACCCATGTGAGCCACAGAGGAGTACGCCACCAACTTTTTCATATCGTCCTGAACGATGGCAACCAGACCGATGTAGATCACCGCGACCAGGGACAGGGCAATAATGATTCCAGCCAGACCTTGCGAGGCATCAGGAGCGATGGGCAAGGAAAATCGCAGGAAGCCGTAAGCACCCAGTTTCAACATGATGGCAGCCAGCACCACGGAACCACCAGTAGGCGCTTCCACGTGGGCATCAGGCAACCAGGTGTGGACGGGCCACATCGGCACTTTCACTGCAAAAGCCATGAACAGCGCCACAAAGATCAGCACCTGAGTGGTGTAATCCAAGGGGACTTTGTGCCAGGTCAGGATGTCGAACGTACCACCGGACACGTTCCACAAGTAGATGAAGGCAACCAGGGTCAGCAAGGAGCCCATCAGCGTGTAGAGGAAGAACTTGAACGAGGCATACACCCGGTTCGGTCCACCCCAGATACCGATGATCAGATACATCGGGATCAGTGTGGCTTCAAAAAACACGTAGAACAGCAAGCCATCCAAGGCGGCGAAGACGCCGACCATCAGACCCGACAGGATCAGGAAAGCACCCATGTATTGAGCCACGCGGTTTTTAATAACCTGCCAGCCCGCCAACACCACAATGACGGTGATGAACGCGGTCAGCAAGACAAACCACATGGAAATACCGTCCACGCCAAGGTGGTAATTCACCTTGAAGGCATCAATCCAGGGGGCCAGCTCGACAAACTGCATGTCGGCCGTACCGGGATTAAAGCTCGTGTACAGAGGAATAGTGACAAGTAAGCCAGCAATCGAACCTAATAGGGCCAGCCAGCGGGTGAAGGTGGGACGATCATCGCGCCCCAGAGCCAGCACCAGCAGGCCAGCGACGATAGGTACAAAAATCGCCAGCGTTAACCAAGGAAGAGTAGAAGACGCCATATCGCTAGCCATTTACCGAACCGTCAGTACAAAAAAGGTTAAGAGCGCCAGAATCCCGAGGATCATGGCAAAGGCGTAGTGGTAGACATAGCCAGACTGGATATGACGGCTAACTGCAGCCACCCAGCCCACCACGCGCGCACTACCGTTGACCACCAGTCCGTCGATCAGACCGCGGTCAGCACCTTTCCAGAGGCCCGTACCCAGGCAACGAACGCCACGAGACAGTACCTGCTCGTTGAACCAGTCAACGTAGTACTTGTTCTCCAGGATACGGTAGATAAAAGAGCAGTTCTTTTTGATAGCTGCCGGCAAAGCAGGATTGACCAGGTACATGTACCAAGCCACCACCGCGCCTGCCACAACCAGCCAGAATGGCAGCGTGCCAAAGCCATGTATGGCGTAAGCCATCCAGTCAGTCCAATGACTGGCCAATGTTGCCATCGCAGGGTGGTCGGGCAGAACCGTGATAATGCCGTCAAAGTAGCCACCGAACAGCAGCGGATCAACAAACCAGATACCGGCAAAGATCGACGGAATGGCCAGCAGAACCAGGGGCAACGTAACCACCCAAGGCGACTCGTGAGGGTCTCCTCCGTGAGCATGATGATCATCATGACCATGCGACTCGTCGTGCTTGACGTCACGGAAACGCTCTTTGCCGTGGAATACCAGGAAGTACAGACGGAAGGAGTACAGCGACGTCACGAACACACCAATCAGTGTGGCGTAGTACGCGTAAGTCGAACCCCAGATACCGGCTTCGCCAGCGGCTTCGATAATGTGTTCTTTCGAGTAGAAACCCGAGAAGAATGGCGTACCAACCAGAGCCAGCGTACCGATCAGGAAAGTCAGCCAGGTAATAGGCATGTATTTGCGCAGACCACCCATATTGCGGATGTCCTGATCGTGGTGCATACCGATAATCACCGAACCAGCGCCCAGGAACAGCAAGGCTTTAAAGAAAGCGTGTGTCATCAGGTGGAACACAGCGGCCGAGTAAGCCGACGCACCCAGGGCGACGGTCATGTAACCCAGCTGAGACAAGGTGGAGTAAGCCACAACGCGTTTGACGTCGTTCTGGATAATACCCAGCAAGCCCAGGAACAAGGCACCGGTTGCACCGATCACAATAATGAAGGACAGCGCAGTGGTCGACTGTTCAAAGACTGGCGAGAAACGAGCCACCATGAAGATACCGGCCGTCACCATGGTCGCGGCGTGAATCAGTGCCGAGATCGGGGTAGGACCTTCCATGGAGTCAGGCAACCAGCTGTGCAAAGGAACCTGAGCCGATTTACCCATGGCACCCACAAACAGGGCCAGAGCCGCAACGGTCAGCAATTGCCAGTCAGTACCGGGGAATGTCATGGTGCTCAGTTCCTGAACCTTGGCAAACACGTCGCTGTAGTTCATGGAGCCGGTGTAGGCGTAGAGCAGACCAATACCCAGGGCAAAACCGAAGTCACCAACACGGTTGACCAAAAAGGCCTTCATGTTGGCAAAAATAGCCGTTTTGCGTTCGTACCAGAAACCGATCAGCAAGTAAGACACCAGACCCACCGCTTCCCAACCGAAGAACAGCTGCAGCATGTTGTTGGACATGACCAGCATCAGCATCGAGAAGGTAAACAGCGAGATATAGGAGAAAAAGCGCTGATAACCAGGGTCATCTTTCATGTAGCCAATGGTGTAGATGTGCACCATCAGCGACACGGAAGTCACCACCACCATCATCAGGGCAGTCAGCTTGTCGATCAGGAAACCGATATCCCATTGAACGCTGCCAATGGTGATCCAGGTGTAGACCGGGCCATTGAAGGTCTGGCCATCCAGCACCTGAAGCATCACCATGACCGAGCCGATAAAGGCAATCAGCACGCCGGCGATCGTCAGCAGATGCGCGCCTGTCTTGCCGATAAATCGGCCCAGAAAGCCGGTACCAAATAAACCAGCCAGCACCGAGCCCACCAAGGGAGCAAGTGCAATCGTTAAGTAAAGATTTATGGAGTTCATTAGTGTGCTATCCCATCAACCCTTGAGCTGGTCGAGATCTTGGACATTGATCGAATTAAGGTTGCGGAACAACAGAACCAAAATTGCAAGACCAATGGCCGCCTCGGCCGCAGCGACCGTTAGGACGAAAAAGACAAACACCTGACCTGCCTCATTGCCCATCCACGTGGAAAAGGCCACGAAATTAATGTTGGCCGACAAGAGAATCAGCTCAACAGACATCAGCAAAATAATCAGGTTGCGACGGTTCAGAAAAAAGCCCAGCAGGCCGATCGTGAACAGCACAGCGCCCAGGACCAAATAGTGCGCAAGCGTCAGCGTCATCATCATTTGTCTCCTGGCACGACAGCGTCAGCCGAACTGGACACCGACGGCTTTTCGGTTTGAGAGGGAATAGAAACCATACGCAAACGGTCTTTGGCGCGAACCTTGACCTGCTCACCAGACACGGTGCGTTTGACACCTTCACGTTTACGCAAAGTCAGCGCAATGGCCGAGATCATGCCAACCAGCAGCACAATGCCACCGAGCAAGACCGCCAGCACATACTGGGAATACATCAACTCGCCAATCACGCGGGTGTTGTTGTAGTCAGCAGGCACTGCAGCGGCAGGCGTTGTGGTGAACCACAGCTTGGTCAACACAAAGCCCATTTCCAGAACCATGATGGCGCCGATCAACAACCCCATTGGAACGTGAGCCTTGAATTTCTTGGCGGCAGATTCCTGGCGTACATCCAGCATCATGATGACGAACAAGAACATCACCATCACCGCGCCTACGTAGACCACCACCAGCAACAGGCCCAGGAACTCCGCGCCCATCGTGATCCACAGCATGGCAGCTGTGAAAAAGACCAGAATCAAATGCAATACGGCCGTAACCGGGTTTTTGGCAGCGATCACGCGATACGCGGCCACCACCATCACCAGCGCCAGCACATAAAACAGAACAGTAGTAAATAACATGAGTGTAGAGCTCCGGCCTTAGCGATAAGGTGCATCTGCAGCACGACGACGAGCAATTTCGTCTTCGTAGCGGTCACCAATAGCCAGCAGCATGTCCTTGGTGTAGTACAAATCGCCGCGTTTTTCGCCGTGGTACTCGTGAATATGTGTCTCCACGATCGAGTCGACCGGGCAGCTTTCTTCACAGAAACCACAGAAAATACACTTGGCCAGATCGATGTCATAACGTGTGGTGCGGCGCGTGCCGTCCTCACGCTCTGCCGACTCGATCGAGATGGCCATGGCGGGACATACGGCCTCGCACAGTTTGCACGCGATGCAACGCTCTTCGCCGTTTTCGTAGCGACGCAAAGCGTGCAAACCGCGAAAACGTGGCGAAGTAGGCGTAGTTTCAACGGGATAACGCAGCGTAACTTTACGCTTGAAGAAATACTTCCCCGTCAGGCGCATCCCTTTGAGCATCTCGGACAGCATCAGGCTGCCAAAGAAATCTTTGATTGCTTCCATAATCTTGCCCCTTAGCCTTAATGCCAGATGTTCCAGGGCGTCTGCATCCAGATCGCCACAATAACCAGCCAAACACCGGTCAGCGGGATAAATACCTTCCAGCCCAAACGCATGATCTGGTCATAGCGGTAACGTGGGAACGTCGCACGGAACCAGATAAACATGGAGACCACGATAAAGGTCTTCAGCCCCAACCACAGCCACCCCGGAATCCACGTGAAGGGAGCGAACTCGACAATCGGAGTCCAACCGCCCAAGAACATGATGGACGCCAGAGCCGACAGAAAGATCATGTTGGCGTATTCGCCCAAGAAGAACAGAGCAAAACCGGTACCGGAGTACTCCACCATGGGACCTGCCACAATTTCCGATTCACCTTCCACCACGTCAAAGGGGTGGCGGTTGGTTTCAGCAACAGCGGAAATCACGTAGATCACAAATAGTGGCAGCAGTGGCAGCCAGTTCCACGACAAGAAGTTCAAGCCCTTGTCCGCGAAGTAACCCTGTGTCTGGCCCATCACGATGCCCGACAGATTCAGCGTGCCGGAGACCAGCAACACGGTAATCAGGACAAAGCCAATAGCCAGTTCGTAGGACAGAACCTGAGCGGCTGCGCGCAGACCACCCAGCAAGGCGTACTTGGAGTTGGATGCCCAACCGGCCACGATCACACCGTAGACACCCAAGGAGGTAATCGCCAGGATGTACAGCAAACCGGCATTGATGTCGGACAGAACCACATCAGGACCAAAAGGAATCACTGCCCAAGCCGCCAAGGCAGGCATCAAGGTAACCACGGGGGCCAACAGATACAGCACCTTGTTGGATTGAGCGGGAATGATCAGTTCTTTGGTCAGCAGTTTGAAGACGTCAGCGAAAGGCTGCAGCAAACCGCGGTAACCCACACGGGTAGGTCCCAGACGCGAGTGCATGAAGCCGATCATCTTACGTTCCCAGTAAGTCAGGTAGGCAACGCACAAGATCACCGGGACCGCGATCGCGATCACCTTAAGCAACGTCCACACGACAAACCAAGCGGTAGGTCCGAGCAGCTCGGTACCGTAGTTATTGATGACAGAGAGAAAACCCATGTTATGCACGCTCCACTGTCAATTGACCGAATGCGCTACCCAAAGCGGCAGTTTCAGAAAAAGCAGTCGCAACACGCACCGCGTTCAATGCCACGGTGTCATCCAGCTGAGCTGACAGGCTCACTTCACCTTGAGAGGAACGAACCTTCACCTGATCACCATCGGACAAGCCCAGCTGAGCCAGAGTTGCCGCTGCCATACGGGCGGTCGGGGCGGCCGAAGCAGGAGTTTCCTGCAAAGGAGCCGAACGACGAACCAGCGCATCGCTACGGTAGATAGGTACATCTGCCACACGCTCCAGGCCACTGCCTGCAGGCAAGATACCGGCAGCCAGATTGATCTGGTTGGACAGACGCGACTCCACACCGGCAGCCATGACTGAGTCACGCACCGATTCCGAAGTTTCGTCGTCAAAACCATCCAACTGGAACAAGTTGCCCAATACACGCAGGACTTTCCAGGCTGGACGGGTATCGCCTACGGGTGCGGCGGCACCCTTGAAGCTTTGTACACGGCCTTCGGCGTTCACAAAGGTGCCGGAGGTTTCCGTGAAAGGAGACACCGGCAACATCACATCAGCCCACTGCTCAGCAGCGGAACGGTAGGAAGTCAACGCCACCGAGAAAGTCGCGGACTTCAGCGTTTCTACAGCACGTTCGCCCAGATCGCTGTCCAGAGCAGGCTCAACGTTCAGAACCAGGTAAGCACGCAGGGTCTGAGCCAGCATTTGCTCGGCAGTCAAACCGCCCTTGCCCGGAACCGCATTCGCCAGGTAACCACCAACAGTGTTACCACCGGCGGTCAGAAAGCCCAGCTTGGCGCCGCTGGCCTGTGCAATCGCATTGGCGTTGGCAGCAATCACGCTGGCCTGATCCGAGTTGACCGCCATATTGCCCAGCAAGACCGCCACGCGCTCACCGGAAGCCAGGCTGTCAGCAATCTGCTGAGCTTCAGCAGATACTTGCACACCTTCCAAACCAGCAGGAACCGCGGCTTCCTTGGCCTTGGCGACAGCAACCAGCACTTGAGCCAAGGAGTTAGCCAACTGGCTAGGCGCAACCGTCATGCGGCCAGCAATCGCATTGAATAATGGATTATCGGCAGCCGAATCAATGAAGGAAACTTGAGCACCACGTTTAACAGCCTGACGCAGGCGTTGGGCCATCAAGGGATGATCTTTACGCAGGAAGGAGCCCACGATCAAAACACGATCCAACTCGTTCAGCGCGGTCAGAGGCATACCCAACCAAGGCACACCAGCCAAGGCAGCATCCAGACGAGCATCGGTCTGGCGCAGACGGAAGTCCACGTTCTCAGTACCCAGAGCACGACCCAGACGAGCCAGCAGAGCCAGCTCTTCTGTGGTGGATGTCGCCGAGCCGATACAGCCCAGTTGATCCGCACCAAACTTCTCGCGCACCGCATTCATGCTGGCCACGATGGTTTGCATGGCATCGTTCCAGGAGGCTTCGCGCCACTGGCCGTCATCACCACGCACCATGGGACGAGTCAAACGATCTTCGGTGTACAGGCCTTCGTAAGAGAAACGGTCACGGTCGCTGATCCAGCACTCGTTGACCTCTTCGTTCTCGAAAGGCACGACACGCAATACCTTATCCATTTTGGCTTGCAGCACCAGGTTGGCACCCACGCTGTCGTGCGGGCTAACGCTACGGCGACGAGCCAATTCCCAAGTACGGGCATTGAAACGGAATGGCTTGGAGAGCAAAGCACCCACAGGGCAAACGTCAATCATATTGCCCGACAGCTCGGACTCGACTGCGCGACCTACAAAGGTAGTGATCTCGGCGTGCTCGCCACGGTTCAACATACCAACCTCTTGAACACCGGCGATTTCTTCGCCAGTGCGCACACAGCGTGTGCAATGAATGCAACGCTGCATGGCTTCGGTCGAGATCAGCGGACCCATGGACTTGGCGGCCACGACGCGCTTTTCTTCCTTGTAGCGCGACTCGGAGCCACCGTAACCTACGGCCAGATCCTGCAGTTGACATTCGCCACCCTGATCGCACACAGGGCAATCCAGCGGGTGATTGATCAGCAGAAATTCCATGACGCTCTTTTGAGCGGCAATGGCTTTTTCCGAGCGAGTACGCACAACCATGCCGTTGGTGACGGGAGTCGCACAAGCTGGCAAAGGCTTGGGTGCTTTCTCCACGTCCACCAAACACATGCGGCAGTTGGCGGCAATACTCAGTTTTTTGTGATAACAGAAGTGCGGCACGTAGACACCGGCGTCATGGGCAGCCTGAATGACCATGCTGCCTTCCGGGGCGTCAACTTTAATGCCATCGATGGTGAGTTCTACCATTACGTTGTCCTGGCCTACAAATATTGAGGCACCACACAGCCTTTATGCTCGATGTGGTGTGCGAACTCGTCGCGGAAATGCTTAACGAAACTGCGCACCGGCATGGCAGCAGCATCACCCAGGGCGCAAATGGTGCGACCCATGATGTTATGTGCAATGTCGTCGAGCATGTCCAAGTCTTCAGCGCGACCCTGACCGTTCTCGATGCGATGCACCATGCGCCACAACCAGCCTGTGCCCTCACGGCACGGCGTGCACTGGCCGCAGCTTTCGTGGTAATAAAAATAGGACAGGCGCAGCAAGGACTTAACCATGCAGCGTGTCTCGTCCATCACAATGACGGCACCCGAACCCAACATGGAACCCGCCTTGGCGATGGAGTCATAGTCCAGATTGGTCGCCATCATGATGTCGGCAGGCAAAACAGGCGAGCTGGACCCACCAGGGATCACCGCTTTCAGTTTGCGACCGTCACGCATGCCACCTGCCAGTTCCAGCAAAGTTGCAAAAGGCGTACCCAGAGGTACTTCGTAGTTACCGGGACGCTCTACGTCGCCAGTAATGGAGAAGATCTTGGTGCCACCAGCATTAGGGATACCCACTTCCAGGTATTCCTGGCCGCTATTGCGCAGAATCCAAGGAACAGCTGCAAATGTTTCGGTGTTATTGATGGTCGTAGGCTTACCGTACAGACCAAAACTGGCGGGGAATGGCGGCTTGAAACGGGGCTGGCCCTTCTTGCCTTCCAGGGACTCCAGCAACGCGGTCTCTTCACCACAAATATAGGCGCCGTAACCGTGGAATGCATGCAGCTGGAAGTTGAAGTCCGAGCCCAGGATCTTGTCACCCAGGAAGCCAGCCGCACGGGCCTGCTCCAGCGCTTCTTCAAAACGCTGATAAATCTCGAACACTTCACCGTGGATGTAGTTGTAACCCACAGTAATGCCCATGGCGTAGGCGGCAATAGCCATCCCTTCAATCACGATATGCGGGTTAAAGCGCAAAATATCGCGGTCTTTAAAGGTGCCGGGCTCGCCCTCGTCAGAGTTACATACCAGGTACTTTTGACCGGGCAAGGTGCGGGGCATAAAGCTCCACTTCAGGCCCGAGGGGAAACCTGCACCACCACGGCCACGCAATGCGGAAGTTTTGACTTCAGCAATGACATCTTCGGGTTTCATGCCGGTGGTCAAGACTTTACGCAGGGCTTCATAGCCACCACGTTTAACGTACTCTTCCAGGCCCCAGTTGTCGCCGTTCAAACCGGCCAGAATCTGTGGCTCGATATGGCGATCATGAAAAATCATGCTGCGCGACAAGTCGTCACCAGGATTAGGCTCTAATCCCTGGGAGAACTTACGCAGAATGTCCGGTGCAATCATGCCGATTCTCCGTGTGTCTTCAATTCTTCGAGCATGGCATCAATGCGCTCGGCTTCCATGCGCACGCACATGTGCTGATTGTTCAGCAGCATGACGGGCGAATCACCACATGAGCCCATACACTCTCCCATGATCAAGGAGAATTGGCCGTCAGCTGTGGTTTCACCGTACTCGATACCCAGCTTTTCTTTCAGGTATTCACCTGCCTTGACGCCATCACGCAGCGCACAGGGCAAGTTGGTACACACAGAAATGGTGAAGCGGCCAACAGGCTTGGTATGGAACATGTTGTAGAAGGTCGCGACCTCCTGAACAGCAATGGGTTCCACGCCAATGTATTGGGCGACATCCTCGATAATTTCTGGCGATACCCAGCCTTTTTCCTGCTGGGCAATGGCTAAAGAGGCCATGATGGCAGAGCGACGTTGATCTGCCGGGAACTTGTTCAGTTCCTTATCTATCTGTTGGTAGGCTTTTTCGGAAAGCAACATAATTCGGTTCCGTTTTTCCAGGCGCGACCTTAACGGTCGATCTCGCCAAACACAATGTCCTGCGTGCCGATAATAGTGACCGCGTCGGCAATCATATGACCGCGGCTCATTTCATCGAGGGCCTGCAAGTGGACGAAGCCCGGAGCACGGATCTTCATGCGGTAAGGCTTGTTACCACCGTCAGATACCAGATAAATGCCAAACTCGCCCTTTGGATGTTCCACACCGGCATACACTTCGCCCGTGGGCACGTGCATCCCTTCGGAGAACAGTTTGAAATGGTGGATCAAGTCCTCCATCCCGGTTTTCATGCCTTCGCGCGATGGCGGTGCCACTTTATGGTTATCGGTGATGACCGGGCCGGGATTGTTACGCAGCCACTGCACACACTGACGGATGATGCGATTGCTCTCGCGCATCTCAGCGATACGAACCAGGTAACGGTCGTAGGAATCACCATTGCGACCCACAGGAATATCAAATTCGACGCGATCATAGACTTCGTAGGGCTGCATCTTGCGCAGATCCCACTCCACCCCCGAACCACGCAGCATGGGGCCGGTAAAGCCCAGCGCCTTGGCGCGATCAGGATCAACCACACCCACCCCAACCAGACGCTGTTTCCAGATACGGTTATCGGTCAACAGGGTCTCGTATTCGTCCACACACGC
Source organism: Alcaligenes sp. (assembly GCA_052109075.1). Taxonomy (GTDB): domain Bacteria; phylum Pseudomonadota; class Gammaproteobacteria; order Burkholderiales; family Burkholderiaceae_B; genus Alcaligenes. Next base: position 61,836 of record JBQEAN010000008.1, on the reverse strand, counting down.
GGGAAAGCGATTGGTGAAGTCTTCGATGAAATCCAGCAAAGAGCCCGAACGTGCATCGTTCATGGCTTTCAGTTCTTTGTCGGAACGGTATTTATTAGCCTTGTACTGAGGCATGGTGCCAGGTAGGTCGCGGTAGACACCACCAGGACGATAGTAAGCCGCGTGCAAACGAGCACCGGAGACGGCTTCGTAGCAATCCATCAAGTCTTCGCGCTCACGGAAAGCGTACAAGAAAACCGCCATGGCACCCACGTCCAGCGCGTGCGAGCCAATCGACATCAAGTGATTCAGAATGCGGGTGATCTCGTCAAACATGACGCGGATATATTGACCACGCAGCGGAACCTCGACACCGACCAGACGCTCAATCGCCATACAGTAGGCGTGCTCGTTGACCATCATGGACACATAGTCCAGACGATCCATGTAAGGCAAGGCCTGCAAAAAGGTGCGGTGCTCCGCCAACTTTTCAGTGGCACGGTGCAATAGACCGATATGGGGGTCAGCACGCTGAATAACTTCGCCGTCCAGCTCAAGCACCAGGCGCAACACACCGTGTGCGGCTGGATGCTGAGGACCAAAGTTCAGGGTGTAGTTTTGAATTTCTGCCATGATGCTTATCGCCCAATTCCGTAATCGTCCTCGCGCACCACACGCGGCGTGATTTCACGCGGCTCTATGGTGACGGGCTGGTAAATGACCCGCTTCTGCTCGGTGTCATAGCGCATTTCGACGTAACCGGAGATGGGGAAGTCTTTGCGGAAAGGATGACCGATAAAACCGTAGTCGGTCAGAATGCGACGCAGATCAGGGTGGTTCTCGAAAATAATGCCGTACAGGTCAAACGCTTCGCGCTCGAACCAGTTCACCGATGGCCAGACCTCGAACAGCGTCGGCAAAGCGGGGAAATCGTCGTTGGGCACAAAGCAGCGCACACGCAGGCGCCAGTTGTGCGTCAAGGACATCAGGTGCAGCACAACGGCAAAGCGATGGGGGAACTGACCCGCTGCAGCCTGGTAGGTAGGCGCTTTCCAGGCGGAATAATCAATTCCGCACAAATCTATACAGGTTTCAAAGCGCAGGTCAGCGTGGTCGCGCAACAAGGTGCAGGTATCGACCCACGCATCAACTGGCACTTCCAAAGTGAGCTCATTGCGCGCTTGCGTCAACGCAGCCTGCTCGCCAAGAATAGAGAGCAAGTTGGTTCTTAAAGTTTCTAGCCGTGTCATAGTCTTGTTTAGCCTGTTCTAACCGTTCAGCGTGCGATGGTATTGGTCAAACGGATCTTGTTCTGCATTTGCAGCAAGCCGTAAACCAAAGCTTCAGCGGTCGGAGGGCAGCCCGGCACATACACGTCTACCGGCACGATGCGATCACAGCCGCGTACAACCGAGTAGGAGTAGTGATAGTAGCCGCCACCGTTGGCACAGGAGCCCATGGATACAACCCAGCGTGGTTCGGCCATCTGGTCGTACACTTTGCGCAAGGCAGGTGCCATCTTGTTGCACAGGGTACCCGCCACAATCATCAAGTCAGATTGACGTGGGCTGGGACGGAAAATAATGCCGAATTGGTCCAGGTCATAACGAGCCGCGCCAGCGTGCATCATTTCCACTGCACAACAGGCCAGACCAAATGTCATGGGCCACATAGACCCTGTTTTTGCCCAGTTCAGAAACTTATCTGCACTGGTCGTCACAAAACCTTCTTTGAGAATGCCGTCGATAGCCATAGTAGTTGCCTTTTGCCGGATCAGGCACTGGGAAGACCCGGCCTATCCTGTTGCTGACCAAACCCGCTGTCATCAAGACGCATCCTCGTGCCCCTTATGCCCAGCAGCAGACGCGAAAACCCGTGTCGGGGTTCTCGGATGGGTTATTCCCAGTCCAGAGCGCCTTTTTTCCATTCGTAGATAAAACCGACCGTCAAAACGGCCAAGAACGCCATAACCGTCCAGAAACCAACCAGGCCTACTGTCCCATTGGCCATAGCCCAGGGAAACAGAAAAGCGATTTCCAGATCGAACATGATGAACAAGATCGCGATCAGGTAGTAACGAATGTCCACCTTCATGCGCGAATCGCCGAATGCCTCAAAACCGCATTCGTAAGGAGAGAGCTTTTCAGGGTCGGGGCGGTTTGGACCTAACACTCGACCAACCAAAAGCAGTGCCAAGCCAATCCCAGTGGCGACGATGATAAATAGCAAAACGGGAAAGTACTCTTGCAGGTTCATGCAAAGCATCCAATCGCAGTAAATAAACTCTTGGATTGTAGCATTTTGAGAGCACAGTTTTGAGGGATAACCCCAAACCATTACATCTAGGCGTGGGTGTTGCACCCATGCCGCAAAAACTGTCAGCTACCTGACCGAAAACCCTTCAACTATTGATTATTTACTTTATTCAGGGTTATGGCTTGAGGCGATAATTAATTATCTTACTCGTTTTTGTAAGGGGAATGTCAGCTATTAAGAACTAAAAATCGATTTTTTAGACTTATTTTGTAAGCAAGGCGAACACGACCGAATGGTCGTAAGACCCGCAACCCAAACACCAAAGAGACAAAAGCAAAGAATTAGAGATACAAAAAAGCCATCCCGAAGGATGGCTTTTTATACTTCTTCAGTTCAAGCCAGCCCGAAAGCCGGCTTATCACAACGCGCAGACAAGCTACGCGAAACGATTAGAACTGGTGACGCAGGCCAACACCGATCAGTGTGGACTTAGCATCAGGCATGAAGTACACGTTCTTGGCGTAGGAACCAATTGCGTACACGTTCGTGCGCTTGCTCAGTGGGTGGCTGTAACCCAGGTTGAAAGTGTGCTGCTTCTTCATTTCCCAAGGACCAGTGCTGTTAGCAAAGGAATCAGGAGCCGAGCTTGGGTCAGCCATTGTCCAAGAACCCATGATGGTGCCAGCGCCAACAGGTGCGGACAAACCAACCAGGTAGGAATTAACTTTCAGACCTTTACCCAACAGGGCTTGGTTGTTCAGATCACCAAAAGTTTGACCTTCGAACAGACCGTTACGAGTTTGACCGAAAGCCAAGTAAGCTTTCACAACTTCAAAGTCGTAGCTACCACCAATGTTCCAGGACTTGATTGTGGTGTCGTCGCCTTGGCTGTAAGAACCATTGCTGTTCAGACGCAGACCGCGGTCACGAACTTGGTCGTATGTCAGAGCAACACCGATCGGGCCGTTAGCGTAGCGCAGACCAGTGGTCACAGCTTGACGGTTCAAGTCTTTGTTGTTGGCGATATCGCCGTTAGGCAGAGTTACGTCACGATCCCAAGTCTGGGTACCGTTGGCGTTGAAGGAGTAACCGACGCCGAATTGGAAACCGGAGAAGTTAGGGGTTTGGTACATGACCATGTTGTCGTAACGAACGGTGTTAGCTGATGTGAAAGCAGCACCGATGTTAGCTTGGTCGAAACCACCACCAAACGGATCAGCAACAGCGCTCAAGTACTTGGAAGCGATGTTGGTTTGACGACCCAGATCCAATTGACCCCAGCTGTCGCCAGCCAGACCCAAAGTAGCCTGACGACCGAACAGACGGTTACCTTGAGCAGACTTACCGTCAGCCAGGGTGAAACCGCTTTCCAGAACGAACACAGCGCGCAGGCCATCGCCCAGATCTTCGGAACCCTTCAGGCCCCAGCGGTTGCCCGACTGAATACCGTTGATCAGACCAGTGCGCTTGGAATTGATTGCTGGCTCATTAGCCTGTTGAGCGTAACCGTCAGTACCTTTAACTTTTTGGTAACCGATACCAGCGTCCAGAATACCGTACAGGGTGACAGACGTTTCTGCGTGTGCGACGCCAGCGAAGCCGGCCATCAGAGCAGCAGCGAGCAGAGTCTTTTTCATGTAAGAAATCTCCGTAGATTTGAGTAAATCAGAGCAGCCCAACTACAACAGTGCTGCTGCTCTTTCTAACTCCGCGATGGGAAGTTAACGCTATTGCATCAAAATTCCCGTCGCTTGACTACGAAACCCTTCGGAAACGTGAATCTTTGTGCACAGCTTGTTGGCTATACACAACAAAAACCCAGTTATAGCGGCTTCCCAGGCCGTCTTGGCCAAGCATGATAATTAGCAGGCTAAAGCCAGAATCTTCTTAAGAACTTGCTTTAACTCTCGCCGGCAATCGGTCGCCAATGCTGGTTTTATGGAAAGACAAAAGAAACCCAGGCTCAGCCGCCAAACTCGATGCAGCTAACCCAAGCCCACCTCAAACCTGAAGCCCACAGAGCAGCCATCATACAAATTTCTCATACTGCGAGAAATAACGACTCAAACGAATTCAACATGCACTGACTCAACTGAAGTCATTTCCAAACACACGCAAACAGGCTTACACAACCCTGGACCCTGGCAACTTAAATAGAACATCCGGCCATCAAAAAAGGCGAAAAAAAAACCTGCCCTTTTCAGGATCAGGTTTTATTTCCAGGCCCTGCAATCACAGAGCGTTCCCGCTTTTTTTATTTGGTGCCGACGACGAGACTCGAACTCGTACAGCTTTCGCCACTACCCCCTCAAGATAGCGTGTCTACCAATTCCACCACGTCGGCAAGCAATCAAGACAGCGATATTAGCATGACAAAAGCGATACTGTCAGTACAAAACAGCCCAAAACCCTTAAAAAAACAGGGACTCAGCAATACGCGGCACAAACACCACTAAATAGACAAAGCCCGTCTTAATGACGGGCTTTGTTATTACGCTGCGCTGCCAACTATCCTGTGATATTTGTTGCCTCTAATATAGAGAACAGAATCAAATAGGCAGGCCAGCGGAGCTTACTCAGCAGCAGGAACCGCAGGCACCTCCTGACCTTCAGGAGCAGCTGAAGGCACAGCACCCGGCACGGCTGCTGGAGCTGGCACCGAAGCAGCACCCGATGAAGCAGCACCAGGCACAGAGGACTCGTAACCTTGCATCACACCCGCCTCGACTTTCTGAGCAGGGTGGTGAGCTACCCAAGCCAAGCCACCAGTAGACACAAAAAAGACGATAGCCGCCCATTTAGTCATGCGCGACAAAAAGTTTGCCGCACCCGCCGCACCAAACACGCTACCTGCCGAGCCACCACCAAAAGCTGAGCCCATGTCGGCGCCCTTGCCTTGCTGCAGCAGAACCAGACCAATAATCAACAGCGAGGAGATAACCTGCACCGCCATCAGAACGGAAGACATCCAATCTTGCATTTAAAGACTCCAGACCCTTTAAGCGGCCACAATACGTAAAAATTCTTGTGCATCCAAAGATGCACCACCCACCAAGGCACCATCAATATCCGGCATGGCAAACAGCTCTGCGGCATTATCCGCCTTCACGCTGCCACCGTATAAAATACGCAACTGATCCAATTCCATATAGGCGCGAATCTGTTGATGCATTTGCTGCGCTTGCTCTGGCGTTGCCGTCAGACCAGTACCAATTGCCCAGACCGGCTCATAAGCCAGCACCAGCTTAGACACCATCTCCACCCCCAGGGCTTTGATCGGTTCGAGCTGATCTCGCACCACACTGCTTTCCCGCCCCGCCTCTCGATCGGCTAACTGCTCGCCAATACAGACAATCGGCGTCAAGCCAGCATCCAGTACTGCCACAACCTTGGCAGCAACCTGCGCACTGCTTTCCTGGTGATATTGCCTGCGCTCGGAATGCCCAACAATCACCCAACGACAACCAATATCCGCCAGCATGGCCGCCGAGATTTCCCCGGTGTATGCACCCTTAGCATGGACGCTGACATCCTGAGCACCGACAGCAATGGCTGAGCTTTTCAAGATATCTACCGCCTGGGGCAAATACACATAAGGAACACACACCAGCACATCACAATCTGCCTGCGCATCAGGCTGAACGAGCAGTTCTTGCAGCAGACGGCTGTTGCCATCAAGCGAGCCATTTAATTTCCAATTACCCGCAACCAGTCGTTTACGCGAAGAATGTACGCTCATTGCTCCCTTGATGCCAGCCAAAAAGTTACACCAACGCCCACAATCGGGACGCAGCTAACCGGCTATTGTAGCGCGAGCCAACCCTTTTCGCGCATATTTGGCAGAAAATTCGTCTCATACCCAAAAGAAAAAGGGTGGCAATACCACCCCTTGCTGCTTTTAGGGAACAAGAATGATCTTACCCACCTGCTCGCCCGCTTCCATCATGACGTGCGCATCGCTAGCCTGCTCCAGAGGGAAAGTCGCGTGAATCAAAGGCCGCACCTGACCAGCCTCCAATAATGGCCACACACGGTCACGCAAAGCACGCGCCAGTTGCGCCTTGAACGCGACAGGGCGAGAGCGCAATGTCGAGCCTGTAATAGTTAGACGACGACGCAGGATCTCACCACAATTAATCGTGGCTTTCACCCCGCCCAACAAGGCAATGATAACGATACGGCCATCATCAGCCAGACAGGTCAGATCTCGATTGATGTAGTCGCCTGAGACCATATCCAGGATGACATCAACCCCTCGCCCCTCTGTCTTGCTCTTGATAACGTCCTCATAGACTTGGGTTTTATAGTTGATGCCAATCCCACCCAGGCGATTAATAGCCTCTACCCGTTCATCACTACCCGCAGTGGCGTAGACGGTATGCCCCAAAGCCACAGCCAACTGAATCGCTGTTGTCCCAATCCCGCTGGCACCACCATGCACCAGCAAGGTTTCCCCTTCGCTTAATTGGCCACGGTCGAACACGTTGCTCCACACAGTGAAGAAGGTTTCTGGCAAGCCAGCCGCCTCAATCAAGCTAAATCCGGCAGGAATGGGCAAACACTGCAGCACAGGAACCGCGCAGTACTCGGCGTAGCCCCCGCCAGTCACCAAAGCACAGATCTGATCGCCCACTTTAAAAGCGCTACCCTCCACATCACCGGACACGATCTCACCCGCCAGCTCCAGACCAGGAATATCAGACGCGCCTGCCGGGGGTGGATAGGCGCCTGCCCGCTGCAATACATCGGGGCGATTCACCCCCGCAGCGAGTACCTTGACCAAAACCTCGCCGGGCCCCGTTGGCGGCACAGGCCGTTCACCCACCCGCAACACCTCTGGCTTCCCAAACTCTGTGATTTCAATTGCACGCATACTTACTCCCAGATATCGAATACATTTGCCCGGCCTGCCCAAACGATCAACACATAGCCAGCCGCCTTACTAGCTGCAATCTATCATAGGCACTGGTATCAGCACCCTATTTCAACAATGAAAACACATTATTTCCATGACGCTGGCAAATTTATACGTTACACTTTAAGGCTTTCCTGGCCGCAACGCTTTTGTCTCGCGTGGCTTGCCGAGAAAAGCCCAACTGATAGGAAGCGTGCCAGAGCGGTTGAATGGACCGGTCTTGAAAACCGGCGATGGGGTAACCCATCCGTGAGTTCGAATCTCACCGCTTCCGCCATCATCTCCCGCTGCATCCATGGCGGAATTGGTAGACGCAAGGGACTTAAAATCCCTCGATCTTTGATCGTGCCGGTTCGATTCCGGCTGGATGCACCAAGTACTTGTAATGACTGGCGAATATTTCTGCCTCTTAATAAAAACCAGAGTTTTTATTGATCGCTGACAGACATCGACCACCCCAGAAAAGCCCACTTTTAGTGGGCTTTTTTGTATACCCCTCCCTGCCTCATACCCCCACTCACACTGATATCTGGTTTACCAGCCCTTCCTAGAGCAACGGGCTCAGTCAAGGCCCTCCTCCACCCCACACAAGCCTGAATATCAATAACTAGATAAACCAAACTTTGAAAGCACAATAGCCTGGCTTTAGCCCAAAAAAAGCACAGAACCAAAGACAAAAAACCCGCCAAAAGGCGGGTTTTTCTCTAGCTAAACTACAGTCGCTATCAAGAAGCAGCAGGAGCAGCGGGGCCGCCTTGAGCTTCAATACCGCCAATAGCCTTGATCGACAGACGCAGACGACCTTTCTCGTCAGCCTCAATGACCTTGACCTTAACAACCTGACCTACTTTCAGCACGTCATTGATGTTAGCGATACGGTAGTTGGCGATTTCAGAGATATGCAGCAAACCGTCACGGCCTGGCAGAACTTGCACAATCGCGCCAAAGTCCAGCAAACGCATCACAGGGCCTTCGTATTCCTGACCCACTTCAACTTCAGCGGTCAGCTCTTTAATACGACGCTCGGCTTCGCGTGCCTTGTCCAGATCGGCGCTGGCAATAGTGATAGTGCCGTCATCGGAAATATCGATCTGAGTACCGGTTTCTTCGGTCAGAGCACGAATGGTTGCGCCACCCTTACCAATCACGTCACGAATTTTCTCGGGATTGATCTTCACGGTCAACATGCGAGGAGCAAATTCAGACATCTCGGTACGGGAACCATCGAGCGCTTCTTTCATCTTGCCCAGGATGTGCATACGGCCTTCATGTGCCTGAGCCAATGCAACCTGCATGATTTCTTTGGTAATGCCCTGGATTTTGATGTCCATCTGCAACGCAGTAATACCTTTCTCGGTACCGGCAACCTTGAAATCCATATCGCCCAGGTGATCTTCGTCACCCAGAATGTCAGTCAGCACAGCAAACTTGTTGCCTTCCTTGATCAGACCCATGGCCACACCAGCCACGTGATCTTGCACGGGAACACCGGCATCCATCATGGACAAGGAGCCACCGCACACCGATGCCATAGAGGAAGAACCGTTGGATTCGGTAATTTCAGACACCACGCGAATGGAGTACTGGAAATCTTCAGCAGCAGGCAACAAAGGCATCAAAGCGCGCTTGGCCAAGCGACCGTGACCAATTTCACGACGCTTGGGAGCACCGAAACGGCCCGCTTCACCGGTAGCGAAAGGAGGCATGTTGTAGTGCATCATGAAGCGATCACGGTACTCGCCCATGATCGAGTCAATGATTTGTTCGTCTTGCTTGGTACCCAAGGTGGTGACCACCAAAGCCTGGGTTTCGCCACGCGTGAACAAAGCACTACCGTGTGCACGAGGCAGAACGCCCAAACGAATGCTGATGGGACGAACCGTACGAGTGTCGCGACCGTCGATGCGGGACTCACCGCCCAAGATGCGCGAACGAACAATCTGGCTTTCCAGATCGAACATCATGCTTTCGACAGTAACCATATCAGGCTTGTCTTGGTCATTGGCGGCAGCCTGGGCCAACACAGCTTCCTTGGTCTGAGCGTACACGGCACGCAGCTGCTCTGTACGAGCCTGCTTTTCGCGAGTCTGGTAAGCCTGTTGCAAACCGTCTTGCGCAGCGCCTGCCACGGTAGCCAGCAGGCTTTCGTTCACAGCGGCAGGCTGCCAGTTCCACTCGGGCTTACCGGCCTCTTCAACCAGTTCGTGAATGCAGTTGATAGCCGCTTGCATTTGCTCGTGAGCAAACACCACACCACCCAGCATGATCTCTTCGGACAACTGCTTGGCTTCGGACTCAACCATCAGCACCGCTTCTTCGGTACCGGCCACAATCAAATCCAGAGCAGAGGATTTCAGCAAAGTGGCGGAAGGATTCAGCACGTACTGACCGTCAACGTAACCGACGCGCGCAGCGCCCACAGGACCGTTGAACGGAATACCGGAGATAGCCAAAGCAGCGGAAGCGCCGATCATGGCGGCGATATCAGGATCAATTTCAGGATTGACCGATACCGTGTGAATAATAACCTGGACTTCGTTGTAGAAGCCTTCAGGGAACAGCGGACGCAGTGGACGATCGATCAGGCGGGAGATCAGAATCTCGCGCTCGGACTGACGGCCTTCACGCTTGAAGAAACCACCAGGGATCTTGCCAGCGGAGTAAGTTTTTTCGACGTAATCAACGGTCAGAGGGAAAAAATCCTGACCTGCTTTCGCTTCGCTTTTGCCCACAACAGTGGCCAACACAACAGTGTCTTCAATCGAAACCAGCACGGCACCTGACGCCTGACGTGCGATTTCGCCGGTTTCCAGCACAACGGTATGTTCGCCGTACTGGAAAGACTTGGTGACTTTATTGAACATTAGGAGAATCCTTACAATAAAAAAACCGTGCACACCGCGAAACCAGTTCGCCGAATGCACGGTTGTTTAGCGGGGAGCCAGCCCCGGTATCACTTACGCAGACCGAGTTTTTCGATCAAAGCACGGTAAGCTTCTGGATTACGACCTTTCAGGTAATCCAGCAATTTGCGGCGACGGCTAACCATACGCAACAGACCACGACGGGAGTGGTGATCCTTGTTGTGGGCCTTAAAGTGGCCGGTCAATTCGTTGATGCGAGCGGTCAGCAAAGCCACTTGTACTTCTGGGGAGCCTGTATCGCCTTGTTTACGCTGAAACTCGGAAACGATATCGACTTTTTTGATATCTGCAACTGCCATTTTATTTAGCCTCTAAGACTTGCGTTAGGACCGAGGTGCCCTAACGTGTTGAAAATGAGATTGAGTGCACCCAGCCCACCGGGCCAAGCACAGCAAACGATTATAACTAAAAACCAGGGAAGACGTTAAGCATTTCGGCTTGAGTGTCCACCAAGCCCCAGGATTTTAGTTGTTTCCACGCCGAAGTCGTGCCAGAGCCCGGGCCCGACGCCAACGCCATGCCATCACCACCCAGCCCGACAGCCCATACAGACAAAATAGCCCAAACAACACGACGGGCGGGTCGGTAGAGACAAACACAAAGACCAGCACAAAGAGCAGCATGCCCCAAAAAGGGACACTGCGGCTGATTGCAAAAGACTTGCCACTGTAGAAAGGAGCATTGGAAACCATCGCCAAGCCGGCGTAGATGGTCAAGCCGAAAGCCACCCACGGAATGGCATTGACCTGTAAGGACAGCTTGTTGTCCACGGCCAACCAGACAAACCCTGCGACCAGAGCGGCGGCTGCAGGACTAGGTAAACCCTGGAAGAAGCGTTTATCAACGACTTCAATATTGGTGTTGAAACGGGCCAGGCGCAATGCCCCACCTACTACGTAGATAAAGGCGGCCAACCACCCCCAACGCCCCAAACCCTGCATAGCCCAGACATACATGACCAGAGCAGGTGCCGCGCCAAAGGAAATCATGTCCGCCAGAGAGTCGTATTGTTCACCAAAGGCTGACTGTGTATTGGTTAAACGCGCCACGCGTCCATCCATGCCATCGAACACCAAAGCCAGAAAAATAGCGATGGCAGCCGCCTCAAAACGACCATTCATGGCCTGCACAACAGCATAGAACCCCGCAAACAAATTGGCAGTGGTAAATGCGTTGGGCAGAAGATAGATGCTACGCCGGCGACGGGTTTCATCATTGGGCAAAGTGGGCATAATTTATGCTTTAAGAATTGTTGCTAAGGACTGAACACTCGAATGTAGCATTGTAAGCCACGCTACAGAGCGCAAAAAGCTCAAGCAAATAGAACAGCCACTCACTGACAAAAACAACAGGGGCAAGGACTCGTAACAGTTTGCACCGGATTTGATAACATCCGCTCTGACTCGTTCCCTGACTATTTCTTGAGGGTTTTTTAAGTGACAGAGCCACAGCAAATATAAAGGCTGGAATCAGATCCCGCGCACTTCAATGGCTTCTCACACGCTGACCACCTAGATAGGCGGACCACTCTCAAGCCCCCCCCCTACTCCCTTACTTAATGGGTGACTTAAACAATCACACGTCGAATCAAGGAAAAGAACATCTAAACAAGCATAAAAAAACCGGCTGGCGCCAGAAGACGCCAGCCGGTTTTTTGTCCAAGACCAGGACGAGCAAATAGCCCGCCCCGATATCAAACTTAGTTCTTGGACTTATCAACCAGCTTGTTAGCGGCAATCCAAGGCATCATGGCACGCAGTTTGCCACCCACTTGCTCGATCTGCGATTCGGCGTTGATACGACGACGCGAGATCAGAGTAGGCGCACCAGCGGCGTGTTCCAAGATGAAGTTCTTGGCGTAAACACCGGTCTGGATGTCTTCCAGACACTGGCGCATCGCTTTGCGGGTTTCTTCAGTAACGATCTTAGGACCGGTCTCGTACTCGCCGTATTCGGCGTTGTTGGAGATCGAGTAGTTCATGTTGGCGATACCGCCTTCGTAGATCAGGTCCACGATCAGCTTCAGCTCGTGCAAGCACTCGAAGTAAGCCATTTCAGGGGCGTAACCCGCATCAACCAGGGTGTCAAAACCAGCTTTGATCAATTCGACAGCGCCACCGCACAGAACAGCCTGTTCACCGAACAAGTCGGTTTCAGTTTCTTCGCGGAAGTTTGTTTCGATGATACCGGCACGACCACCACCATTAGCCGAGGCGTAGGACAAAGCCACGTCGCGAGCAGCGCCGGTTTTGTCTTGGTAAACAGCGATCAGGTGAGGAACGCCGCCGCCTTGGCTGTAGGTGCCGCGAACGGTGTGACCGGGAGCCTTAGGAGCAATCATGATGACGTCGATATCATCACGAGGCACAACTTGGCCGTAGTGAACGTTAAAGCCGTGAGCAAATGCCAGAGCGGCACCGGGCTTGATGTTCTCGGCAACCTGGTTGCGGTAAACCTCAGCAATGTTTTCGTCAGGCAACAAGATCATGACGACGTCAGCACTTTTAACGGCTTCAGCCACTTCCTGAACTTTCAGGCCAGCGTTCTCAGCTTTGCTCCAGGAAGCGCCGCCTTTACGCAGACCAACAACCACGTTCACGCCGGATTCGTGCAGGTTCAGGGCGTGGGCATGGCCTTGCGAGCCGTAACCGATGATGGCAACGGTCTTGCCTTTGATCAGGGAAAGATCACAATCCTTGTCGTAGAAAACTTTCATTTCAGGTGCTCCAAATTTAATAATTTCGCTTAAACAGCAATTCGAGAATGGCCGCTCGTGTTGCAGCGGCACAAAAAAGGACCTTGACTCATTACTTCCAGAACAGGGCCACCGCGGTCTACACAGCGTCAGGCCGTGCTTACCCTTTATGAGGAACTGCCCTAAAAAAGCAGCCCTTGATAAAAGCGGTGATTATGTCCTGAAAAAGCCTTGGCTTACAGCTTTAAGACACGTTCGCCACGGCTGACACCAGAGACTCCGGTGCGCACTGTTTCAAGAATGGCCGTACGATCCAGCGCATTGATGAAAGCAGCAATTTTGTCTTGAACACCGGTCAATTCGATGGTGTATGTCTTGTCCGTAACATCGATGATGCGACCACGGAAAATATCCGCCATACGCTTCATCTCTTCACGTTCCTTACCCACGGCGCGCACTTTGATCAGCATGAGCTCACGCTCGATGTGCGGGCCCTCGGACAGGTCCACCACCTTGACCACATCAACCAGACGGTTCAAGTGCTTAGTGATCTGCTCGATGACGTCGTCCGCCCCTCGGGTAACGATAGTCATTCGAGACAAGGTATCGTCCTCGGTTGGGGCAACCGTCAAGGTCTCGATGTTATAGCCACGGGCCGAAAACAGGCCCACCACACGAGACAGTGCGCCCGGCTCGTTTTCCAGAAGGATAGAAATGACGTGTTTCATGGTTCTCTCCTTACAGATCGTCCGGGCCTAAGAGCATTTCCGTCAGGCCGCGGCCTGCTTTCACCATCGGGAACACGTTTTCGGTTTGATCCGTGATGAAGTTCAGAAATACCAGGCGGTCTTTGTGCGTGGTGAAGGCTTCGCGAATAGCGGGTATCACATCGGCTGGCTTATCAATTTCCAAACCAACGTGACCATAGCTTTCCACCAGTTTGACAAAGTCAGGTAGTGCATCCACGTAGGACTCTGAATAACGCGAGCCGTAGTCGATCTGCTGCCACTGGCGCACCATGCCCAAATAACGATTGTTCAGGCAAAGAACCTTGGGGCTCAAGCGGTACTGTTTACATGTAGACAGTTCCTGGATGTTCATCTGGATAGAGCCTTCACCGGTGATGACGGCAACATCCTGGCCTGGGTTGGCCATTTGCACACCCATTGCGTAAGGCAAACCCACGCCCATCGTGCCCAGGCCGCCGGAATTAATCCAACGACGTGGTTTATTGAATTTGTAGTACTGCGCCGCCCACATCTGGTGCTGGCCCACATCTGAAGTCACAAAAGCGTTGCCGCCTGTCACTTCCCACAGGGATTCCACCACATACTGCGGCTTGATCAGTTCGTCGGACTTGGCGTAGGACAAGGAATTCTTGCCACGCCAAATATTGATCTGCTTCCACCAATCGTTCAAAGCGGGCTGATTGCCGGGCGATTCCTGACGGCTTTGTGCATACAGCTCGTTGAACTCGACCAGCACGTCTTTGACGCAGCCCACAATAGGCACATCTACTTTCACGCGCTTAGAAATCACGGAAGGATCAATATCGATATGAACGATCTTGCGTGGGTTCTGGCTGAAGTGACGAGTATTACCAATCACACGGTCATCGAAACGTGCACCGACTGCGATCAACACATCGCAATGCTGCATAGTCATATTGGCTTCGTAGGTACCGTGCATGCCAGGCATACCAATATATTGGTCCGCCGTGCCAGGATAGGCACCCAGGCCCATCAAGGTTGTTGTGCAGGGTGCACCCGTCAACTTGACCAGTTCACTCAATTCGTTTTCAGCATTACCCAGCACTACACCACCACCAACATAAATCAGTGGGCGCTCGGCGCTATTAAGAATCTGTACCGCTTTCTTGATTTGTCCTTGATGGCCTTTGGTCACCGGCGCATAAGAGCGCATCTTGACCTCGCCACGCTTGGGCGTGTACTTGCAGAGTGCGGTCGTAATATCTTTGGGCACATCGATCAGCACAGGACCGGGACGGCCTGTGGTGGCAATGAAAAACGCCTTGCGAATGGTATCGGCCAAATCCCGAACATCACGCACCAGGAAGTTGTGCTTGACGCAAGGACGAGTGATACCAATGGCATCACACTCCTGGAAGGCATCTTCGCCAATTGCCTGGGTGCTGACCTGTCCACTGATGATGACCATCGGAATGGAGTCTAGGTAAGCGGTCGCAATACCGGTAACGGCATTGGTGACGCCCGGGCCACTGGTTACCAGTGCCACGCCAACTTTTTGGGACGAACGGGAATAGGCATCCGCAGCATGAACAGCAGCCTGCTCATGTCGCACAAGAATGTGCTGGAAGCGGTCCTGCTTGAAGATTGCATCGTAGATATAGAGAACGGCACCGCCCGGATAACCGAAAACGTGTTCCACGCCTTCGTCCGCGAGCGTGCGCACCAAAATATCTGCGCCATTTAATTCAGACATGAGTTTTCCTTTCAGTCTTGCTCTGCAATATCGATCGACCACGACGGTCCGAGCTTGAACCGATGTCAGCAACATGATCTGGCGCTTCATGGCCCACAGGACCACACCACCCAGACACATTACCGTCCGGCCTGCACTCTTCGACACTCAGTGCGTGCATACAAAAACGTATGCGTTAGCTTGAAACGGAAGTCCTGGCATCTCACGCTTGTGACGCGGCCAGCAACAAAGTTTTTAGGCGCAAAAAACCGGGCGGATGGCCCGGTTAACAGTGCCTCGCTACAATTTGCTCGGATAAGGAGCAAAAACACCTAGTTACTTTACCTTGACTGCACAAAGCGAGCAACTGTGATTGTTGGTAAAGTGCAAAAAAACAGGCTTAAAGCTTGCATACGTAAAACGATATACTGTCTACCTATGACGAGCTGTCCGGGTATTTTATGGCATCGCCCATTCCACAATTAAAACAATTCCTGTATAGCCACTATTTCTTCGGTGGACTGCGCCAGTCCATCGGCGTCCTGTTGCCGGTCATTATTCTGGGCCGTTTCTTTGGCCACTATGACATTGGCGTGATTGCGTCCATGGGCGCCACCTGCGTGGCGATTATCGACCAGCCCGGTGGACCGCGCCGCTATCGCAACAATGAAATGCTCGGTGGTATTGCGCTCGGCACGGTCACTGTCGGCCTGACCGGGTTTGCCTCCAGCTCCCCTCTCTTGCTGGTTCTGTGCGTACCACTGCTGTGTTTTCTGTACAGCATGTTTTCCGTCTTTGGCCGTCGCGGTGGCTTGATTGGTTTTGCCGCTTTGCTACTGATGACCTTGACGATGCGCTTTCCCATGGAGCCCCATGAGGTCTTAGCGCATACCCTCTACTCTTTTGCCGGTGGGCTGTCTTACTACCTGTTCAGCACGCTGTTCCGGCGTCTGTTCTGGTATAGGGAAGAACGTCAGACCCTGGCCGTCGCCTTGTTTGCAACTGCCGAGTACATGGAGGCCCGAGCCCAGTTCTACGACGCCGCCTCAGACCTGGATGCCTGCTATCGGCGTCTGATCAATCTGCAGTCCAATATGACCGAAAAACACCAGGCCGCACGGGACGTGGTACTGCGTGAGCTACCCCGCGGCTATGGACGAGGCGATCATCACCGACGAGCCTTGCTGACTGTTTTTTTGAATATGGTCAGCATTCTGGACTCCCTGGTAGCAACTTATACGGACTACACCGTCCTGCGCCGACAACTGGCCGAGAGCGATTTCATGATCTTTGCCCGTGATGGTTTGTACAAACTGTCCCTGGATATTGGTCGGATTGCCATGAATGTCTCGCGCAGCAACAGCACCAAGCGTCGTTCGAGTGTCAAAGCCGAAATCCGCGCCATGGAATATGAGCTGGAAAAATACAAGCGCCAGGGCATGTCGCAAAGTGACCCTGAAACTTATGCCCTGCTGGTTCAGGTCGTGCGCCGCCTGCGAAATCTGAACCGTATTGTGGACAATATGGCCAGTCTCTCGCACCGCGCCAGCCAGAACCTGCCAGTAGACCAATATCTGAATAAATCGCTAAGCCGCATGCTGTCGCGTGAAGAGTTGCGTCTAGGGATGTTGACCAGCAATCTAAAGCGCAAGTCTTCGCACTTTCGCTATGCCGCACGCGTCAGCATTGCGTCTATGGTAGCGCTGGGAGTTGGTGGTCTTAGCGCCCACTTCCAAAACGAACTCGGCCTGGTCAGCGCCCTGACCGCACACAGCTACTGGATCATCCTGACTATTCTGGTGATCATGAAGCCGGGCTTTGCCATCACTCGCCAACGCAATGGCTGGCGCTTGTTTGGCACGGTGCTAGGTTGCGCAGCGGCCTTCCTGCTCTTGAAGCTGACGGATAACCGCGAGCTGTATCTGATTGCCATGCTACTGGCCTACCTTTTGGGCAACAGCCTGGTTCAACTCAATTTCTTATTATCCGCCCTGTTCAACACGATCTTCGTGATCCTGTCCTTCCAATTCCTGTCCACAGGCGGCTCGTTCATTATTGGTGAGCGCCTGGTTGATACATTGATTGGCTGCGGTATCGCCATGGCTGCCAGTTATCTGCTGCCCAACTGGGAGTCCAGCGCCATGACAGGGCTGGCTCGCGCAGCGCTGGCAGCAAATCAGGAGTTCTGGCGTGCAGGTATGGAGTTTGCCCGCCTAAGCCGACTGCACAACCAAATTATCAAGAACAAGCAAGACGGCGAGTCCATCTTGACTGACACCCAGAAAGCCCAAGTAGATCTGGATTTGATGGAAGCCGATACCGCTTGGCAAGTAGCCAACAAGAACGTGCACATTGCCTTCAGCAACTTTGCATCAGCCTTTTATCGCATGATGGATGAGCCGGTCAGCCGTCAGGCCAATGTGTCTTTGTTAAATAATCTGCTGATTCAAAACCATGTACTGGCTTCACAGATCAGTGCCGCAGCGCCCCTATTAGCTAATCTCAGCCAGATTCCACCCGGTATACAGAACTCGCTGGATGCGATTGGCGACCTAATCAATGACAAAGACGCCGAGCCACCGGCATCTATTGAGACGGAAGGCGAGCTGGCTATGCTGGCCTACCCTATCCGCCAAATGAGCAAGGCCGCCCAACTGATACGTCAGGATATGCGGGGCCTGGAATACAGCGCTGGCCCACAACTGCCGCCAGAGCGCAAACAGGAACTGAAACAGCGAGGAGCTTAACCAGCCTAGAGCAGGTTAGTCAGTGAAAAGTCAGAGCGGGACCCACCAGGGTTCCAGCCCGTAAGACAGAGGACACCAAACCCTGAGAGTAAAAAAGAAAGGCAAGGAGCAATCCGTGCCCTTGCCTTTCTTAATAAAACCCACAAGGCCGCAACTCAGCTGAAAACAGCAGTGTCTGCGGCACAAGAAATCAAACTCAACGCTTATCGCGCCTTGGCATCCTGTTCAGAGCGACGGAACACCAGCTTGTCTTGGCTGGACAGTTCTGGCTGGAACACATAGCCTTCACGATCAAAGCCTTTCAAGCCCTCTACAGTCTGAACACGCTTGTCGATCACAAAGCGGGCCATCAAACCACGGGCTTTCTTGGCATAGAAGCTGATAATTTTCCAGACGCCGTTCTTCTCGTCCTGAAACACGCACTGCACCACACGAGCACGCAGGGCTTTCTGATCCACCGCTTTAAAATACTCTTCTGAGGCCAGGTTCAATACAACTGGCTTGGATTCGCCTTCCTGACGCTCGTTCAAATAGTTGGCAATACGACTGCCCCAATAAGCATACAGATTAGCGCCACCGGGATTCTTCAAACGCGTGCCCATTTCTAAACGGTAAGGACGCATTAAATCCAGCGGACGTAGCGCCCCATACAAACCGCTAAGAATCACAATGTGATCCTGCGTCCATTTGAGTTCCTTGTCCGACAAATCCGTGGCCGCCATGCCTTCATAGACATCGCCATTGAAAGCCAAAATGGCTTGACGGGCATTGGAGCGATCAAACTTGGGCTCCCACTCCTGATAACGCTGCACGTTCAGACGCGCCAAATCGTCGCTAAGCTTCATCAAGCCGGCAATATCCTGCTCGGACTGAGTGCGCAAAATATCAATCAAGCCTTGCGCCTGTTCCACAAACAAAGGCTGGGAATCCAGCTCTGTACGTACAGGAGAATCGTAATCCAGCTTTTTCGCTGGCGAGAGCAATAACAACATGCGCCTATATCCTTTCTATCCAAACAGATAAAGGGCCACGCCCTTTATCTGTCATCTACAAAACACGTCTTGGTAACGGTTAGCGAGCCGTCCAGCCGCCATCCAGGCTGAGCGTCGTACCCGTCATTTGATCTGCAGCCGCAGAGGACAAGAACACGGCGGCACCACCCAGCTGTTCAGGAGTCACAAACTGCAGGGAAGGCTGTTTTTCAGCCAGGAGTTCGCGAGCGGCTGCTTCAATATCGATACCTTTTTGCTGGCTGATAGCCTCAATCTGTTTTTCCACCAAGGGAGTACGCACCCAGCCGGGGCAAATCGCGTTGCATGTAATGCCCTTGCCCGCATTTTCCAGGGCAGTCACCTTGGTCAAACCAACCACGCCATGCTTGGCCGCCACATAAGCCGATTTATTGACCGAAGCCACCAGACCATGGGCCGAGGCGATATTGATAATGCGCCCCCAACCCTGCTTTTGCATGATGGGCAACGCGGCCGCTGTGCCATGAAAGACAGCAGACAGGTTCAAGGCAAGAATGGCATTCCACTTGTCTACCGGAAATTCCTCGATCGGTGCTGTGTACTGGATACCGGCGTTATTGACCAGAATATCCAGCCCACCCAAAACCTCTGCTGCTTTGGCAACAAAGTCACGCGTCGCTTGGGCGTCGCTCAAATCTGTATTCAGATAATAGGCTTTGACACCAAACCTGGATTCCAGTGTGCTGCGCTCGCGCTCGATGTCTTCGGGTTGACCAAAACCATTGATCACAATATCCGCACCGGCCTTCGCCAATTCGGTGGCCATGGCCAAACCGATGCCACTGGTGGATCCTGTTACGACCGCTTTTTTACCTTTCAGCATAGATACCTCGTGAGTATTGACAACAGAGAACTGAAACTTCAAGTGTACTCGCCGCCCTACGCCGCCGGGAAATGCAAAAGGACGATTCTGTCCCGAATGGTCAAGGACTACGCAGCAAAGCGAGCCTTATTTCACCTTAGCGCGACGATATGACAAAACGGCATGCAGACAGGAACAGAGATACGAAGCAAAGCCGGCGGAAAACAAAAAAGCCCTTGAATAATCAAGGGCTTTTAAGATTTTAGGTGGCGGACAGGGTGGGATTCGAACCCACGGTACGCTTGCACGTACGCCTGATTTCGAGTCAGGTACATTCGACCACTCTGCCACCTGTCCGCGATTGCTCATATGATTACAAGCAAGCCCATAAATATAGAGGAAAGTACTGCTTTTGACAAGCCTTAAAGGCATATAGCCCATGCACAAAAAGAACCTGTTTATTGATGAGCCGCTAGAACCCGCCCAAAGAACTCTTTTCAATCAGGGGTTTACCCTTCATTTCAGTCCAATTCGCTTGTTCGCTCCGTTTGGCGGGCCTATATTGAAAGTACATCTTGACGCATCGCAGCCCTGCCTTTTTGGGCAGTCCTTGTAATTTCAGCACCGCTTGCTGATCTTGAGAAAAGGAATTGTCATGCACACCTTCCAATGGATTATCGACACCAATGGCGATGGCATATATAGCCTGAACGAAATCATCCAGACCTTGCACTGGGTTTTTCGGATACCGGGCAGCTTGGTGATAGAGACTTTAGGCTCCGTCCCCATCCTGTCCGACCTGCTCCATATCCGGGCATCTGAGGCGACCGGCTACGCTTCCTTGCATGGTGGTCTGGTCAATATTTTGTCGCTGCTCTTCTGGGCCATACTCTGTCTCTGGTTTTTGGAGACAAACTCCAAGCCACGCTCAGAACCGCCCCGGCGCACAGTACGACACGTGCCACATTTACACCAGCAAGTGGATTCGGCACATGGTCGGCAACTCCATGCCAACTACAACCGTCGCTCTATTCGTCACCGACAGGTTGAACGCCATACCTTTTAAACGTGCCTCAATGCGTTCCCTACTCTATCAGGCGGGGGTGCGCATATGTTAAGGAAAGTAAACCATACGCACGGGTCATAGGACCCGTGTTGCTTTTGGAAGTGCTTTGCCAGGATTGCCTAACGTTTGAGCTGCAGATTTCAGGCAACAATCGCTACAGCTTGAATCACTGGAGGTGCAGCATATGAAAAAGCTACTGTTAGCCGGTTTGATGGCCCTGGGCACCAGCACAGCCTTTGCAGGTGGTCTCAACGTGGATATCAATGTCGGTATTCCAGGCATTGGATACGGCCCCATCTACTACCCACCCGCACAGATTGTGGAACGCCCGGTTTATGTGGCGCCCCCACCGGTGGTCTACCATCCTCCACGCTATGTCTACCGTCCTGGTTATGTGGAGTATGGGCGCTCTAACAAAGAATGGCGCAAAGAGCAGCGGCGCGCCCATAAACGCTGGCGCAAGCAGCAGGAGCGTGATTGGGATGATTGATAATTCTGTGCGAGCCAGGCAATAAAAAAGGGCTGAGGACCATAACGGTCATCAGCCTTTTTTGTATTCAGCCAGCCGCTTATTGCGCAGGGACCAGACGCTCAAGACCGCCCATATACGGACGCAAAGCCTTAGGCACGATCACGCTGCCATCTTCCTGCTGATGATTTTCCAGCACAGCCACCAAGGCACGGCCTACGGCCAGACCGGAACCGTTGAGCGTGTGAACGAATTCAGGACGCGATTTACTGTCAGCACGGAAGCGCGCTTGCAGACGGCGGGCCTGGAAAGCTTCACAGTTCGACACCGAAGAAATCTCGCGGAAGGTGTCTTGTGCGGGCAACCAGACTTCCAGATCGTAGGTTTTAGCAGCGGAAAAGCCCATATCACCGGTACACAACTGCACCACACGGTACGGCAACTCCAGAGCCTGCAGAACATGTTCGGCGTGACCGACCATGGACTCCAGCGCTTCGTAGGACTGTTCAGGATGAACAATCTGCACCATTTCCACTTTATCGAACTGGTGTTGACGAATCACACCACGGGTATCCCGACCGCCACTGCCCGCTTCCGAACGGAAACAAGGTGAATGAGCGGTCAAGCGGATAGGCAGGTCGTCTCCAGCCAGAATCTCGTCACGCACCATGCCAGTCAGGCTGATCTCGGAAGTCGAGATCAGGTACAGATCTTCTGGCTTGGATTCGGAGGGATCGGTCGATTCGTTCTCTTGACCACCTTTGGTGACCCAAAACATATCGTCCTTGAACTTGGGCAATTGGCCCGTACCGTACAAGGTGGAGGCGTTCACGATATAAGGGGTGTAGCACTCGGTGTAACCATGCTCTTCAACTTGCGTATCCAGCATGAATTGAGCCAGCGCACGGTGCAAACGGGCCAGAGGGCCACGTAGAACCATGAAACGCGCGCCCGCCAGTTTGCGGGCCGCCTCAAAATCCAGGCCCAATTTCTCGCCCAGATCAACGTGATCACGGGGCTCGAAGGTGATATGCGCAGGTTTGCCCTGATCATCTTTAGGACCCGGAATCCAGCGACGTACTTCTACGTTGCCTTCTTCGGACTCGCCTACCGGCACGCTGTCGTGCGGCAGGTTGGGAATAGTGGCGAACCAGGAGGACAGCTCGGACTGTACTTGAGACAAGTCCTGCTCCAACTGCTTTAAGCGCACAGGAATTTGCTGGGATTGAGCCAATGCCTCGCTGGCGTCTTCGCCTTTGGACTTGAGCTGGCCGATACGTTTGGCCAGAGCGTTACGCTCGGCTTGCAAGGTCTCGGTTTCCACCTGCACAGCCTTGCGACGGGCCTCAAGCTGCTGGAAACGCTCGGTGTCAAATTGCACGCCGCGTTTAGCCAAGCCCTGTACCAGCGGCTCCAAGTCTTTGCGTAATTGGTTCAGATCTAACATTTAATAGCCATATAGGTGATGGTTCAGTCCCGATTGATCTGGTGATTTTAACCACAAGCCACTCCAAGCGCAGCAGGGCGCAGTGACCTGGGGCCGATCAAGGCATCAGGGGGGGCAGGCCACGGAGCAGCCTGCCCTGTCTTAGCGGTCTTTTTTACCTGCCTGCTCGTCAAGCTGGCGCAGGCGTTCCAGTTTTTCAGCAATCTTGATCTCCAACCCCCTAGGCACTGGCTGATACCAGTGCGGATCGGGAATGCCTTCGGGCAGATAGGTCTCGCCAGCGGCGTAAGCATTGGGTTCGTCGTGCGCATAGCGATAAGCATGACCATGCCCGAGCTCTTTCATCAGCTTGGTGGGCGCATTACGCAAATGCACAGGTACTTCGCGGCTTTTATCCTGCTTCACAAAGGCCCTGGCTTGGTTGTAAGCCATATAGCCTGCATTACTCTTAGCCGCGATCGCCAGATAGATCACGGCCTGCCCCAACGCCAGTTCACCCTCAGGACTGCCCAGCCGCTCAAAGGTCAAAGCCGCATCGTTGGCAATTTGCATGGCTCGGGGGTCGGCCAAACCGATATCCTCCCAAGCCATACGTACAATGCGGCGCGACAAGTAACGCGCGTCCGCCCCACCGTCCAACATCCGGGTAAGCCAATACAAGGCAGCGTCCGGGTTAGAACCACGCACGGATTTATGCAGGGCCGATATCTGGTCGTAGAAATTGTCGCCACCCTTATCAAAACGCCTGGAATTCAAGGTCAGTGCGTTCTGCAGAAAATCGGTGGTCACCACTTCTGTGCCAGAAGTTTTGGCAGCGGTACTGGTTTGCTCCAGCAAATTCAGAAAGCGCCGAGCATCGCCGTCCGCATAGCCAATCAGCGTATCGACAGCCAGACCTTCAAATTCCAACCCATCCAGCACGTTCTGCTCTTGTACACGGCGTAATAGCAGTTTGAGCTCATCATCTGTCAGGGACTTGAGTACATACACCTGCGCCCGCGACAGCAAGGCGGAGTTCACCTCGAAGGAGGGGTTCTCCGTGGTCGCACCGATAAAGGTCACCAAGCCACTTTCAGCGTAGGGCAAGAGCGCGTCCTGTTGGGACTTGTTAAAGCGATGAATCTCATCCACAAACAAGATGGTGTGCTTGCCCATGGCCAGGTTCTGCTGGGCCTGTTCCATCGCGGCACGGATATCTTTTACGCCCGAGAAGACGGCAGACAAAGCAATGAACTCGCACTCGAACGCACTGGCTGTCAGTCGGGCCAAGGTGGTTTTACCCACGCCGGGCGGCCCCCAGAAAATCATGGAGTGCGGTTTACCGGACTGAAAGGCCAAACGCAGTGGCTTGCCCTCGCCCAGCAAATGAGACTGCCCCACCACCTGATCTAAGGTTTTGGGACGCAAAGCTTCGGCTAAAGGCGCGGAGGGTTCTTGAGCGAACAGATCACGCATGGCGATCGCCCTTCCTAAAATGGCAAGACCTGGTCAAACGGACCAGGTCTGTATTGAAAACTTGATGGGCTTGGGTCGGCAAAGAGCTGACCCCGACTAAATCTGCTCCACGCCTCAAGGCATGGATACCACATCAACACCAGCGGGTGCCTTGAAATTAAAGGTACCCAAGGTAATGCGGGGATTAGGTTCTAGACCAGTAAAGTCGATAAAAGTGGTTTGCCCAAAGGAGTCCTGTAACTCCAGACGTCGCGGCTCACGTCCCTTGAAGCCGATATCAACATAAGCAAAGCCTGCGTCGTTTTGCAAAGGGGTTGCTCGTATCCACTCCAAGCCATCGCGTGGTTCCTGATCCACCAGACGGAAGGACTCTTCCAGGTTACCTGTACCAAATAAGATAGCCGCGGGTGATGCCCCTATGGACTGATCCACTCCACGCTCAGTGACTTGAGCCAGATCGGGATCGTATTGATAAAGCAGCTTGCCGTCAGACACAATCAACTGTTCATAAGGGCGCTGAACATGCCACTTGAACTGGCCTGGACGTTGGAACACGAACTGGCCGGATTGCGGCGCGCCTTTGGATTGGCCGTTGCTGTCTACCGTACGTTGTGAAAACTCGCCCTTGGCGGCATGCACATCCTGCACAAAAGAGCGCAATTGCTCGCTGGCGGAGGCTGCCAGCGTCAAAACAGGGGTAGCGGCCAGCAGCATGCTGGCAAGCAGTGTCTTAATCTTCATCGTTGGCACCTCCTGCGGGAACCAGAATTTCACGGTTGCCGTTAGGCTGCATGGCCGATACCAAACCAGCCTGCTCCATTTGTTCCAGGAGCCGCGCAGCCCGGTTGTAACCGATACGCAAATGACGCTGCACCGAAGAAATGGATGCGCGACGATTCTTAATAATGACCTGTACCGCTTGATCGTAGAGCGGATCAGCCTCGGCGTCGGCCATACCCGTAATCGGGTTGGTGCCTTCGCCTCCCTCACCCTCTACCGCCCCTTCCAACAAGCCTTCAATGTAGTCGGGCTCGCCATGCTCTTTCAGGTACTCCACTACGCGGTGAACCTCTTCGTCGCTGACAAAAGCGCCGTGCACCCGCTTGGGCAAACCCGTACCAGGGGGCAGATAGAGCATATCGCCCATCCCCAGCAAGGTCTCCGCCCCCATCTGATCCAGAATGGTGCGCGAGTCGATCTTGGAGGACACCTGGAACGCAATACGCGTTGGAATGTTCGCCTTGATCAGACCTGTAATGACATCCACACTAGGACGCTGCGTAGCCAGAATCAGGTGAATACCAGCCGCACGGGCTTTCTGTGCCAGACGGGCGATCAGCTCTTCGATCTTCTTGCCCTGCACCATCATCAAGTCGGCCAGCTCGTCAATAATGACGACGATCATGGGCAAAACCGACAAAGGCTCGGGCGCATCCGGTGTCAAGGAAAAAGGATTCGGGATAGGCTCTTCGCGCTTTTGCGCATCGCGGATCTTGGTGTTGTAACCGGCCAGATTGCGCACGCCCAGCTTACTCATCAAGCGATAGCGTTTTTCCATTTCAGCCACACACCAGTTCAAGGCATTAGAAGCCAAACGCATATCGGTGACTACAGGTGCCAGCAAGTGCGGAATGCCTTCATAGACACTCATTTCCAGCATCTTGGGGTCAATCAGAATCAAACGTACATCGGCCGGGTCTGCCTTATAGAGCAGCGACAGAATCATAGCGTTAATCCCCACCGACTTACCCGAGCCGGTAGTGCCCGCCACCAGCAAGTGGGGCATTTTGGCCAGATCAGCCACTACCGGCTTGCCTGCGATATCCTTGCCCAACGCCATGGTCAGAAGCGAGGCACCACTGTGATAGGTCTGGGAGCCAACAATTTCCTCCAGACGCACCATTTGGCGGCGAGGATTGGGCAATTCCAGGCCCATCAGGTTTTTACCGGGAATGGTTTCCACTACCCGAATGCTGACCAAGCTCAAGGCACGAGCCAAGTCTTTGGCCAGATTCACGATCTGGCTCCCTTTCACGCCCGTGGCAGGCTCGATTTCGTAACGCGTAATAACAGGACCCGCCTGAGCGGCTACCACCGTCACCGCGACACCAAAGTCGGACAACTTCTTTTCAATCAGGCGCGAGGTGAATTCGATCGTTTCCTGCGACACGGTCTCTACATTGTCCGTAGCCGGGTCCAGCAAGGACAGAGGAGGTAAGTCACCAGCCTCCCCCACCTGACGCGGTGCCTTGAACAGGGTCTGCTGCTTTTCTTTCTCGACGCGTTCAGATTTAGGCACAGCAACGAAAGCCGGCTCGATACGCACAGGCTGCTCATGAACCAATTGCTCTTGCTTGGCGACCACACTTTCCGTACGCTCGGCTCGTTTGACCTCGCCCACACGACGATCTTGCCGGGCAGACCAGAGTGTCATCACGCGGCGAATCGCCCCTTCAATAAGACCGCCCAGGCGTTCAGCCAACGTCAGCCAAGAAAAGCCAAAGAACAAACTGGCTCCACCAGCGAGCAGCCCCATCAGCACCAAAGTGGCCCCGCCAAAGCCTATCGAAGTTACTAATAGTTGCGATAATAATTGGCCCAGCTGCCCACCAGCCCCGGCTGGCAGTTGCCATTGCTGGCCCAGGTCTTTAAAAAACAGAGCTTCCAGGCCCATGCTGCCCAGAAACAAGAAGAAAAACCCGATGCCAATTTCCCAACGTACCCGAGGCAATACGTCCTCGTTTTTAGTGCTGGGTAATAACAATGTCGTCAGACGGTAAAAGCCCACGGCTACGCGCTGCACCAGCAACACGACCCAGAGCCAGGCCGTCAGACCAAATAAAAACAACAGGAAATCGGCGATGTGGGCACCAAAAATGCCTCCGCCGTTTTGGGTTAGCCCTGAATGCACGGAATGCGACCAGCCGGGATCACCCGGGTCCCAGGTCGCCAGTACCAGACCAAGCCAAGCCGCCAAGGCGGCGAAGATAATCCACCGCGCTTCGCGCAGCAGTCCCGTCAGGCGCTGCTGCAGGGCCGAGGGCCCATTACGCACATTTTTGGATGACCGGGACGAACGAGGGGATGTTGCAGGTATTCTTGCCATGGACTCATTATAATTGGAGATCGTCTTTTTCGGATTTTCTGTGATGTCGACTACTAAGCACGCAAAAGTACTCATCCTGGGCTCAGGCCCGGCCGGCTATACCGCAGCGATCTACGCAGCCCGCGCCAACCTCAACCCCGTCTTGGTCACTGGCATGGAGCAAGGTGGCCAACTGATGACCACCACGGATGTAGATAACTGGCCAGCCGATGCCCAAGGCGTCCAGGGACCTGATCTTATGGCACGTTTCCAGGCTCATGCGGAACGATTCGAAACAGAATTAATCTTTGACATGGTGTCCTCGGTTGATCTGTCCACCCGCCCACTGACCCTGAATGGTGATAGTGGCACAGTCTACACCTGCGACTCGCTGATTATTGCGACAGGTGCCTCTGCTCAATACCTGGGTCTGCCTACGGAACAGGAATTCATGGGCCGTGGTGTGTCGGGTTGTGCAACGTGTGATGGTTTCTTCTACAAGAACCAGGACGTGGCCGTGGTCGGTGGCGGCAATACTGCCGTGGAAGAAGCCCTGTACCTGTCCAATATTTGTAAAACGGTCACCCTGATTCACCGTCGTGACACGTTCCGCTCCGAGCCCATCTTGACCGACAAGCTGATGGATCGCGTCAAGAACGGCAACATCCGCCTGCAACTGCATAGCGAATTGCAAGAAGTGCTGGGCGATGCTTCCGGTGTCACCGGTGCTCGCATCATCAACAAGCAGACTCAAGCTACCGAAGATTTGGCTGTGACCGGCGTGTTTATCGCTATCGGCCACAAGCCCAACACCGGGATCTTTGACGGCAAGCTGGATATGCATGATGGCTACATCACCACCCGCAGCGGTTTGCAAGGCATGGCCACCATGACTTCCGTACCCGGCGTGTTCGCCGCCGGCGACGTGCAAGACAATATTTATCGTCAGGCCATCACCAGCGCAGCCAGCGGTTGTATGGCTGCCCTGGACGCTCAGCGCTGGTTGGATGAAAACAAGTAAGCCTAAAACTGTAGGCCGTAGCCTGGCAGACCTGAAAAAGTTGCAGCATCAGGTCCGCCAGGACCTTAGCCCGGCCCCAGCTCCAAACCGACCCCAGGCTCGCAAGCGCCCCCGCCCGCCGGACCCCGGTGGCAAATTGCCCACTCCCGCCGCCAATAAGACTAGTGTTCCTGAAGAAGCCGTTTCTTCCCTGGATCCTAGCGATAGAGCCTGGCTGCGCCATTCACTCCGCGATGTCGCCCCTTTGAAGAAACAGGCGCAAAATCTCGCGCCGTCTCGACCAGCAGCCAGTGCAGAACAGCTGGAACTGCGCCGTCGTCATGCCATAGGGGCCCCCATCAATACCCCTGCTCTGCCGCAGGCTTCGGATCAATACGTCAGTGTGCAGGGTGAAGCCAATGATGCGCAGCACCTGCGGCCCGGCTGTGGCCCGGATGTTTTACGCGATCTGGAGCGTAATCGCTGGCCGATCGAGTCCAGCCTGGATTTACATGGTGCCGATCTGGAGCAGGCCCGTGAACGCTTGGATAACTTTCTGCGCTCCTGTCTGGAGCACGGTGTGCGCTGTGTACGGATTGTGCACGGCACCGGCTATGGCTCACGCAATGGCGAACCCGTTTTGCGCCACGCTGTGCGTCGCTGGCTGACTCAGTTACCCAGCATCCTGGCCTTTATGGAATGTGCACCTAATGAAGGCGGCCAAGGTGCTGTCAAACTGGTGTTGCAGGCGATACCTGACACAAGCGTTTGATTTTTCTGCATTTCGTGCAGGTATAAAAAAGGCCAGCTTTCGCTGGCCTTTTTTTGTT
Organism: Alcaligenes sp.; assembly: GCA_052109075.1. Classification (GTDB taxonomy): domain Bacteria; phylum Pseudomonadota; class Gammaproteobacteria; order Burkholderiales; family Burkholderiaceae_B; genus Alcaligenes. The sequence continues at coordinate 32,693 of JBQEAN010000008.1, read as the reverse complement.
GTTGTTATGTTGTACTGCCTATTGCTTTTATAATAGTGACCATTGTACTTCGGTCTTTATTGCCCAGCTTCGCGGGCTATGTCTCCTCACCTGCATGAAACGTATTGTGCCCCATTTATAAAGCTGTCACACTTAGGGAATGCACTGATACCCGCATGGTAAGAAAATGTCAGTCGCCCATCTTCAGCTTTCACTATGCTGACTCGTCCAAAGCCTTCAAGGCGCGCTTCAAAAACACCTGCATTTCTTTCTCTGCCTGTTTATCGCCCTGCCCCTGGGCAATCTCAATGCCTTTCTCCAGCACTTCCCGAGCCTGTTTGAATTTTTCTAGCTGGACCAGTGTACGACCCAACAGCTTCCAGGCAGCGGTGTAACGCGGATTCATTTCCACCGCTTTGTAAAAATGCTCCTGAGCGGCGTCCAAATCGCCCTCGCCCATGCAAGCATTTCCCAAGCCAAAGCGCAGCAAAGCGTTATCCTTCCCTGCTGCCAGTAGTTTCTCCAATCCTTCGCGCATATTCCGTACCCTTTAAAACAAATCAGGTCTTGAGATGGCGGCATTCAAACAAGCCTGACTGAACACCTGCACACCCAAACCTGAACACGTTTATGGCCACCGCTCTTTATAAGCAGCAGCCATAAACCGTTGAGCCTCGTTTTGTACCACGGAACATCAAAGGAGAGCGTCAGCGAACAGGGCCAGTAGTCGCATTGCTTGCGTTAAGCTACTCAGGTCCAACGCTTAAGCCAGATCACCCTGCAATACACCTTGGCTGACCACTTCCCGGCCATCCAGGCTGACGGTGCAATTGCGCATCGGGTAATCAAAGTGACAATCGGAGAAGCGACCCGCTGCAGGATTTGCTCCGGTGGAAAAGAGGAAGTTACCCGCAAAGGCACGCAATTCCGTCCCGTTGGTATCGCGCTTGTCGTACATGGCCATGGAGTCCCAGCGAGCCGCCGGTGCCATGCCCCAGCCCACGTGGCTGACCGCATAAGCATCTTTGTCATTCCAGCTGGCGTAGTAGGAACGGATCAAATCTGCATCCACACCTTTACCTTCAATGGCTACCACATAATCGTTTTCGATACGCAGGGTCACCGCCGACTCCAGATAGCGCTTGAACGTCAGGTTTACATCCCCGCTATCCAGGACCAAAGTACCATTCACACTGCCATTGCTGGGATAGCAAATGCACAAACCAGCAGGCCAGTAACCAAAGCTGCCTGGTTTATCTGCAATGCCCGCACTACCACGGCCGATCACACCGGCCAGGCTGATGGTCAGATCGGTTCCTGCTTCGGAGGTGACATGCATGACGCTTGCATCGCTAATCAGCTTTCCACCAATATCGCATTTGTCTTGCAAATAAGGGCTGGGTTTGACACGCTCCAGAATTTCCGGATGTTCGTCGCTAATCATCATGATGCGAGCCCCTTGAGCGAGTAGTGCTGCACGCTCGGGGGAATGCAAAAGCCCCTCTACGGTGCAGTCCACGATGAACTGGCTACCCGCCAAAGCCTGAACAATCGGGCCCATCCCCTCTAACGCCAGGGAGGTACCTGTGGAGCGCAAGGCGATATTGCTTTTCAGGCGTGGCGAGACCAGTTTGACATGGCAAACCCGAGCCCCCATTTGCGTCAGAGCCAGTTCGGCCAGCTCGGCCAACACAGAGCGGGATTGCGTCTCGGACAGCACCACCGCCATTTCACCGGGCTGCACCTTGCACAGTCCAAATACTTCTACAAAATCAGCAATCCACTTGCCTTCAATATGTTCACGCAACATCTCACTACTCCTTGAAAATCCAAAAAGGCGCCAAGCTGCTAGTTAAGCCAGCCAGCGCCCATGCCTATCGCTTAGTCGTGCAAATCCTTGCCCTTGGTTTCGGGCGAGGCAATGGTGGCCCATAAAGCCAGGACACACAGGCCAATCAGATACCAATCAAAAACCTGTTTTTGATTAATTGAATGCAGCCAGGCCTGTAGGTAGGGAGCCGTTCCCCCCGTCAAGGCACCCGCTACCGAATAGGGCAAGCCCATCGCGACTGCACGAATACGGGTCGGAAACTGCTCGGGAAAGAAGGCCGGCATGATCGCCGTCGGGGCCGAGATCAAGAGCATGCCGCCGGCCATAAAGACCACCAGACGCCAGATCTCGCCCTGACCGCCGGTCAACACCATGGTCAGGGGAATGATGCTGAAGATTGAACCGATAGAAAAAAAGTACCAGTTCACCTTGCGTCCAAAACGATCTGAAAATGCCCCCCAGAAAATCAGGCACAGGATCAGGAACAGGTTGGCTCCCACCCCCACCCACATCACCTTGGCCGCTGGCATCCCCAAAGAAGTGATAGCAAAGGTAGGGGCCATAATTGCCCAGACGTAATACAGCACCGTGCCGCCCGCCGACAAGGCAAACACCCGCAGGCAAGCACTGCGGTATTTCCAGACCTCTGCCCAGAACGCACGCGCACCAGGACGAGTCCCCTTGCCCGCAGCAGCGGCTGCTTGGCGTGCCTTGAACATCGGCGTTTCATCCAGCTGTCTGCGCAGGTACAGCGCATACACGCCCAAAGCACCACCTAACACAAAAGGCACCCGCCACGCCCAGGCCCGGACCGCATCTTCGCCCAACACACTGGTGAGACAAGCGCTCAATAGAACCGCTGCCAGCACCCCTATGGTGACAAAAACAAAAACGGATGAGGACCACAGGCCACGCTTGTTGGCAGGCGCCATTTCCGTGACATAAGTAAAGGATGAAACCACTTCCCCACCGTGACCGATACCTTGTAGCAAACGGCCCATCAATAAAAACAGCGCCGCCATCGGGCCAACCATGTCATAGGTAGGCGCAACCCCGATCACCAAACTGCCCAGTGCGGTAATCAGCATGGACAAGGTCATGGTGTAACGACGCCCTTTGCGATCGGCCAACCAGCCAAAAAAGATGCCTCCCAATGGACGCATGAAAAAGCCCACTGCAAAAACAGCCAGTGTGCCCAGCAAAGCCGCCAATGGGTCCGCGCTATGAAAAAACTGCTTGGCAAAATAGGCGGCAAAAATCGAATACGCCGTCCAGTCGTACCACTCCAGGGCATTACCTGCCCCCACCCCCAAAATAACGCGTCGACGCTGTACGGCAGTCATGGGCTGCTCGCGCAAAGATGGTGTATGTGCGTCCAAAAGATGTCCCCTTCACTGTGGTTTTAGTTATTACGTTTTGCTTTTTTCTTGTTGATCGGGTGGCCTAGACTACCAACTGCGTAAAACGAGAACGATGAAAGATCAGTGGCGAGACTTCGCGCTCGATCTGTACATCGTGAATCAGCAACTGCACGGCATCGTGGTCTCCAGCCGGATGCACCTGAAAAACACTGCAATCAAACCAGACGGATGCCCCTTGTATATGGACTGCGCCCTCCTCGCTCAGTTCGACCTCGATATCGCTGAAACGACTGTCCTTGTCAGGCCCAGCCAACTGGCGGCAAATGGCCGCATGTTCCGCACTCAAGATAGATACGCCCAGACGCGAGGCACGTGACAGCAGCCCCCAGGTCGACGAACTTTTCTGGACAAAAAAGGCGGCCAAGGGTGGGGCCAGTGAAACGCCCACGGAAAAACTGGACGCAACAATAACCTGCGGCTTGCCATCGAGTACCGCTGCAATAGCGGCAACTCCCGATGGAAAGTGTCCGAAGGCTTCGCGTACCGCCCTGGTTCCCAACCCACTTATGTTTTCTTTCATGACGATGCCCCTGCTCTAGCGCTAAAGACCCAAAACCAACATTAAGGCTGGACACTAGCCAAGCCGCTCAATAGACTCAATTCTGTTTCGATCGTCATTTATTTGCAATAAGAAAAATGGGAGTATTAGCTTATTTATGCTTATTTTAGGTATTAACCCTATGAAAAATCGTCGTTTTAAAAGCTATAGGCCTATACAATTTAGCTAAATTTTATTGCTATTTATATTCTGTCATTATTTATTTGCAATAATATCAGCCACTCAAGCAGGCTAAGAAAAAGCTCTGCGAGACGCCCCTCCCCTCTCTCCACACAAGGAAATCATGTATTTGCACATCGTCTTGATGGCACCCCATACGCCCATCAGTCCTGAGTTCCTGCCCAAGCTGAATCTGGCCTTTAGTCGTATACGCAGGGAATGCAGCGGTATAGAGCGCTTTGAATGGGTGCCCAATTTGTCACAGAGCTCTGCGCGTTACAGTCATGCGTTGCTCTCTGTCTTCAGCACCCAAACGGCCTTGGATACCTATAGAAGCAGCCACGCCCATCAAGCCATGCTTGATGCCATCGCCCCGCACATTCAGGACATCGTGGTGCTTGATAGCCTGCTAGAACAAAGTCTGTAGCCCGGCGCTCCGCAGCTGCTGCCTCCCCCCAGAAGCCACGCACAACTTGTGCGCTGGCGCCGCCACGACTCGCACGGTAAAATGGCCCGCTACACACCTACTGTCAAAAATGGGTAGCGATCCGCCCCAGCACCGGAATACAGAATGAAATCAAGCGTCGCGATTGATGAGTTCATCGCCAGCCGAGACCATGGCGAGCACGAGCAACTCGCCCCGCATCACTACATTCTGACGCTCTATGGTCTGTTCGCCCGTCCAACGGGCATCACCATTCCAGTGGCCAGCGTGGTTCAACTGTTGGCCGATCTGGGGGCTGAACCTTCCAGCGTGCGCTCCGCTATTTCCCGACTGAAAAAAAAAGGCGTGTTGGTCAGCCAAGCAGCAGGTTCAGGCAAGGGTTATGCCCTGGCCGCTGAACTAGAGCCCCATATGCAGGCCGGTGACGAGCGCATTTTCTCCTCCCCCTCCATGAACATTCGGGACCCGTGGTTGCTGGTGTCTTTCTCCGTTCCGGAAAGTGAACGCCAGAATCGCCACAAAATCCGCACGGGGCTGGCCCGCATGGGTTTTGGCACCGTGAACGCAGGCTTGTATATAGGCCCGGCACGCTTGCAAGCCGAAGCGGTGGAATACATACGCGAGCACCAGCTCTGGCCGTATATCGAACTCTTTACCTGTGAACCTAGTGGCGTGAGCGACATTCAGGAAAAAATCTCGCGCTGGTGGAATTGGGACAAGCTGGCCAATGAATACCAGTCTTTTCTGAACTCGTATCAGCACGAAGTGGAAGGCTGGCAGACCGCCCTACGCCAAGGCACGGGCGATCCGCTGGAAGCATTCAGGCTTTATATGCCCATGATTACCCGCTGGCGCAGGCTGCCTTTTCTGGATCCAGGTTTGGCCCCCGAACTATTACCGGACCACTGGGTAGGAAATACGGCCCGCAAGCTGTTCGGTGACCTGCATCGCCTGCTGAGTCCCTTGAGCTTGCAGCACGTGCAGCAGGCTATCCCAGACTGGAAAACCCGTAGCACGGACTAAACCGTCTAACCGGAATCAGGCTCCCGCAAAGCGGGTGACTTCCTTTATCAACCGCTGTGCAACAGGCTCAAATTGCTCCTGTGTGATCCCCTGCATCATGGGCGCATCGTGCCAGGCCTGAAACCGGCCAAACTGAAATGGCAAGTCAAAACAATGCCCGCTGAACACCGCGTCAAGCGGGCTTTGCTCTGTGAAATCGCTCCACAGCACCGCACGCCCTGCCGCTTTCAAGCTAGCGGCATACTGCGTGGGGAAGCGCTGGAACTGCCCCCAGGACGATGCAGCCACCACTTGCTGATACGGCGTCAAGCCGGAATCCCCACCGCAATAAGCGCCATCTCGAACCAGACTGGCCGGCAAATCCTGCAAAGGCCATAGTCCCAAAGCCTGATCAACCTGCTCCTGAGTCGCTTGCCTATGAAATGGCACATCAAAAAAGAAAACCGAGGATTCCTGAGCAGCACAGCGCAAATACACCGCCTGTGCATGACAAGCTTGCGCCGCCCAATCCGGGCTTAATAAGTTCTCTGGTACATCGGCACTGGCAACGGGCAAAAAAGCCGATGGAGCATGCCCCAAACGTGGCGGCTCTCTATCCAGCGCCGCTATGCCCTGCTGCATCAAAACATCCACGCTGACCTTGCGCCAATCCTCGCCCAGGCCGCTACGTACACGTTGGCTGATCCTGGTCTGTTGCTCCGGCAGCCACGGCGACCGGGTTCCCATACTGAGCAAAGCAAGCCGGTCAATCCAACCTTGCGTCGAATCCAAGACGCTCAGCAAATGCGCATACCAACCACCTGCCGACTGCCCCATCAAGGTGATTTTGTCCGGGTCGCCACCGAACGCCCGGATATGATCTTTGGCCCATTGCAAGGCCAACACCAGATCCGCCGCAGGCAAGGGCAAGGCATCGGCCTGCACATCCCCCAGGTGCCCCAACGCCCCCAGGCGATAATTCACATTGACGACAATCACTCCCTGGGCCGCCAGGCGAGTACCGTCATACCAATCCAACGATCCGCCACCACTCATCCAGGCACCGCCGTGAATAAAGAACACGACGGGTAACCCTTGCGCCTGAGCCGGCGCCCATACATTCAGAAAATAGGCATCCTCGGACTGCGGGTTGGCACTGCCCGCCCCCATCACCGCCGCCAAACGACTGGGGCGCTGCGGGAAGATGGGGACCTGACACAGGCGGGTCGCCCCCATTGCGCCGCGCGCAGCCCGCGCCACCTCAAAACGGCCTGCGCCTTGGGCATAGCGCAGGCCATACCAAGCGTGCACTGTTATGCCGTCGGCCTGACAACGATGCGAAGGAGCACAGATCGGCACGTTCGTCGCCATCACTTAAAGCTTGTTGGAAATGTAGGGCGTATCCGTCATGCCGTTGCCATGCAGCTCGTAACCCATAGGGGCAGTAATCGACGCATGCCGTGTACCGGTATTAATATCGCGCCACATCCGACCTAGCAAACTGTTTTCAGCAAACGATGCCGTACCATGCAACCAGCACAAATTATTCACCGCCTCCACCAACTCATGTCCGGCATGGCCAATCCCGGCCCGATGACGAGCCCGTAACTCCAAAGGCATCGGCTCCGTACCGGAGGCAGCTGCATCGACCTGTGCCGCCGCACGTTCCAGCAACAGGCGGGCCCCGTCGATCTGAATACTGGCCGTGCCCAGGTTCTGCACAAAGGCGCCGGAGTCGGACTGCTTTTTGTAGTGGGTATACGTAATGCCACGCTTGCCACTGACACCACTGGTGAAGTCCACCGCCGCTTGCGCTGCCCCCAAGGACGGCGCTTGAATGCAGGTTGACATGGTCAAGTGCGGAGTCAGACGACGGCCAAATGTTGCCAAGGGATCTTGCTCTTGAGCATCACCCATCAGTTGCTGGAACGTAATCAGACGCTCTTTAGGCACCCACAGATTTTCAGCCACCATGGTGTTGGATCCTGAGCCGCGCATACCAATGGTGTACCAGGTATCCTGGATTTCAAACTCGTCACGACGCATCAACACAAAGCCCACCGTCGGCTCGACCAGTTCACTTTCTTTAATGAACAAAATACCCAGAGCCCAATCCGAGTGATTGCTATTAGAAGCAAAGGGCCATTTCCCGGTGATACGCCAGCCGTCACCATCCGGCGTGGCAGTACCTTGAGGCTGAGCAAAAATGGAAGCCGCACGGATAGGGCCATCGGCAAACACATCATCCAGCATGGCATCGCTAAAGCGATTAGCCAACATAACCGAACCATTCGAGATCACCACACACCAGGCGGCAGCCGGATCGTAGTAGCCCACAGCGCTGGCACACTGCAAGAGCATATCGGCGCCACCCTCGTAACCACCGTAGCGCTTCAAGGCAGAAATCCGCCATGCACCCGTGGACTCCAAAGCTTGCACCGCTTCATCCGACAACATGCGGTTGCGGTCTGCCTGTGGTGCCAACTCACGCAAGAGCGGCCCAATCTCGTGGATGCGCCCCAGTATCTCCTCCGTCTCTTGGCGAGAAGGTGCCTGGCTAACGGTGATCCGCTCGCGCTCGGCCACTGCCGTTGCTCCTGTGAACGTCATAACTGCTCCCTAGAATTATTTAATATGGCAAATCTATAGCTATCGTAATTTAATCGCAATATAAATAAACAGAAAATCATTGAATAAATCATTTTTTAAGGCATTTATCGGGGTTTTCACCTACAAGAAACCTTACATTCAGTCTATTTTTAATTGCAAAAAACTAACGATCAAAATGAAAATGACCATTTAATAAAAAAAGAAACAGGAGTAGCTCAATCCCAACAAGCACGGGACAAAAAAAACCGCCGACCCAAAGGTCGGCGGTTTTCTATGTAGATAACAGGCTTTAGCAGCCCATTGTCATTACATATTTTCAATCATGACATCGCCAAAGCCGGAGCAAGACACTTGAGTTGCGCCTTCCATCAAGCGGGCAAAGTCATACGTCACTTTGCGCGACGTGATGGATTTTTGCATGCTGTCGATGATCAGATCAGCCGCTTCAGTCCAACCCATGTGACGCAGCATCATTTCGGCGGACAGAATCAGCGAACCGGGGTTCACGTAATCCTTGCCAGCGTACTTAGGAGCGGTACCGTGGGTCGCTTCAAACATGGCGACGGAATCGGACAGGTTGGCGCCAGGAGCAATACCGATACCACCCACTTGAGCGGCCAGAGCGTCGGAGATGTAGTCGCCGTTCAGGTTCAGTGTGGCGATAACGTCGTACTCGGCAGGACGCAGCAGGATCTGTTGCAAGAAGGCGTCAGCAATCGAATCCTTAACAGTGATCTCACGACCCGTCTTGGGATTCTTGAATTTGCACCATGGACCGCCATCGATCAGCTCGGCACCGAATTCTTTTTGAGCCAGTTCGTAAGCCCAATCACGGAAGCCACCTTCGGTGAACTTCATGATGTTGCCCTTGTGAACGATGGTCACGGAGGAGCGATCGTTGTCGATAGCGTACTGGATGGCCTTGCGTACCAGGCGCTCGGTACCTTCGCGGGAAACAGGCTTGACACCAATACCGGAGGTATTGGGGAAGCGGATCTTGTTCACGCCCAGCGTGTTTTGCAGGAAATCGATCAGCTTCTTAGCACTTTCGGACTCAGCAGCAAATTCGATACCGGCGTAAATGTCTTCGGAGTTCTCGCGGAAAATGACCATTTCGGTCTTTTCTGGCTCACGCACAGGCGAAGGAACACCCTTGAAGTAGCGCACTGGGCGCAGGCAGACGTACAGGTCCAGTTGCTGACGCAGGGCCACGTTCAAGGAACGGATGCCACCGCCAACAGGAGTCGTCAGAGGACCTTTGATGGAGACGACGTAGTCTTTAACGGCACTCAGAGTTTCTTCTGGCAGCCACACGTCGGAACCGTACACTTTGGTGGATTTTTCACCGGCATACACTTCCATCCATTCGATCTTGCGTTTGCCAGCGTAAGCTTTGGCAACAGCAGCATCGACCACTTTAATCATGACTGGCGAAATATCCACGCCCGTACCATCACCCTCGATGTAAGGAATAATGGGTTGATCGGGAACATTCAGGGAAAAATCCGCGTTAACTGTAATTTTCTGCCCCGACGCGGGGATCTTGATATGCTGATAGGACATGGATGCTCCAGTTGTGCTCCAATATTAGGGATAGCTAAACACGGAACGCTTTTGCGTTTCCGAAGTCTTATATAAGAGTTTAACTTAATTCGCGCGTATTCAGGCACCTGTAAACTCAAAGCTTGCCAAAAATGCGTGCATTCTTGACCGCTTATCCATTCTACACGGCCCTTTTTGCAGCTTGTACCTGTGCTCCCTCTTGCACAGACCAGCGTAAAATGCGCCTCGCAGATTCGCGTTTTCTGACTATTTTTTTCTCGACTCCACCATGTTCAACCCCTCTCGCGAGCAGGTTCGCCAATTTTTCATTGAAGCTTGGGACAAGCACCAAAGTGGTCATCTACTGACCGCTCTGGAAACCATGGCGGTGGATCTGGTGCAACAGCATCCCGAATACCACGAAGACCTGCGTAACGCCGACGCCGTCAATCAGGATTATGCGGTTGAGCAAGGACGCAGCAATCCCTTTTTGCACCTGTCCATGCATCTGGCTATCAATGAACAGCTGTCCATTGACCAGCCCCCCGGCATCAAAGGCGCGTATCAGCGTCTATTAACCACGCACGATCCGCACGCCGCAGCGCACACCATCATGGAAGCGCTGGGCGAGGTGATCTGGGAGGCGCAACGTCTGGGCACACCGCTGAACAACGAGCGCTATATTGAATTGATCTTGCGCCACAGCACGCGCGACTAAGCCTGCAAGCCGCTCTATTTTCTATTGCTTAAGGGTCCGGGCTGGCGTGACAGCCAGACTGACACACTGTCGATGTCGGCCTGGCTCATGGTCGTCGCCATGGCCCCCATAACAGCATTTTTACGGATATTAGCGGTGGCAGGCGCGCCGGCCTGACCGCGTTGATAGGCCATCAAGGCCTGTCGCAGATAATCCGCATGCTGCCCCGCCAGAATTGGATACTCCGGGTTCAAAGGCGTTTTGGCATCCTCACCATGACAGGACGCGCAATTCAAATTCTTCCAGGCTTGCCCGCCCGCCTTGACTAGATCTTCAGCGGCCGTTGCCTGTGTTGCCACGCTCGCCATCAGCCCCATTGCCACCAGCAATACTGCTTTTTTCATGCTTGCCTCCGCCGTCTTTAAGGTTTGTTGCCGGCGTAATACGCCGCAATATCCGCCATGTCCTGTTCGGACAGGCTCAGCGCGATGGCTTGCATGGTCGGGAAGGTTCGGGCACCGCTGGCATATTCTTTGAGCGCCGCTTCAATATAGGCCGCTCCCTGCCCGGCAATCATGGGGACGTGATAGACCTCGGGAAAGCTTGCCTTGTAACCGGGCAAGCCATGACAGCCTATGCACATGGAGATCTTGTCGCGCGCAGCCTCGGGATTAGCCTTGATGGGCGCGGAGTCTTGCGCCTGCACAGCCCAGGGCAGACAGACGCTTGAGACCACAACAAAGAAAGAGAGATACCGCTTCATTTGCAACTTCATCATCGCTATTCGCTTTGTTCTGGAGTTGAAAACGGTCCGGGTCAGGTTCTGCGTCTATTGCAGCAAAAGGTGAAACAACGCGACACCTGGCTCTGTGATGCTGACCGACGAGTACTGAGTCGATTGTATGATAATTGCCAAGGATGACTGATACTAGTATTTATACCCGAGTTTCTATTCTTGACAGATCAACATTTTAAGTACAAGTTTGAGCCGACATATGACTATTGCGACCCGTTTTGAAGGCACCGATCAGTACGTTGCCACCGATGATTTGAAGCTGGCTGTCAACGCCGCCTTGACGCTACAACGCCCTTTGTTGATTAAAGGTGAACCCGGCACCGGGAAAACATTATTGGCGGTGGAAGTCGCACGTGCACTGGGACGCCCCCTGCTGCAATGGCATATCAAGTCCACCACCAAAGCCCACCAGGGGCTGTACGAGTACGACGCGGTATCGCGTCTGCGTGATTCCCAGCTGGGCGATGAAAAAGTCCGCGATATTGGCAACTACATTGTCCAAGGTACCCTCTGGCAAGCCTTCGAGTCCGAGGAACCCACGGTGGTCCTGATCGATGAAATCGACAAGGCCGACATTGAATTTCCCAATGACCTGCTGCAGGAACTGGATCGCATGGAGTTTCATGTCTATGAGACTCGCCAGACCGTCACAGCACGCCATCGCCCCCTGATTATCATTACGTCCAATAACGAAAAAGATCTGCCCGACGCCTTTTTGCGTCGCTGTTTCTTCCACTACATCCGCTTTCCTGAACGAGAGACCATGGAACAGATTGTGGCGGTGCACTACCCCAATCTGCGCAGCGACATTCTGTCCAGCGCCCTGGACACCTTCTTTGCCCTGCGCGACGTACCGGGCCTGAAGAAAAAACCATCCACGTCCGAATTCCTGGACTGGCTGCGTCTGCTACTGGCCAATGACATTCCTGCCGATGCCCTGCACGAACTGGATGAAGGCCTGCCCCCCATGGCCGGTGCCTTGCTGAAAAACGAGCAGGATCTGTCCTTGATGCAGCGTCTGGCCGCCATGAGCCAACGCAGCCAGCGCCGGAGCTGATATGCACGCCAGCGCTTTCTCCCAGCCGCTTGCCCCCCTTACACTGGAAGGATGGGGCGTACGCCTGGAGCCTTTGCAACTGGCTCATGTGGACTTGCTGGAAACCGCCGCTGCCGATGGCGAACTTTGGAATGTGCGTGTCACCAGCGTTCCCGCCCCCGGTCAGGCCCAGCACTATGTACAAACGGCCCTGGACGGCCAGCAGCAGGGCCATATGCTGCCCTTTCTGGTCCGCGATCTGAACACAGACCGAGCAGTGGGCACCACGCGTTACCACGATATTATCGCGCCAGTGGCCCGCCTGGAAATCGGCTACACCTGGTACGCTCGCAGCGCCCAACGCAGCCACGTCAATACTGCCGCCAAGTTGCTCTTGCTACAACATGCCTTCGAGACCCTGGAAGCGGGAGTCGTAGGCTGGCGCACCGACCATCTGAACTTCAAATCCCAGCAGGCGATCAGTCGTTTGGGGGCACGTTTCGATGGTCGTATCCGCCACCACGCCATCCGCCGCGACGGCACCATACGGGACACCATGTTCTATAGCCTGATGGCTGGCGAGTGGCCCGATACCCGTGCCCACTTGCTCGACAAATTAAGGCAGCACAGCCATGTTGCTTGATTTTTTCTACCACCTGCGCGAGCGTGGCCTGCCGGTTTCCATACAGGAACACCTAACGCTGCTAGATGCGCTGTGCAAAGGCATCATGCCGCCTACGCTGGATGATTTCTATCATCTGTCCAGACTGGTACTGATCAAGGACGAAACGCTATACGACCGTTTTGATCTGGCCTTTGGCGAGTTCTACCAACCCCAGCTAGAAGCGCTGGCCAAGGATAAAACCTTGCCAGAAGACTGGCTGCGCAAAACCCTGGCCCGCAATCTAAGCCCGGAACAAAAAGCCGCGTTGGAAAAGCATGGCCTGGACAGGCTGCTGGAGATGTTCAAAGAACGTCTGCAAGAGCAGCAAGGGCGTCACGCAGGCGGCAGCAAGTGGATTGGTACCGGCGGCTCCTCCCCCTTTGGACATGGCGGTTACCACCCCGAAGGTATCCGTATCGGCGGCCCCTCTGCAGGTAATCGTACGGCCATCAAGGTCTGGGAAAAACGTGAATTCGTTGACTACGACGATCAGCAAGAGCTAGGCACGCGCAATTTCAAAATGGCCTTGCGACGTCTGCGCCGCTTTGCCCGTCAAGGAGCCCCTACCGAGCTGGATCTGGACAGTACCATACGCGAAACGGCCCGCAACGCTGGCATGCTGGATCTGCAAATGCAGGCCGAGCGGCAAAACCGCGTCAATGTGCTGATGCTGCTGGATGTGGGCGGCAGCATGGACGACCACATTGCCCAGGTTGAATCCTTGTTCTCCGCCGCTCGTTCTGAGTTCAAGCATCTGGAAGCCTATTACTTCCATAACTGTGTGTATGAATCGCTGTGGAGGCATAACTCGCGTCGCCAAAGCGAAAGGCTGGACACCTGGGACTTACTGCGTAAATACAACGAGGACTGGCGCATCATTATTGTGGGCGATGCCACCATGAGTCCTTACGAGATCATGGCACCGGGTGGCTCCGTGGAGCACTACAACAAAGAAACGGGTGCGGCCTGGCTGCAAAAGCTGAACGACCATTGGCCCCGTATTGCCTGGCTCAATCCTGAACCCCAGGCTTACTGGCCCTACCGTCAGTCCATCGCCATCATTCAAAACCTGATGTCGGATCGTATGTACCCCGTCACCAGCGCCGGGCTTGAAGAGGCGATGCGGTACTTATCTCGGTAGAGCAACACGACACTAGCAGCAGGACAGCTCAGCCGCCAAGCCGAAAACCATTCAGCCATAAAAAAAAACCCGTACAGTCCTCGAACTATGCGGGTTTTCATTGCTCATTTCAACACAATCAACGCCCTTTCTGTCGCTGCAGCATACCGGCGCGTTGCTGTTCCAGATCCTTGATCTGACGCTGCAACTCACGCAACTGCTCGCGAGCTTCGCGTTCCTGCTCGGCCAGTGCCTGAGCTTCGCGGCGGGACTCTTCACGTTGGGCAATGGCCAAGGCTTCTTGCTGACGCTGCAAGGCCAAGTCGTTTTGCAACACAGTCAACTGATCTGCGCTTTCATTCAATTGTTTTTCGGCTTTAGCCACTTCCGCCTGCAACTTGATACGATCCAGATCTGCAGCGGCGTAGTCCACCGTGTCCTGACGATACTGGGTATACATGCGCTCGGCCAAGGATTCGTCGGTAGTCTTGAAGACGCGCCAGAACTCACGCTGCTGGAACAGGGCCACGTAGTAGGTCATGTTGTCTGCGGCGAACAGCAGGCTGGCACCAAAACGGCCGTTGTAAGCGGTACGCAGTTCCTGTACTGAACGAGCCTGAATCAGCTGCTGCAACTGAGCCACGGTGGTGTTCTGGTAAGCCGGGGTCGCTGCAGGTGCAGCTGCCGGAGCGGCAACAGCGGCCACTTCTTCAACTTCCTGTTCCTGGGTTTGTGCCACCACGGGCCGCTCGGGCTCCTGCATCAACGACACCGAGCTGCACGCTGACAAGAAAAGAAGTCCTCCCAAGGACAGCAACACCGCCGTCTTCTGACTAAGGTTCACCATACCCATCCCTTGATAATCAATTTTTTGTGATTAGCTTGATACACAGAATCAGCCCGTATTCTAAACGCGGCTTGTCGCATCTTGTGCCTTTATGTTGAATTTGCGCATCTTTTCCCACAAGACTTTACGAGAAATCCCCAATACGGCAGCGGTATCCTGACGTCGCCAGTTCTGCGTATCCAAAACGGTGATAATGCGGGCGCGTTCTTCTTGGTCCTGCGCACTCAAGCTGATGACCGGTTCTAGCCGCTCCAAAATGGGCGCGCCTTCGGGCAAAGCCATTACAGGTGCCATGACAGGCGCATTAAAACGCTCCAACACTTGCCGTAGTTGCACAGATTCCCAGGCACCAAACTGTTTACTCATTACGGCAACACGCTCGACCAGATTGGCCAGCTCGCGCACATTGCCGTTAAAGCGCATGCTGCCCACTGCATCCAGCACCCACTGCGGAATATCCTCGACATCGCACTCCAACGCCTGTTCCAGCAAGGCGCAGAAGATAGCAATTTTTTCTTGCGAGCCACGTTGTTCCAAATTAGGAATCAACAGTTCCACTACGGCCAAGCGATAGTACAAGTCCGCACGGAACAAACCCTGTTGCACCAGACCGAGCAAGTTTTTATTGGTAGCCGCCACCATACGAAAGTCGACCGGAATCTGTTGGGTCGATCCTAAGCGCGTGACGGAACGTTGCTCCAGAACGCGCAGCAGTTTGACCTGCTGATGCAAGGGCAAATCCCCGATTTCATCCAGAAACAGCGTGCCTTGATCGGCCTGCTCAAAATAGCCTTTATGGGCACCAATAGCCCCGGTAAAAGCACCTTTGGCATGACCAAAAAAATGTGCCTCGAACAGGCCCTCAGGAACGGCCCCACAGTTCACCGGAACAAAGGGGCCTTGTGCGCGAGACGAGCGCTCATGCAGCAGTTGGGCGATACGTTCTTTGCCAACTCCGGTTTCACCATGAATCAAGACGCTGGCACCGCTATCGGCATACATGTCCGCTTCGGCGATCAAAGCCCGCATCACCGGCGACACGGCCACTAATGGCTGAGGCCCGCCCTGCCCTTCACGCTCGACCTGAGCGGTCAAGCCAGCCAGCTTGGCGACCAGGGTACGCAGTTCTGACTGGCTAAAGGACAGAGGCAAGGTATACGAGTAGGCCGAAGGGTAAAAGCGCGGGTCGTAGCCCCGATCCTCCGAGGCCACCCAGATCACGGGAATAGCGTTCTCCACCAGCCATTGGTGCTGCTCAAAACGCCCTTGCGCCATCACGCTGACTGAAACCAGCGCCACAGCATGACGGGTTGGATGGTGTTCCGCGTCCAAGACAACCGTAGGCTCTACGCGCATCACCGCTACCGCACTGGGTTCCATGGCGCGCTCGGCGCGCACCACCAGGTCGGAGCTGCCCTCCCAGACGTATAAAACAGGCTCATTACCCATAAAACTGACACTCATCGCTGTGTTCGCCTCCCGCCCTACTGCACTAGATAGGCAGTACCGCACTGCACATCATGAAGTTTCACATCGGCCTCGACCAGGCTCAGGCCCAAGAGCTTCAGCAACTCCTCCAACAGCACACTCAAGCCTTGCAACACAGGGTCCAGCAAGGCGACCACCAGACTGAGCACAGCACCAACCAGATTGGAGTCTTTGGAGTCCTTGAAGACCAAGGTCTCCACTGCGCCCGTGCGGCAATCGCGCATGGCCTTCTGGCCACCAATGCCAGCAAGCACACACGCCACATCACTCAAAGGGGCCCCCAGCAGCGTGGTCAACAAATTATCAACCAAACCCAAAGTGCCGCCCAAAACACCCACTAAACCGTTCTGACTCATCGTGCGGGCCAGTTGATCCATCCGTTCCTTGGACCAGTTCATCTCGTTGACAACTGCCGACACCGGCCGGCCGTCCCCATCACCCACCAGACTTTCTGCCATCTGATTTTTATTCAGCGTACCTTTAGCGGCCTTTATAGGATCAAGAAGGTCACCCAAAATGCCTGACAAAACCGCATCGGAGAGCAGACTCACGCTACGAGTCAAATCCAGCTGCGTGGCATTGACGGTCTCTTCCGAAGGCTCACCCGGCGGGGCTGTCAACGTGACATGGACGGGGTTTTTGGTATCAATCAAGGGCAAGGTGACTTTGGCCGTCAAGGGCAAAATACCCAGCACATTAATCACACGATGGCGCTGAATCAGGCCAAAAGACTCGTCTTTGCAACTATTGCTAGTCGAGAAGAAGTCCGAGTGTGGGAACTTGCCCAGACACACATTCACCAGCGAAGAGCTGACGGCAATCGTGGCCTGATTATCGGCAATGGGAGGCCGACAGACATTGACCAGTTCACCTGTGGCTTGGGACAGCTCAATAATGATGGGCAAGCTGACCTCTGTTCCCAGCACTTTTAGAATAGGGCCAGCCAGAGGAATCTTGGAGGTATCCAGATTCAAATACACACGTACACCGGCCGAGTTCGCCTTCGTTCCTATCCCACCCATTGCAATACTGGGAGGCTCAACCACCCGAACTCGCAGGTCCAGAGCGTTATTGAACATATTCGTCAAACCTGAAGGCAGCGCAGTCAGGTTCAGATCAATCAAATTCTTGCCATTCGCCACCACCAAACCGGTATTGACCAGCTGCAGTACATCTAAATTTACATTCAGCGCGGACAAGGGGTCTACGCCATTGATCATGGCCAAAATACCACCGTCACCCAGCAACTTGACGGGCAGGTCCAAAGGTCCCACGCCCAATAAGAGTTTGATGTACTCCTGCAAGGCTCCCACATCCAGGCCCAGTGTTTTCTGCTGATCCAGCAGCTCCAAACTGGCGCTTAGCAAATCGGCCAGAGTCAGTTGTTCCAGGCGTGCTAATTCGTCGGGCGTGCCTACCCCTGCAATGACGGTTGCCGGTAGCCCCAAGGCCTTCAACAAACCTGAAGGCGTGATCTTGGCATTCACCAAACCGGCCGAATCCAGCACCGTCAATTGGTCCGAGCGCAGGCCAACCCCGCGCAGCAGGTTATAGACCAGGCCATTGCGTTTCAAGGACAACAAACGACTGCCCACGGAAAACGTCGCTACCGGCTCACTGTTCTTGGCCGTGGCAACGGCCTCGATCACGGACGAGGTAAAAAAGGGAAATAAGGAAGGCGGCTGATAGCTCAAATGCACTCGCACGGCATCCGCAGGCAACACCGACGCAAAGCGCTGGTTCGGGTCGCTTTGAGCACTGCTCCATTTACCGCAAAGCACTTTGGCACCATCCCCCGTCAAACCCGCAGCGGGGGAGTTCGGCTGACTGCGCAAGCTGAACCGAGCCATATCCTGCCCTTGCTGGCAGCCCAATGCATCCCCGGAACCTAAAGCCTGAGCGCCAGCCAGAGCGGCCAAGTCGGCTGCATTTTGCAGGTCCCGCTTGACGGAGAAGTTATGCCCCAAATGCGCGGCACCCAGCAGTACCAGCCCCACAAACAAAGCCGCTGCCGCCGGCACAATAATGGAACCCTGCTGCTTGTGTGCCTGCTCATTCTGGCTTCGAGTTCTTGCCCATTTCATGTCGCTCTCCTGACCCACTCTACCCCAGTGGGCCTTAATCACTACCGTTTGTTTTGACGCGTTCTTTCATGTATTCAGGAATGGGATGCTTGAAGCTGTTCAGATAGCGTTCCCAGATCAGATTGGCTGCCGCGCCATGCACGGGCAACGCCTTGCCCTCACGATCGGGGTCGGCCTGCATGCTGAGCAATCCGCGGGTATCTGGACCAATTTCCAGACGCGGCGGGATATGACGACGTTCGTTTTGCACATGCACAGGCAAGCCTTCCACTTCAGGCCAGGGGTGCACTTCTTCATCACTCAAGCGGTATTTCTCGTAAGGCTGGCGTTCAGCAGGGGCCGCAGAAGCAGCGGGCGTGTGCACACCTTGATTACTGGCCGCTGCCGGGCTGCTGGGACTGACCGGGTACGTATTAGTGCCAGAGACCATCGCGCCTGTCAGGGGTGGCTGCGTCTGTGCCCAGGCACCACTGACAAGCAGCAAGCTGCAGCAGGCCAAAATGCGGGATCGGTTCATTACGATATCCTTGAAAAAACGGCAATCAATTCATTGACGAGGAGACAGGACCCAAGCTCTCTAGCAAAGGCCGGTTCAGCCCTGCTTGCGTAGCGGAAACCACGGCACGGCCGCGAGCCGGATTCACCGCCGGATTCTGCGCTTGAACCGAGGGTTTCATCCCTGTCTGAGTGACGGTGACAGATGACGTGGGACTGAAGGCCAACACCTGGGCTCGGGCCAGCTCATCCTGGGCAGCCGCCGCCCTACGCAGCTCCTGCTGTTTTTGCTGTTGCTGGTAGGCATGCAGCTGCTCCAGCTCTTGACCGATCTGCTGCGCCATCTGTGCAACCGCTTGCTGAGTAGCCGGGTCCATGCCCGCTTGCTGCATTACAAAAGTGGCGCGTTGCGGCTCTTGGCTGATCAGCAGATACAAGGCCATATTGCTGAGGATTTTAGGGTTGTCCGGAGCCAGTTCGGCCGCCTTACCCAAGGCCAGCCGCGCTTGCTGCGGTTGGCCGGAACGCAAGTAAGCGTAGGCCAGATCGCTTTGCAAAATTGCATTGGTCGGGTCTTGCTGAGCAGCCAGCGTCAAATACTGTGCGGCCTGATCAAAGTGCTGCTGCGAGCCGGCAATCAAACCCAGGCCTTGATACGCCCGCCCGGCAACCGGGGTCTTGATCAGCGCATTAAAGGTCTGTGCCGCCTGTTCCAGTTGCCCGGTTTGGCGCAGTGCCTCGGCGCGCAGCACCATAACTTCCGGGTCTGCTCCATATTCCTTCTCCATGGCCTCGGCATACGCTAAAGACGCAAAAAACCGACCCTGCTTTTGTGTTTCTTCCAGCATGCGCACGGCCATTTGCTTATCACTGGGTTTACGTTTTTCCCATCGCTCAATCTCTTTGCTCTGCAAAAAGGCCTCTTGTTCCTGCTGCTGGCGCACCAAGTCGTAGGCCGAGTCTGTGGTGGAACAAGCCACCAGCAAAGAGCTGCCTAAACCCAGAGCCGCCCAGCGCATCATGGGACGAATCCATGTCGACGTTTTCATCAAAGTCATCCTCCGGCCACTTGGCTCAAGCCACGGAACAAGGCCAGAAAACCTGACCCTGCAGTAATAATTAATAAGGCGGGCAATAGGGTCAGCACCATCACACCGGTCATCTTTACGGTCAATTTGCCCACTTTGGCTTTCAGCTCCAGGCGGCGTTGCTCGCGCAAACGCACACCAAAACGGTGCAGAGGTTCTTGCATCGCGCCACCGTGCTGGTCCACTTGCACAATCAGACGGCAGATGACGGCCAGGTCTTCATTGGTAAAGCCACTGGCCAGACGCTCCAGCGATTGCTCCCGAGTCCGTCCCCGAGCATATTGCTCGACCGCAATCGTCAGCTCTGAACCCATGACGGGAATCACGTCATGAAACTCACGTTCAATGGTGTGCAAGGTCTGGTCCATGGACAGGCCCACTCCTTGCAACAGACGCAGCAAATCCACGAACAAGGGCAGTTCGGAGGCAATCCGCACACGACGTTGGGCCACCCGCCGTGACAGCCACCATTTAGGCAACATCCAACCCAAGGCGAAGCCGATGAAAACGGAGACAAAGGGTACGAACTCGTTCAAGCGGCGTGTGATGGGCAACAAACTGAACAGAACAATCAGCGCGATGCTTAACCCTACCCGACTTAGGACAAAATACTGACGCGCCACATCAATGTGTTTGAAGCCTGCATTCATGATCAGCAGGCGGTCTTCCTCGCTCAGCAAGCTGCTGCCAAAGCGCCCTTTCAGCCAGCGCTCGCCCAGGCTGCCTGCCTGCATCTTGATCTGTTCCACCGTCTGGCGAGACTGGCTGCTTGTCTGCGTCATGTGTGAAACACCTTTCAGGCGTTCGTCCACCACCTGGCTCAAACGCGAGGCTTGCTGACGCTGCTGCCAGTAGTTGTGAAACCACAAGGCAAACAGGATCAGACCAGCCAGGGCGCAAGCAAGGGCTCCCCAGACCAGAACGGTTTGTGCTTCCAAGGCCATCATGTCTTGCTCCTAGACATTGCGTGCCATCCAATACAGCCAATAACACCCCACCCCCTGCAAGATTGCAGCGAACAGCAGCATGCGAAACCCCACCGGGTCGTTCCACATGGTCAAGAACAACTCGTTATTGAAAATCAGGATGTAGATACCAATCAGGATCGGCAGCAAAGCCAGAATCCAAGCCGACAAACGCACTTCAGCCGACAGGGCGACCAGTTCGCTGCGGGCGTTTTCCCGGTCACGCATGAAACCTGCCATACGTTCCATGGTCTGGTCACTGCGACCACCAAAGCGCATCGCCACACTAATCACGGCCGCCACCAAAAAAAGCTCATGCAAGCCATGCTGGCGCGATACCGCGCGCAAGGCCACATCCAGATCCTGGCCCGAACGATGCAGGGAATTGGCGTCTTGCAAGACATGGCCCAAAGGCTGCGGCGTACTTTCGGCGGCACTCAGAAAGGCTGCGCCCATGCTGTTGCCAATGGTGATCAAGCGCACCATCAAATCCAGAAAATCGGGAATTTGCGACACAATTTTGCGGTGACGTTTATCGCTGCGAAACCATAGAAAGGTATACGCCCCCAACAAGGTGGCAACCAGCATTGCCACGCCCGCCACAGGGCCAACCAGAGCCAACAAGACCGCCGGCGGCACTAACGTCCCTAGCAAGAGGAACAGGTAAAAACGGCGCGAAGGCTGAATACCCGTGCGCAACATGAATTCCCGCCATCCTTTTGGAGCACTTAGCCATGCATCCTGGACGGCAGGCTGTATCCGTACACTGCTCTGTACCGCCGGGCGCAAAGCCAATTGCTGCTCCAACACCTGAGCCGAACGTTGGGCCTGCTGGCGACGGGCGCCTTTAGCCCACAAAAGCAAGGCACCGAGCATCAGAATGACAGCCGCCAAAGCGATATACAAAGCCATCATTTAGCGTCTCCAATCCCAGAAGCCACCACCATCTTTAGACGTGTTGTCCTGGGCCTGAACCTGTTCATTCGCCAATTGATCGCGATACTGCATCAGCTTGCGCGTATGCGGATGAATGCCCAGGCTGACCCAGCGATCCTGCTCCGTACCATCGTCCAGCACATAGGATTCGTGGCGGTACAGCTCTTGCATGGCAATCACACCGTCGCCCATGCCCGTAATTTCCGTAATGGACAGTACACGTCGCTTGCCATTGGGCAAGCGTCCGATCTGGATAATGAAATCCAGTGCACTGGCAATTTGTCGGCGCAAACTGTCTTCACTGCCTTGAAAGCCGGCAAAACCGGCCAGCATTTCAACGCGGTATACACATTCACGTGGCGAATTGGCGTGGATGGTCGCCATAGACCCTTCATGACCGGTGTTCATGGCTTGCAACATATCGATCACCTCGGCACCTCGAACCTCCCCCACCACCACACGGTCCGGGCGCATACGCAAACTGTTGCGCAACAGCTCGCGGATAGAGATCTCGCCACTGCCGTCATACCCAGCCTGGCGCGCTTCTAGTCGCACCACGTGCGGGTGATTCAAGGCCAGCTCAGCCGTATCCTCTACCGTCACTACCCGCTCGGTTTTAGGAATATAAAAGGCTAAAGCATTCAGCAAAGACGTCTTGCCCGAGCTGGTTCCGCCTGAAATCAAAATATTGCAGCGCGAGGCCACTGCGGCTTGCAGCAAGCGATCTACGGGCTCATCAAAGGCCCCCAAACGCATCAGGTCTTCAGGCTTGAGCGGGTCCTTGCGAAACTTACGGATGGAGACCATGGGGCCGTCCACCGCCAAAGGATGGATGACCACGTTCAGGCGGCCACCATCGGGCAAACGCGCATCGACCATGGGCACGGACTCGTCCAGCCTGCGCCCCAAGGGGGCCAGAATACGGCGCACAATGCGCAGCACGTGCTGGTCATCAGTAAAGCCGCTGGGCTCAGGTCCCAAAATACCGCCGCGCGACACAAACAGCTTGTCGTAGCCGTTGATCAAAATATCTTCAACTGCCGGGTCTTCCAGCAAATCCTCCAAAGGGCCCAGGCCTGCCAGCTCGCGCGTCAACGCCTGCACGATCTCCCGAACTTCCTGTTCATTAACCGGCACCCGTTTCAAACGAACGAAGCTGGCCAGCTCGATACCTACAAAGTCCTGAATGGCCTGCCGGGTCCAGCGGCCAAACTCGGCCCCCAACTCTTCGATACGAGCCAGCAAATGTTCATGGGCCTGCTCCCGGACCTGAATCAGGTCGGGACGCCCACCGAGCAATGAAGTATTGTTCATGCCTTACTTTTCCATGCTTGGGCCTGTTCAGCCCCCGAACCTGAATTTCAACCGTCCCAAAACTGTACTGATCTTGTTTTGTGACAGCCCCTGTCTGCGCCCCGCCAAACCCGATGCCAGACTTTGCAGGGCACGGGTATACGGGTCCTTCTCATCAACTTGCACTAAAATCTTGCCCAAACCGGCGCTACGCATATGGCCCAAGCGCCGGTCCGGCAAGACGGCAGCCAACTCCAGGCCAAAACGCTCCGCAATGGCCTGCCCGGAAAAACCGTAAGCAGGATCAAACTGGTTAACCACCAAACGTACATTGGCCAGCGCATCAAACTGGGCACGCAGAGCCAGAAACTCGGCCAGAGACACTAATGCCCCCATGCTTTGATCCGTCACCACCAGCACCTCGTCCACCAGTGATTCCAGTTCCACCAGAAAGCGGGGGTTAGGAAACCCCCCTGCATCAATCACCAGGCACCCCATGCGTTCACGCAAATAGCTGCACAACCCCAGCGAATCTTCCAGACTGATTTGATTGAGAGTGTTCACATCAGCCGGCAGGGACAAGAGGTTGAGCCCACTACTGTGTTGCGCCAACGCAGAGTGCAACATCGTGTCGTCCATACGGTGTCGCTGCGAAGCAGCCTGGATAAAGTCAAAGTCAGACCCTAATCCCATGTACAAAGCGCAGTCGCCAGTAGGGGCACCCAAGTCCAGCAAACCTACTCGTTCGGGCAGAGGCACCAGTTCTACCGGTAGGGGTTTAGCCGAGGACAAGCCTCGTACCTCTTTACCCATGCGATTCATCTCTTGCTGCAACAACCAGGACAGACTGCTGGCGATGGTGCTGCACCCCACACCGATACGCGCGCCCATCAGCAATACGCTGCGAAAGGGCTTGTCCAGCAAAGGACTGTGTTGGGTTTGACCCAGCTTTTCGATCAAAATCTGCAACTGCTGCTGCAAATCCTCGTTCGTGTCCAGATTTAGAAATTCATTGGCTCCCGCTCGCAAGGCATTAACCGGCCCCTGCGGCACCGAGGCACGCCCCACTGCCACACGCTGAACACTGGCATCTAAGCGGGCCAGACTGCGTACCAAGGTCACAATCTGTCCGTTCTCTTCACCATGCTGCCCATGGGCAAAATCAAAAAACACCAAAGGTTCCGCTTGCTGGGCCAATTCCCGGCGCAAACTCTCGGTGCTCGGTTCAATAGCTCGCACCGTCAACAAGCCAGCAGCGGCCGTGTTGATCATCACAGCCAGCTCGGGGTGCTCTGTACACAAGAGATATTCCCGATATCGTTGCACGTCACCACTCCTCGCGCCTAGCGCGAAAATCCTGGCATCTGCTCGTAGCCATGACGGCCCAGCAAGAAGTAACCCCAGGCATTGGGCGCGTCGTCCAGCTTTTCCTGACGTCCACCGGGCAAGGCAATCGTGGCCCCTTTCTGAATCGGCTTGATCAGACGCGGAGTCACCACAATGACCAGTTCCAGCTCTTTTTGGCTGTACTGCACGTTGCGAAAGAAGCTGCCCAAAATGGGCAGATCACCCAAGAAGGGAATCTTATTGACGGAGGCCGCCGTTTGACGCGATACCAAACCGCTGATGATGTAGCTCTCGCCATCACCCAGCTCAATCGTGGTGTCGGCGCGGCGAGTTCGTAAGGAAGGCATCACGCCGCCACCGGGCATTTCCACCACCCGCGAGTAATCCAGATCACTGGCTTCAGGCGCGACCTTCAGAGCGATGCGGTCAGGTGACAGAACCGTAGGCGTCACCGTCAAGCCAATACCAAAGGGCTTGTATTCCACCGTGGTGGTACCCAAACCGCCCGAACTAGGGATAGGAATTTCACCACCGGACAGAAAGCTGGCACTATGGCCAGACATGGCGACCAAAGTCGGCTCAGCGAGCACACGTGCCAGGCCGTTTTGCTCCAGCAGATTCAAAGCGGCTCCGAAGTTGCGCGAGTTGTAGGCCAAGCTCAAGCCTCCGCTCAATGCTTGAGGTAACAAATTCACGCCACCGGACCAAGGTTTGCCGCCAATAGCATTAGCACTCAAACCAATGTCTTTTGCCACGTCGCGGGAGACTTCCACCACTTTGACTTCAACCTGCACCATGCCGCTGGCGCTGACCTCGGACAGATCCAGTACAGCGGCATCCGGGCCACCACCAGAACGGGCGGCAGCCATGGCATCTTGATGATCGAGCAAGGAAGAGCTACTGCCAGTAATCAAGGACTGTTGGCCCGCACTGGACACCTGAGCCGACAAGGGCCGGCCCGACTGCGCCAGCTGCTGCTGCACCTGGCTAGTCACTTCCACGGTCCAGCGCTCGGGATTGCTGCGGCCTGGCATCCAGACGCGCAAATCCGCTGTACCAGCCCGCTTGCCGATCAGGAGCACTTCGCCCCGCTGCCCCGACGATGAGGACAGGATTTGTACATCCGCCACGCTGTCATCGCTGATTGCCACACGCTGTGGAACTTGCGGCAAGCGCAAAATATCCTGATCGTTAGCCACCAGTCGAATCACCTTCTGGCTAGCGCTGGTCTGAACCGTTTGCGCCATAACTGGCATGGGCACCAAACCCGACAAGCAGAGCGCATACCAGCACCCCAAACCCAGACCTGCTTTTTTGATTTTCTGTCTCATGTGTTTAATCCATGCTGCCTTGCGTCGCTTCCCGTCAACCGCCACCAGCAGGCTGACCCGTCCCCACAACAAGCTCTTGATTACTTAATACTGAATGACTTCCACGCGGCCCCCGCGAATCACCTCAGTGCGGCGTGGTGGTGCGGCATGCGGCTCACCACCGGCAAGGGCCCGTGCTTGCACCTGTTCTTTTTCCGTCTGGCTGATCGAGAATTCACGCAGACCCAAACCAGCCATGGCGCGGTTATCCGGCAACTTCAAGGCATCGCGCTGTTCAGCATCCAGGCTGGCGCGGGCAGGAATCAGCCCGGCAAATTCGGGGAATAAAGAGGTGTCAGGCAGACTCTCGTCCATCGGTGCACGCAAGACCAATTGCAAACTGCCGCTACGGCTGGCCAGCAAAAGCTCGTTCACCGATTCCAGGGGAACTGCCAGCATGGCGTGACGCGCTTGGGTATCTGCACGCGTAGCACTGGCTTCTGCCGGATCCGGACCAGACAAGGACGCACCGCCATACGCCAATACGCGCACACGCGGCATCAACAAACGGGCCTGAGTGTCTTTAACCTCGTTATTGCTGTTGAAGGTGATGAAGATATCGACCAGATCACCCGGCTCGACGCGGTGGCTGGCGCCAGAGATTAAGTCAATTGGGATGCTGACCGCCCGCTCACCGGTTTCCAGATAACTGGCCAGGCTTTTGGCAATAAAGCTGCTCAAGACAGGCTGGCCCTGCTCCAGATCAAAACGCAGGGTCTTGCCTGCCAAGGCCTCCAAGGTATTGAAAGACTGGGCCGGAGCAGCCGGCCACTGAGCCAACTGCAAGGCGTCTGCCTGCAAGGTTTCCCCTGCCTTCAGATCGCGCTTGACGACCACCACGGCCTGCAAAGCAGCCGTCGGTTCCTGGTCTGACGCGCTGGCCACAGGCTGAACCACGACGGGTTCAGGTTTCATGCCCAGGTACAGGGCAAAAGCAACCAATACGGCTGCTATCAGCAATAAAAGGACTGCCGCCCCCTTCATAATGCCGCTCATTGAGGTCGTCTCCGTAGTACGAGTAATGTCTTGGCACTTAGTGTGCGCAGTTGATCTTCTTCATCTGGCTCAGAACTGAGCAGATCCAAGGTTTGCGAAAGAATGCCGGGTTCCATATCCAGCTTCAAGGACAACTGGGCACAGTCGTACTGAGGCTCTGCCGCACAGGCTTGGGACTGGACATTCGCGCTGAGATCTCCAAACCAATGCAGGAACGAGTCACTCTTGGCTTTGCCCTTGCTATAGTTTTCTGCCAGCTCTTTATTCACAAAGGGCTCAATCTCATCCGCGCTCTTGACATGCATGGTCACTTGGCGAGACAAGTCGCCCACTAAATGGCTCATTTTTTGTTGTGCCAAAAACAGTGAGCTAAACGTGATGATGCCGCTGAAAACCAGCAAAAGAATTCCCACCACCAAAGCAAATTCAATAGCGGCAACGCCTTGCTGACGGTGAGCTGATGTGGCGGGAAGCAGGAGACGACTCATGGCATGCCTCCCCTATTTCCCATTTCCCCGGCAACCATCAGATTGATCTGGGCACGGCCTTTCAACTGCTCGGGGACGACCAGCGCAAATAAGGTATCGGGTGCAAAGCGGGGAATCAGTGGGGCCTGAAGATAGTCGTACTCAATGCCCACCAGCACGTCGTCTTGCTGCAAGGTAGCGCTGACGCGCACATGCTCGCTGCCTACCCAGTTGCTTAACCATTGAACCTGATCGGCTGCTACTGCCTGCGCTCTATCGGCACGCGCCTGCAAGCGCTCCAGGCCCGCGACAGGGCCAGCACCCGGGTCGATCAAAGCGGCGCGCGCACCGGACTCGGCGGCGAAATTCAAAGACTGCTGCGCGGTCATGATCAGACCGAAAGTCAGCAATCCGTAAATGAAGAGAAACAGCAATGGGAACACCAATGCAAACTCCAGCGCGTAGGCTCCGTATTGATATTTTTTATCTACGCCACGCCGCGTCGGTAATTGGCCCTCTCGTGGGGGCATTATTGATTTTGCATCCATACCCACCCCATTGTTGCAAGGGATAACCAAGCCCCTAAGGGCACACTACGCGCTTTGACCCGAGTTCCTGGCAAAGCGAATCCGTACTTACGTTCCAAAGACGGTATCAGCACCAGTACCAAGGCATGCAAACCCGCCAGTACCGTGGCAAACAACACCACCATCCCTGCTTCTTTCCACCCCAAAGCCAGGCCCAGTACCGCCATCAACTTCACATCGGCTGCGCCCATCAAACGTAATAACCAGATTGGATAAAACACCAGTAAAGCCGCTGCAAAGCCAATCAGAGAGTCCCCCCAACCCGCCACCCATCCCCAGGGCAAGCCATAGGCCACGCTGACAATTACCTTATGCAATAGAACTGCTAAACCATAAAAAACCAGTAACGAATTAGGGATTTTCCGAAATCTCAGATCACGATAAACAATCTGGATGGAAAAGAAAAAAAGAAAAAAAAGAAAAGAAAGCGTTATTAAATCGGACATAAGCATCAGCCATTCAAGCTAAAAGGCACAGCCAGACTTGAATTGGCTGATGCTCAAACAATCATATTTTTTTTGGGATTGATTTAACCCTCACCACCGCCACCGCCAGTCTCTGGGTTGATCGCGTTGGAGACTTTCTCAAACATTCCCTTCAGGTCGGTCCCCACTGCTGTCAGTGTGGCAATAATCGCCACAGCGATCAGCCCAGCGATCAGGCCATACTCAATCGCCGTTGCACCGTCTTCATCGTTCCAGAATTGCTGTAGTTGAGTCTTCATGACTGTCCCCATTTAAAAAGAAAGAATCATCCTCAAAGGCGAGGATTGCAGGCCCCGCGGGGCACAACACTTTGCCAACTTTGGCAACTTCTACTACTAACCGTTATCAAATTTTGTATTTTTGAGATGAAATCATCTTAAACCCAGGTATGTCTATGTTTTCACTAGGGTTTACGTGTAACACGCCTCAAATACACAAACGAATTCTAGCCCAAAGATACGGAAAACACATGATTGTGTATTTACAACAGCGAATTTCCCATAGAAAAAGACCAAAAAACAGCTAATTTGAAACCTTTGCTTACCTGGATTGTGTCTAAGTTTGCTAATGTTACTGTTTCTATCATTTCAAAAAGCAACAAGAGACATTGCCAGCTATCTATGAAAACGGTAGAAGCAGTCGCTTTAATTACTTGAAAGAAAGTAGTTTTTTTTCGACCCTATGTTACAAACAAGGGAAAACCCCCGTAGAGCCAAGTAAGCATGAATACAGCGCTAAAGGAGCGTTTATTCACGAGCTAAATCAGGGCTAATTTTTTTACGTTTCCAAATGTAATAGTTAAGGTCTTTTAAAACCACAACTAAAAAAAGGCCTTTTCAAACAGCAAAAAGTGACAGAGAAGTTAAACTACGGCACAGTAGAAAAAATCGCCCGATTTTCAGCTAATAATGATTAATGAATATGAATCCCAAGCACCACTTGCCACTGGCCTATCTTAGAAAAAAAAATCCCAGTCTGATTGCAAGTCTGGGATTGTTTATGGGTTTGGCTACCGTCAGCCTAGATAGTTTGGCGGATGCCCCGTTGCGGGGAAACCCAGTTGACTCCCTGCCCCCTATCAACGCCCCCGCCCCCAGTACCCGCGCTCCGTCACTCAACATTCCACCCGCTGCCGCTCAAAGTCAGCTACAACAGCAGCTTCAACAACAACTGGTCGTACGTACCTTTGATGTCAGTGGCAGTCGCAGTGTTCCTTTTGAGCAGATCACCGCCATCCTGGAACCCCTGGCCGGTAAAACAGTCAGCATCGCGCAGCTGATCAATGAGGTGAACAAGATCACCGCGCTATACCAGCAACAGGGCTACCCCCTTTCCTTTGCTATCTTGCAGCAACAGGATTTCTCGCAGGGACACATCAAAGTGACCGTGGTCGAAGGTCATGTGGGCAGTGTCCGTATTGAGGGTGACCCCGGCCGCAGTCAGGCTCGCATTGAACGCATTGCCCAAGCCATGGTGGATGAGAAGCCTTTAACCCAGCGTACGCTGGAGCGCACCATGAACCTGCTGCGTACGGTGCCTGGCTTGAAAATCGATCCCAAGCTGGACATGCCCGTGCGCACTGACGGGGCCTCTGAACTGCTCATCAATGCGCAGCACAAATCATTCAGCGCGAACGCCAGCGTGGCGGAAATGGGGTCCAGCAAACAAGCTCTGGTGCAGCTCAGCGCCAATAGCCTGACCCCTTTGGGGGAGGAGCTGAAACTAACCGCTGCCATTCCCACCCGTTCCGAGGACGTCAACTATATCAGCGGCAATCTGACTATTCCGCTGAATGGCAATGGCCTGGCTCTGGAGATTGATGGCTATCACTATCGTTCCACGCCACGCGACGAGGTCCTGGAAAGCCAGGGCTGGAATCGCAAAGTCATTAACGAGCGGATTGGGGCGGCGATCAGCTACCCCTTTATTCTGAACAATCAAAGTAGCCTGAAAGGGACGGCGGGCTTTTATGCCAGCCGCTCTCTGGACGACTACACGCACAAAACACTAGATAACGTCTGGATTGAAAACACCACGGACGTGCGCGCCCTTAAAGCCGAACTGCGTTATACCGATGCCTCGCCGCGCCAATCCCGCGAGATCAACCTGGGGGCCTACAAAGGTCTGGACGCCATGGGTGCGCGCAAAACCTTGAATACCTATTTGCAGCGAGACCTCGAGTCAGACATGGATCTGAACTTCACCCGCTGGACGGCGTCGCTCAAACAGAACCTGGCCTTGCCCGGCCAATTTGGCATGAGCTTTTCGGCCAGTGGCCAGTACAGCTCGAACGTGCTGCCCAATTCCGAGCAGGTCTCTTTTGGAGCCTGGCGCCACGGCTATGGCTATCCACAAGGAGAAATGGCGGGCGATAAAGGGGTGGGGGCCACTCTGGAACTGAACCGGCGCTTCACGAACTCTTCCAGCTGGCTCAATAACATCCAACCCTATATTGCCTATGACTGGGCCCGTGCCTGGTATAACCTGGACCGGCTCAATAGTTACAACAACCGCAGTTTGCGCTCCGCCGCCATTGGGGTTCGCCTATCCAATAACAAGCACTATCTGTTCGATATCAACGTAGCCAAGCCGCTGGGCGATCTGCCCGTCAACTCTGATGAACGCAAACTACGGCTAAACACCAACTTTTTGTTTTTCTACGACGGCTTTTAAGCTCCGCTTCAACAGCCCCTACATCGCTTACCTCGCCTCCAGGCCATCGCAAGATGGCCTTTTTTGTGTTCTATCCAAGCCTATTCGGGCCTCAGGTGTTACGAAAAACGTTACGTAACAAGAGCGGAACATCCGGCACAAACAGCCCCAGACTGGCTTGAACCAAGCGCTGAACAGATAAGGATCGTAGTCCTTCAGAACAAAAAAATCAGCCTAACCTAATGTTTTATAAGAACAATAAAAAAACAAAAAGCCAATCCAAAAACTTGGCATGCGATTTGCTTTATTCCTATCAACAGCCCTTTAAGGGCGTGCTTACACTTCAAATTGGAGTCAGACATGAAAGCAAGGAATTCAGCAAGAAAAACCACGGTCCACGGCACTTTGCAACGTACTGTTGTAGCCACACTGGTCATCAGCGCCGCCGTCCTGGCCGGTTGCTCTTCGCGCGGCGGAGTGCGCGATGGCCTGGAGGTGTCCGTACGTCCACCCGTGGTTGATCCCGGCCTGCCTAATCCCGGTGACGGCGGCAACGGTGGTGGAAACAATGGTGGCGGTAATAACGGTGGCGGCAATGGTGGCGGCCAAGACAATAGCCTGACCCAAAATGCTTTGGGCAATCTGGGCCAGGCAGTTGACAACGTGATCCCTCTTAACCTGGGCAAAACCGGCAATCAGCTGGGCCAGACAGTGGACGGCGTTCTGAAACCGGTCACCAACATCGTCACGGACACAACGCGCACCGTGGGCGGCGTCACCGGCCTGGGACAACCAGTCAATGGCCTGACCCAGCAAGTCGGTGGCGTTGTCACCAATCTGGGCGGACAACTGAGCAAAGCCGGCCTACCCCTGAATCTGGGCGAAGGCGCTGGTGGCCTGCTCTCTCATCTGGGCCAAGCCGTCGGTTCGGCCGGTGGCCTGCTGGTCAACGACCCCACGAATTCCAATCCACTGGGTAATACCCTACACCACGCCACCAAAGGCGTAGAAGTACTGACAGGTGCATTGCTGGGTGAAGGCAGTTTGCTGCACCCACTAACCGCGCAACTGGGTTTAGGCGGTATTTTGCTGGCTGATAGCGGTGAACCGGTACTGAAACCTGCACTGGGCAATGTCGGCCAAACCGTAGACAACATTCTACCCCTGGGTTTGAGCCCCATTCTGGGTGACGTCGGCGGGGCATTAGACAACACCGTGGCCCCAGTCGCCGCAACCGTCACCAACGTGACTCAGCAAGTGGGCGATGGTTTGGGAGTTGGCCAGCCTATCAATGCTTTGCTGGGCGGTGTAGGCAGTGCCTTGGGCAATGTGGGTAGCCAGCTGGACAATGCCGCTCCTTTGGGACTGGGTGGCGTCGTAGGTCACTTGGGTCAGGCCGTGGCCTCGGCCGGCGGCTTGCTACACAAGACAGAGGCCAACCCCAACCCGCTGGGTAATACCTTGAATCACGCTACACAGGCCGTCGCTTCCCTGACGGGTGGGCTGGGCGGTATTACGGGTGGCGAAGGAGGCGGCTTGCTCGGTGGATTGACGGGCGGATTGGGCGGCGGTGACGCTGCCAATGGCGGCTTGCTGGCTCCCGTCACCAATCTGGTGAGTGGTTTGACCGGCGGACTGGGCGGCGGTGACGCTGCCAATGGTGGCTTGCTGGCTCCCGTCACCAATCTGGTAGGTGGTTTGACCGGCGGACTGGGCGGCGGTGACGCTGCCA
>JBQEAN010000007.1:32277-88564 GCA_052109075.1 Alcaligenes sp. | reverse complement strand
GGACTCTTAATCCATTGGTCGACAGTTCGAGCCTGTCACGACCCACCAAAAACCTGCGGTTTACGGGACACCAAGCCGTAACACTGTAAAAAAGCCCGCCTTCCAGCGGGCTTTTCTGCGTCTGAAAACAGGCGTGAATGGCGGGGCATTCGTCAACAAGCCCACGCATTATCAACTCATGACACCCACCGCTTTACTCTGTAGTTGAGACAGGGTCCTGGCCGGATCAACCAAGATAAAGCCCACTACGGCCCCGGCCAGCAGCAAGATGGCAGTCAGCGCAAAGCCATGATGGAAACCCGCCATGCCCGGCTCGGCCTGTATCAAGCGACCCATCACAATCGGGGCTACCAGCCCTGCTGTTGTGGATAGGGAATTGGTAATCGCCAAGGTAGAGCCTCGCTTCTCCACCGGGCTAATTTGAGCGGAAATCGCCGAACACAGCACAAAACCCACTTGTGGAAAACTCAGCCCCAATGCGATCAGCACAATGCCGGCCAGTGGCCCTGGACTCAAGTAGACTGCCGCCAATAAACACCCAGCACCCGCCAGCAGAAACCCGACAGTGACCTGACAGCGCGCCAGTCGGGACGAGTAGCCTTGACGCAGAAGGCGATTGGACAGGTAGGAGCCACCTGACACAATGGGAATTGCCACGAAGATACACAAGGAAAACAGCCAACCCGCAGTCTCTGGTGAAAACCTGAGGCCGCGCTGCAAATAGGCTGGCAACCAGGTAAAGACCAGCGCCGCACACCAATATGAAACCCAGTACATCAGCAAATTGCCAATAAAACTGCGGTTCAACAATACAGGACGATACGAGCGGGCAGATACGGCCGAGTTCGACGCTGCCTCGGGAGCCCTGACCGCGCTGATCGGGCCATCTTTACCCAGCAAAGCCCAGACAATCAACCACAAGACGCCTGCCGCCGCCGTCACCCAAAATACGGAACGCCAGCCATGACTGATCGCCAGATAACCCACCAAAGGACCCGCCAGCAACATACCAACCTGCCCGCCCTGCATCACAATGGCTGTGGGCCAAGTCCTTTCCTGATCTGGGAACCACTTATAGCAAGCATGCAAAGCCAATGGATAGGCTGGCCCCTCCCTCACTCCCAGCAAAATCCGACAAGCCATCAAGCCGGCAATGGTGCTGACCCCCATGGCAATGGGCACCTGGGCGATTGACCAGATAATGACCAGCACCACCAACAGCAACCGTGAAGATACCGTGTTGGACACAAAACCCACCACAATGCCGGAGATCGCGAACAGAAAGAAAAAACTGCCTGCAATCATGCCAAACTGCTGTGGGCTGAGGGCCAGTTCCTCCATCAAGGGAACAGCTACCAGACCAAAGATCGCCTTGTCAGCGAAGTTGATCACCATAAACAAAAACAATAACAACACCACGACGTACCGCTGCCCTGGGAAATACTTTTTTTGGTTTTCCATGTCTCCCCCTACTCGATAAAAGTGCAGCAGTGCAATCAGTAAGGCCGGTCACCAATAATGGTGGCGCGGGCCATTTTTCGGGGCGAAGGGAAATAATCCTGAACAGCGTAGTGCTGAGTCGACCGGTTATCCCAGAACGCGAGCGTATGAGGCTGCCATTTGAGCCGCACCTGATATTCAGGATGACGGGCCTGATCCACCAAATACTGAAGCAGCGCATGGGCCCCGCTTTGCAGCTCTGGCATGCCACGAAAAAAACCGGTTTCTATGTAATTGGCCAGGTGGGTCGTCCAGCTGCTGACATACAAAATCCGCTGTCCCGTCTCAGGATGGGTACGCACAACAGGATGTGTCTGAGCCGGGAAACGCGCACGTATCGCCGCCCTTTCCTCCTCTGAAATACGGTCAATGAAACCCGGCAGCAAGTCATGAACGGCTTCCAGTTCATGCAAAACATGCTTGATATGATGCGGCAGATTTTCATAGGCCAGCACCATATTGCACCAGATCGTATCTCCTCCGGCTGGCGGGCATTCAATACAACGCAAGATTGATCCCATGGACGGTTCAGCCCGCCAGCTGACATCGCTGTGGTACAAATTTTCCCTTCCTGGCTGGGCACTATCACCACCCAACAACACCAACTCGGGGTAAGCCGGATCGTGCGGAAAAACAGGGTGTACTTCCAGCTCTCCAAAACGGCGGGCAAACGCGATGTGCTGGGCCGAACTTAAAGCTTGATCCCGAAACACCAGCAACTGATGCTTCAACAATAAAGAACGCAACTCCTGTACCTGCGAGTCTTCCAAGGGCTGGGTCAAATCAATCCCGGCTACCTCTACCCCAATAGCGGGCGACATGATCTTTGCTTCCAAGCGGCTGGCGGCGATTGGGCTGTCTACGGCCTGCATCATTATCATCTCCTAAATATTGTTTCGTTTCAAACGAAACAATATTAGCGTGATACGAATCGGGCACCACTCCGTGATTACCCTTGAGATTTCAAATATGTGCGTCGCCGCTGAAATCGCTGCCAAAACGCTGCACCATGCGTTTCTCCAGCCGCTGCATCATGTGCTTGAACGAGCTCAGCTCTTCTTCGCTTAAGACGGCAGTCAACTCCTGCTCCAGATCCAGGGCAATGGGCACGATGCGGTCATGCACTGCCTGGCCCTGCTCGGTCAGGCACAACAGATTGCTACGCATATCGTTTTCATTATCGCGACGCGCAATCAACTGGGCGGCCGTCAAACGGGAAACAGCCCGGCTAACCTTGGCTTTATCCATACTGGTGCGCTCGGTCAAACTACCTGACGTCAAAGTACCGTAGCGGCCCAGGGTAGCAATAACCCGCCACTCCGGAATTGATAAACCAAATTGCTGCGCATGCTGGCGGGCAAAAGTCACCGCAATATGCGAGGCCAGTATCGTGACTTGATACGGGAGAAAATTCTCCAGGTCCAGGGTGGTTTTTTCCAACTCGCTTCCCAAGGCGCTATGACGCTTTCTGTTAAGAAGTTCGATGATAGCATTGCTCAGGTATAGGCTGCCTCCACTGCTGCTCCGGCATGCTCTTGATGAAAGATAAACAAGTACTAGGCTGACGTGGCGGCATTTCGCCAGTCATAGTTGTTTACCTGGCCGGATGCTAATTACGATACGCTGGAAGATCCTATCTGTCAGGAGACGTCTATGTTGATTGCCATTGATCCCACCAAAGCGCCCGACACCACCCCTCCCGGTAAAACTCCCAATCCGGAGCCCGACCCAAAAAAGATTCCGGGCAATGAGCCACCGTCCAAAAAGTAGCTGAAGCGCGGAATTCCAGAGCCATGCACGAAGCAGCTGCGACCGCTATCGCTCAAGCCCCAGGACGCATGTCTTTACATTGAGATGCGTTCTGACATGGCTACTACATTTTCCGCAGTACAGTGAATCGTGGTGACAATTATTACACGCCATCACGTCTCTCTTATTAGTCAATAAGTCTCTTAACGCTAATACATCAACCGCAAAATTATTTGAGGAGCATTGTATGGCCCAGTTAGACCGAGGCACGATGTGCATCATGTGCCAGACCCTTCCTCTCTCGCAGCCCAATGCGCAGCGCCACCCTTACCTCAAACCCATCAGATGCGTAGACGAAGCAGATGAACAGGGCACGGAAAGCCTTTATCACTGCACAGTTTGCCAAACCCATTGGTTGTATCAACGTGACAAATGGGACGCTTGCCTGGGGTTCAAATTATGGCAAGGAGGCTTGCAGGCATTTAATCGGCGGCATGTACCGCTTACTTTCCCCACTCAGCGTACAGTCAGCACAAAAACCAATAGGTACAAAGGTCCTGAATTGCACTCCTGACCGTCACTAGAAATCGAACGCGCTACGCCAATGCACGGGCAGCTCTTACAGGCTGGCTGCCTGTCCGCCGCCCCTTCTTCAACCGCGCTCGCCCCCTTCAGATAGCCCCCCCCCGCTCAAAATGCTGCACCTGCTCCCGGTACGAGCCAAGGTGATCACCACTCTGACTTTTGCGGTCTGCAGTAGGTTAATTGTTGCGCAGACATAGGTGTACGGAGCCTTTGAGCAGCAGTTATTTTTTAGAACTAAATGTTGCAAAGTTAAGACTATTAAAAAAAAAACTGCACACAACGCACACTTGTTGCGCCGCAGCATATATTATTTTTCCATAGTCGTTGTTCCTGCGGTGGTGAGATGAGCGGAAACAGGCGTCACAGAGCGCTGCTGTTATCTCGCTGCCCACCGACTAGGCAAGACCGAGGTCACGTGCCTAGCTAGCTTACTCGCCTTGCCGGAATTGTGTTGCTCTTCAACCTACAACACAGGTCCGCTTGCCTACACTTGCGTTCGCGCTGTCACACACTTTGCTGACAGCCGGAGAGTCGCTCTAACCGGCATTGCCCGGTTGCACTCAAGCCATCCGCCAGGATTATCCATCCCGGCCGGCCCCCTCTCAACCGTCTCCTACCCCCCTCGGTGTTCCTTTGCATCCGCAAGGCTGGCTTGCCTGTGTTTACTTCAGGAACACCTATGAAATTAATTACCGCCATCGTCAAACCTTTCAAGGTTGACGAGATACGCGAGGCCCTTTCCGATCTGGGCATACAGGGTATGACACTAACCGAGGTCAAGGGATTCGGTCGTCAGAAAGGCCACACTGAGCTGTACCGCGGTGCGGAATATGCGGTCGACTTCCTGCCCAAGATCCGCATTGAACTGGCCATTCCAGACGAGCAGTTAGCCAGCGTACTGGAAGCCATTCAAAGCAGTGCCCGCACCGGTCGTATTGGTGACGGCAAGATCTTTGTCCAGCCACTGGACCATGTCGTACGCATTCGTACCGGCGAATGCGATGAGCAAGCCCTGTAATCGGAGAACCCACCATGAACAACGCTGATCTATCGTGGATGCTGGTGTCCACACTTCTGGTACTGATGATGGCTGCGCCGGGCCTGGCCCTGTTTTACTCAGGGATGGTGCGTCAAAAAAATGCTTTGTCCATGTTGTCCCAGACCATGTTGGTGTTTTGTCTGGGTGTCGTGTTGTGGTTCATCTACGGCTATTCGCTGGCCTTTACCGCAGGCAACCCCTTCATCGGTAGCCTGGACAAGGTGCTGTTCAACGGTATGTTCAATGCCGCCGATCAACAGTTCTCCATGTCAGGTACCTTGCCTGAGCTGCTGTTTGCTTCTTTCCAGGCAACCTTTGCCGGTCTGACGTGCGCACTGGTGGTCGGCAGTCTGGCAGAACGGGCTCGTTTGTCTGCCATTCTGGTCTTTACCATGATCTGGTTCACCCTGGCCTATCTACCCATCTGCCATATGGTCTGGTTTGCCGATGAACAGCAAGGCGGCCTGCTCAACTCCCGTGGGGCGCTGGACTTTGCAGGTGGGACGGTGGTGCATATCAATGCGGGTATTGCAGGCTTGATCGGTGCCTGGATGGTGGGTCCCCGACTGAACTACCGTCGTGAAGCCATGCCGCCGCATAACCTGCCTTTGACCTTTATCGGTGCAGCCCTGCTTTGGGTAGGCTGGTTTGGCTTTAACGCGGGCTCGGCTTTGTCTGCCAATGAAAACGCCACCCTGGCTTTCTTTAACACCATGTTGGCCGCTGCTATTGGCGTCATCGCCTGGACCTTGGGCGAGTGGATCAGTAAAGGCCACCCTTCCTTGTTAGGTGCGTGTTCAGGTGCGATTGCAGGATTGGTGGGCATTACCCCTGCAGCCGGTTTCGTCGCCCCCTCAGGTGCCTTGGCCATTGGTCTGATCACGTCCCTGGCTTGCTTGTGGGGTGTGAATGGCCTGAAGCGCTGGTTACGTGCCGACGATACGCTGGACGTGTTTGGCATTCACGGTTTGGGCGGAATTGTGGGCGCTTTGCTGACTGGCCTGTTCAACTCCCCCGTTCTGGGTGGACCCGGCACAGCAGCCGGAAACAGTATCTGGATGCAATTATGGATTCAGTTGGAAGGCGTATTGGTGACCTTGGTTTGGTCTGGTATCGCCGCCTGGATTGCCTTCAAAATTGCTAAAGCCGTCTGCGGTGGTTTACGTGTCGATGCCGACCATGAGCGCGAAGGTCTGGATATCCGCACCCACGGCGAAACGGGGTATCAACACTGAGTTCTCATCATGATTCTTGCTTATCTCGCCCGCAGGAAAACTGCTCCCTTCACCCACAGGCACAAGCCTAAAAGAAAAAGCCCTCTTTCGAGGGCTTTTTTTATAAGCGCACTAGCTGCTTACTTTTCTTTGCGGTAAGCGTCATGACACGTCTTACAGGACTTGCCCACATTCCCGAAAGCCACACGAAAAGCATCAAAGTCACCGGAATCGGAAGCCACTTTCAGCTTGTCGATGGCCGTGTTGAACTCGTCCGTTGCTTGCTTGAAACCTTGGGCATCGCTCCAGGCTTCGGCTTTGGTATCGCCACCTTCAGTACCGGCACCAAAGGCGGCCCAAGGCAGTGCAGCCAAGACGGTCAGCACTTCCACATTCTTGGCGATAGCAGCGGCATCGTAAGGGGCTTCTTTCTTGGCCACTGGCGCCATACGACCAAAGTGCGAACCAATCAGCGACATGCTGGACTGACGGTATTTCACAGCTTGCTCAGGCTTGGCGAATTGGGCTGTTGCTGGCGTGACAAACGCAGCACACAAAGCGGCAGCGGCAGTCAAAAACGCAAATTTTTTCATGGGAACTCCTGTGTGATGAAACATAAAACACTTCATAAAGCACTGGCTCAAGAAATCAGTCCAGCTGTGCCTTGAAATGACACAGCCGTTTGAATTTAGATCGCCTGGGCCAACTGTACCGCTACACCCAGGTAACTGCGTGGAGTTAGCTCAAGCAAATAGCTTTTAGCGTCTGCTGGCAGTTCCAAACCACCAATAAATTCACGCAACGCTTCCTCAGTAATACCACGGCCACGTGTCAAGGCTTTGAGTTGCTCGTAAGGCTGGGGCAACCCATAACGGCGCATCACAGTCTGCACAGGCTCCGCCAGAATTTCCCAGCAAGCGTCAATATCGGCATCCACAGCAGCCGCATTCAGTTCCAATTTGTTCAGACCCCGCAGGCAGGCATCGTAGGCCACCACGCTATACCCCAGGGCTACGCCCAGGTTACGCAACACGGTCGAGTCGGTCAGGTCACGCTGCCAACGCGAGACAGGTAGTTTTTCAGACAGGTGGCGCAGCATGGCATTGGCCAAGCCCAGATTGCCTTCCGAGTTTTCAAAGTCAATCGGGTTGACCTTATGCGGCATCGTGGACGAACCGATCTCGCCTTCTTTCAGGCGCTGTTTAAAGTAGCCCAGGGAGATATAGCCCCAGACGTCACGGTTGAAGTCCAGCAAGATGGTGTTGGCGCGGGCAATTGCGTCAAACAAGACAGCCATCCAGTCGTGGGGTTCAATCTGGATGGTGTAGACGTTCTGCGTCAGACCCAGGCCAGCCAGCACGTTCTGGCTGAAAGCAGGCCAATCAATTTCGGGGTAAGCCGAGAAGTGGGCGTTGTAGTTGCCGGTGGCGCCATTCAATTTAGCCAGAGGCTGAACGGCGGCAATAGCAGTAATAGCGTTCTGCAAACGAGCGGCCACGTTGGCGAACTCTTTACCCACGGTGCTGGGGCTGGCAGGCTGACCATGCGTGCGCGACAGCAAAGGCTGCTTGGCGTGCAGGCGGGCCTGGGCCTTGATGGCATCGCAGACTTCTTGCAACTGAGGCAGGATCACCTGTTCACGAGCACGCGTCAGCATCAGGGCGTGCGAGGTGTTGTTGATGTCTTCAGAGGTGCAGGCAAAGTGAATGAACTCAGCGGCGGCGGACAGCTCGGCGTGCTCGGCCACTTGTTCTTTCAGCCAGTACTCCACCGCTTTCACGTCGTGATTGGTGGTGCGCTCGATCGCTTTGATACGGGCAGCGTCCTCTTCCGAGAAGTTCTGCACCAGGCTCTTGAGCACATCACGGGCTTGTGCGGAGAAGGCGGGAAGTTCAGGCAGGCCCGCATCGGACAGGCCGATCAGCCAGGCCACTTCGACCTCCACGCGATGCCACATAAATGCGGCTTCGGACAACAGGCCACGCAAGGGGGCGGTACGGCTGCCATAACGCCCGTCCAATGGCGACAAGGCATTCAGAGTGCTCAGGGTATCGGCTATGTGCATCGTTCTACAGAAAAGAAGGGGGAATAAAGTCAGCCCGCATTCTAACATTGCGCACTGACACCCGTACGCCACGTGTTCAGGAGGGGGGCAGAATGCCGCTGCTGCCAAGCGGTTTGACGAATAAACCACAGTTTTCAGACATTGTCCCAAGCTGGCGGGTCGGGCCCGGCCAGCGGGACGTTCGCCCATAGGTTCCTGCTATACTTTTTGAGCCTGCAACTTTTGATAGCTTTTTATGAAACTTCTAGCTTCCCTCACAAGTCCATACGCGCGCAAAGTGCGTGTTGTCATGGCGGAAAAAAAGCTCGATTACGAGCTGATTCTGGAGGATGTGTGGGCCGATGACAGCGATATTCTGAAGCACAATCCACTGGGCAAAGTTCCTTGTCTGATCATGGATGATCAGGCTAACTTGTTCGATTCCCGCGTGATCGTCGAGTACCTGGATACCCTCTCGCCCGTCGGCCGCCTGATTCCTCAAGCCGGACGTGATCGCGCTGCGGTCAAATGCTGGGAAGCCATTGCTGATGGCTTGCTGGATGCCTGCGTCGCCATCGTGGTGGAAAACCGCCGTCCCGAAGCGCTGCGCCTGCCCGCCTGGATCGACCGTCAGAACAGCAAGATCACGGCTGCCCTGCAATCCATGAACAACACCTTGGGTGATCAGTCCTTTTGCATGGGCACCAGCTTTAGCCTGGCTGACATTGCGGTAGGCTGCGCTCTGGGTTATCTGGACCTGCGTTTTTCAAAGTTGGACTGGCGCTCGCAGTATGGCAATCTGCAACGCCTGGACGAAAAACTCCAAGCGCGCCCCTCGTTTGCCAGCACCCTACCGCCTACATCGTGAGTGCTGCTTGAGCAAGCCAGGGCCCATTCTTTTGAATGGGTTTTTTTATGTCTGCTGCTATTGCGAAACCTTAGCAATGGCAGACTTTCAGCCCACCTCCGGCACGAAAGCCCCAAGTGCGCTGCGCACCTTCTACAAAAAACTATGCTTGATTTATTTGATGCCTAGGCAGTAGTGATAGCCTGAATAATCATATAGATAGCCAGCATAGTTAGCATGCCTGCAAAAATTCGCTTCAGCGTAGCCTGGTCAATTTTGTGTGCCAGGCTCGCCCCAAAGGGCGCCGTGCAGATGCTGGTGGCCGACACAATCAACAGAGCAGGCCAGTAAATGAATCCAATCATGCCCGGATGACTGCCCAAGCTAGCTTGGCCCGACCAGATATAGCCCACGCTATTGGCCAAGGCGATAAAAAAGCCCAGTGCCGCCGACGTAGCCACGGCCTGACGCACCGGCACATTACCGCGCAGCATGAAGGGGACGGACAAAAAAGCTCCCCCCGCCCCCAGCAGACCGGACACAAAACCGATCAAGGCCCCCATCGCTGCAATCCAGAACGGAGCAGGCAAAGAGCGGCCCTGCACCGGCGTGGACTTGCGCGCCATTTTGGATGCCGAATACAGCACGAAAACGCCGAACACAATGGCCAAGGCAGTGCTATTGATCAGGGCGAAAACTGCCCCTCCTGACACCAGCCCGCCCACAAGTAGACCCGGCACCATGACTTTGACGACATCCCAACGTATCGCGCCATGTTTATGGTGAGCCCGCACACTGGACAAGGACGTGAACAAAATCGTGGCCATTGCGGTGGCAATGGAGGCATGGACCGCCATGTCCTGCGGCACACCAAACAGAGGCAGAAGAAAGGTCAGGAACGGCACGAGAATCATCCCGCCACCAATTCCCAAGAGACCGGCGGCCAAACCAATGCCGGCACCTAGCACCAGCAAACTGATCACAAGAATGGGATCCATACCGCCTCTTATTGAATAATGCCGCCACCCAGGCAGCGATCTCCGTCGTACAAAACCACGGATTGACCTGGTGTCACCGCCCACTGAGGCTGATCAAAATGCAGGGACAGGCTAGCGCCTTCTGCCACCAGCACCGTGCAGGCCGCATCCGCTTGGCGATATCGGGTCTTGGCATGAATCGGGCCCAAGGCTGGTGGATGGCCTGCTATCCAACTAGTTTGCTCGGCCTTCAATTCAGACTGCAACAACCAGGGGTGATCGTGACCTTGCACCACATACAAGGTGTTCGTGGCCAAATCTTTACGCGCGGCGTACCAAGCATCGGCCGTACCGTCCTCGCGCTGCTTGCCTTTGACGCCACCGATACCCAGCCCCTTGCGCTGGCCGTAGGTGTGAAATGCCAAGCCCACGTGCTGGCCCAAGACCTGCCCTTCCGGTGTCTTGATGGGACCGGGCTGTGTAGGCAGGTAGCGATTCAGGAATTCGCGGAAAGGACGCTCGCCAATAAAACAAATGCCAGTCGAGTCTTTCTTGGCGGCATTGGGCAGCTTCAGTTCTTCAGCAATACGGCGTACTTCCTGCTTGTTGATCTCGCCCAAGGGGAACAAGGTACGCGACAACTGGGCCTGATTCAGGCGGTGCAAAAAGTAGCTTTGATCCTTGGAGGCATCCACACCTTTCAATAACTGATAGTCCGTTGCTCCCCCAGGCAGGGGCACAGCGCGCACGCGAGCGTAGTGGCCGGTCGCAATCCAGTCCGCGCCCAAGGTCATGGCATGATCCAGAAAGGCTTTGAACTTGATTTCCGCATTACACAGCACGTCAGGATTAGGCGTGCGGCCTGCTGAGTATTCCCGCAAGAACTCCGCAAAAACACGGTCTTTATATTCTGCTGCGAAGTTGACCGCCTCAATCTCTACCCCAAGCAGATCGGCCACACTGGCCGCATCCAGCCAATCCTGGCGCGAGGAACAGAATTCAGAATCGTCGTCGTCTTCCCAGTTCTTCATGAACAGGCCCACGACTTCATAACCTTGCTCTTTAAGCAGCCAGGCCGAGACGGAGGAGTCCACGCCGCCGGACATTCCGATAACGACGCGACCTTTTTTGGTGGAAATAGTCATTGCAGTGATGATGAGCGGTGCCGCTGATACCGAGCTTGAAGCCCGGCGCGCACCTGTCTAACTAAAAAACGCATTGTACGCCTGCCCTGACGCATGTACAGGCAGACGCCGCTAGCGCCTGGGGTTTATAGATAACTGTGATATCTGGGACACAAGTAAAAAACCCAGGCAGAACAAAATGTTGCCTGGGTTTTAGGAAAAACTGCCCTGATATCAGTCCA
The DNA here is from genome assembly GCA_052109075.1 of Alcaligenes sp. GTDB lineage: Bacteria > Pseudomonadota > Gammaproteobacteria > Burkholderiales > Burkholderiaceae_B > Alcaligenes. The sequence continues at coordinate 77,243 of JBQEAN010000007.1, read as the reverse complement.
GAGGACGTGGAGGCAACATTTTCCCTGGGTTCATGATGTTATGGGGGTCCAGTGCCTGCTTGATGCTGGCCATGACGTCCAAAGCATCTTGACCATGCTCGGCCAACATGAACTCCATCTTGTGCAAGCCCACGCCATGTTCACCCGTACATGTACCTTGCATGGCAATCGCACGCTCCACCAGACGATGGTTCAGGCGCTCGGACTCTTCCCACTCTTGCTGGTTGTCGGCATCGAGCAGCATCAGAACGTGGAAGTTGCCATCGCCCACGTGGCCGACAATGGTGTAGGGGAAGGGAGCCTGATCCATATCGGCCGCCGTTTCTGCCACGCATTCCGCCAAAGCGGAGATCGGTACACAAACGTCCGTCGTGCTGGAGCGGCAGCCGGGACGCAGCTGCAGACCGGCAAAGTAGGCATTGTGACGAGCCGTCCACAAGCGGGAGCGGTCCTCAGCTTTATCGGCCCACTCAAAGTCCATGCCACCGTTATCTCGGGTGATTTCCTGCACGACTTGTGCCTGCTCTTGCACCCCGCTGGGGCTGCCATGGAATTCAAACAGCAACAAAGGCGATTCTTTCAGGGTCAGCTTGCTGTAGGCGTTGGTCGCACGCACAGCCGCCGTGTCCATGAACTCGACGCGAGCAATCGGGATACCCATCTGGATCACTTCGATCACGCTTTGCACGGCAGAGCGCAGATCGGAGAAATTACAGATTGCGGCCGAAATAGCTTCAGGCTGCGGGTACAAACGCACCGTCACTTCCGTGATGATGCCCAACGTGCCTTCGCTGCCGATAAACAAGCGGGTCAGGTCATAGCCAGCCGAGGACTTCTTGGCACGATTGGCCGTATTAATGACACGGCCATCTGCAGTCACGACCGTTAGGGTCAGAACGTTTTCACGCATGGTGCCGTAACGCACGGCATTAGTACCGGAGGCACGAGTTGCGGCCATACCGCCCAGGCTGGCATCCGCACCGGGGTCGATGGGGAAGAACAAACCGGTGTCACGGATATGCTCGTTCAAGACCGTACGCGTTACGCCGGCCTGCACCGTGGCGGTGAAGTCTTCCGCGTTGATCACCACAATCTCGTCCATACCGGACAAGTCCAGGCTGACACCGCCTTGAATCGCCAGGAAGTGCCCTTCCAGCGAGGAGCCCGCACCGAAAGGGATCAACGGTACATGGTGTTCATGGCAATGACGCGCCACCCAGGCTACTTCCTCTGTGCTGCGAGCAAAGACAACCACATCAGGCAGCATGGGTGGATACGGCGACTCATCCCGTCCATGGTGTTCACGCACAGCGTGAGAAAGCGAGCAACGCTCTTGGAACTGCACCTGCAAGGCTTCAATGAAACCGTCAGGTAAAGGGCGCCGCGCTAAATCGGCATGGCCGGGTGCATTCATGAACATTCCAATAAGGCAAAACCTTATTATGAGTGGCTAAGTGCCCCCTCTTCAAGTGCGACCCGTGTCTTGCGACGCTGACGCACCGCTTCAGCCAGTTTTTCCAGCACCACGATGGTGTCATCCCAATCGATACAACCATCGGTAATGCTTTGACCGTAGGTCAGGGGTTTGCCTTCCACCACGTCCTGACGACCACCCACCAGATGGCTTTCAACCATCACGCCACAAATACGCATATCGCCACCGGCAATCTGACCGGACACATCGGCCAGCACTTCGGGCTGACGGCGGTAGTCTTTATTGCTATTGGCGTGGCTGGCATCGACCATCACACGGGGCACCATGCCGGCCTTGATCATGGCCTGGCTGGTTGCCTCGACGTTTTCAGCGTCGTAGTTCGGTGTTTTACCGCCGCGCAGAATCACGTGGCAGTCGTCATTGCCCACCGTGGACACAATGGCCGAGTGACCACCTTTGGTCACCGACAAGAAATGGTGAGGCTGGGACGCGGCTTTGATCGCGTCCAGTGCAATACGAATATTGCCGTCTGTGCCGTTCTTAAAGCCTACCGGGCAAGACAGTCCCGAGGACAGCTCGCGATGCACCTGGCTTTCCGTCGTGCGGGCACCAATGGCCCCCCAAGAAACCAGATCAGCAATGTACTGAGGCGTAATCATGTCCAGGAATTCGCAGCCAGCGGGCAAATCCAGCTGATTCACGGCCAGCAGCAACTCACGAGCAGTACGCAAACCCTGATTGATGTTGAAGCTGCCATCCATGAACGGATCGTTGATCAGCCCTTTCCAACCCACCGTGGTACGGGGTTTTTCAAAGTACACCCGCATCACAATTTCCAGCTCGGGCGCAAAGCGCTTGCGCTCTACCGTCAGACGGCGGGCGTAGTCCAGAGCGGCTTCAGTATCATGAATGGAACAAGGGCCCACCACGACCACCAGACGATCATCTTGCTCGTGCAAGATTTTGTGAATGCTGCGACGCGCCTTGTGAACCGTGGTCGATACCGCAGAGGTACACGGGAACTCGCGCATCACGTGGGATGGGGGAGACAACTCCTTAATTTCACGAATCCGTAAATCATCAGTATTGTGCGACACGATTGAACTCCAGTTGGTTTGCCAGGTTCGGGGGCAAACGAAAAAAAAGCCGCCCGGACGATGCTGGCGGCTTATTTCAGGATTTAGGTCTTACTTATGTTTGCTGCAACCCGTCCTTTCCTCCACCAGCGGCATTGGAAAAGCATAAAAATAAAAGAAGAAAACAGGGGTTGCGAAAGTCATGGGAAAAATCCTAACACAGTTCCTGAGGTGCCGCCAAACAAAACCCGCAAGATTCATCCACAAAAACGCAGAACGACAAAATATTTATATCAATTACACCGTAAAAAACACCAACAAACGAAATAATAATTTCGTTTAGTGTTTTTTATCAGCCCTTTTGTTTCGTGTTATCCGGAAAAACTACGATAAATCGTTTTGATCAGCGGCCTGTCTTATTTTTACATCTACATACAAACCTGATGACAAGCCGCTTTGCCAAATGCGAAAGGGCCAGAACACAAGGCTCTGGCCCTTAGCCGCCTAATTTAGCAACACGCTATGCGCCCCTTTCCACCATAACGAGCTTGTTGCCGTTCGCGGAAAAAAGCGGGGTATTCCATCGGCTCCTGATCGGGGTGATTCGCCCGCATATGAGCCAGATAGGTTTCGTAGTCCGGCACCCCCACCATCAGGCGCAAGGTTGTGGCCAGATAGCGTCCCGTGCCCCGCCCTGCCTGAGCACTGCGCGCAATGGCTCCCGTGAATAATCCTTTCATATCAAACTCCTGAACTTGCCAGAGCCGGTAAGGGCTCGTAAGGGGTTTCCGCCGAATGCGGCACAGTGCTGCGACGCGCTTGCAACACGCAACGTATGCCAAAGAACACCATGCTCAAGACTACGAAAATGAACAGACCGCACAAGGTGGAGTTCACGTAATCATTGAAGATAACCTGCAGCATCTGTTCCAGGGACTTGGCCGGTGCCATGACGATTTGTTCCGCCAAGCCTTTTTGATAAACCTCGGCGTGAGCCAAAAAGCCAATCTTGGGATCGGGGTGGAACATTTTCTGGAAGCCGGCAAACAGCGTGCAAATCAGCAACCAGATCGTTGGTACCACCGTCACCCACGCATAGCGGTCTTTCTTCATCTTGAAGAGCACCACCGTACCCAGTACCAAGGCCACCGCCGCCAGCATCTGGTTGGCAATCCCAAACAAAGGCCACAAGGTATTGATACCACCCAAGGGATCAACCACCCCTTGGTAAAGGAAGTAACCCCACGCGGCCACGCACAAGGACGTAGCAATCAAGTTGGCGACCAAGGACTCCGTACGTCGCAAGCCCGGCACGAAGGTTCCCATCAAGTCTTGCAGCATGAAACGGCCTGCCCGCGTACCGGCATCAACAGCCGTCAGGATGAACAGAGCCTCGAACAGAATAGCGAAGTGATACCAGAAACTCATCATCGCTGGCCCACCGAAGACGTTATGCAAAATAAAGGCCATCCCCACCGCCAAAGTAGGCGCACCACCAGCACGCGAAATAATGCTGTTCTCGCCTACGTCGCTGGCCATTTGGGTCAGGTCAGCCGGAGTGATCAGAAAGCCCCAGCTGGACACAACTTGGGCGGCCTGTTCCGGCGTGGTACCGATCAAGGCGGCCGGGCTGTTCATGGCGTAATAAATACCGGGTTCGATCACGCAAGCGGCCACCAGGGCCATGATGGCCACGAAGGACTCCATCAACATGCCGCCATAGCCGATATAGCGGGCCTGGGTTTCATTTTCGATCATCTTGGGTGTCGTACCCGAGGAAATCAAGGCATGGAAACCAGAGACCGCACCGCAAGCAATGGTGATAAACAGGAAGGGGAACAGACTGCCCGACCACACCGGACCCGTGCCATCAATGAACTTGGTGGTGGCGGGCATTTTCAGTTCAGGGGCCACAATCACAATCCCGATGGCCAGCCCGACAATCGTGCCGATTTTCAGGAAGGTAGACAAGTAGTCACGCGGCGCCAACAGCAGCCACACGGGCAACACGGCGGCAATAAAGCCATAGATGATCAAAGCCCAGGTCAGCTCTTCGCCGTCCAGGGTGAAGAACGGCCCCCAGAAGGGGTGAGCCGCCACATCCTGACCATACGCAATGGCAGCCAGCAAGCAGACCAGTCCAATAACCGAGACCTCGCCAATGCGACCGGGCCGCAAAAAGCGCAGATAAATCCCCATGAAAATAGCCAGGGGAATCGTGGCCGCCACCGTAAAGGTTCCCCACGGGGAATTGATCAAGGCTTTGACCACAATCAGCGCCAGGACGGCCAGGATGATAACCATGATCATGAACGCACCAAACAAGGCGATCACACCGGGCACGGTACCCAGCTCCGACTTAATCAGATCCCCCAGCGAGCGCCCATCACGGCGCATGGAAATGAACAGAACCGTGAAATCCTGCACCGCCCCCGCAAACACCACCCCGGCCAGAATCCAGAGCATGCCGGGCAGATAGCCCATTTGCGCCGCCAGCACAGGCCCAACTAATGGCCCTGCCCCGGCAATCGCGGCAAAGTGATGCCCAAAGAGCACGTGCTTGTTGGTGGGAACGTAATCCAGACCGTCGTTATGACGCCAGGCAGGCGTCATGCGGGTGGCATCCAGTTCAAAGACCTTACGAGCAATAAAACGGCTGTAGTAGCGATACGCAATTAAATAGACGCAAACTGCAGCAACGACGATCCATAGCGCATTGATGCTCTCCCCCCGGCTCAGTGCTACTGTACCCAGGGCAAAAGCCCCCAGCACTGCAACCAACACCCAAATCAGATGCTGTTTTATAAAACCGCCCTCTTCTCTGCTCATAGAGCCTCCACGATTTTGCATTAAGTAAGCCTGTCACCAACTTTTTCTTCTGGCTGCACTTCTGATCTGAAGAAGCCGCCAACTGCCAATACAAAGAGCCTGACACCGCGTGGGGTGTCAGTCCTTGCAGGGAAAGTACAGCTTGTTGGTGCTGTACTTCCCCTTAACCGGCAGGGGTTGAAAGCCCGCCAAGGCGTGCTTTCCAAAAGGGTGTCGGCGCACCGTAAGGCGCACCAAACTCATTCATGACTCGATCTGGGGTAGGCAGAAACCAGGCGCTTTTTAGGGGAGGCAAGCGCTCTTTAATCCTTGGAAGCATAGTAAAAACACTCTTTCAAGACACCACGCATTTTCCCTAAGCACAGATTTTTTCCTTATTTAGAAATCCTACTCACTCTCACAAAGCGATAGTTTCTATACATTTAATTTGAGTGCAAATGATTTTATACGCTATGATTTCATGGCAAATCTTTCGTAAAACAAATCATTCATAACGAAATGGTATAGGCGAGAAAAGGACTAATGATGAAACTACAATCCAAGCCCCTCTGCACACTGGCCTTTGCCCTGCTGGGTACGATGGCCACCGCATCCAGCGTCCAAGCGGTCACACTGGAACAAGTCAAAGAGCGCGGCGTAATTCGCGTCGCCGTTGCTAACGAAATTCCTTACGGATACATGGACATGTCCGGCAAAGCCCAAGGAGCCGGCCCTGAAGTTGCCCAGGCCATCATGGAGCGCTTGGGCGTTAAGAACATCAAATGGGAAACCGCCAACTTCGGTTCGCTAATCCCCGGCCTGCAAGCCAAGCGCTTTGATATGGTGGCGGCCGAGATGGCCATCCTGCCCCAGCGCTGCAACACCGTGCTGTTCTCGGAACCCAACAGCTCCTATGGCGAGGGTCTGCTGGTCGCCAAGGGCAACCCCAAGAACATTCACTCCTATGAAGACTTCGCCAAGACCGATCACACCATTGCCATCATGGCCGGTGCCGATCAACTGGAAATGATGCAGGCTCTAGGCGTGCCCGATAACCGTATGATCACCATCTCCAATAACGCTGACGCCATCTCTACGGTCTCCACAGGCCGGGCAGATGCTTACGCAGCTACAGGCCAGACCGCCAGCGACCTGGCCTCCAAGGGCGGGGGCAAGGTGGAATTGGCCGCGGAGTTTAAGGACCCCATCATCAACGGCAATCCCGTGCGTAGCTGGGGCGGTTTCACTTTCGCCAAAGAGTCCGAGGACCTGCGCGATGCGGTCAATAAAGAGCTGGCCGAATTCAAGAAAACCGATGAATGGAAAGCCATCCTGAGCAAGCACGGCTTTACCGAAGAAGACGCTACGCATTCGTTTGAAAAGACCACGGAACAGCTGTGTAAAGCCTGATCCTTCACCTGCTAGCGAGGCGGCCGCACAGGCCTGCGCGGCCCCGGACAAGGGCCTGCCAGGCGACAACAGTGCACCGCCCGCCCTTGTCTGGAACCTGATATGGATTGGTTAAGTTACAGCTCGGCCCTGATGGAAGGGGCCTGGGTCACGATACAGCTCACGTTTTACTCAACGATACTGGGTGCCGTTGCTTCCTTTGCCCTGGGCATCGGTAAGCTCTCCCACTCCCTGACCATACGTTCGCTGTCCATCACCGTTATTGAAGTATTTCGTGGCACCTCTTTATTGGTACAACTGTTCTGGCTGTACTTCGCCTTGCCGATTCTGGGTGAAGCTATCGGGGTGGACTTGCGCCTGGACCCGGTCGTGGCCGGCACACTGGCCTTAGGCTTGAATATTGGCGCTTACGGTGCCGAAGTCGTGCGCGGAGCCATTCAAGCCGTTCCACACTCCCAACTGGAAGCCGCCAAGGCCCTGGATTTTACCGAGCGCCAAACCCTGTGGCGTATCAGCCTGCCCCAGGCCATCCCTGAGATGATGCCCAGCTTTGGCAATCTGGCCGTTCAAAACCTGAAAGATACGGCCCTGGTCTCGTTGATCAGTTTGGGAGACCTGAGTTTTAGAGCAGAACAAATACGCAACTTCACCCAGGACAGCACCACCATCTACACCCTGCTCTTGCTGATGTACTTTGGCATGGCACTGGTGTTGACGGTCCTGATGAAATTACTGGAACGCGCGACCGGCCGCTGGCGCGCGCAAAGGAGCTGAACATGCTGTTTGGTATTGAATGGGACACCAGCAGCAACGGAGCATTTGCGCTGTCTATCCTGCCCATCTTGCTCAAGGGTTTATGGGTAACCGTGCAGGCGGCAATATTAGGCTTTGGCGTTGCCGCGGTTTTGGGCCTGATCCTGGCGGGCCTGAAAAGTGTGCGCCTGCGCCTGATTTCCTGGCCTGCCTATGTGCTGACCGAATTCCTGCGCGACACCCCTTTGTTGGTGCAGTTGTTTTTCCTGTATTACGTGCTGCCGGATTACGGCATTGTGCTGCCCGCCTTCCTGACAGGCGCGCTGGCGCTGGGTGTGCAGTACAGCGCGTACCTGTCTGAAGTTTATCGAGCCGGTCTGGAATCCGTCACACACGGCCAGACCGAAGCCGCACGCGCACTGGATATTTCGCCGCTGCGCACCTTTATGGTCATCACCCTGCCCCAGGCGATCCCACGCATCATTCCCGCCATGGGCAACTACCTGGTATCCATCATGAAAGACGTGCCCGTGCTATCGGTGGTGTCAGTGCTGGAAGTCTTGAATGTAGCCAAGATTATTGGTGACCGTACCTTTAACTACATCATTCCCCTGTCCATGGTTGGTGGCCTGTATCTGCTGCTGACGCTATTGGCTTCGGCTGGAGTACGTACGCTGGACCGGCGTTTGCCCAAGCAAGGAATCCCCTTACGATGACTGACACAAAACCCATCATTCAATTTGATAACGTCACCAAGAAATTTGGCGACGTCACCGTGTTGGATGCCTTGAATTTTCAGGTAGAGCCGGGTGAAAAAGTCACCATCATCGGCCCTTCTGGCTCCGGCAAATCCACCGTGCTGCGTATTTTGATGACGCTGGAAACCATAGACGAAGGCGTCATCACCGTGGCCGGTAAACCCCTATGGCACGAATATAGTGATGACAAACTCGTGCCGGCCAGCCAGAACCACTTGCGTGAGATGCGCAAGGAAATGGGCATGGTGTTCCAGCAATTCAACCTGTTCCCGCATATGACCGTGATGCGCAACGTGACCGAAGCGCCTACGCATGTGCTGGGCCTGTCCAAAGAGCAGGCGCGCGAACGGGCCACTAAATATCTGGATCTGGTGGGCCTGATCGAGCATGCCGACAAATTCCCCAGCCAGCTATCGGGCGGTCAGCAGCAACGGGTGGGCATCGCGCGGGCGCTGGCTATGGAACCCAATATTCTGCTGTTTGATGAGCCGACCTCGGCACTGGACCCGGAGCTGGTGGGCGAAGTGCTGGGCGTCATTCAAAAGCTCAGCCAGGAGCAAGACCTGACGATTTTGCTGGTCACGCACGAGATGCAATTTGCCAAAGAAGTGTCAGACCGGGTCTGCTTTTTCGACAAAGGCGTGATCGTGGAATCCGGCCCGCCAGAGCAAGTATTCTGCAATCCGAAAGAGGTACGTACCCAGGCATTTTTGAGCAACTTTATTCAGGCTGCCTGACCTATTGCTCTGCTTTTTGATTAGTCTTGGGGTGGCCTGATAAGGGTGGCCTGTCTCGGCAGGCCACCCTGTTTAACAGAACGGATTAATAAAGTTTTTTCTGCGGAGGCCCGGCAAAGTTCAATGGCCCAATACTGTGCATGTCCACTTCCACCACGGATGGACCTTGATACTCGATGGCCTGCTGCATTACCGTTTTGAACTCATCCAAAGACGACACCAGATAGCTTTGGCATCCCATTGCACTACCCACATCGCGGTAGCTGGGCGTATGCAATTGGTTGTAATACTGCCGATCATCAAAGTAACGCTTCTGTATGCCGCGCATCACGCCATAGCCACCGTCGTTCATCACCAGCAAAACCAGATTGCTTTGCTCTTGCACCATAGTGGCCATTTCACCGATGCCCAGCATCAAGCCACCATCACCGACCAGTGCCACCACTTTTTTGTCCAGGTTCGCTTTAGCGGTCCCGATAGCGTGTGCCAGCCCCAGGCCAATCGCCCCCGCCAAGGAATGGATGTTTTGTAAGGGCGCTTGTACAGGAAACAAACGGCTTCCCCAGGTACTGCCAGACATGGTGATGTCGCGCACCAAGATTGCATCCTCAGGCATGGCGGCACGCAGTGCGAAGCACAGCTCCGCATACGGTCCCAACTGTTCAGTCAGTTGGGACACAGCCGCTTCACGGGCCTGTGTAATCACGCTGTCATAGGCCGCATCGATAAAATTGTGGCCCTGCAAATCCTGCACCAATGCCGTCAAGGCGTCGTTGGCCTCGGCACATACAAACTGGCTGATAGCGTAGTTACGCTGTTGTGCTGCCGGGCTCGCATCAATCTGGATGGTATTGGCCGGAAACTGAATGGAATAGGTTTTGGTTTCATTGCTGCGTAAACGCGAACCCACCACCAAGACCAGATCCGCATCGGCCAACAATGTTTCCACTTCGGCAGCATTGTGAAACGCCCCCAAGCTGCGGGGATGACTATCTGCCAAGACGCCGCGCGCATGCGTGGACGACACCACCGGGATACCCATATCCGCTAGCTGGCGTACAGCTTCACCCGCTTTCAAGGTTCCGCCCCCTATCCAGAGCATGGGACGTTTTGCAGCTTTCACGGCTGCGGCCAATCGGGTTCTGTCGCGCTCTTGCAAAGCAGGTAATTGCAAGGGGGAAACGACTTCCAATGAGACTGGCCAGGCAATGTGTGCCGCCTGCACATCAATAGGAATCTCGACACTCACCGGCCCCATGGGTACGGTTTTCGCGACGCGTATGGCTTCCTGAATCATGCCAACGGCGTTGTCAGGACTGGTGATGCGGTACGCTGCCTTGCTGGACGCACGCAAGAAACCCAGTTGGTCTTTGGCTTCATGAATGAAGCTGGCGTCTCGGTCCAGATACTCGCGTTCCACTTGTCCCGTCAAATGCAGCACGGGGCTAGCAGCATTGCAGGCTTCGATCAGCGAGCCCACGGCATTTCCCGCCCCTGCTCCTGTACTGGTCAAGGCCACCCCTAAACCGGTAAAGCGCGATTCTGCATCGGCCATCGTGACGCTGCCGGCCTCGCCTCGGGCGCACACAAACTGCACTTGTTCGCGGCGACCTAGCGCATCCGCAATGGGCAGGTTGTGAATGGAAATCACACCATACACATTACGTACTTGATGGATTTCTAACACCCGGGCAATGGCTTCGCCAACGGTAATGGTTTCTGTCATGTTTACGTCCCTCATCCTTCACACCACGGATCAGGCTGTGTACTCAGCCCCATATAAATACTTTTCTGCTGCATGTAAGACACAATACTCAGCCGACCTTTTTCCCTGCCCACCCCACTTTCCTTAAAGCCGCCAAAGGGTGTGGAAATAGAGAATTTCTTGTAGGTATTGATCCAGACGGTGCCCACGTCCAGTGCTCTGGCCAATTGCCAGGCCTTACGATAGTTCTCAGTCCAGATGCCAGCGGCCAATCCGTACACGCTGTCATTGGCTTGCTGCAAGAGGTCTTGCTCATCCTCAAACGGCAATACCACCAACACAGGGCCAAAAATCTCTTCCTGGCACACACTAGCCTGGTTACTGAGTCCGGCAATAATGGTGGGCGCGTAGTAACTGCCTTGCGCCAGTTCACCCTCCGTCAGACGGCGTCCACCCGCCACAATCTGCCCCCCCTCTTGCTCGGCCCGCCGCACATAGGCGTCAACCGAATTCAAGTGCTTCTCGTCTATCAGTGGGCCAACTTGAGTCGCTGCATGCTCTGGATGTCCCACACGCAGCGCTTGTGTTTTCGCGACCAGACGCTGCATAAATGCCTCATACACGTTTGCATGAACGAACAGGCGTGCACCAGCAATGCAGGCCTGACCTGAGGAGCTGAAAATACCGTAGATCACCCCATTCACGGCCAGATCCAGATCGGCATCTTCCAACACTACGGTCGGGGATTTACCTCCCAGTTCCAGAGACGTGCCAATCAAGCGCTCCGCTGCGATGTGCGCCAGCTGACGCCCTGTGCTCGTCCCGCCTGTGAAGGAAATCTTCTTCACCAGGGGATGCTGCACAATGGCGTTGCCCACGACAGAACCCTTACCCGGCAAGACGCTTAATAAACCGCGAGGCAGTCCCGCTTGCTCAAACAGACGCGCCAGCTCCAAGGCGATCAGGGAGGTCGCCTCAGCCGGTTTCAAGATCACCGCATTACCCGCTGCCAGGGCCGGTGCCAGTTTTTGCACTTCAGACGCAATGGGCGAGTTCCAAGGTGTGATAGCGGCCACCACGCCCAAGGGTTCATGCACGCTCATCGTCAGCCACTCTCTGGAACGGGCATTCGTCAGCTCCGTATCCATGGTTTCCAGACAGGCTGCGGTGTAACGGGCGGTGGCTGCTGCACTCATGACTAAACCACGCGTTTCTGCCAAAGGCTTACCGTTGTCGCGCGTTTGCAAAGCAGCCAGTTCAGCCGCATTTTGCTCTATCAGATCGGCTACTTTGTACAGCACCCTAGCCCGCTCCACGGGCAAGCTATTTCGCCAGGACGGGTCCTGCCAAGCCTGATGGGCCGCTTGTATCGCCTCTTCCACATCCTCCAGGCTGGCGGTAGAAAACTCGGCATTCACGCTACCGTCTGCGGGAAAAATGCTGCGCGCAACCGCCCCCCGGCCTTGTCGCCACTGGCCGGCCAAAAATAATGCTTTCATGTTTTTCTCCGCCTAGATAACCAGGGCATCACCCAGTTGATAGCAAGCGCGCACCACACTCAGTGCCGCCAAGGTAGACGTTTTAGGATTGCTGGCCAAGGCGACACCTTGCATTTCTATCTGCATCTCACCAAACGCACCCTCGACACGGATACGGTGCTGGTTTCGTGTCATGGCAGGATCAGCAATCAACTCAACCTGGGTTGCATCCATCCCCACACCCGCCAGGGCAATGGTCGCTGCCACGTTTGCATTGGCCGGAAACTTCTGTGCGGCCTCGCGAGCCGAACCACGAAAAAATACGGTTGCTTCCGTCAGAGCATCCAGATCGACCAATTGCTCGGCATAACTGCCTTTCCAACTGGCCGGTTTCTTGCGACCCTGATACACCACGCTATCCAGGCCCATCGTCCGTGCGGCAGCGATGCCGTCAATACCCGCAATGGCCCCTGGCAAAATCTGCAGCTGTGCGCCCTGTGCAATCGCAAAATTACGTATTTCCTGTTCAAACGCACTATCAGCAAAGGCTCCCACCGAAATCACGGCCAAAGGCAATTGACGCTGCAATACAGCCTTGGCATGTGCTTTCAAGCCGGGCTGCCCGGCCATCTCCAAGACCAGGTCGGGCCTACCGACCATGTCATCCACACAGCTGATCACCTGCACGGCAGGCCCCACCTCTTGCTGCGTGGCGGCCATACCGGATTCAGTGACAATCACCCATGCCAACTCAATGGAGTCAGGCAATAGGGCATGCACCGTTTTTGCCATGGCCCCATAACCAATAAATGCTACTTTTTTCATCGTTCTGCCCTAAATTTCCTGACTAAATCCGCCAGATACATCAATCACTGATCCCGTTGTATAGGAGGACAACGGCGACGCTAAAAACACCAAAGCGCGAGCTGCCTCCACAGGCTTGCCCAAACGCCCCATCGGTATGCCGCGCTTGCGGGCTATACCTGCCAGCCAGTCCTCCCAGCTTTGATCAGGATCTGATCGATCTTGGTAGCGACGTTGCCACTGCCCGGACTGCACCATGCCAATCAAAATGGAATTCACCCGTATTCCAGCGGCAACAAACTCTTTGGATAAACCTTTGCTTAAATTCAACAAGCCCGCCCTGGCGGCCGAAGTTGCAATCATGTGCGGCTCAGGCTTGTACGCCAGCAAAGAGTTCACATTAGCAATGGAGGCAATGGACGACTGGCGCAGATACGGCAAGGCAGCACGCACAGGATTGAGCACGCTGAAATACTTCAGTTGCACTTCCCTCATCCACTCTTCATCCGAGGTATCTTCAAAGTTGGCCACTTTGCCCTGGCCTGCATTGTTGATCAGCATGTCCACACCGCCGAAACGCTGCACCACCTGCTCAATAAATTGTTTGACGGCATCCCCATCCAATACGTCGCAGCACTGGATGTGCAGACGATCCGGCTCGAAGCTGGCCGCCATCGTTTTCCAGGAATCCTGCAGGCGGACAGGGTCCCTGCCGCACCAGGCAACGTGTGCGCCTTGCTCCAGCAATAGCCGTACGGTTTCCAGACCTATGCCTGAAGAGCCTCCCGTCACGACGGCCACTTTGCCGTTAACTTGAAAACTCATGTGTTGCTCTCCTTCTTGCCCTGCTCGGCATGATCAAAGACCAAACGATCAAAGAGCGCGGGCTGATCCACATACAGCAAATGGCCTGCTTGCGGCACTGCCTGTAATTTCATTCGTGGATACGTTTGCTGTAAGGCCTGCATCCCGGCAGGTGGCGTAATGCCATCTTCTGTGCCGTACAACACCGCTATGTCAGCCCGGATGGCCGGTAGGTAATCGTCAATGCTGTCGTAAGCCAAGAGGTAGGACGAGGCCTTGAATCCCTCCAGGCGCAGTCGTTTCATTGCCTGCCTCACCATCAGCATGTTCTGAGGGCTCGCTTGCCCCAAGAGGAACGGCCCCCGCTCTTGCGCCATGGCTTCCGGACCCAGCGCTTCGAGCAGTCGTGGACGTTTCTCGTACACCTGCCTTTGTTGCTCTGCAGATGTGTTGCCATAGCCCTGCGCCACGCTGGCCAACACCAAACGTGCCACATCATCCGGATACAGCGAGGCATAAGCACTGGCCATTAATGCACCCAAGGAATGACCCACCAGCGTGAAGGCGGGCAAGCCCGCTTCGTCTACCAAGGCTTTTAGGGCGTGAGCGTAATCGACAGCTGAGGGGGTAGCCGAGGCCAAGGCGACACTGTCGCCATAGCCCGGAGCATCCCACGCTATCAGCCTATTTTTCCCGGCTTGACTAGCAAACTGCTTGGCCCAAAGCCCTGCACCCGAACTGATGCCGTGCAGCAAGACGTACACCTTGCCTTGCTGCTCCCCTTTATCCCAATACGACAGACCGCTAGCGGTCCGGCGCATCGCACTGTGTGTGCTCAGTGGCATGTTTTGCCTCCTACTCTCGTGCGATGGCTTACTTCTTGGCCGCTTTTGCCGACTCATGCCATGGGATCACCACTTTACGCAGTGAACCGACGGTGAAATACAGCACGAAACCAATCATCGCCAGAAGAATCACAACAGCAAACAAGGTATCCACTTCCAGATCCTGCAGCTTGATGGTGGCCAAATAACCCAGACCACGCGAACCCGCCACAAACTCAGACACCACCGCACCAATAATGGCCAGCACAATGGCCATTTCCATCCCCGTCAGGATGTAGGGCAAGGAGGCAGGGATCACCAGCAGTTTGAAACGCTGCCAGGTACTGGCCTTACCCACTTGGAAGACTTCAATCAGGCCGGTATCGACAGACTTGGCGCCCAGATAACTATTAGAAAATACCGGAAAGAAAGCCAACAGCGCCGAGATGATGATCTTGGATTCAATTCCAAAACCAAACCACAAAATGAACAGGGGAATCAGGGCCACTTTAGGCGTGAGCTGCAAGGCAATCACAAAGGGCTTGAAGATCGTATCCAAGATGGCGATCCGGCCCAGCAACTGCCCCAGCAAGGTTCCCACCAGTACCGCGATGCAAAAGCCGCCCAGGCACTCTGCCAGGGTGGTGTAGATGTGATAGTAGGTATCCTCGCGCTGCATCAGCCGCACTAAGGCATGCAACACATCCTCCGGCGGTGGCAAGACCAGGGGAGACACGTCAAAGCCACTGACATAGCCTTTCCAGAGCAGGAAAAACACCAGCACGGAAATGATTTGAATAAGTAGACGATTCACTTACAACTCCAAATGCTGACGCAGTTCATCACATAAACGGGCAAACTCGGGATCACCCAAAAAGTTTGTGCGCGGACGCTCCAACGTAATAGGAATTTCGGCTACCACACGCCCCGGGCGTGCTGACATCACAATGACCCGATCCGCCAAATGCACCGCTTCACTAATAGAGTGGGTAATCAGGAAAGCACCAAACTTCTGGTCCATCCAAATACGCTCTGCATCAGCGATGATTTTTTCTCGGGTCAAGGCATCCAATGCCCCAAACGGTTCATCCAGCAGCAATAAATCAGGCTGGGAAAACAGAGCGCGCGCAAAAGACGCCCGTTGACGCATCCCACCTGACAGCTCGGCCGGGCTTTTAGTTTCAAAGCCTTTCAACCCCACCATGTCGCACAACAACAGTGCTCGTTTTTCATCCTCGGCGCTGTAACTGCCTTTTTGCATCAACTTAGGCAGCAAGATATTTTTCTGGATAGTCATCCAGGGTAAAAGTCGGTGCTCTTGAAAAGCCACACCAATATCGGGGGTTTTCTTGTCGACCGTGGCGGGCCAGTCCACCTGCCCGGAGGTGGGCTGCTCTAGACCACATAACAAGCGCAGCAAGGTGGATTTGCCGCAGCCTGATGGACCAATCACCGCCACAAACTCGCCCGCCATGATGTGCTGGTTAATGTTTTGCAAAGCAATGGTTGTACCTGTAGAGGTCTCAAAGTGCTTGGAAACATTATCAAAACGAACGATGGGCTGTGTGTCAGTGGACGGCTTCTTTGCTAACTCAGACAACGGTAGACTCCCAGATGGCATTGGTATAGAGCTGTCTGGAGGTTTCCCGCATCAGACCTGCACCACGCAACAAGCGAGTCGCTTCATCCCACTGTTCAGGCACGTTACGCAAGACATTTTCTTTGCCATGCGCCAACCACAACTCACGGTTTCCTTTAAGGTCACCCAGTGCAATTTCTTCTTTCTCAATACCCGGCACGTCAAAACGACGGGCGATAGTACGAATGACTTCCAGCAACTGCGCATCGTCCATATCGGCCATGGTTAGGATCGCATTGCGGGTGCCTTTCAAAAACGCGACGTGCTGCTCGCGGTGGGACTCCAGGTCCTCTTCGCTGGCTACATAGACTTGGCCAGGTACGCCATCATCCACAGGCAGCGCGACCAAGGGCAGTTCTGCAGCACGCAGGCGCGATACCGTACTGGCATTGCCAAAAAACGCCGCAATACGGCCCGCTTCTACCATCGCGAACGACGCCGGGCCATCGGCCACACGCTCACGACGTACTGACTTGGGATCCACGCCTGCTTTGGCCAACATCAAGTTCAATGTGGCCTCCATAGAACCGCCGAATGACGCCACACCGACCACTTTCCCTGCCAGTTCTTTCACGTCCCGGATAGGGTGGTCTTCAGATGAAACCACTACGAAAGGTGAAATCTGAGACACGGTGCCAAACGCCAGGACATCGGAATTGTCTTGTGCGCGGGCGGCCAAGTAGTTAGCACCGCCGGTACGACCAGCCTGTACCTGTTTGGCAGCAACCAGCTGTATGGCCTGACCAGCACCTCTGCCCACTTCTACTTTGACGTTCACGCCCAGTTTGTCGAAACCATCCGACGCGCTGGCGTACAAGACTGGCGCAAAGGCCAACGACAAGGTGAAAGGTGTCAGATAGGTGTAGGTGCCCCTTGCCTTGGCAAAGGCCACGCTGGAGCTCAGGGGCAAACTCATCGCCCCCACGGCACCGGCGCTATAAACCAGAAATTTCCTGCGGTTCATATGGGATCTCTCTTTGATAGGATTTAGGTAGGCTGCTTGTTTTGCGCAGCGGCCTTGGCCTGCATACGCAGCTTCTTGGCGGCAGTCAGCGGATGGTCTTCGGGGTAGTCAGGCAAATCAGGCCTGTTCGCCCCCAGCATCACGCACATCAAAGACTCTTCTTGACCTTCGTTGCGCAAACCGCGGTACACACCCGGTGGCACCGAAATAACGTCACGTTCGTTCAATACCACTTCGCAACGCTCGCCCTTATATTCAAGGAAAAGGCGGATATTGTCGCCACGCAAAATGAAAAAGGCCTCTTCAACGTCGTGGTGCACATGCAAGGGGCCTTCACACCCGGCGGGCAAAATCATGGTGGAGAAAGTGAAATGTTCTGCCGGAATGACGTTGTCGTCATGGGTCACGCCAGCCGCACCGGTACCGATGTAGCGGGTTTGCGCACGGCGGTAAGTGGGGTCCACCTCTGCCTGCCAGCCCAATGCATTCCAATCGTACTGACGGGTTTTACGGCGAGCAATGCGTGACTCAATCCAATCTTGCAGACTTTTGTCTTGTGGACGTTTCCAGCTCGCAAATAGGGGAGATTCCTGATCGGGAACCGGCACGATTTGTTCTGTTGTCATATCACTCATGGCTTTCCTTTCTACTTCCAAAACATCAAATCAATCAAAATGAATGCTGCAGCCCAATACCCAACTGGTGCTTGCGCTGTTTCTCGTCAATAAAGTGGTTGCGCACGCTGTAGACGTTGCCCATCGCGTAGACGTTGGTGCGCTTAGAGAGTTGATAGCGATAACCAGCCGCAAAACCGCCGTTGTTCGAGAGCATGGCTCGCTGATAGCTCAGCATGGCCGTGCCCTTTTTCCCAGTAGGAATGGAAGCACCGACGGTAAAAGCGCGGTCTTTGTCGCCGCCCGATTTCACATAGCCTGGCACCGGACTCAGATTAATGTTGCGCTGCTCGTTGTAGCCGCTGAACAGACGCACGACGCCAAAGTCGTACGACAAACCGAACTGCACGTTTTGCGCCTTGCGATTATTGCTGTCTTTAGCAGGGTTCAAGCGTTCATAAGTCAGAGCCGCTTTCAAGGGGCCATTGCTGTAACGCAAACCAGCGGTCACAACACGGTTGTTATTGGACGCGCCAAACGACTGTTCATCAGCCGTCGAAAAGCTATAACCAATACCGGCTTCCAGCCCGCCAACGACTGGCGTTTGATAGGTAACCGCGTTGCTTAAGCGCCCATCTGCTCCGTAGTCCCCGCTTTTATAGCCAAAGGTGGAGCCGATGCCGTTACCGGACCAGGCCACGCCAAACGGGCTGGCAATAAAGGGGGTCCATGAATAGCCAAACACCGTTTGGCGACCGAACTTCAACTCCCCAAACCCACCCTTTAACCCTAGGGTTGCTTGCCGGCCAAATAGGCGGCCTTGGGTGGAAGTTCCGGTCGTGGTCAACAAGCCACCTTCCATCTGGAAGATCACGGAATAACCATTGCCCAGGTCTTCACTGCCACGAATACCAAAGCGCGATTGACCCGCAATACCACTGGCCATCCCAAAGTTCCTGCTGTCGTCCAACTGCTTTTCCAGCAGCAGGCCGCTGTCCAGCAGGCCATAAAGTTGCACGCTGCTTTGCTGTGCCATCGCAGCGCCGGACCCGGCACATGCCATGGCCAACACACCCGCTACTACCCCCACTCGTCCTTGGCTCATCCCTACTTCCTTTGTTTCACTAATGGAATGCTGTTTTATATTAGGAACAGAAAGTATAAAATCATTTAAACTTCGAAAGAAATGAGTAGAAACCCTTTAGGCATGAATCACTTCAGGCAGACAGAGCGCTGTTTGTCACAATGGCGTCCCCCACTCTTATACTTAGCCACATCAACTAATCCGCTGTGACCAACACCGAAGAGAGCTTATGAGTACGACTTTGCCGGCACAACAAAACTACACCGTGCCTGGGCTGGAGCGCGGCCTGCGTTTGTTATTCGAATTCAACCGTAACGAGCAGACTTTGACGGCTCCTGAACTGGCCAAAAGGCTGGAGCTTCCCCGCACTACGACCTTCAGGTTGTTGGCAACTCTGGAGAACCTGGGCTTTGTACAGCGTGTAGAGGGCGGCCATACCTATAAACTAGGCATGGCCATTTTGCGATTGGGATTTGAGTATTTGGCGTCGCTGGAGTTAACCCAACTGGGCACCCCCATCTTGGAACGTGTGCGTGATCAGACCGGACTATCGTGCAACCTGGCGATACAGGATGAACACAGCGCCGTCATCATTAGTAAAGTGGCCGCCCCCACTCCTTTTGTCAGCACCGTGCATGTAGGCACGCGTTTGCCCTTACATGCCACCCTGCTAGGGCGTGTGCTCTTAAGTGATATGAAACCGGCGGATTTGCTGCAGCTGTATCCCGAGGACATCCTGCCCAGATTTTCTGAGCGTACCCCCACCACGACAGCCATGCTGTACGAGCTGATCCGCCAAGATGCCGAACGCGGCTATGGCTATGACGAAGGGTATTTTGAACCTGAGGTAGGCAGCGCGGCCGTCCCCATACGCAATAAGCAGGGACATATTGTTGCCGCTCTGGGCGTGACCATCCCGGTCAGTTATTTGCGCTCCGGCAAACTGGACACCGCTGTGCTCGTCAACACGGTAAGCAGTGCTGCAACGGAGCTGTCCCAACTGCTGGGCTACCACAGCAGCTCACCCTCAACAAAATAGAACAGATGAACTGCGTCGGGCATCGCCAAACAGCGACAAGAGAAACCACTTGCCCTTTGATTGCACTATCTGAGGGTGGCAGCGCTGCTCGTTCAAGATGGGGACCTGAGGCCTGACAAAGGCACGGCCTAATGCTTGCGTGAGCCCCCGAAAAGCAGGGCTTACGCAAGGCAACCATGATCTTTTTTGCGAGGCTTAGGTTGCGCCCGGGGTTTGCGCCAGCACTATGGCATGGGCCCGAACATCTTCAGGCCAGGCGGCCAACAATTCCTTGAAGCGCCCTCGCTCATCAGCAAACAAGGCCCGTATCGCTTCTTCAAAGCCTGGCAAGTCACCGCCAATCGCCGTCATAAAGTTATATGTACGCTCCTGCGCTTGGCGACGCTGGTCTTTGGCCGTGCTAGCACGACGCGCTTCTTCAACCAATTTGCGCAAAGCCACGGACGCCCCCCCGGTCTGGGTAGCCAACCAATCCCAGTGCCGTGGCAGCAAAGTTACTTCACGCGCAATAACGCCTAACTTGGGGCGACCCCGCCCTCGGGGGGCGTCAGCTTCAGTTTGCTCTGCTTCTGGCTCCGGAACGCTTAGGGGCTCATAACGCTGGGCCAGCTCCTCTGGCGTGCCCTGTGTATTCACATCCACAAAGCTACCCGTCACATCATCAAAGATCAGAACAGGATCATTAGTTTTGCCTTCCAGCGCCCTTTTAACGGCCAACACATTGGCAAGCATAGGACCGGACGCGATGCGGCGGTGACCCAAGAAGCTGGTGTAGGTATGGGGATAAATCCTTGTCATGGCAAACCACGCTTTCAAGTAGAAAGATTACATTTTTACCCGGGTGATATTAATCAGTCAATATTACCCGGATAAAAATCAAAAACTGTTGTTAAACCGTTTTTATCAAACTCATCCATATACACAGCCGCCTCCCCTTCCTCATGCTCGGAGCAGCCACGAAAAAACGCCCCCAGGATAAGTTCCAGGGAGCGTTTTATCCGGCTCAATCTGCACACACGATACAGACCGTTTTACTTAGGATTCCAGTAACGCCCCAGTCAAGGGAGTCAGAACCGAAAACGGCCCGCGCGTCGCCACATGCGCAGGACGCGGAGCCAAGCCCTGCTTGGGATCGCCCACACTATTTTCCACGCTGTTATAGACCGTGAATACATTAGCTCGTGGCCAAGGTGAAATATTGCTGGCCGAACCATGCAAGGTATTGCAATCAAAGAAGATCACCGAACCGGCCTTGGCGGTAATGGCTTCAATGCCTCCTTGATCCACCAGCAAACGCAGGCTGATCGGATCAGGCACGCCATACTCCTGCTTGCGCAAGGACTCCTTGTAATGGTCGTCCGGTGTTTGACCCGTGCACGAAATGAACTGACGGTGCGAACCAGGAACCAGCATCAAAGGCCCATTGCACACATTGTTATCTGTGAGCAGCACCGAGCAGCTTAATGCTCGCATCTGCGGCATGCCGTCTTCGATATGCCAGGTTTCAAAGTCCGAATGCCAATAAAACTCTTTGCCGGTAAAGCCCGGTTTCAGGTTGGCCCGGGACTGATGTACGTAGACATCCGAACCCAGAATCTGACGGGCGACATCCAGCACACGTGGATCGCGCACCAGGCGGGCTATCAGCTCGCTGAGCTCATGCACTCGAAAGATCGAGCGCACGGCCTGACTGCCTTTTTCCACCACGGCCTCTTCACGCGATAAGATGCCGGGATCAGAGCTCATGGCCTCTACATTACCCAGCAAAGCCTGCACTTCCTGCGCATTGAACAAATCGGGCAACAACAGAAAACCATTGCTCTCATAGTCCCGCAGTTGGGCTTTATTCAAGGGCTGACTACCTACCGGGTCCGGATACACCACCGGCTCCTGGCGGCTGACGATGGCCGCCGTTCGCTCTGTACGAGATGTGTACAGATCGCTCATGGTCACTGTCATGATGATCTCCTTCTTTCTTTAGTCTTCCACGATGGCTGGGTAAACCCCTTTCTCATCGTGAACTTCCTGACCGGTCAGGGGCGGATTGAACACACAAATTACTCGCAGCGGCTCTTTGCCACCGCGCAGATAATGTTCATCGTGCTGATCCAACGCATAGACCACGCCTGGGCCCAAATCGTATTTCTTGCCGTCGGCAACGGTTTCAATTTCACCATCACCCTCAACGCACCACACAGCTTCCAGGTGATTCTGATAATGAATATGCGTCTCGGTGCCAGGAAAAATAACGGTTTCGTGAAAGGAAAAACCCATGCCGTCTTTCTTGAGCAAGACACGGCGACTAACCCAGGTATCCGTGCGCACTTCGTCGCAGGTTCCAATCACATCTTGTACATTTTTCACCAACATTACCGTGCTCCTCCAATCTTCAGAATCTTGGCCTGGCTACCGCGCTTGGACAAGCACTGGGCCACACTGCGCTCAATAATGTCCAGACCTTGAGTCAGCTCTTCATTATTGATCGTCAAGGCAGGTAGCAGCTTCAGGACTTCGTCGTGCGCACCCGAGGTTTCAATCACCAAGCCTTGCTTGAAGCACTGGGCCGCAATCTCATTAGCCAAACCGGCTCCGGGTGGCGTCACCAAACCCTGGATCAGGCCGCGGCCTCGCACACTCAAGCCACGATCGGGGTAGCTGTGCACCAGATTTTCCAACCAGTCACGCACTTGACGCTCTTTGGTCAGAATTTCATTTTCAAACTGCTCATCCGCCCAATAGCTTTCCAAGGCTTGAGCCGCTGTCACAAAGGCCAGGTTATTGCCACGAAAGGTGCCGTTATGAGCGCCCGGTTTCCACACATCCAGTTCAGGGCGCATCAAGACCAGCGACATGGGCAGGCCAAAACCAGACAAGGATTTGGACAACGTGATGATATCGGGGCTGATACCAGCTTGTTCAAAACTGAAAAAGCGACCGGTACGACCGCAACCGACCTGGATATCATCCACAATCAGCAACATATCGTGCTCGCGGCACAAGCGCTGCAATTCACGCAGCCAACGCTGTGTGGCCACGTTCACGCCGCCTTCACCTTGCACGGTTTCCACGATGACCGCGGCAGGATGGTCCAGACCGCTGCTGGGATCTTCCAGCAGGCGTTCCAGGTAAGCCATCGTGTTGACGTCTGGGCCCAAGTACCCGTCGTACGGCATGAAGGACGTATTGCCCAATGCCACACCGGCTGCATTACGAAACTTGGAATTCGCCGTCACTGCCAGGGAACCCGTGCTGACGCCGTGGAAACCGTGCGTAAAGGAAATCACATTCTGGCGGCCTTTTACTTGGCGAGCCAACTTCAACGCAGCTTCCACTGCATTGGTGCCGGTTGGACCGGTAAACTGCAAACGGTAGTCCCAACCGCGCGGTTTGAGCAGAACTTTGTCCACCGTTTCCAAAAAATACTTCTTGGCGCTGGTGGCCATGTCCAAACCGTGTACTAAGCCGTCGGTGTTCAGGTATTCAATCAACTTTTCTTTCAGCTGAGGATTGTTATGCCCGTAATTGAGCGTACCGGCCCCACTGAAAAAATCGATGTATTGCCTGCCTGACTCGTCCTCCAAGACCGAGCCTCGGGCCTTATTGAAAATGACCGGAAAGGACCGGACGTAGCCTCTTACTTCAGACTCCATCCGGTCGAATATTTTTAAATCAGTCATATTTCCTCTCCTAGTTATAGAACGGTGTGTCTTGAGCCGACAAACAACAATCAGCGAACCAGACCGGCTCAACCGCTCTTTTGCGTAAAGTCCCCTTATCCAGAGTCCAAGGGGCCGATTCGTAATAGAGGTTCTGCCTCGTGTGCCTGATCGGCAAACAAGGCGGTATCGAAAAACCCCTGTTCCTGCATGGGCACATCCCAACGCCGGGCCATCGCCGCAAACAGGCCACGCGAGGCCAGGTTGCCGGGGCTAACCGTCGTTTCCAGATAGCGCAATGCACGAGTGCTCAAGCGCTGCTTCAAGTGATCTAGCATGGCTTGTCCCAAACGTTGTCCACGAGCACGCTGATGCACGGCAACCTGCCATACAAAGAGCACATCGGGACGGTCGGGGAGAAAATAGGCAGAGATGAAACCGTCTATTTGTTCCCCGCACTGCGCGACAACGCAGGTCTGGGGAAAGTGCTCACTGAGCAGCAAATAAAGGTATTCAGAATTCAGATCCAGTGGCGGGCATTGTGCAATCAGCTGATGGATCGCAGCGGCGTCACGCAATAAAGGAGCACGCAATACCAGTGACGGGTCAGTGGGGGCCGGATCGGCGGCAGGCACACTGCTGGCCGAGCCGCCCGTAGCAGGCTGATCCGTCAAACTACCAACCCGGATTCAGGGGGAACATCCCCTTCCGGGACCTCAAGCAAAGGCGATACCGACTCACCCGTCTCCAGCACAACATCGGGGTCGGAATCCAGTAAACGGACAATGCGCTCCAACGATAAAGTCATGGTGGCCTGCTCCAGTTCGGGCAGTTCATTGAGCGCATCGGACAATTTCTTTTGCAAGGGCGACGGCGTATCACGTGCCAGGGTCACACCTTCCGGTGTCGCACTGACAAACACAATGCGACGGTCTTCGCGGCCGCGTTCACGCAGCACCAGTTTTTTATCTTCCAGACGATCCAGAATCCCTACAACGGTGCTAGGGCTGACATGCATCTCACGGCTGATGGCCGTAGCTGTCAACGGGCCTTTCTCGATAATCGTGCGCAGGCAGATCAACTGGGGCGCCGTGATATTGCTGTACGCCGACAGTTGCCTGGAGTGCAGGGCAATCGAGCGCGTAATCTGACGCAAGGCCCGCAAAATTCGTAAATCGTAGTGTTGATCTGTAGTCATTTAATTAGCCAAACAAAATAATTCAGCACGATTAATTCGTGTTGAAATGATATGCCTAGAAAAGATTCAAGTCAAACCGATTTACACTCCCAATCATCTTGGAGGTAAGAGCGTGGTTTTGACTCAAAGCCCAAAAAACGTAAGTGCCTGACCTCTAGGACGCACGCAAGAGCAACATGCCTTGCTAGTCCAGCCCTGTTTGTTACTGAAGGATTGCCCAAGGCGACATAAGGCTTACGGTACACTGCTGCCAGTTCCTGACGAAATCGGTTAACACGCATCGTCCAACGCCCTGCCCTAGCCTTCAAGCCATGGCTTGAAGGGCGCCAAAACCTGATACAAGCCCGGCCCATTAACCCATAAGTCGCTTGGCCAAGTAAAGCCGCCTTCCTGTGGCTCCCGCCCAGGGCGAACCAAGTCGCCATTGAAACACGCATGAAGCAAACCGATAAGGCAACCCTGATTGGGCTGATCGCCATTGTCCTTTGGAGCACCATCGTCGGCCTGATCCGCAGTGTCAGCGACTCTCTAGGTGCCACTGGCGGGGCCGCCATGGTCTACACCCTGGCCTCTGTTTTCCTTCTTTTATCGGTAGGCTGGGTACGCCTGCGCGAGTTCCCGCGCCGCTACCTGCTCTGGGGCAGTGTCCTGTTTGTCTGTTATGAGCTGTGTCTGGCCCTGTCCATTGGCTATGCCCACACCAGCCAGCAAGCGATTGAAGTGGGGATGGTCAATTATCTATGGCCCACCTTCACCATCGTGGCGGCTATTTTGTTCAATAGGCAAAAAACCAATTGGCTGATCGCGCCGGGCCTGTTCTTGTCCATGATGGGCATCACCTGGATTCTCGGTGGCGAACAGGGTTTAAGCTTGCACAGTATCCGGCTGAATGTGCAGGACAACCCGCTAAGCTATGGCCTGGCTTTTACCGGTGCACTGATCTGGGCAGGCTATAGCACTCTGACCGCCCGTATCGCCCGGGGCAACAATGGCATCACTTTATTTTTTATGCTGACCGCTGGCGTGCTGTGGATTAAATACCTGGGCCAGGGAGCACAGGAAATGGTATTTACCGTCCCGGCGCTGGTTTATTTATGGTTGGCCGCAATTGCCATGGGTTTTGGTTATGCCGCCTGGAATGTCGGCATTCTGCACGGTAATGTCACGATATTGGCAGGGGCCTCTTACTTTATTCCGGTATTCTCGGCTGCCTTGTCCACCTTTTTGCTGCAAGCACCTTTAACACTGACATTCTGGCAAGGCTCAGCAATGGTCTGTTGCGGGGCGCTGCTGTGTTGGTTGGCCACCCGCGCCCGCAAACCAGTCTCCAACAAAAGCAGGCAAGCCTCTTGATACGCGGCTAAAGAACAGACCAAACACCGAACAAAAAGCAGAGCCTAAAGCACGCGCCAAGCCAAAACTGAAAACAATATGCTGCTGTGCAAAAAGCACCGTGAAAAAAAACTGCCCAAAATAGAATGATCTTGGGCAGTTTTCATTTCAAGCCATTTTATTAGGTGCCGAATAAAATCAGGCCGTGCCACCTACCGTCAGGTTTTCCATACGCACAGTCGGAATACCCACCCCAACGGGTACGCTCTGCCCTTCTTTTCCGCAAGTGCCCACACCCGAATCCAGCTGCATATCATTACCAATCATGCTGATCTGATTCATGGCATCAGGGCCACTGCCAATCAAGGTCGCCCCTTTAACGGGATACATCAGCTTGCCGTTTTCAATCACCCAGGCTTCCGAGGTCGAGAAAACGAACTTACCGCTCGTAATATCAACCTGACCACCACCGAAGTCCACGGCATATAGGCCTTTTTTAACCGAGGCAATAATTTCCTGAGGATCTTTATCGCCACCCAGCATAAAGGTATTGGTCATACGGGGCATGGGCAAGCTGGCATAAGACTCACGGCGACCATTTCCGGTCACGGCTGCGCCCATCAGGCGAGCGTTATGAGTATCTTGCAGATAGCCTTTCAAAATGCCGTCTTCAATCAAGACCGTACGTTGCGTGGCATTACCCTCGTCATCCATATTCAGCGAACCACGGCGATTTTCCAAGGTGCCATCATCAATGACAGTAACGCCTTTGGAGGCCACACGCTGACCAATCCGGCCGGCAAACAAACTGCTGCCACGACGGTTGAAATCCCCTTCCAAGCCGTGTCCCACGGCTTCGTGCAGCATAATGCCGGGCCAACCTGGGCCCAGAACCACCGTCATCTGTCCGGCAGGCGCAGGCTTGGCATCCAGATTGGTCATGGCCGAACGCACGGCCTTGTCCACATAGCTGCGCAACATATCGTCAGAGAAGTAGGATAGATCCACCCGCCCGCCGCCCGCGGCCGAGCCACGTTCACGACGACCATTGTGTTCAACAATAACTGACAGCGACAAATGCACCAAAGGACGCACGTCAGCAGCCAGACGACCATCGCTGCCCGCCACCAGCACGACATCGTATTCCGCGCCCAGGCTGGCCATGACCTGCACCACGCGCGAATCAGCCGCACGGGCCAGGGCATCCAGCCGTCCCAGCAACGCCACTTTTTCAGGTGCGGGCAAACTGGCGATGGGATCTGTACCGGTATACAAAGTGGGGCGCTGCGAGCTGGACGGCACCAGAATCCCACTTTTACCCGAACCACCCTGACGGGCGATTGAGCGCACCACGCGGGCCGAAGACAACAAGGCATCGGGGCTTAAGGAGTCCGAATAGGCAAAAGCAGTTTTCTCGCCACTGACTGCCCGCACACCCACACCCTGCTCAATCGAAAAACTACCGCTTTTTACAATCCCCTCATCCAGGCTCCAGCCTTCACTGCGGGTGTATTGAAAATATAAATCGGCGTAGTCAGCCTGATGGGTGAAGATTTCACCGAGCGCACCAGACAAGTGGCTCTCGTCCAAACCCCAGGGGTCGAGCAACAGTCCACGAGCACATTCCAAGGCATTGATAGCCGGATCAACTAGCTTCATCGTTTATTCCTACTGACAGATCCCCGGCAAGCCCAAGGCTGCAAGGGACGAAAATGGGTACCAAGGGACGTCTTGCATCCGATCGGGTTCCGTCTATCTGAGCATTAAAACAGAATGTGCCAACGTATGCGATGCCGACGTACTGATCGGGCTGTTTTACGGCTCCCCCCCCTTTCCAATGCCCACTTTCCACTCAGCGGTACAAAAAATCCAATTACGACATTTTCTGATACGAAATTAAAACTATTTTAATAGTTTCATAATTGGAAGCCCACCCATATGGTTTTGGCATAAACCCATCCAAATTCATGATAGCCCCTGATTAGATTAATTAATCATGAGCCATAGAATTGGCTAATGGCTATAAACAATTACAAAAGCCAAATACCCTTTTAAATTAATGTTTATTTTTTATCCAAACCACTTATATTTTCAAGAGAATCAAAGTACACTGTTTTTGCATGATAAACATGAGCTTGTGCAGGCAGGGTTTATCAGATAACTACAAACATGAAACAGGAATCCTATATGTCAGTCGAAACTTACAGCTCCGCAAAGCAGAAGATAGAAAAAGAGATTGTGCGTCTGCAAAAACAGATGAAATCCCTACGAGTCAAACAGCGCCGTCCTGTCATCGCGTCTATCGTCAAGTCCATGCAAGATAACGAGATCACGATTGAAGAAGTCGCTGATGCAATGAATAAATCCGCACGTCGCGGTGCTGGTGCCGGCTCTGACAGTCCTAAAACCAGCCTGCCTCCTAAATACCGCCACCCCGGCACCCAGGACACCTGGACAGGCCGTGGTCGCCCACCACGCTGGATCATTGATGCTGAATCCAATGGCCGCAGCCGTGAAGAGTTCCTTATCAAATAAAGCCAGGAACCAAACGAAAGAAAGGGACCACTTGAAAAAGTGGTCCCTTTCTTATTTTTATAAATCCCCTACATAAAGCCCGGTTTCTTGCTGCTCAATCCTTAGGCAAGGGATATCGGATATCAATGACCTGTCCATTATTGCCGGGGAAGCGATCAAATATGGCCTGGGACAAAAATGGCATCTGCTGGTCCAGATTGTCAGAATGGCTATAAGACACCGCCGTGGCACGATACACTTCAGCGTCCGAGTTTTGATTATCTGTAATAATTACATTTAGATAATTTTTATACACAGTAACAGGGACATTCACCACATTCGGAGAATAAAAGAAACCGCCGCCCCACCCATCATTTGGCGCATAATAACCGCGCCCTATTCCCCAGGCAGACGGACCATAAAAACTATCGGCAAACTGCGGGACCCAACTTTGCTCCTGCGGATTGCCATAATCCATTTGCACCACAAAACGTGCCGATTTCAAATCCTGTGCCTGAACCAGTCCCGTCACCCCAATCGCTGCACGTACCGAATCAGCAAAGGCCTGATCTTGCAGATTGCTGCTTTTATCCGGCGCGGATTTGATGTAGTAGGTATCGCCACTGGTCACTGCGGGCCAGTGCTGATAGCGCGTTAATTTGGCGGACCAGCTGGGCGCAGCGCAAGCCGTGGTTAATACCGCAAACGCCAGGCTCATCAGGCGTAGAACACGCCAGGAAAACCCTTCAGAAAATAACGTCATAGTTTCACCCCTGCTTGTTTTTCGCGTACACGTTCAAGCCCGTTTGATTACAGCACCGTGGTGCCAACGAACAATTAGTTTACTGCCTGTTTCCTGCCATCAGTGTGGGCGTTCAAACAACATTACAATAGACCATCTTTTTCGATTGTCGGACCAGGATCACATGCGCACAGACACCTTACCTACGATCTCCCGCCACGATTACCAGCCCTACCCCTACCAAATAGAGAAGGTTCGACTGGAGTTTGATTTGGCGGCCGAGCAAACCTTGGTTCGCCTGGCTTTTCGAGCCCGCAGCCTGGACGGCCAGATCCACCCTATGGTGCTGGATGGCGAAGACATTGAACTGCTTGAAGTCAGTATCAACGGCGTTACCCTGACGGCCCAGGACTACCAGCTCAACGAGCAGGGCCTGACGCTCTCACCCCAGCAGCCAGAATTCGATCTGGTGCTAGTCAGCCATTGCCACCCGCAAGACAACACCATGTTGATGGGCCTGTATGTCTCCGGCCAGAACTTATTTACCCAATGTGAAGCCCAAGGTTTTCGCCGTATTACTTTCTTTCCGGACCGTCCTGATGTCATGGCCCGTTATGAAGTGGTTTTGCGTGCGGACACGACGCTCTACCCCTATTTGCTATCCAATGGCAATTTACTAAGCAGTACCCCCTTAGAGGACGGCCGCACACAAGCCGTATGGGAAGATCCTTTTCCAAAACCGGCGTATTTATTTGCACTGGTCGCAGGCGACTTTGATATTCGCGAGCGCGAAATCGTGAAGGAAAATGGTCACCCTGCCTTATTGCAGGTTTATTGTGATCGAGGAGACGGCGATAAAACCGAATGGGCCATGGAATGCCTGGAACATTCGGTACGCTGGGACGAGCAACGCTTTGGCCTGGAACTGGATCTGGACCGCTTCATGATTGTGGCCGCACGCGACTTCAATATGGGCGCAATGGAAAACAAAGGCCTGAACATTTTTAATGCCGCTTATGTATTGGCGGATGCCCAAAGCACCACCGATGCATCCTTCCATGCCGTAGAGGCCGTTATTGGACACGAGTACTTCCATAACTGGACTGGCAACCGCGTCACCTGCCGCGACTGGTTCCAGCTGTCTCTGAAAGAAGGCCTGACCGTTTTCCGCGATCAGGAATTCTCCGCCGACATGCTGGCCAAGGGTCTGGACGGTGCTCAAGCCGCCAGTGCGCGTGCCGTCAAACGTATTGATGATGTCAGCGTGCTGCGCGCCGCCCAGTTTCCTGAAGATGCCGGCCCGATGGCTCACCCTATTCGCCCCGAGAGCTATCAGGAAATCAGCAACTTCTATACCGCCACCATTTACGAAAAAGGCGCGGAAGTCATTCGCATGCAGCACACCTTGCTGGGCGAAGATAACTTCCAGGCTGGGATCCGCGAGTACTTCAAGCGCCATGACGGTCAGGCCGTCACTTGTGACGATTTCGTGGACAGCATGGACAGCGTGTATCGCCAGGTCAAACCCGGCCAGAGCTTGGAGCAATTTCGTCGCTGGTATCAACAAGCCGGCACACCGCGTGTTCAAGTCAGCCTGAAACACGACCCGGCAAGCCAGACGGCGACCCTGACCTTACGCCAGAGTAATGCACCGGCTGGTATCGAGAACAAATCCACCCCGAAACCACCGTTGCATATTCCCTTTGCCCTGGGCATGCTGGACCAGCAAGGCCAGCCTTTGACCCTGCATCTGGACGAACAGCAGGGCGATACGCTGGTGCTGGACTTCACCGAAGTCGAACAAAGCTGGATCTTCAGCCAAATTCCCGATGCTCCGGTTCTGTCCTTGCTGCGTAATTTCTCCGCACCAGTGCGGGTGGACTATTACCGTCCCGATTCTGAATTGGCCCTGTTAGCCCGCCATGACACTGACCCTTTTGCCCGCTGGGAAGCCGCCCAACTGCTGGCAAGTCGTCTGATTTTGTCCTCGGCATCGGGACGCACGCCTTCGGCCGCACAATTGGCGACTGTGGTGCAAACCTGGCATGCGCTGGTGCAAGACCCTGCCCTGAGCCCCGCCTATAAAGCCCGTATCCTGTCCCTGCCCAGCGAACGCGAGCTGCTGGAGCAGACCCAACCCATGACCCCACGTGCGATTGTGCAGGCACGCCGTCAGTTGCAACGTGAACTGGGTTTGGCCCTGACCCCTTACTGGCAAGAGCTGTATCAGTACCTGAGCCTGGAGCAAGCCCCCTACAGCCCAGATGCCCTGCAGGCTGGCCAGCGCTCCTTGCGCAATCTCGCCCTGAACTACCTGCTGGTCACTGGCGTGAATACAGGCGCCCAACTGGCCCGTAATCAGTACGATCAGGCCAGCAATATGACGGATCGCATGGGCGCCCTGAGTGCCCTGGTCAATTACGGCGAGGCCCAGGATCGCCAGGACGGCCTGGATGACTTTTTCCAGCGCTGGCAGGACAATCCTCTGGTGCTGGATCGCTGGTTCAGTCTGCAGGCCACCGCTCCCGGCACACAAGTTGCCCAGGTGCGCGCCCTGATGTTGCATCCAGCCTTCTCACTGCGCAACCCGAACCGCGCCCGCTCACTGATTTTCCAGTTCTGCATTAATAATATGCAGGCTGTGCACACGCCGGAAGGTTATGACTTCTGGGCCGAGCAAGTCATTGCCCTGGACAAGCTCAACCCGGAAATCTCGGCCCGCCTGGCCCGTGTGTTCGATAATTGGGCCCGCTTTGAACCCGAAGCCCGCGACCCGCTGAAAGCGGCACTGGAGCGTATCCAGGCCGAACCGGGCTTGTCGGGCAATGTGGCCGAAATTGTACATAAAGCATTAACTCTTTGACCTCGGAGTCTGTCTTGAAGAAAAACCTTACTCAGTATCTGGTTGAGCAACAGCGCCAGAAGAAAACGGTCACCGCCGATGTGCGCCTGCTGCTGGAAACAGTGGCACGGGCATGCAAGGCCATTGGCCATGCCGTCAGCAAAGGGGCGCTGGGCGGCGTTCTGGGTTCCCTGGATTCCGAGAACGTCCAGGGTGAAGTTCAGAAAAAGCTGGACGTGCTGTCCAACGAAATCTTGCTGGAAGCCAACGAATGGGGCGGCAACCTGGCCGCCATGGCCTCCGAGGAAATGGACACCCTACACCGTATTCCCGACTACTACCCCAAAGGCGAGAACCTGCTCTTGTTCGATCCTCTGGACGGCTCGTCCAACATCGATGTGAACGTGTCCATTGGTACCATCTTCTCGGTGCTGAGCGTGCCGCCTGAAGCTCGCGAGCGCGTCATTGAAGAGCAAGACTTCCTGCAGCCCGGTGTACGTCAGGTTGCCGCCGGTTATGCCATTTATGGCCCACAAACCATGTTGGTGCTGACTGTCGGTGATGGTGTTGCGGCCTTCACGCTGGACAAGGAAATGGGCTCCTGGGTTCTGACTACCGAGCGCGTCACCATTCCTGAAGACACCGCTGAGTTCGCCATTAATATGTCCAATATGCGTCACTGGGAAGCTCCGGTGAAACGGTATATCGACGATTGTCTGGCCGGCCCTGAAGGCCCCTTGGGCAAAAACTACAATATGCGCTGGATCGCCTCCATGGTGGCCGATGTGCATCGCATCCTGACACGCGGCGGCCTGTTCATGTACCCGCGTGATTCCCGCCCTTCGGGTCTGAAAGGCAAGCTGCGCTTAATGTACGAAGCCAACCCCATGAGCTTTTTAGTGGAACAGGCTGGTGGCCTGTCCATTGACGGCACACAGCGCATTCTGGACGTACAGCCTAGCGAACTGCACCAGCGCATTGGCGTAATTATGGGCTCGCGCAATGAAGTTGAGCGCGTACGCCAGTACCACGAGCAGGGCTGATCTTTGCCTGCGAAATACAGGCGAATAAAACACCGCTGAATGAAAATGGCCTCCAATAAGGAGGCCATTTTCATTCAGCAAAATAATCGGGTTCACCACCCGACTCTCACTCTCAATCCAGCGTCAACACCGTAGAGCCCGTGGTGCGACGCGCCGCCAAATCCTCATGAGCCTTGGCAACCTGATCCAAGGGGAAGCGCTGACCGATCAATGCCTTGATCTTGCCCTGCAGCACCAGATCAAACATTTCGTCTGCCGCTTCCTGCATGGCCTCTTGTGTCGGCACATAAGCACCCAACACAGGGCGAGTCACATACAAAGAGCCCTTGGACGCCAAGGTCGCCAGATTCACACCCGTTACCGGGCCGGAGGCATTGCCAAAGCTGACCATCAGGCCACGCGGCTGCAAGCAATCCAGCGAACGCTCCCAGGTGTCTTTACCGACACCGTCATAGACAACCGGCACTTTCTGGCCATTGGTCAATTCCAGCACGCGCTGCACCACATCCTCGTGGGAGTAATCAATCACTTCCCACGCACCGTTTTCTTTAGCCAAGGCCGCTTTTTCGGGACTGGACACCGTACCAATCAATTTCACACCCAAGGCGCGGGCCCACTGGCAAGCGTACAAACCCACGCCACCGGCAGCTGCGTGGAACAAAATCGTCTGGCCTTCGTGAACGCGATAGGTCTGGCGCAGCAAGTACCAGCAGGTCAAGCCTTTGAGCATCATGGCCGCCGCCTGCTCAAACGAAATACCATCAGGAATACGCACGACACGATCCGCCGGCAGGTTGCGGGCCTCGGTATAGGCACCCAAGGGACTTTGGCCATAGGCCACCCGGTCGCCTACTTTCAGATGCGTGACACCCGAGCCCACTGCCTCAACAATACCGGCCGCCTCGAACCCCAAGCCGTGTGGCAAAGGATTGCTATACAAGCCATTGCGAAAATAAATATCGATGAAGTTCAATCCTACCGCTTTTTGGCGTATGGTGACTTCCTTCTCCTGAGGGGCTGGTAACTCTACCGAAGCCCACTGCAAAACCTCGGGGCCACCATTACGCTCAATCCGTATGGCCTTGACCGTCTGCGTCATTGTTTTACTCCTTTGATGAGGGGGCTGTAGCAATGTCTTAGAATAATGCCTTACACGTATTGCCTGCCTGCCCCGCTTGCCCTATCACTGGCTGATATAAAGCACCAGAATAGCCTAAATTGACTCTTTTTTTTCGGATCGCTTTCCATGACGCATGGACGTGCTCTGGCTGCCATTCATGTGGCTGCCGTTCTATTCGGACTGACCGGAATTTTTGGTGAGTTGATTCAGGTAGGTGCCATGCTGATCACAGCGGGCCGGGCCAGCTTTGCGGTACTGGCTTTGTTCATCAGCATTCGCTCTCAAGGACGAGGGTTGCGCCAAGGCATGAAAGCAGCCGATTTTCGTATCTTGCTGATGGCCTCCATTATGCTGGCCATTCACTGGGCGACATTTTTTGTGGCGGTCAAAGTCGGGGGTGTCGCTATTGCCACCTTAGGTTTTGCCAGCTTCCCGGCCTTCATCACCTTGTGTGAATGGGCCGTGCTGCGCGAACGCGTCACCTCGTCTGAATGGATTATTCTGGCCTTGGTGACCTTCGGCCTATTGCTGGTAACCCCTTCATTTGATTTCCAGGATCAATCCACCATCGGTCTGGCCTGGGCGGTGGCTTCCGGCTTTACCTTTGCCATGTTCACCTTGATCAATCGTCGTGCTGCCAAACATCTACCCGCGCAACAAGTGGCTTGGTGGGAAAACCTATTTGTGGCCCTGATGTGCTGGCCTTTTGCACTCCACCTGCTGGGCGATAGCACCTTGGTCGACTGGATGTGGATTGCACTGCTGGGCGTATTTTGCACGGCACTCTCGCATTACCTGCTGGTATCGGCCTTGACTGTTTTGAATGCGCGCAGCGCCGGTATTGTGATCGCCCTGGAGCCAGTCTACGCCATCGCCTTTGCCGCCCTGCTCTTTGCCCAGTACCCCACTAGTCGGGCACTGCTGGGCGGCGCCATCATGATTGGTGCCATCACTTGGGCGGGGCTGCGCTCACCCAAGTCAAGCTGACCATTTAAGCCATCGCTTCCCTAGTTTGGACGATGGCTTCGCCTACCTGACTGGTGCTGGCTTGGCCGTATCACCACAGCCAGTTCGCTTCCCTCCTGCCAGTCCGGATTCTGACCAGCACGTGTGCTGCCCATAGCCATCACACAAGGCATCCCAGCTTATTACGCAAGCCTTAGCCGGACAGCCGCCAGGGCAAAGCTCCACGACAGCAAGCTTAATTAAACATTACTGCTCTCTTGCCAGAGCAAATTGTCTTAACATTGACACACAACAAACTGACAACCAGTTACCATATTGGAAACTGGTTGTCAGTTTAGTAAACTAGCCATCAATGACCACCTTGCTGCTATACGTGGCATCCATCATGTCTTAAACACCCTTGGAGATCTAGATGACACACATAACGTTAAAGGTAAAACGAAAAATCCATACCATTGCTGGCTGTCTCGCCGGGTTAGTCATCTTTAGCTTCTTTCTGTCCACCCTTCTCGTAGAAACTCTTGGGACGCGACAAGACATTGCACAGCTAAAAAATGCAATCGTTTTCCCAGGTTTGTTTATTTTGGTTCCACTGCTTGCAATCACGGGTGGACTTGGCCGAGCCATGATGGGCTCGACGTCCAGCGCAGTTCTAGTAAACAAAATGAAACGCATGAAAATCATTGCCGCTTTAGGAATAACTGTCTTAATACCCTGCGCCATCATGCTCTCCCACATGGCGAGCAAAGACAACTTTGGAACACTCTTCACAGTCATTCAAATCATAGAGATCCTGGCTGGTGCAACCAACCTGACGCTCATCATACTGAACGCTAGAGACGGCGTTTTGCTGACAAAAAGCCGACGCCAAAAAGTAGCAATTTCCACCAAAATAGCGAGAGAAAAAAACATGTAAGTAGCAACAGTCAGCCCTGTAAACGGCGAGATCAAGGCTGAAACCGTTACTATGACATGTCTACCAATCCACCACAGTATCCGCTAGCTGGTGCAAACTGGAGTACATCACCATTACTCACTCTTCAGACGAGAACCGCCATAAATTACTGACGGACACTATCCTCTCCATTTTCCGGCTAAAAACAGCGTTACTTAATAATGGGGATGAACTGGTACGAACCTTGGTCGCTGACAGCACCGATTGGCAGGTTTTAGGGGCTTTGGCTCTGGCAACCCAACCTATGACAGCACCGATGGTCGCGGAAAGCATGGGAATGACCCGGCAAGGTGCGCAAAAACGTTTAAACAAGCTCGCGGAAGATAACTTGGTCAACCCACTGCTCAACCCACGTCATGACCGCTCGCCCATCTGGGAACTTAGCCCTAAAGGGGCCGAAACCTATAAAAGCATTATGAGTCGCTACGAAGTATGGCTTCAAATGCTTCTTCCAAAGTTTGAATCCACAAACGCTGATTTCCTGAGCACATCTCGACTGTTGCTAGAGTTAGAAAACGCTTTAAAACAGACTGATATCCAACACGACGTTCTGTCCGCCATACCAGGCAAGCCGAAACCTCACAGAACCAAGACGTCATAAAACGGCTAGAGCATAGCTAGCCTGTACCAAGACCTTTGCCACTTTAGTTTAAATGTCCCAACAATCAGCCAATGTTGAAGGAGCCAGCATCATGTTTGGCACCATCACTTGGGCGGGGCTGCGCCCCCCCCAAGTCAAGCTGACCGTTTAGGCCATCGCTTCCAGGGTTTGGGCGATAGCTTCACCTACCTGACTGGTGCTGGCTTGGCCGCCCAAATCAGGAGTACGTGGGCCGTTGGCCAGCACCTGTTCAATGGCTTGCACCACGTCTGCAGCAGCCTGTGGATAGCCCAGGAAATCCAGCATCAAGGCACCACTCCAGATTTGACCCACCGGGTTAGCAATGCCTTTACCGTAGATGTCCGGTGCCGAACCGTGTACAGGCTCAAACAAGGATGGGAAGACACGCTCTGGATTCAGATTGGCTGATGGCGCAATGCCGATCGTACCGGTACATGCCGGACCAAGGTCGGACAAGATATCGCCAAACAGGTTAGAGGCCACCACAACATCGAACCAGTCCGGGTGCTGCACAAAGTGTGCGCACAGAATGTCAATGTGATACTTGTCCCACTTCACATCCGGGTATTGCTCGCCCATCGCTGCAACGCGGGAATCCCACCAGGGCATGGAGATGGAAATACCGTTGGATTTAGTCGCAGCCGTTACATGCTTGCCGCGCTTTGCAGCCAGCTCGAACGCGAACTTCAAGACACGATCGGTACCTGTACGGGTAAACACGCTTTCCTGAATCACCACTTCGCGCTGCGTGCCCTCAAACATGATGCCGCCGCTATTAGAGTATTCGCCTTCGGTGTTCTCGCGCACGATGAAGAAATCAATATCACCTGGCTCACGGCCAGCCAGGGGCGAGCGCACACCCGGCATCAAGCGCACCGGACGCAAATTGATGTATTGGTCAAATTCGCGGCGAAACTTAAACAGCGACTCCCACAGCGACACATGGTCCGGCACCAGATCCGGCCAGCCCATGGCACCAAAGAAAATCGCCTCGGCATCGGACAGCTGTACTTTCCAATCAGACGGCATCATGCAGCCGTGCTGTTGGTAATACTCCGAACTCCAGTCCAGTACCTGCCAGTCAAAATTAATCGAGTGACGACGCGCGGCTATCTCCAACACACGCAAGCCTTCCGGCATCACTTCCTTACCGATCCCGTCTCCAGCGATCACGGCAATACGATGAATTTTACTCATTCCCTTTCCTTGTGGTTTTACATGGCCTGAACGGCCTCATTCTGAAATATTGCCGCCCGCTGGAGGCATGCTCAATGCGATGACGCCGCCAGCAAAGCGGGGGACTGGCTACCTTACAGAACCAGTCCCCCATTGCATTCTCGACGAACAGATCAATAGCCTTGAGACTGATCCACCAGACCACTGGCGGCCTGACCTTGATGCAACTGAGCAATGCGCGAACCAATCTGCTCCAGCGCCTGCTCGCGCAAGGTAATGCCCGAAATATGAGGCGTAATCATTACGGCCGGATTTCCCCAATAGGGGTGATCCGCCGGCAAGGGCTCCTGTGTGAAGGCATCCAGCATCGCCCCCGCCAACTGCCCGCTGCTTAAAGCGTCCAGCACATCCTGATCAACCAGATGCGCGCCACGGGCCACGTTGATCAAATAGCCACCCGGCTGCAACTGAGC
This sequence comes from Alcaligenes sp., assembly GCA_052109075.1. Taxonomy (GTDB): domain Bacteria; phylum Pseudomonadota; class Gammaproteobacteria; order Burkholderiales; family Burkholderiaceae_B; genus Alcaligenes. The sequence continues at coordinate 38,672 of JBQEAN010000007.1, read as the reverse complement.
CAAGGTATCACGGTTGATCAGCCCCTTGGTTTGCGGTGTCAAAGGCAAGGCATTGATCAGAATACGGCTGGCTGACAAGCACTGTTGCAAGCCCTCTTCACCGGCGTAGCAGGGAAAATCCGCCTCATGCAAGCGGCGCGACCAACCGTGCACGGGATAACCCAGACTGGCAATGACCTGGGCGATCTTGCGCCCAATCACCCCTAAGCCCAGGACAGCCACCGGCCACTGACGACGGTCTACCGGACGATGCGCTTTCCACTGTCCCTGACGGGCCTGCTCTTCGTAAGGCTGAAAACGCCCTACTGCCCGCAACACGCCATACACGGCATATTCCGCCATTTGTTCGGCCATGCCCGCATCTTCCAAGCGATACAAAGGTAGCGTGGGCGGGATACTGCTGGCGACAGCATCAACCCCAGCCCCCAGATTAAAGGCCGCACGCAGCCCTGGTTCCTGTTCAAACAAGGCCGTATCCGGTTGCCAGACCACGGCATACTGAGCGCCCACACTAGGCTGACCCACAGCAAACTCGTCCACAGTCCAATCAGGATAAGCTTGCCGGAAATGCCCTGCCCAACGTTCTGTTTCCGAAGGCCTGGGGGTGGCAACAATTAAATGAGGCTGTTCCGTGGGCACTAGCGTTTTCCTCCAAACAAGGAACCCAAGACCCCACGCAGCACTTTGGTGGCAGCCCGTTTGGTCTCAGTCCTAATCATGCTTTGCACCAAACCGTCTTTCTTGCCACCACGCGGCCCAGTTGATCCAAAAAGAAAATCGTTCACGACGCCCATCAGGCCGTCTTCTTTGCCATCCACTGCTCCAGGCTTACTGGCGCCCGCGTCGCCATTGGCAGCCGCATCATTCGTGCGTTTAGCCAGCACTTCATAGGCTGACTCACGATCAATGGCCTGGTCGTACTTCAGGCCGAACAAGGAGGCTTGTCGCACCGCTTGTCGTTCTGCCTCGCTTGCCGGGCCGATCCGGCTACCGGGCGCAACCAACCACGCACGCTCAGTAGGCGTTGGGGTACCTTTGGCATCCAGCATGGACACCAGGGCCTCGCCCACACCCAGTTCAGTAATGGCTGCTTCAATGTCCAGGCCCGGATTGGGGCGCATGGTTTGCGCAGCAGTCTTGACCGCTTTTTGATCACGAGGTGTAAAGGCACGCAAGGCATGCTGCACGCGGTTACCCAATTGGCCCAGAACAGTATCTGGAATATCCAGCGGGTTTTGCGTCACAAAATAAATACCCACGCCTTTGGAGCGAATCAGGCGAACTACCTGCTCGACTTTTTCCAGCAAGGCTTTGGGGGCACCTGTAAACAATAAGTGGGCTTCATCAAAGAAAAAGACCAGACGCGGCTTGTCCAGATCACCCACTTCCGGCAAACGCTCGTACAAGTCAGCCAGCATCCACAGCAAGAACACCGCGTACAAACGGGGGGACTGCATCAGCTTATCCGCAGCCAGCACATTAATCGCCCCGCGACCCGAAGCGTCCGTACGGATCCAGTCCATGACATCCAAAGCCGGCTCACCAAAAAAGCGATCCGCCCCCTGGGTTTCCAGACGCAATAAGGCGCGTTGGATTGCCCCCACACTGGCAGCGGCGATATTGCCGTATTGATTACGCAGTTGCGTGGCCCGATCCGAGACGTCCTGCAACAGGGCACGTAAATCTTTCAAATCCAGAATCAGTTGCCCTTCGTCGTCAGCCACACGAAAGACGATATTCAAAATCCCTTCCTGGGTGTCGTTCAGTTCCAGAATCTGGGATAACAACAAAGGCCCCATATCAGAAATGGTAGCTCGCACCGGATGGCCCTGTTCACCAAAAATATCCCAGAAGGTGACCGGGTTCGCCCCCCAGGCTGGCTCGGGCAAGCCCAGCTTTTGCAAGCGTTCCTGCAATTTAGGATTAGGCTGCGCCGCTTGAGAAATGCCGCTTAAATCCCCTTTGGCATCGGCCAGGAACACGGGAGTGCCCTGACGGGAAAAGGCTTCGGCCAATACCTGCAAGGTGACCGTTTTACCCGTCCCTGTCGCCCCCGTAATACAACCGTGTCGGTTGGCCAGAGCGGGCAGCAAGTAAAGAGGAGTATTGCTGTTCTGAGCAAGCAAAATTGGATCGGCCATGATTGTTTGTTCTCTTCCGGATAGAATGCCAAGTGCTTAGATTCTAGCGACTTTCGCCCAAGCTCGGGCCTTGTCGTCCAGACAGGTTAAAATAGATCTGTTTTTCTTTGAACGTAGTCTACTGAATTGGTAATACTTTATGGCCGGACATAGTAAATGGGCGAATATTCAGCACCGTAAAGGTCGTCAAGACGCAAAACGGGGCAAACTTTGGACCAAGATCATTCGTGAGGTCACCGTGGCCGCACGTGCCGGCGGTCCTGACCCCGAATCCAACCCACGTTTGCGCATGGCCTGGGACAAGGCAACCGCTGCCAATATGCCCAAAGACAACATCACGCGCGCGATCCAGCGCGGTGCAGGCGGCACTGACGATGCCAACTACGAAGAAATTCGCTATGAAGGTTATGGCGTTAACGGCGCAGCCGTGATCGTGGACTGCATGACCGATAACCGTCAGCGCACCGTCTCGGACGTGCGCCATGCCTTTACAAAAAATGGCGGTAATCTGGGTCTGGACGGGTCGGTCGTGTTTCAATTCCGCCACTGTGGGCAGTTTCTGTTCGCGCCGGGCGCCTCGGAAGACACCATTATGGAAGTCGGCCTGGAAGCCGGTGCCGACGATATCGTCACCGATGAAGAAGGCTTGATTGAAGTGCTGTGTACGCCCAGCGACTACCCCGCAGTACAAGCGGCGTTCCAGGCAGCCGGATTGACCCCTGAAGTAGAAGGCGTGGTCATGAAAGCCCTGAACGAGACCGAATTGGCTGGAGACGATGCCATCAAAATGCAAAAACTTCTGGACGCACTGGAAGGCCTGGACGATGTCCAAGAGGTCTACACCACCGCGGTCATGGACGAAGCCGAATAACCTGGTTCCTGAAAACTCCTCTTTGCGGGCCCTGCCCGACTCATCACTATGAAGCTACTTGTTGTCGGCAGCGGCGGCCGTGAACACGCCTTGGCATGGCGCCTGGCCCAATCTGCACGGGTGCAAACTATTTATGTTGCCCCTGGCAATGGCGGTACGGCCCGTGCCGAGCGCATTGAAAACCTGAATATCACCGATATTCAGGAACTGATTGCCTTTGTGAAGGAAGAAAAAATTGCCTTCACCATTGTGGGCCCTGAAGCCCCTCTGGCCGCAGGCATTGTGGACGCCTTCCGTGCGGCCGGTCTGAAGATCTTCGGCCCCACCCAGGCAGCGGCGCAACTGGAAAGCTCCAAAGACTACGCCAAAGCCTTTATGGTGCGTCACAACATCCCCACGGCTGCTTACGCGACCTTTACCGATCCCGAAGCGGCTAAAGATTACATTCGCCAGCAAGGCGCCCCCATTGTGGTCAAGGCCGACGGCCTGGCTGCGGGCAAGGGTGTGATTGTGGCGACGACCTTGGAAGAAGCGCTGGGCGCCATTGACGACATCTTGGGCGATGGCCGCTTTGGTGCTGCCGGTGCGCGCGTGGTCGTGGAAGAATGCCTGACCGGCGAGGAAGCCAGCTTCATCGTGATGTGTGATGGCAAGAATGTGCTACCCATGGCTACCAGCCAGGACCACAAGCGCCTGAAAGATGGTGACCAGGGCCCGAACACAGGCGGCATGGGTGCATACTCTCCCGCCCCTATCGTCAGCCCCACACTACACAACCGCATCATGCGTGAAGTCATTCACCCCACCATGCAGGGCATGGCCAAAGAAGGCTTGCCTTACTCGGGCTTTCTGTACGCCGGCGTGATGATTGACGATGGCCCGGACGCCACGCGTCCTATCAAGGTGCTGGAATTCAACTGCCGCATGGGCGACCCTGAAACCCAACCCATCATGATGCGCATCAAAAGCGACCTGACCGAAACCTTTGAACTGGCTCTGGCTGGCAAGCTGGACGAGGCCACCATCGAATGGGATCGTCGCACCGCCATTGGTGTGGTGCTGGCAGCGGCCAACTACCCCGAAGAGCCCCGTACGGGCGACGCCATCACTCAGTTTGCCGTTGATACCGACAACTGCATTACCTTCCACGCCGGCACCCAACTGAAAGACGATGTGGTGGTTACCACAGGTGGCCGGGTTCTGTGTGTCACCGCCATGGCTGACTCGATCCGACGCGCCCAGGAAGCGACCTACCAGGCCATTTCCCAAACGCACTTCGACGGCAAGCAATTTCGCACCGATATTGGCTGGCGCGCTCTGCCCAGCAGCGAATCCTGATTCACGTAGCAAGGTCTTTTCATGTCTTTACCCATTGATACCGTCCAGGCTTATTTCCGTCAGTTGCAAAGCCACATCGTGGACACACTTGAGCAGCTGGACGGCACGCCTTTCGAGTCGGACCAGTGGGATCGTCCGGAAGGCGGTGGCGGTTTGTCCCGCCTGCTGGAGAACGGCCCCGTGTTCGAGCGGGCTGCCGTTTTATTCAGTCATGTTAAAGGCCACACCCTGCCTCCGTCGGCCAGCGCCCACCGTCCTGAACTGGCCGGACGCCCCTGGGAGGCCATGGGAGTGTCGCTGGTTATTCACCCACGCAATCCCTTTGTCCCTACCACGCACATGAACGTGCGCATGTTTGTGGCGCAAGCCCAGCAAGCCGACCAACAAGACGTGTTCTGGTTTGGTGGCGGCCTGGATTTGACCCCGTACTACCTGTACGAAGAGGACGCCCGTCATTTTCATCAGGTTTGCCACGATGCGCTGGCTCCGCACGGGGTGGATTACTACCCGCGCTACAAACGCTGGTGTGATGAGTATTTTTATCTGAAGCACCGCAATGAAACCCGTGGCATTGGCGGTATTTTCTACGACGATCTGAACGAGCCCGGTTTTGAGGCCAGCTTTGCCTTGACCCGTTCGGTGGGCAATTCCTTTACCGACGCGTATGCGCCTATTGTGCGTGCTCACAGGGATCAGGAATACACCCAGGCTCATCGGGACTTCCAGGCCATACGTCGTGGCCGCTACGTCGAGTTCAATCTGGTCTTTGACCGGGGCACCTTGTTTGGCCTGCAATCAGGTGGACGCACCGAGTCCATCTTGCTGTCCATGCCCCCCCAGGCCAATTGGCGCTATAACTGGTCGCCCGAACCGGGTACACCGGAAGCCGCTCTGGCGCAATACCTGGTTCCACGCGAATGGATTTAAAGCGTGTTGGCTTGCTGGGTGGCAGTTTCGACCCCATCCATAAGGCCCATGTGGCCTTGGCGGTGGCCGCCTTTGAGCAATTGAAGCTGGACCAGGTACAGTTGCTGCCCGCCGCCCAGCCTTGGCAGCGCAATACCCTGGGTGCCAGCACTCTGGATCGTCTGGCCATGGCCGAGCTGGCAGCCCAAAGCCATCCTGCCATACAGGTCAATCCCGTAGAAATCCTGCGAGGTGGCCCAACTTACACCATAGACACGGTGCGCGAATTGCCTGCCGGGTCTCAGTACTACTGGATTTTAGGAAGCGACCAATTGCATAATTTCTGCAGCTGGAACGACTGGCAGGAAATCCTTGAATACGTCGAGCTGGCCGTTGCCCAGCGCCCTGGCAGTCCTCTGGAAACGCCAGCCGCTTTGCAACAGAAATTAAGTCAGCTTCAGCGTCGTTTGCATCAGATCGACTTTATTCCCATGGATATCTCGGCCACCGAAATTCGGGAGCGAGTGCAGCGCGGTGACAACATCACCCCACTGGTCCCGGAAAAAGTCGCTCAATACATTGACAAAAAACGACTCTATCTTTCCCACCCACAGGTGCGCCCTGTATAGTTCTTTTTATGAATATAGAAACACTTCAACGTCTCGTCATCGATGCCCTCGAAGACGTCAAAGCTCAAGACATCAAGGTCTTTAGCACTACCCACATGACCGGCCTGTTCGATCGTGTGGTGATCGCCAGTGGTACGTCCAATCGGCAAACCCGCGCTTTGATCAAAAGCGTATTTGATAAAGCACGTCAAAACAAAGTCGACATCCTGGCCCACGAAGGCGAGGATACCGGCGAATGGGTCTTGCTGGATCTGGGCGATATCGTGGTGCATTGCATGCAGCCCGCCATTCGCCAGTACTACAACCTGGAAGAACTGTGGGGTGAACGTCCGGTCGACGTAGAACTGCTGCCACAATCGCGCCAAGTTCCTCAGCCTGGCTTTTACGCCAGCGCTGATGAGGACGAGGACTAAGCCGCTTCCTTCGCCCTATCGGCGGTACCCAGGCCGCACCTAAACAGGCGGCCTTTTTTTTACCGCTGGGCCGCCCCAAGGTAAAAACGCCCCCTCG
>JBQEAN010000007.1:0-32177 GCA_052109075.1 Alcaligenes sp. | reverse complement strand
TTTTTTACCGCTGGGCCGCCCCAAGGTAAAAACGCCCCCTCGGGGGGCAGCAAGCCGAAGGCGCAGCGTGGGGGTATTTTTCCTTTTTCTGACGACTTTTCATGAAACTCATTGTCATCGCGGTCGGTCAGCGCATGCCCGACTGGGTGGAGCAAGGCTGGCAAGAATATGCGCGCCGCTTGCCGCAGGACTGCGCGATAGAACTGCGCGAAATCAAAGCCGAGCCACGCACCAGTGGCAAGACAGCCGCCCAAATGATGCAGGCCGAAGCCAAACGTATCGAAACAGCCATCCCTGCCCAGGCCATGCGCATTGCCCTGGACGAACGAGGCAAGGACCTGACCACCGTTAAGCTGGCCCAGGAACTGGAGCGCTGGCGCAGTAGCGGTCAGGATATTGCTATTTTGGTCGGCGGTCCTGACGGGCTGGATGCATCACTAAAGCAAAGCTGCCACGGCATGCTGCGCCTGTCCTCCCTGACCTTGCCCCACCCCTTGGTACGCATTTTTCTGGCCGAACAACTGTATCGTGCCTGGTCCGTTATGACCGGCCATCCTTATCACCGCGCCTGAGCCCTCTCTCCTTCGCTTTCGTCTCTTATGCCTTTTCAGCCCATCTATCTGGCCTCCGCCAGTCCTCGACGCCACGACTTGCTCAACAGCATTCAGATCCCCCATGAGGTACTGAATATCCCCAGCCCTCCCGGCGAGGATGAACCCCGTCTGGAACAGGAAGCCGTACTGGATTACGTACGCCGCACCGCTCGCGACAAATTGCTGCGTGCATTGGAATGGCGCGCCCAGCACAATAACCTAGATCAAGAACGCGCTATTTTGAGTGCTGACACCACGGTTTGCATGGGCGAGACTATTTTTGGCAAACCGGCCGATCTTGCAGACGCCACGCGCATCCTGCGCGAACTATCGGGCCGCCGTCATCAAGTCATGACTGCCTTGTCCTTAGGGGTGGGCGGAGTGGAATTTGAAAGCATCAGCATCAGCGAAGTCAGCTTCAAAACCTTGAGCGATCAAGAAATCCAGGAATACTGCACCAGCGGCGAGCCCATGGGCAAAGCCGGGGCTTATGGCATTCAAGGTTTGGGGGGTGCATTTATTAGCCATTTGAGCGGAAGCTACACCGGCGTCATGGGCTTGCCAGTACACGAAACTTACCGTTTGCTGGAACTGGCCAACCTGAAGATCCGTTCCTGAGATCCGGCAAGGCCGGAGAAACAGCTCGATCAGAACAAGAATGGGGAACTATCCCGGTACGGCCTAGTCCCATTCTTTTATTCCATTTGGATCTTAGTATATATTTTCCGGATATATACATTTAACGACTGTTTTGCAGGATTCCACCATGCCGCTTTCCTCTTTTTCTATTCGTCTTGCCCTGACCGGGTTGCTGTATGCCAGCACCATCGCACAAGCGGCAGACCGCCCTGCCGCCCTGAAGGCTCTGGAAGAACAAGGGCTGTCTATTGTGGGTGAGTTTGATGCTCCCGGTGGCCTGAAAGCCTGGGGTGCCTATAGCGGCAACCGCGCACTGGCCGTGTACACCCTACCGGATGGTCAGCACATGCTGGTGGGTACGATGATTGATGCCCAAGGCGAAGAAGTTCGCCCCGAAGGCCTGGACAAACTGGTTCAACCCGCTATTGCCAAAGACATGCTGGGCAAGCTGGAACAATCCCGCTGGATCAAAGATGGGGACGACAAAGCGCCACGCGTGGTCTACGTCTTTACCGACCCCAACTGCCCCTACTGCATGCAGTTCTGGCAAATGGCGCGTCCTTGGGTAGAGTCAGGCAAAGTGCAGTTACGCCACATCATGGTCGGTATCCTGGCACCAAGCAGTGGCCCCAAATCGGCGGCTATTTTAGCGGCTAAAAACCCGACCCAAGCCTTGAACGAGCATTCGCTTGCCATGCTGAAAGACCGTAATGCCGGTGTCAAAGCCATAGACACGATCCCTAGCGACATTGAGGCGGACCTGACTCGCAATGAAGACCTGATGATGGGTTGGGATTTACGCGCTACCCCCGCCATGATCTGGAAGGATGAGCAAGGCCATATTCAGATGCAGACAGGTGCTTCGCCCGACATCGCCGCCCGCGTTTTCGGCCCGCGCTAATTTCACGAAGGAAAACAAGCCATGAGCCCCCGTGTTCTTCTGCACGCCCCCACCCCCGACGCTCTGGAGCGCGCCCGCAGCAATGCGCGCAATCTGCTCAAAGACATGCCTGGTACCCTGATCCGCATCATCGTCAACGCCCAGGCCGTCAAAGCCTGTGTACAAGGCGCTGAAGACGAATGCGATGCCTATACCTACCTGTGCCCCAACACGCTGCGTAATCAGGCTCTCCAGGCACCTGAGCGGCTCCAGACACTAGGTCAAGGTGCTATCACTACCTTGGTGCAATTACAGGCAGAAAACTGGCTGTATATCCGGGCCTGAGCGAGGTGTAGGGCCAGAACAACAGACCATACCGGCCGGTCATTAATCTGGCTGCCCTGCACCAAAGCTTGATACGATAACGAGGCCCGTGATAAGCGGGCTTATCTTTACCCCGTATCAAAAGGAATCTGTCATGCCCCAACTATCCCGCTCTGCTCTGCGTCCCTGCCTTTTAGTGGCTCTCTGCGTTATAGGAAGCAGCCAGGCACTCGCTCAGCAAACGACTATTGGTTTGGGCATGGGCTTTGCTCCCAAGTACGAAGGTTCGGACAGCTACAGCGGCCGTGCCTACCCCCTGATCTCGCACCGCAATGGTCACTTCTTTCTGGCCCCCAAGGCTGGCATGCCCGCCATTGGCCTGCAGACCCAATTGACGGATAACTGGACCATTGGTACTTATGCCTCCCTGTCGCGTTCGCGCGATGCCGGTGATGGCAGCCGCCTGCATGGTACGGATGACATTGATCGTCATGGCAACCTGGGTGTCTTTACCGCCTACCAGCTGGGCAATGCAAAAATCGAGGGTAGCTACTACCAAGCCCTGAAAAGCGGCTATGGTGCCACTGCCGTGCTGGATCTGAGCTACCGCCTCTGGAACAACCAGGACAGCAGCTTTTCAGTGGGTACCGAATTGAAATGGTCCAACGAAAAGGCCATGCGCACCTACTTTGGCGTGAAATCGCATGAAGTCGTCAACAGTGGCGGCCAACTGCGCACGTACCGCCCTGACTCGGGTCTGCGCTCCTACGCCCTGTACGGCCAATACACTCACAAGCTCAGCGAAAGTTGGTCACTGCAAGGTTTGCTGGGCGTGAACACCCTGGGCGAAGAAGCCAAAGACAGCCCACTGGTCGAGAAAAAAAGCAGCGTCTTTGGGGGCGTCGGCTTGGGCTATAGCTTCTAAGCGTCCACTAGGGTCTGCCGACCCGCTTGACCGTCAAGCCGTTGTGTTCCAGGCGTGCCTGCACAACGGCTCGGTGATCCCCCTGAATCTCCAGCGTTCCCTCTTTTAGCGTCCCCCCGGCTCCACAGGCATTTTTCAATTCTTTGATCAAGGCCTTGAGCTGATCTTCCGGCATGACCAATCCACTGATCGCGGTCACGCCCTTGCCTTTACGCCCCTTAGTCTCCAGACTCAAGCGCACCGGCCCCTGGACCTGAGCCAGCTGTTCCTGACGACGTGTTTCTTCACAACAACATTGATTTTGTGGCTGCCCACAATCCGGGCACATACGTCCCTGATCGGTGCTGTACACCAATCGGGACAATTGATCCGATAAGCTGGCCATAGCCCCCGCTCCCTTGAATACATAAAAAAAGCCCACCGAATCGGTGGGCTTCACGCTGGACAAAGCCCAGACGAATTACATCATGCCCATCAGAACCAGACCAAGCAATTGCTCGGAGGTAAAGCGCTGGCCGTTGATGTCAAAAACACGATCGGTACCGTTGTACTTGATTTCGGTAGAGATGCTGTTTTCGTCAACCTTAACCATTTTGGACTCGGCGTAAGGAGCCACGGCGGCATCCAGAACCATATCCAGCATGGCGGCATTGCCTTGCTCGGCCGTCAGGCCTTCAGACTTGTCCATCTCGGTGGCCAGACCACGCAGCATGGCTTTGGAGATCAAGACATCCAGCTGAGCCGCAGGAATCGCTTCCACCCACAGTTCTGGGCTTTCTTTCAGCTCTTGAGCCGATGCGTTGGGTTTTTGCAGTTCAACGCGCAGATTGGCTTTGGACTCACCAGCCGCGGTGTACCAGCGCAGAGGTTCAATACGCAGCACTGGTTTGTGTTCCAGAGCTTGCAGAACCAGTTCCAGCATCTTCTGGGCAGTGGCCGAATCGACCGATTCAATATCGTTTTGCAGATTCGAATCCGACAGCAGCTTGGAGAAAGCAGAAATAGCAGGAGCGTACACGCGGTCAAAATTCATGACCAGCTCAGCCGAACCCAGCTTGACCTTGTCTTCAAACACCAACTCGGACAACTGGTAGCTGACCTTGGTGTCGCTGATGGAGTCTTTGGTGACCGCATCGGAGTTCACCGCAATTTGCTTGAAGGTAATACCGTCAGTTTCTGCCGTGCTCATCTTGACGTTATCAACGCTCAGCTTGCCAACTTGCTTGCCGTTAACATTAATGTCACCGTCTTGCTTGAAGTCCAGCACGAAGTTGGAGGCTTGCAGCGTCAATGGATCATCGCTGATGTCATCCACAAACAAGTTCGGGAAGCTACCTGTGACAACGATGTCTTTGCTTTTGCCACCGGCTTTGGTACGCAGCTGACCACCGCTGAAATCAACCTTGATTTCGTCGCCTTGGTGCTTGATGGCTTCAAAATGCACGTTGGAGTCCACGGCACCGTCAAAACCCACCAGGCTATCTGCCCACAGAGGCGTCTTGTCGCCCGTCAGCTTGAACCAAGCTTCGGAGTCTTTGGTCTTGACCAGGGTGCTGTGCGACAAGGCCGCAACAGGGGTGAAGTTACCCAGCGCCAATGCCGACATCGGCAGTGGACCGTGGCTGATCTTGTCTTCGAAGGTCAGCTCCAGAGGTTTTTCATCAGCGGCAGTCGGTTTGACAGTGATGGTATAACGCGCGTTGGAGGACAATACGCCACGCTGATATTCGATCACATTCATAACAACCGATTCGCTCATCCCCATTTGCTGGAGCTGCTCGGCAGCCAAGGTATTGAACTGGGCCACTTTATCCTGGACCAGCGCTTCTGTTTTCTTGCCGGTATACCAGGTTGAACCGCCATATGCGGCGGCTAATACGACAACCAGTGTGACCAGCCCTGTGCTTTTCTTCATGACTTCCCTTTTGTAGACCTACAGTCCCAACTTCAAATAGCCGACATAATACCGAAACTAAGTTTGACAGTTGATAGTTTATTCCCCGTAATTGTAACTATTCACCTGCGTAATGTGGGCGACATCTTCTTCGCCCAAGCCCAGGCGATGGGCGGCACGATAAGTTTGCTGGGCCGCATGGGCCACTGGCATGCTGGTGTGGCTGACACTGGCCAGCTCGGCCACCGTATTCAAGTCCTTCAACATGGTGTCCACCGACGCCTTGACCAAGCTATCGCGCGCGGTCATGCGTGGCACGAACAATTGCAGCAAGACCGAATCGGCCCAGCCGCCTCCCAGCGCTTCACTGACTTTGGACGCATCCACGCCGTTGTCATTAGCCAGACTCAAGGCTTCGGCAATCGCTGTCAGGGTCGTGGCCACAATCGTCTGATTGCATAACTTTGTTACTTGGCCAGCGCCCACTGCCCCCATCAGGGTGACGCGTTGCGAATAGGCCGCCAGCACAGAACGCACTTGATCCAGTTGAGCCACTTCGCCCCCGACCATGATCGCCAAGGTGCCTTGCTCTGCCCCACCCACACCGCCCGACACCGGCGCGTCCAACCAATAAGCACCACAGCGCTGCTGTAATTGGGCTGCCATCTCGCGGGTCGCCTGGGGAGGAATCGAGGAATGGTCCACCACAATACGTAAGGCCCCCTGCACGCTGGCCAAGCCCTGTTCGCCCAGTACGGTGTCGTACACAGCCCGAGCATCAAAGACGCACAAGAACACCGACTCGCATTGCTCAGCCATTTGCGCCGGCGTGTCGCACCAGATTGCCCCCGCTTGAATCAAGGCACTGGCCTTCTCTTTGGAACGATTCCAGATACGAACCGGGTGACCGGCTTCCAACAAGCGATGCACCATAGGCTGGCCCATACGGCCCAAACCACAAAAACCAATATTCATCTCTAGTCCTTTACGCCCCGATACGGGAGTACATGCTCGTTGGAGGGCAAGAAAAACCCGCCTGACAGGCGGGTAGAGGCTGACCAGCCCGATTCTGGGCGGCTATCACAGCAAGCTTTACGACGCGTCAGGCTGGCGATCCGGAGCAGCCTCTTGAAAAGCGGACAACTCCAAGCATTTTTCTTCGACCGCCAGCAGGCGCGGAAACGCTGCCAGATCAATGTCAAAACGACGCGCATTGAACATTTGCGGAATCAGGCAGATTTCAGCAAGGCCGGGGGTATCACCAAAAATGAAATGGTGATCTTTCTTGCCATGTCGCTGCACCAAGGCTTCCAGCCCTTCCAAGCCCACGCTGACCCAGTGGCGATACCACTGATTACGGGCATCTTCTTCGACATTCAATTCGTTCTTCAAATACTGCAGGACTCGCAAATTATTCAAAGGATGAATATCACAAGCCACGGTTTGCGCCATGGACCGCGCCCAGGCCCGCTCTGCCGAGGCTTTAGGCAAAAGCGGCAACTCGGGATAGCGCTCGTCCAAATACTCCAGAATGGCCAGGGATTGGGTGATGATCAAACCATCATCATCCAGCGCAGGCAGCAACTGCACGGGATTAACCTGTACGTACTCGGGCTGATGCTGCTGGCCACCGTCTTTGACCAGATGAACCGGTTTGATCTGATACTCCAAACCCTTCAGGTTCAAACCAATCCGCACCCGATAAGCGGCTGAACTGCGAAAGTAGCTATACAGAATCATTTTGTCTCCTGCCCCCCTAGGAAAATGTATTTTCTTATTTATTCAGGCTTTCAATTTTGCGCGACAGCTCTCGCGGCAAGGGGAAGGCAATATTTTCCTCTACACCGTCCAAAGCCCGTACACGGCCGACACCCAATTCCTGCAAGCGCTGAATAACCTGATTAACCAGCACTTCCGGTGCCGAAGCCCCAGCCGTCACACCCACCCGTTTCTTGCCCACCAGCCAGGCCGGATCAATCATCTCGGGTTTGTCCAGCAGATAAGCCTCGGCCCCTTTGCGTTCGGCTACTTCACGCAAACGGTTCGAGTTGGAGCTGTTAGTACTGCCCACAACCAAAACCAGATCACACTGTGGTGCCATGATCTTGACTGCATCCTGACGGTTCTGCGTGGCGTAACAGATATCGCTTTTCTTGGGTTCCACAATATTGGGGAAGCGCTCGCGCAGGGCCTGTGCTACGACGGCGGCATCATCCACCGACAAGGTGGTCTGCGTCACAAAAGCCAGATTATCGGGGTCCTTGATTTTCAGATTAGCCACGTCTTCGGGTGTTTCCACCAGATACATGCCGCCATCCGCCTGTCCCAGCGTCCCTTCCACTTCCGGGTGGCCAACGTGTCCGATCATAATGATTTCGCGGCCTTCAGCGCGCATACGCGAGACCTCAATATGCACTTTGGTGACCAAGGGGCAGGTGGCATCAAAGACTTTCAGACCACGCCGATCGGCATCATCACGCACCTGGCGCGACACGCCATGGGCCGAGAAAATCACGATGGCACCCGAAGGAGCCTCGTCCAGCTCTTTAATAAAAATGGCCCCTTTACTGCGCAGGTCTTCCACCACGTAACGGTTGTGGACAATCTCATGGCGCACGTAAATGGGTGCGCCGTGCAATTCCAGGGCACGCTCGACAATATCAATTGCGCGGTCAACCCCAGCACAGAATCCGCGCGGCTGGGCCAGAACAACCTCAGCGTTCTGAACAGGAGTAGCTTGGCTCATTACAGAATCCCCAAAATATGAACATCCAGGCGCAAAGTCACACCGGCCAAGGGATGGTTGAAATCGAACAAAGCGGTTTTCTCGTCGATTTCCTTAAGGACGCCCGAATAACGGCTGCCATTCGGTGCGGCAAACTCCACCATATCACCGGGCTCGAATTGCACACCTTCAGCGGCGTTGTCGGCCAGCATTTCGCGAGTAATGCGCTGCAGCAAGTCCGGATTACGGGCTCCGTAGGCATCCTGTGCGGCAATCTCGACTTGAAAGCGTTCGTCTTCACGACGCCCCAACAAGGGTGCTTCCATACCGGGAGCCCATTGGCCATTCCCCAATTGCAAGGTGGCAGGACGCCCCGTATAGGTATCCGCAAACACAGAGCCTGCCGCCGGGCCACTGGCCAGCTCGATACGATAGTGCAGGGTCAGGTAGGAATCCTGACGGACAATTCCAAGTTCGGAACTAGCAGTGTTACTCACGATCGCTCACTATAGAAAATCATTCAATTACCGCATTTTAGCGTTTCTTATGGCCACATCCACTTTACGCCGTCAGGGCCCCCGTGAACGCATGTTGGCGCACGGCCCTGCCTGCCTGACCACTCCTGAACTGCTGGGAATTGTCCTGCGCACTGGCACGCGCGGGCTTAATGCGGTTGAACTGGGCCAGATGTTGCTGGAACATTTTAACGGACTCAAAGGATTATTATCGGCCGATGCGTCGGCGCTGCGTCAGCTGGCCGGAATCGGCCCGGCAAAATGCACCGAACTGTTGGTTATCCGGGAACTGCACCGCCGCTGTGCACTGGAGACCCTGACTGGCCAGCCAGTCCTGAATCAGGCCGACAAGGTGCGCGAATATTGTCTGGCGCATATTGGCCATTTACCGGTAGAGCATTGCCTGGCCCTGTTTCTGGACAATCAGTTGCGACTGATCTGCGCCGAAGA
Organism: Alcaligenes sp.; assembly: GCA_052109075.1. Taxonomy (GTDB): domain Bacteria; phylum Pseudomonadota; class Gammaproteobacteria; order Burkholderiales; family Burkholderiaceae_B; genus Alcaligenes. The sequence goes on along the minus strand of JBQEAN010000007.1, from coordinate 23,232 downwards.
AATTAGCAAAGGCACCATCAACCAGGCCTCAGTCTATCCGCGCGAGATCCTGCGTGCGGCCATCCGTCATCACAGCTGCGCCATTATTCTGGCGCACAACCACCCTTCAGGCGCAGCCCACCCCAGCGCAGCCGATATCCGGTTAACCCGGCACATCCGTCAGGCCCTGGCGCTGGTGGATATACGTTTGCTGGACCACATCATCGTCACCCCCACCCAAACTGTGTCCATGGCCGAGCGCGGAGATCTTTAAGTCAGATGGGGCAATTCCGCTTTTTTGATACAGTTAAGCTAGGTTCCCCGTAAAATCCAGAACATACTAAAGCAGAGTACGGAACGCTATGTCTGAAACCGCCGTGAAGTCCTTTGTTGGACGCCTACGCGAGATTCTTCACGATCTATCTCCCTCAGAGCGACGCCTGGCGGAATTCGCCCTGGATTTTCCGGGTGATCTGGCCGGTTATACGGCCTCCGAGCTGGCCTCATTGGCCAACGTCTCTAACGCCACGGTGACCCGTTTCATTCGACGCCTGGGCTATCCCAATTACGAAGCCGCCCGCAAACAAGTGCGGTCCGAGAAAAATGCTGGTTCGCCCCTACTCCTGGCCGCCACCGAAACGGAACGCTCTCTCTCCACGCATTTGCAGCAAAGCCAAGCCAATTTGGCCTCTACCTACCGTCGTATTCCTGAAGTGCTTCTGGATGAAATTGCCCACGCCATTCTGGGCGCACGCAAAGTCTGGGTGCTCGGCTTCCGGTCCAGCCAATCCCTGGCCAGCTACTTTCGCTGGCAACTACTGCAGATTGTTCCCAATGCCCAATTGATTCCCGGCCCCGGCGAGACCATGGGCGAGCATCTGGCTGGCATACAACAGGATGATGTCGTCGTAATCTTTGCTCTGCGCCGCCGGGTCCACGGCATGGATCAGCTTATTGAACAGCTGGCACTCCTGAGCCCAAACGTGCTGCATATCAGCGATCAGCTCAGCACGGAAAAAAGCGCCTGTCGCTGGACCCTGCGCTGTGATGTGCAGTCTCCAGGCGTACTGGACAATCACGTCGCAGTCATCGGCCTATGTCATTTGGTGCTTAGCCAGGTCATGGATAATGCCGGCCCAGCCGGACGCCGCCATCTAGGCATGGTGGAATCCTTCCACGACAGCTTTCAAGAGCTTTAGGCCATCTGGGGAATCAAATAAGGATCATACTCAAAATCGTATGATTTGATTTTCCATAAAAATCCTTTTATATCAATGCATTGCATGAACCCCTAGTGATCATGCAAAAACTTTCTCGTTTACCCTAGTTTTGAAAATATTTTTTCATACCGATAATTACTGAAAAAATATTGTTAGGAGGCGGACGTGCCCAGCACGTTCCTGAACGAGGAGAAATCATGACAAGCCCCCATCCCCCCCTGCCCGCAGATTCTGCACAGGCGCAAACCCACTCTACGGCCAATGGCAATACTGTTCAGCATCAGCTGGAAAACTCATTGGAAACCATAGGCGTCACTAATTCGCACCGCAAGGTGCTGGCCCTGATTCTGCTGGGCGTGCTGTTTGATGTGCTGGAACAAAATGCGGTGGGCCTAGTGGGCCCCTTGCTCCAGGAACACTGGGGTCTTACCCCCCGCGATGTCGGCTTTCTGAACACCCTGACCTTCGCTGCCGCTGCCCTGGGTCGGCTATTGTCTGGCTATATCGCTGACCACTACGGCCGACGCGTCATGCTGACCATTAACCTGGCCCTGTTTACGCTGGGCGCACTGATCTGCGCACTGGCACCCAGCTACTGGGTCTTGGGTCTGGGCCGTGTGATTGTGGGCTTTGGCCTGGGTGGCGAAATTTCCATCGCCGTCACCATGTTGGCCGAATTTTGTTCCTCACGGTTTCGCGGCACAGCCGTGGGCACCATCAACGTCGCTGGTGGCGGGCTGGGAAATATGCTGGCTCCTGCCTTTGGCCTGCTGGTCTTTACACTATTTCCCGGCCCTGAAAGCTGGCGCTGGCTGTTCGGCCTGCTGGTCATGCCCGCCTTCATGGTGCTGTTCTATCGCCGCTACATTCCTGAGACACCGCGCTTTCTGGTGTCCCAAGGGCGTATCGAGGAGGCCAATCAGGTCCTGAACATACTGGCCTCGGGAAAGCTGGGGCGCACGATCGCCAATCCATACCCCTATCTACACAGTGGACCGCAGGCAGTCAAAGCAGAGCGCGTGCGTCTGGGAGAGATTTTCCAGGGTGCATTGGCCAAGCGTACTTTGGTTACCGGTATTGCCGTCTGCATGACCTACGGCGCTCAGCTGACGGTCTTGACGCTAATGCCCACGCTACTCGTGGAGCAAGGCTATTCCCTGGTGAAAAGCTATACCTTCACCATTCTGATGCAGTCGGGCAGCCTGCTCGGTGCCTTGACGGCCTCCTACCTGGGCTCCCGCACTCCCCGCAAACGCGTGTTCACGATCGGTGCTCTGCTGGCCTGCGCCAGTGGCCTGGCCTTTGGCTTTCTAAGCTCCAACATTTATCTGGTGCTGTTGTTCGGCGCTGCCTTTCAATTCTGCGTCCTGCTGCTGAACACCACGATCTGGATTTTCGCCCCCGAACTCTACCCCACCCGCGTACGCGCCTTTGGCACTGCGTTCATTCTGGCCCTGGGTACGCTGGCAGGTGCCTTCGTTCCGACCCTGAGCGGCTGGATGCTGGAGCTCTACGGTGTGGCTGGCATGTTCACTTTGATGGCGGGCATGTACCTCACTTTTGCAGCCGTCCTGCAGTTCGCACCGGAAACCTTCGGCCGCCCTCTGGATACTTGATTTCAATTCTTATCGGCTGGGTTCATTCGGCCACTGCATCTATTTATGTCTCATACCGTATTACTTATCAATCCCAATACCTCCCGTCCTACCACGGACATGATGGTCGCCATCGCCCAGGCCTGCTTCGAGCATCTGAAACGCAGCGACATCCTTGTCCAGGGGCTCACCGCCCCCCAAGGGCCGGGGATGTTGACCGAGATGAACGAACTGGCACAGGCCGCTGCCATTGCGCAACATCCCTGGGTGCTCGCCCAGGCGCAGCACGCGGATGGCGTCATTGTGGGTGCCTTTGGCGATCCTGGTCTGCAGGCCTTGGCCGAACAGGTATCAGTGCCTGTCATCGGCATAGGCCAGGCCGCCATGCAACAGGCGGCCCAAGCAGGTTCACCCTTTGGCATCGCCACCACCACACCGGGCCTGGAGCAATCCATTCTGGAACAGGTGCAGCGTTACGGCTGGAGTGAGCAGTTTTCAGGTCTGCGCCTGACACCCACCGCCCCGCTGGACCTGGCCCAGGAGCCTGAGCGTCAGAACCAGGAACTGGAAGACAGTGTCCTGGCCTGTATCCAACAAGATGGGGCACGCGCCGTCATTATCGGTGGCGGGCCCCTGGCGCAAAGCGCTCAGGCGCTGCAAACCAAGCTGGCTGTGCCGGTGATCAATCCCATTATCGCCGCCTGCGAATTAATGGCCGAGCGCTTGCCTACAGAACCGCACTAATACGCTGTACCCACAACAACAACAACAACACGGAGAAACCCCATGACAAGCAGTATTCCCATGGACGGAGCTCGCGCTTCGCCCGCCAGCAAGAAAGAACTGGATCAAATCTACCGAAAAGTAATGTGGCGCATCTTGCCCTTCATTTTTTTGCTGTGGATGCTGGCCTGGATAGACAGGCTCAATATTGGTTTTGCAAAACTGCAGATGCAGCCCGAGCTGGGCTTTTCCGAAACGGTCTATGGCATAGGCGCAGGCATTTTCTTTCTGGGTTACTTCTTTTTTGAAGTCCCCAGTAATTGGCTGCTGCTACGTATCGGGGCACGCAAGACGCTGGCACGCATCGCGTTTGGCTGGGGGCTGATTTGCGTGCTGATGATGTTTACCAAAACAGCCGCCTACTTTTACGTCATGCGTTTTTTGCTGGGCGCTTTTGAGGCCGGTTTTCAACCCGGTGTGCTGCTGTTTCTGACCTTCTGGTTCCCCGCCCACCGTCGCGCCAAGGCCTTTGCGGTCTTTATCTCCGCCTCGGCCGTCGCCTCGGTCGTCGGTGCTCCCTTGGCTGGCTTTATCATGACCCGCCTGCACGGTGTCAATGATTGGTCTGGTTGGCAATGGCTGTTCCTGCTGGAGGGCCTGCCCACCATTTTCGCAGGCATTCTAGCGGTCATCTTCATCGTGGATAGTCCGAATAAAGCCAGTTGGCTCAGCCAGCGGGAAAAAGATCTGATCCAGGAAGAGCTGGTTTTGGACGCCAAGGCCGCCGGCCCACGTGAGCACAGCTTCAAGAAAGCCCTGGCTAACCGTGACCTGTGGACACTGACCCTGATGTTCTTTGGGATCGTGGCCGCCAACTCCACCCTGGCCTTTTTTGCGCCTACCTTAGTACGTTCACTTGGCCCGACAGACCCCTTACAGGTTGGCTTGCTGGTGGGACTGGTGTATGTCTTCGGGGCGATTTTCCAGCTGGTGCTAGGCTTTAGTGCCGACCGCCGCCGCGAAGCGCGCCTGCACACGGGTATTCCAGTGATCATTGGCGCCATTGGCCTGGCCGGTGTCGGTCTCTTCCTGGGCAACAATACCATCCTGACCTTTATCAGCCTGATCATTGCGGTGTCAGGGACAATGGGCTGCATTCCCGTTTACTGGCAACTACCCAATGCCGTGCTGGCCGGCTCTGCGGCCGCCATTGGCGTGGCTTTCATCAACTCAGTTGCCAATCTGGCCGGTTTTGGCGCCCCCTTTATGTTGGGTGCACTGAAAGACTCCACCGGTAGCTTCCAAGGTGGCTTGTGGATCATTGCCGCCCTGGAGCTGGCGGTAGGCATCTGGATTCTATCCTTTCGCAAACGCAATACGACAGGCTGATTCTCTAAAAACCGGCTCTTGTAACGCACCCTGAAACCCGGACATCGCCCTGGTTTCAGGGTGTTTTCTTATTGTCAAAAATGTCGGATGCACTGCAGTGTCCGAGCTTTGTAGCCAGCGCCCCCCACCTTCAAACGGCCTCTTGTTGCACTTGCGCACCGCTTTTATGGAGTTTTCTTTGAAAAGCGGCCGCTCGATGCTAAAATTTCAGGCTTCATCGGATACGTGGCAAAAAGTCTTTAGGCATTATTCAACCGGGCCTTTAAAACCCAGTTAAAAAAACAGTCCTCTTGCTTTTTAGTGCCGGTATTTACAAGGCTTGAAAAACTGCGTGATGCGGTTTATTTTTTGTAAATACGAGCCCTGCTGGCGGTCCTTATTTGTTAAAACAGGAATCATCATGAAAGAAGGCATTCACCCAGAATACCGTGACGTGGTGTTTCTGGACCTGCAAACGGGCAACTCTTTTATCACCCGTTCCACTGTCCAGACTCGCGAAACCACTGAAAAAGACGGTAAGACCTACCCATTGTTTAAGTGTGACGTGACGTCCGAGTCGCACCCTTTCTACACGGGCGCTCAAACCCGTATCGTGGAAACTGGCCGCGTTGAAAAGTTCCGCGCCCGTTTTGCTCGTACGGCTGGTACCGTCAAGAAAGGCGAATAAGCCCTCTTTCTCGGCATACCGCGTTCAGCGCAAAAAAGGCAGCTTCGGCTGCCTTTTTTACTGCACTTTTCCCGGCCAAGGCGTCCCCTTTGCATTAAGATAGGGCGAATCAACAGACTGTTTTACCCCAGACGTGTCATCCAGCCTCATACCCACCTCCACCCCTGCCCGCCTGACCGCTACCGCAGCCGTCAAACTTCCCCGACTGGTCTTGTTAGTCGTGGGGACAATCTACATTCTTGCGGGTCTGTTTTTCCGTGACCCCTGGAAAGCAGACGATGTTATCGGGCTGGCCACCATGCTTACCGCCTTGTCTGACCCCAGCGGTCAGGCTTTGCTGTTGCCGCAGGTGGGAGATTTGGCGCATGCCCAGGATGGGCCACTGACGACCTGGCTGGGAGCCCTGTTCATTACGCTGTTTGCACCGCTGCTCAAGCTATTTACATCCGAGCTGAATGCCAATATTGTGGCCTCGCGCCTGCCCAATCTGCTGTGGTTCGGCATGTTGGCGGCTGCGGTCTGGCATAGTGCCTACTGGCTGGCGCGCCGCCCTGAAGCCCAGCCGCTGCGCCTGCCCTTTGGCGGCGAGCCTTCGCCCACGGCGTATGGACGCATGATTGCCGATGCCACCTTGCTGCTGACGGTAGCAACAGTCGGTATTCTCTGGCGCATGCACGAAACCTCCGAAGTGCCCGCCATTATTGCCTTCCAGGCCCTGGCCTTGTACAGCCTGGTGCGTATGTTCGAGCGCCCTGCTTCAGGTGCTATCTTGCTAGGCCTGTCTTTGGGCGCCTGCTTTTTGACGCGTGGCTGGCTGGGTGCTGGCCCCATCATGCTGGCAACCGTGCTGTGTTTTATTCCCCGTGGCCCCTTGCGTCAGCATAGCCAATGGCTGGCGCTAAGCGCCGTGCTGACACTGGCCATTATCATGGCCTGGTGGATTCCCGCCAAACGCGTTAGCGTGTACTGGACGGAACAGTGGCGTTTGTGGCATCTGGCCGCCTGGGGCTGGGCCGGTTTCAAAGAACAACTGAATAATTTACGCGACCTGCTGTGGTTCCTGTGGCCCATCTGGCCCTTGGCCCTGCTGGCCCTGTGGCAATGGCGCAGCTGGTTCAAGGCCCCGCATATTTATGTGCCAGCCATCAGCTTTGTCGTTCCGCTCATCAGCCTGTTGTTCATGCGTGATGCTTTCGAGCCTGAATATGCCTTGCTGGTCGTACCATGCGCCATACTGGCCGCCTTCTCTCTGCCCACCTTGCGCCGTGGCGTCGTCAATACGCTGGATTGGTTTGCCATCATGTGCTTTTCGCTCACGGCAACCACAGTCTGGCTAGGCTGGGTTGCCCAGCAGACCGGCTGGCCGCGCCAGATTTCCCATAATATTGCCCGTCAAACACAGGGTTACGACACCTTTATTTCCTGGCCGGTCATGATTATTGCCGTGCTGGGGACGATCGCCTGGATCTCTCTGGTGCGCTGGCGTCTGTCCACCAATCCTCCCGGACTGCTGCGCGGCACGGTACTGTCCGCAGGTGGACTGATTACAACGTGGCTCTTGCTGGTCACGTTGTGGATGCCCTCGCTGGACTACGTGCGCAGCTATCGTGATGTATCCAGCGAACTATCGGCGGCACTGCACGAACACAAGCAGCCCGGCGAATGCCTGCGCTCTTGGGGCCTGGGTTCGGGACAGCGTGCCTCCTTCCTGGTGTTCAACGACATCAAGGTCAATTTCGACAATCGCTGCACCTTAGTGCTGGAACAGTTCTCCCTGCGCGACCTGCAAGATGGCAAAGCCCCCATTCCAGAAAATGCGGTCCAGCTATGGCAAGGCAAACGCGGGCCTGACCGCCACGAGGCTTTCCGTCTGCTACGGGTGCCAGCTCAGTAAGTTTCAATCATGTCCTCCGTGTTTCTTCACAACTGGAAAGGCCAGGCAGGTCAAATCCTGCGTCAGGCCTGGCCTGTGTTGGTTGGCTCCTGGGCCGGAATTGCCTTTGGCGTTCTGGATACTGTCATGGTCGGCCACAGCAGCGCTATCGACCTGCAGGCCATGGGCCTGGGCGTTTCCATTTACATCACCGTGTTCATTGGCTTGATGGGCGTTATCCACGCCCTGATTCCCATCATTGCACAGCAGTTTGGGGCTCGCCGCCTGGACGAGGTGGGCCGCTGGTGGGGACAAGGCGTGTGGCTAGCTCTACTGCTAACCCTGATCGGCACCCTGGCCCTGGCCTTTCCCAGTATCTGGCTGAGCTGGTCGGGCGATCTGAACCCGCTGGTTCACGAGCGCGTCACCTGGTATTTGCACAGCCTGATTCTGGCACTGCCAGCCGCACTGGTGTTCAGAACAATTTATTGCCTGGGTACGGCCACCTCTCACCCCAAAGCCGTCATGCTGATCAATCTGTTCAGCGTGGCATTCAAAGCCCTGTTCAATTGGGTGCTTATTTTTGGCAAATTCGGTTTACCGGCCATGGGAGCCGTAGGCTCGGGCTTGGCAACTACCCTGGTTTCCTGGCTGATGCTGGCCGCAGGCTTGTGGTTGCTGCGTGCCGACCGCCACTACAAACCGTTTGCTTTGCGGCTAGGTCGGCCTAACTGGGCTGCGCAAAAAGAACTGCTTCGCTTGGGACTGCCTATGGGCGGTTCCTACCTGATCGAGATCTGTGCATTCAGCTTTATGGCCTTGTTGGTTGCCCGTGAAGGGATATTTGCCTCCGGCGCCCACCAGATCATGGCCAACTTGGCCGCGGTCTGCTTCATGGTCCCTATGGCGGTGGGTGTGGCAGCGGCTTCCGTCAGTGCCCAGGCGATTGGCGCGGGGCAATATCACCGTGCCCGTCAGGTCGGCATGTTAAGTCTGGCGATTGTGTTGGCCGGGGCCACCATTACCATCACCCTGCTGGTTTTGCTGCGCCCGACATTGGCTAATGCTTACACCGACGATGCCGATGTTGCCTTGCGGGCTTTGCTCTTGCTGCAACTACTGCCCTTTTTCCACTTTTTTGACGCCTTCCAGTGTCTGATTTCCTATCTGCTGCGAGCCTACAAGGTGGCTTTTGTACCCATGCTGCTGCAGTTTTTTGCCCTGAGCGTGTTGGGTCTCGGTGGCGGCTGGTGGCTAGGCTTTGGGCCTGCCGCCGGATCACTGGAGGGGGTAATCCAGTGGCTGGCACCGGGAGCCCCCGTCGGTGCGGCCAGTTTGTGGACCATGTCCAGCCTGGGCCTGGGGGCCTCGGCCTTGCTGCTGCTCTTCTGGTATAGCCATATTTTGCGCATCTACAATCCAGCACGGCGCAAAACGGCCGTTTCTAGCTAAATACAGCATCAACCGCCCTCCAGCACGCAAACCCATAAAAAAACGGGGCCAGTTTTATAACTGGCCCCGTTTTTAATGACGATAGAGACAAGCGCACTCAGGCTGGTTTAGTGCCTTCAATAGCGTCCAATACCTTAGACGCCTCCTCCTGAGTACCGTCAGGCGACTCTTCCACCGCATCAATCAAGGGGCTGACCAAGTCCACCACCTTGCTGCGCGAGAGCAAGCCCAGGAACTCATCGTTCTCACCCGTCACGGCCAAAGGCTCGCTGCTGCGCAACAATTGCCCCAGAATTTCATCCAGGCCCATCGTGGAAGGAACTGAACTCATCTCGTCCACAAAGCTGGAAATGTCCCGCGCGCCTTGCTGCACCGCTTCTTGAGCACGCGAGCGCATCAAAACCCCGGCCAGACGCTTGCCATCAAGCACAGGAGCATATCGCACACCCCGCTCACTCAAACGCTCCAGGGCATGCACGGCACGAGTACGCATCGTGAACGTCAGCGTTTTGCTGAAATCGCGCACCGCATGGGTTGCATTCAGCACTTTGCTGCGGTTCACATCCTGCAAGAAGGCCTGCACGTAATCGCTGGCGGGCGACAAGAGAATATCCTCGGGCGAGCCTTCCTGAATGAGCTCACCATCCTTCAGAATGGCAATCCGGTTACCCAAGCGCAAGGCCTCATCCAGATCATGCGTAATAAACACAATGGTCTTGTTCAGACGGGCCTGCAACTCCAGTAGCTGATCCTGCATCTCGCGTCGGATCAGTGGGTCCAGAGCGGAGAAGGCTTCGTCCATCAAGAGAATATCGGCATCGGTCGCCAAGGCACGCGCCAGACCGACACGCTGCTGCATACCGCCAGAAAGCTGATGAGGGTACTGCTTCTCAAAACCTTGCAAGCCAACCTGCTCCAGCCAGTAAGTGGCTTTTTCTTCACGCGCGGCGCGCCCCATGCCCTGCACTTGCAAACCATAAGCGGCATTTTCCAATACCGTTCGGTGTGGAAACAAACCAAAGCGCTGAAAAACCATACTGATTTTTTGCTGGCGGAACTGCATCAATGCCTTGCCGCCCAGGCTCATGACGTCCACATCATCGACCAAAATCTGCCCAGCCGTCGGTTCGATCAGACGGTTGAAGTGGCGAATCAGGGTGGACTTGCCCGAACCGGACAATCCCATGATGACGTAAATGCTGCCATGCTCGATAGACAAGCTGATATCGCGCAGGCCCAGTGTATGGCCACTTTTTGCCAGCAGCTCATCTTTGCGAATACCGTTGCGGGCCTCTTCCAGCCAGCGCCCGGGTTGCGAACCAAAGATCTTGTAAATATTGCGGACTTCAATCTTGCTCATGCGGCCTCCCGGGTCTGAAAGCGACGGCCGAATTCTTGAGTAATACGGTCAAACAAGATAGCCAGCAATACGATGCCCAAACCGGCCATCAGGCCACGGCCCACTTGCAGGCGATTAATGCCTTGCAGCACTTCATAGCCCAGGCCACGCACCCCGATCATGGAGGCAATCACCACCATGGCCAGTGCCATCATGGTTGTCTGGTTAATACCGGCCATGATGTTGGGCATGGCCAAAGGCAGTTGCACACCGTAGAGCTGCTGCCAGCGATTGGAACCAAAAGAGCGCGAAGCTTCCAGCACTTCGCTGTCGACCAGGCGTATGCCCAGGTCAGTCAGGCGAATGACAGGGGCAATAGCGTAGATAACGGTGGCGATCAGGGCAGCAATCTTGCCCAGGTTAAACAGCATCACCACTGGAATCAAATAGACGAAGCTGGGCATGGTTTGCATCACGTCCAGTACCGGCATCATGATGCGGCGCAGCCAATTGAAGCTGGCCATCAGCAAACCCAAGGGGATGCCTATCAGCACAGACAGGAAGACAGCCACAATCATCAAGGCCAAGGTCTGCATTGCCGCATCCCACAGGCCAATTAAACCGATGGCAAACAACATGGCGCCCATGGCCACGGAAAACAGAACGCGACGGCTGGCTACCCAGCCCAGGGCCACAACCACCAAAACTACCGCCCACCAAGGGCTGCTGCGCAAGATGGACTCCATGAACACCAGCATATCCAGCAAAGGCTGGGTCATGGCACGCAAGGTGCTGGAGTAATTGGCTACCAGATCACCCACGAACTGATCGATGGGCAAACGTAGGGCACGCGGATCAATCAACTCAGGAAACATAAAAAACACTCCGTAAAACTCGTGCATGCAGCGCGGGCTTTTGGCCCGGCTATGAGTCTGCCGGCCACATGGTGACCAGGCAGAAAGGCGAGGTACAGCTCAGTACCCGCACCCACTTGGGGTGCAGCAACCGAGGCCGGCCTCGCCCTACATCAACACGAATACTAAAGAGCGGCTTTTACGCGCTGAGCCACATCCAATGGCACCCACTTGGACCAGACGTCCTCGTGCTCCTTCAAGAACCAGTTCGCCACATCTTCGGGCTCACCTTCGGTTTTTTCCATATGCGCCATGGTGTCGTTCATCAGTTCGACAGGCATGCTGACATTGGCCAGGAAGGCCGTCAGCTCAGGCGCCGTTTTGGAAAATTCCATATTGACCGCGGTAAAGACCGGGTTTTCTGGATAGTCACTAGGCTCTGGATTGGCACAATTTGGGTCGGTCAGACACCCGTGCTTTTTCTCGTCATAAGCAGGCAGTTCCAGCTTGACCAGATCCATGGAGCCTACCAATGGAGTGGGGTACCAGTAATAGAACACCACGTTTTCCTTGCGCTGGTAGGCAGACGTCAAGGCGGCCTTTTGTGTGGCACCCGTACCGGGCGAGAACAAGGTGTAGGTATCACCCAGTTTCAAGGCATTGAACAGATTGCCGCTGACCACTTCACACCCCCAACCCGCCGGGCAGCCATAAAAGCGACCTTTGCCGGGTTCTTCGGGGTCTTTGAATTCATCTTTGAACTTGGGTAAGTCCACAGCGGACTTCAGCTCAGGCAGACGCTCGGCGGTATAGCGTGGAATGAACCAGGCCTCGCCACCCATGTAAATGTCGCCAACACGTTTTACATTACCCTTGGCTTCAGCCTGTTTCCAGGGGTCAGCCACGCTGTTGAGCCAGATTTCAGAGTTGACATCCAGGTCGCCTCGCTCCAATGCGGCCAAAGCCGGAAGCGTCTCGACCGAGATGACCTCAGTCTTGCAGCCATAACCCTTGTCAGCGATGAAACGCTCGACTTCGGTCAGGACCAGATTCGATTCCCAATTCATGCCGCCAAAACGAACGGTACGATCCAGTTCGCAGGCAGCCGGCGCAGCAGCGTGTGCAGCGGACGACAAAGCCAGCAAAACGCTGGTCAGCACAGAGGCTTGAATCAGGGGGAAGCGGTGCAAGCGCGACTTGGCACCGGCGTGAGGGAAGTATGAAGACATGATGCTCCTCCTTGAGTTACTGGGACGCGTCCTGCATGATCAGTCGGCGCCAAGGCTAAAGGGGTGTGCGGAAGACGATGCTCTTATCGCCAATACATACCTACGTAGAGAGCGAGTGCCAGGCACTCACAAGAAACCCGGGACGATGTAGATGGGTAAAACCCTTTTTTATACCGTCCTGTGCCTTGACCGAAACAAACCGGCTGGGGCTGGGCTACACCGCGCGGGGCGATGATTTGGTGCGAATAGAACACGCAGATAAAGCGGCTCTGAATCGAATTGATGAAGCTGATAAGGAGGCCATTCTACGGGCCTTTGCAATCAAAAACAAATTCTTACCGTGTTAAATCAGTAAAATTCCGCAATATGTCAATTGCAAAAACACAACAAAACCCTTGTTTGACGTGGTTTTAGCGATTTATGGAATTCTTTTTTGTTACCAATTGATTCATTGAAATTAAGCCGATTCAGGAAACAAGCTCAAAAAGACAAATGACAAGGCATCAAACCTTGTCATTTGTCCCTAGGGTCAGGGGTTTAGCGCGAGTACATATAGTCACGCCGCCAGGGATAAACCAGGTCTGGCGCATAATCCAGCTCCTGAGCCCGCCCTGCACTTTGCGCCTGGGCCAACACCTGATGCAAAGCCATCCAGCCATGCTCAAAGCCCATCGCGCACCCGGCCAGATACACCCGGTAAGCCCGCAAGGATTTCTGCCCCTGCTCGGAATCAAGCGTTGCCTTGGCCTTATCCAATTGGCTTTCCAACGCATCGCTCCAAGCCCATAAGGTACGGGCATAGTGGGGGCGCAGATTTTCAATATCCAGGCCTTCCAGCCCCCCTTCAGCCAAATGACGCAACACATGGCTGATGTGAGTCAGCTCTCCACCAGGGAAAATGTACTTCTCGATAAAGTCGCCCATACCGGCGCCCAGTTGGCTATTGTCCACACCACCAGCCGTAATGCCGTGGTTCAGAATCAAGCCACCCGGTTTGACCAGACGACGCAACTTGTCGAAATACCCGCTCAACTGGGCGCGCCCCACGTGCTCGAACATGCCAACCGAGGCCAGCTTGTCGTAGGGCTTGAGCTCATCCAGTTCACGATAGTCCAGCAACAGCATGCGAGCCCGGCCCGTCAGGCCTTTTTGCTCGATCAGCCCATTCACATAGGCGTGCTGGTTGCGTGACAAGGTAATCCCCGTCACATCCACCTCGTAGTTTTCAGCCGCCCATAGCAAGAGGCCGCCCCAGCCCGCCCCTACATCCAGAAAACGCTCGCCGGCCTGCAAACGCAGCTTGCGGCAGATATGGTCCAGCTTGGCTTCCTGGGCCTGGGCCAGGGTCATGTCCGGCTCCCGATAATAGGCGCAGGAATAGACCCGACGCGGGTCCAGCCACAAGGCATAGAAATCGTCGGACAAGTCGTAGTGAAACTGTATCTGCTTGGCATCCTTTTCCTGGGAGTGACGCCAGACGGAAGCCAGATGCGTAACAATGGACGTCAGCCAGCCCGCTTGGGCGGCATCAACCGGGGAGCCCGGCAAAATATCGGCAGCCAGCCGCATCAAATCGCGCATGGAGCCTTCAAAGTCCATCCGCCCTTCCACGTAGGCCTCGCCCAACTGCCCGGACTGCCCGGCAGCCAGTTGCGCCAAGGTGGCGTTGTCTTTGATCATCAGATGAACTGCTGCATTGGCCGACCCGACCTGCTCCCCATTGGGTAAAGTCAGCCGAATCGGAACGCTGAGCTGATCTAACTTAGCCTGGACCAGTGATGAAATTGAACTCAACTTCGTCTCCTTGTATGTAAACAAACAAAGATGGCAATGTGTCGCTTGAATCGACACACCACCCGTAAGCGGTCAATCCTGTAGCCTAATACATCGACGTTCTAAATCCGTTGCACCAAAGTCACGAATCACATGTTTCACACCTAAAGGACGCAGGTCAAAAATGACCTTACCCCATGCTAAACTGCCTGCCTTTGGCCCTTTGCATCGGTTTGGATTGATGCGCGGCGCGGGGTAATCGTTCTAGGCTTGCGGCCAGGATCTGCCCCACCTTAATACTTGGCCCGATGACACGCAACCACTCCCCTGCATTTCCCTCCTGGCTTGTTTTGATGGGGCTGCTTACCGCCCTGGGCCCTTTAGCCATTGATATGTACCTGCCCGCCTTTCCGGCGATGGCTGACAGCCTGAACACCTCCGCCGGCATGGTCGAACGCACCCTGGCCGGTTTCTTGTTGGGAGTGGGCGTGGCCCAGCTGGTCTATGGCCCCATGGCCGACCGCTTTGGACGCAAGCCACCGTTGCTCTTGGGCGTATTGATTTTTACGGTCGCCTCTTTTTTCTGCGCCCGAGCCAGCGATATTGATGAGTTGACTGTCTGGCGTATTATCCAGGCCTTTGGCGGTGCTGCAGGCATGGCCATTCCCCGTGCGGTTATCCGCGATCGCTTCGAGACGCGGGAAGCGGCGCGCGCCTTGTCCCTGCTGATGTTGATTATGGGAGTCATGCCTATCCTGGCTCCCCTGATCGGCGGTCAGATTCTGCTGTTTAGCGACTGGCGCGGTATTTTCATCTTTATGGCGGGCTCTGGTGTCCTGCTGTGGTTGCTGACTTTTTTCACCATGAAAGAGTCGTTGACTCCCGAACGGGTGTTGCCGTTACAGCCCAAACTGATTGCCCATAATTACAGTGCCTTGCTGCGCGACCGGTCCTTTATGTTTTATTCCCTGGCCGCCGGGTTTAGTTCTGCAGGTATGTTTGCCTATATAGCCGGATCACCACGCGTCTTCATCGAATTATTTTCAGTGGAACCGCGACATTTTGGTTATTACTTCGGTGCCAACGCGGCCTGCCTGATCATTTTCTCTCAGGTCAGTGCTCGCTTGCTCAATACCTATAGCCCACCCACCTTGCTGCGGGTGGCACAAGGACTGCAAGTGGTCTTTACCGTTGGTGGCGTTGTATTGACGCTGCTGGGCGTGCTGGACCTGATCTGGCTGATGGTGACCTTGATGGGCTTTATGGCCTGCCAAGGCTTTGTGAACCCCAACTCCGCTGCGTTGGCGCTGTCCGAGCAAGGACACCGCTTGGGCACTGCCTCGGCCTTGATGGGGGCCTTGCAAATGCTGTGTGGTGCGCTGGCCGGTTTTGCTGTCAGTAGTTGGGCGTCTTCTGATGCCTTGCCTTTGACCGCCGTATTAGCCTGTTGCGCTGTCTTATCGTGGTTGTTTGGCCGCAATGCAGCGACTAAAGCACGGTAAAACTTGATCCAAGTGGTTTTTCCATATTAGAATAATCTTCTTTCGACCCCAGCTTGGGGTTAACACGATCCTAATTTTACAATCGCCCGCGGCTTTTTTCGTTTAGCGGAGGCTGATTAGATCTCAAGGGGTATGACCATGGCACGCGTATGCCAAGTGACCGGAAAAGGCCCAATGTCGGGCAACAATGTTTCGCACGCTAACAATAAAACCAAGCGCCGCTTCCTGCCAAACCTGCAGTCCCGTCGTTTCTGGGTTGAAAGTGAAAACCGCTGGGTTCGCCTGCGCGTTTCCGCTAATGCTATCCGCACCATCGACAAGAACGGTATCGAATCCGTTCTGGCCGAAATGCGCTCCCGCGGCGAAAAGTTCTAAGCTGCGCTTCTTAAACATTTAACCAGGAGCTCATCATGGCAAAAGGTATACGCGAAAAAATCAAACTCGAATCGTCTGCCGGTACGGGTCACTTCTACACCACCACCAAAAACAAGCGCAATATGCCTGAAAAGATGGTGATCAAGAAATTTGACCCCGTCGTTCGCAAGCACGTCGAGTACAAAGAAACCAAGCTGCGTTAATTCGCGCCCCCGCTGCTACAGCGGACTGGTTTTTCAAAAAGCCCCTGCCATGCAGGGGCTTTTTCGTTTCCTGCGGATCTATCACGATTCGCAGTGGTAATGATCCCGAAGGAAAACTGGCAGATCCTTGGCTGCGGACATAAACGTCACTTGATGCATCAAGTCGCTGACAAAGCCACGGTGATACGCGCTTTGATTGATGGCATGCAAAATAATGTGCTTGCGGGTCATGGCTCCCCGCCCTTTGGCAACAAATTCAAAATGATCCGGGTCACGCAGACAGGCCCCGTAGTCACAGGCATAAACACTAACGTTATACTAATTTCAGTGGCTGACCGACTCCATTTTCGACCCATTGCTATCACTGCCCCTTGATCGAATTCTGGCTTGATCCCTGCCCCCAGCCGCAAAACATGCTCGAAAAGAGCTAAGCTACTGCCCCTTAGTGAGCCCTAGTCTCGCGTGCCTTGCACGGACGCGCTCACACCAAAACTTTTTGCTCTCTACAGGCCGTTTTGACACGCCTGCCGCCTATCCGCCATCGAGCCTCGAAAACGGCCTGCCAGGCAAGCGTCCACATCGACATTTGCCCCGTATAATGGCGGATACTCCTTTACTTCTGTCTAAAACGGTATTGCCACTCATGCAGGAACGTTACAACCCCAGCGAGGTTGAACAACTCGCTCAGCAAAACTGGACCGATCGGGACGCCTACCGTGCCGTCGAAAACGCCACCAATCCCGATGGCTCGCCCAAACCCAAGTTTTACGCATGCTCCATGCTGCCCTACCCCAGCGGCAAGCTACACATGGGCCACGTGCGCAACTACACCATCAACGACATGATGGCGCGCCAGCTACGCATGCGCGGTTTTAACGTTCTCATGCCCATGGGCTGGGATGCTTTTGGCATGCCGGCTGAAAATGCCGCCATCAAATCGCAGGTGCCACCCGCCAAGTGGACCTACGACAACATCGCCTACATGAAAAAGCAGATGCAGGCGATGGGTCTGGCGATCGACTGGTCGCGCGAAATGTGCGCCTGCGATCCGGAATATTACAAATGGAACCAGTGGCTGTTCCTAAAGATGCTGGACAAAGGCATTGCCTACCGCAAGACCCAGACGGTGAACTGGGACCCGGTAGACCAAACCGTGCTAGCTAACGAACAGGTTATTGAAGGCCGCGGGTGGCGTTCGGGTGCGCTGGTTGAAAAGCGCGAAATCCCCGGCTATTACCTGCGCATTACCGATTACGCAGAAGAACTGTTGGAAACCGTTAAAACCGGTTTGCCCGGCTGGCCCGAGCGTGTTCGCCTGATGCAGGAAAACTGGATTGGCAAGAGCCAAGGCGTGCGCTTCGCCTTCCCTCACGACATCCGCGACGAACAAGGCCAATTAATTCAGGACGGCCGCCTGTACGTGTTCACCACACGCGTGGACACTATCATGGGCGTCACCTTCTGTGCCGTTGCCCCTGAGCATCCGCTGGCTACCCTGGCCGCCCGCAGCAATCCCGAGCTGGCTGCCTTTGTCGAAGAATGCAAGAAAGGCGGCACCACGGAAGCCGATATGGCCACCCGTGAAAAAGAAGGCCTGCCCACCGGCCTGACCGTCAAGCACCCACTGACTGGCGCGGACGTTCCTGTCTGGGTCGGTAACTACGTCTTGATGAGCTACGGCGACGGTGCCGTCATGGGCGTCCCTGCTCACGACGAGCGCGACTTCGCTTTTGCCCTCAAATACCAATTGCCTATTCAGCAGGTCATTGGCGTTGAAGGCAAAAATTACGACTCAAGCCAATGGCAGGACTGGTACGGCGACAAGCAGCAAGGCCAAACCATCAATTCCGGCAAATACGACGGCTTGGCCCATGTTGCCGCTGTCGATGCCATTGCCGCCGACCTGAACGGCCAAGAGCTGGGCGAAAAACAAACTACCTTCCGTCTGCGCGACTGGGGTATTTCCCGCCAGCGCTATTGGGGCACCCCGATTCCAATCATCCATTGCGACGATTGCGGCCCGGTTCCTGTGCCAGAGAAAGATCTACCCGTGATTCTGCCTGAAGAGCTGATTCCTGATGGCAGCGGCAACCCGCTGAACAAGCATGAAGCCTTCCTGAAGTGCGCCTGCCCATCTTGTGGCAAACCGGCGCGTCGTGAAACCGACACCATGGACACCTTCGTGGACTCGTCCTGGTACTTTCTGCGCTACACCACGCCGGCCCTGACCGACTCCATGACCGATCCCCGCACCGATTACTGGATGCCCATGGATCAGTACATCGGCGGCATCGAGCACGCGGTACTGCACTTGCTGTATGCGCGCTTCTGGACCAAAGTCATGCGCGACATGGGCCTGGTCAAGATTGACGAGCCCTTTACCCGCCTGCTGTGTCAGGGCATGGTGCTAAACCACAGCTATACCCGTCGCACACCACAAGGCGGCATCGAATACTTCTGGCCTGAAAACGTCGAGAACGTCTACGACGAAAAAGGCGCCATTGTCGGTGCCCGCTTAAAGAGCGATGGCCTGCCCGTGCAGTACAACGGCATTGGCACCATGTCCAAGTCCAAGAACAATGGTGTGGACCCACAATCGCTGATCGACACGATGGGTGCGGATACCGCCCGTCTGTTCATCATGTTCGCCAGCCCGCCAGAGCAGACGCTGGAGTGGTCGGATTCAGGGGTAGACGGAGCCAACCGCTTCCTGCGACGCCTGTGGTCCTTCTGCTATCACCACGCCGACGCCCTGCGTGCCGGTAACGCCCAAACAGCAGACTGGAGCGATCTGGACGCGGCGGCCAAGCGCACCCGTCTGGAAATCCACTCCTTGCTCAAGCAAGCCAATTACGACTACGAACGTATTCAGTACAACACTGTGGTCTCGGCTTGCATGAAGATGCTCAACACCCTGGAGCAGACTCAATGGGAAGACACGCCAGCCGCTCAACGCGCTCTGGCTGAAACCACGTCCATCCTGTTGCGTGTTCTGTACCCTGTGGTGCCGCACATCACCTGGAAACTGTGGCGTGAGCTAGGCTGGGCAGAGGGTCTGGGCGATATGTTGGACGCCCAATGGCCTGAACTCGATGAGCAAGCCCTGATTGCCGACGAAGTCGAACTGATGCTGCAAGTCAACGGCAAGCTGCGTGGTTCACTGGTTGTGCCCCAGGGAGCGGAAAAAACCGCCATTGAACAAGCTGCGGCTGAACACGCCGCTGTGCTCAAGTATCTGGAAGGCCGCCCAGCCAAGCGCATCATTGTGGTGCCTGGCAAACTCGTTAACGTCGTAGGTTAATCATGCATTTAGCCCGCCTGTTTCCTTTCGCCTCTCTGTCTGTTCCTGCGCCCAGGTCGTGGGGACTGGCGGGCTTGATTATCCTGCTGAGCCTTGTTCTTACAGCGTGTGGCTTTCACCTGAAAGGGGTGGCCCCGCTGCCGTTCAACTCGATCTATACCAACATTACGGACAACAGCGCTTTTGGAGCGAACCTGCGCCGCAGCATTCAGGCCAGCTCGCCCCAAACTCGTTTTGTAGACCGCTCGCAAGACGCTGAGGTCATCTTGCAGCAGCTGTCCCACAGTCGGAACCAGCGCGAAATTTCCATCAACGCCAAAGGCCAAGTGGAAGAATACGAATTGCAACTGAGCTTTGTATTCGAGCTGCTGGATGCCAAAGGCCGTGTCATTTTGCCGCCCACAACGCTGAATGTAATCCGTGAAATGCCCTACGACGCAGATGCCGTCCAAGCCAAAGACAGCGAAATTGAAATGATTTTCCGTGATATGGAACAATCGCTGATCAACCGCATTGTGCGCCGCTTGAGTTCGCCGGATGTCGCCAGCGCTTATCACTTTATGTCCAGTCAGCCTGACACCAGTTCTTTGGAAGAAATGGAACTGTTGCCCACTCAACAACAGGCGCCGTTGTAATTATGGGACGCAGGGCCGACCACGACACCTTGCTGCGCGAACTGGCCGCGCCATCTGCTGCCTTCCAAGCGCTGTATGTGGTCTCGGGCGACGAACCCCTATTGCTGGTTGAAGCGGCCGACGCCATACGCGCTCGCGCACGCCAGGATGGATTCACCGAGCGCAGCAGCTTCACGCTAGACGCTCGTGCAGACTGGTCACCCTTGTTCGCCGTTGCACAGAATATTTCCTTGTTTGGCGATCAAAAGCTGGTGGATCTGAACATCCCCAGCGGTAAGCCGGGTAAACCGGGCGCCGACGCCTTGCAAAAGCTCTGTCAGCTGATCAGTGGCGGGCAAATGGACGGCACCAGCTTTCTGATTCAGCTTCCTCGTCTGGATAAAGCCACTCGCAATACCAAATGGTGCCAGGCCCTGGAACAAGCGGCTTATTGGGTCGAGATTCAGCCCATTAACCGTAACTCCCTGGGCGGCTGGATTGCCCAGCGCTTGAAAGCGCAGGATCAAAGCCTGGAGCGCAACAGTTTGGAATGGATGGCTGACAAGGTCGAAGGCAACCTTCTGGCCGCTCACCAAGAAATCCAGAAGCTGGCCCTGATTTACCCGCCGGGCCAATTAAGCCAGGAAGAGTTGGAAAACGCAGTCTTGAACGTGGCGCGCTACAGTGTGTTTGATCTACGCGACTCCATGCTGGCCGGACAAAGCCAACGCGCGTTAACCGTGCTGGATGGCCTGCAAGCCGAAGGCGAAGCCCTGCCCCTGGTCCTGTGGGCCGTGGGCGAAGAAGTACGCACACTAGCACGTCTGTCACAAGCTCGTCAGCAAGGTCAGGATCTGTCTAACCTGTTTCGCCAGTACCGCATTTTCGGACCGCGTGAAAAACTGGTTCGTCAGGCTCTGGACCGCATCCCACCGCACAGCTGGCCAGCCTCGGTGCTGCATGCACACGATATAGACCGTTTAATCAAAGGTCTGCACCCCAACGGACGTCAGCAAGACCCGTGGGAAGAAATGCGCCGCCTGACCCTGCGTATCGCGGTAGCGACACAAGCGCCTCGCCGCTGAGCGCCCAATACCCCTTAACCTCTTAATTGTTGCGATAATGCTCTCTTGAACCGGAGAGTTACACGGCTATGAACGATATTACCCAGTCCTCTGCCGCCACCCAGGCTGGCGATCTGTCCACTATGATGCAAGATTTGGGCAAGCGCGCCCAGCTTGCAGCCCGTCGCATGCGCGCCGCCACTGGCAAAGCAAAGGCCGATGCCCTGCGCTATATGGCCGATGCCCTGATTGAGCAAAAGGCCACCTTGCAAGCCGCCAACGAGCTGGACTTGCAAGCGGCGCGTGAACGCCAAATTGCCCCAGCCATGATCGAGCGCCTAGCCCTGTCGGACCGTGCCCTGGAAGTCATGACGACCGGTTTGCGCCAAATTGCGGATATGGACGATCCGGTTGGCCAGATCAGCGCCTCTCGCACCCGCCCTAACGGCATGCGTGTGGCTCAGATGCGTGTGCCGTTGGGGGTGATCGGCATCATTTACGAATCGCGCCCCAACGTCACGATTGACGCGGCGGCTTTGTGCCTGAAAACGGGTAACGCCACCATTTTGCGTGGCGGCAGCGAAGCCTTTCACTCCAATCAGGCCCTGGCACAAATTATTTCCAGCAGCCTGGAGCGCGCTGGATTGCCCAAAGAAGCCGTGCAAGTGGTCCCCACCACCGACCGCGATGCCGTTGGCCTGCTGGTTACCATGAACAACTACGTGGACGTGATTGTTCCTCGTGGTGGAAAAAGCCTGATCCAGCGCCTGAGCGCAGAAGCCACCGTACCCTTGATCAAGCACCTGGACGGCAATTGCCATATCTATGTCGATGAATTTGCCGATCTGGAAAAAGCGACACGCATTGTCTTTAATGCCAAGACCTATCGCTACGGTATTTGCGGCACGATGGAAACTTTGCTGGTTCACCGCAACATAGCACCTGCCTTCTTGCCCGAAATTGCACGTCAATTGCAAGAAAAAGGCGTGGAACTGCGTGGCTGTGAGCAAACCCGTGCTTTAATCGCCAATGTGGCTCCTGCCACTGAGGAAGACTGGGAAACCGAATTTGCCGCTGCCATCCTGGCCATCCGAATTGTAGATTCCATGGATCAAGCCATGGACCATATTGCCCAGTACAGTTCCGAGCATACTGAATCCATCGTGACGGAAAACCTGAGTCTGGCCGAGCGCTTCCAGCGCGAAGTAGACTCCAGTTCCGTCATGGTGAACCTACCTACCTGTTTTGCCGATGGCTTCGAGTACGGCCTGGGTGCAGAAATCGGTATTTCCACCAACCGTCTTCACGCTCGCGGCCCAGTCGGCCTGGAAGGTCTGACGACTTATAAATGGGTCTTGCATGGCAATGGCCAAATGCGTGGTTAAATCATGCTTTGGCTAAAAACATTTCACATCTTGTTTGTAACCTCCTGGTTTGCGGGGCTGTTCTATCTGCCCCGCCTCTATGTCAATCTGGCCCAGGAGCAAGATGCCAAGACCTATGAAACGCTCTTGGGCATGGCCCGGCGCCTGTATCGCTTTATGGCTCCTTTGGCCATTCTGACCTTGCTGACAGGCCTGGGTTTGTTTTTGTATTACGGCATAGGCAAAGGACAGGGTTGGATGCACGCCAAACTAACTCTGGTTTTAATCCTGTTTGCTTTTCACGGTGTGTGCGGACGCTATCTGCGGCAATTCCAGCAAGGGCATCAAACTCGCTCACACGTATTCTTCCGCTGGTTCAATGAAATTCCGGTCATCGTTCTGCTGCTGGTCCTCATCCTGGTGGTTATAAAACCTTTCTAATTCCTTATTCATGTCAGACCAATCTGAACGCAAGACACTAAGCCTGAGCACAGGCTCTAAAAAGAAAGCCAGCAATGCGGAACCCCGCGTGCGCTCGGGTGCGCGCGCACGTGCGGCCACCCTGCAGCAAGACCGCCAAGGCGGCGCAAAACGTGAAGCCCGCCCCTACGCAGAAAAGCGTGACCAGGATCGCCGCGAGCGTCCTGCCTTTGACCGTAATCGCGACAGCCGTCCGCAATCGGGCGAACGTCGTGAGTTCTCCGGCGAGCGCCGTG
>JBQEAN010000006.1:87450-89846 GCA_052109075.1 Alcaligenes sp. | reverse complement strand
AGTTCACGTACCCGGCTGTGGATACCGCTGAACATGCCAAAGTTGACCCGGGAGGCGACCACGAAAATGCCCAGGTCGCGGTTGGGTGACAGCACCACGTAGGTCATAAAGCCCCCCAGGCCACCGCTCTTGCCCAGGAGCAAAGGCGTACCGGCGCGCGGCAGGCTCACCACCCAACCCAGGCCCATGCCATCGGCATCGGAAACCTCTGTTCCGACGACGGATTCCAGCCCATCGTAAGGCAGCCACATCTGGTGGGCGAGCAGAGCATCGCTACGTTGCTGACGTGAGCCGTCAAGGTGCCACTTCATCCAGCGCACCATATCAGCAGCCGTTGAATACAGGCCCGCACTCGCGTACATCACATCGGGTACCGTGGCGTTAGGATCGGGCCTGTCGAAAGGGTCAAGGCCCGTCATCAAGCGGGCCCTTTGTTCTTGGTTCAGAACATTGGTGGTGTCCGTCAGGCGAGCGGGGGTGGCCACTTCATTGATGAAGAGGGTGTTGTAGTCGGTACCCCCCGCCTTGGCTAACGCGTCTCCCAGAAGGCCATAGCCCAGGTTGGAGTACAGCGTGGTCGCACCGGGAACATAAGCGGGTTTGTTGCTGCCTATCCATTTCCAGTAATAATCCCGGTCGAAGGCGGCAAAGGGATTATCAGAAGGGCTGGCGTTGGGATTCGGCAGTTCACGGGGAAGCGCGGCCGAGTGCGTAGCCAAATCCAGCATGGTAATGGGCCGACCATTGCTTTGCACACTGGCATTGTCTGGTGCGTACTTGGACAAGGGTTCGGTCAGGCTCAGCTTGCCTTGTGCCGCGAGCGAGGCCAGCACATCGCCGGCAAAGACTTTGGACACCGAAGCCAATCGAAAGATGGAGCGTTCATTGGGTTCAACGCCGCTGCCGGGTGCAGTCTCGCCATAGCCTTGAATGATCGCGTCATCTCCACGCACTACACCGATCAAAATGCCAGGCGCACCTGAGTCAAGAAAGAGCTGCATTCCGGCCATGGACACAGCTTCAGTGAGCGCCAGATCGGCCGCCCGTGCTGGATTGATAGCAATGGCACAGGATAGCGCTAAGGTGATAGCAGACGCACGGGACAGAATGCAGGAAGCCAACATATAGGTCCTCTCTGGTTAGTCCGACAGTAAGGAACACGGTGTGACGATACCAAAAGCCAGAGGAAACGCTAGCGTAAGGGGATGAATCGACACGCCGGTTGGATGAATTGCAGCTTGGGGCGCGCTTCAAAAAATTTTCGAGCGTGCAAGTTACAGGCACCACGACGAAACTCACGAGAAATGAAGCTTCGGATGTCGTAGGCCAGTCATACTAAGAAGCTTGGTAGGAGAAAAGCCGCTTAAATGCCCATGCGCTCGCGCAAGAGTTTGCGATAAGTACGCGACACCGGCCAGTTTCGATTCATGTCTCGCATCCGCACAAACCATCGACTCTGATCGCGTCGGTCAACCTCGACGACGTGCAAGGCATTGATCACCGATGTCCGATGGATGCGAAAGAAAGTCTTACGGGGCAACAACGTTGACCACACCCCCAATGAACGTGAGTCCAGCACCATCGATCCGTTCGCCAGCCAGATCTCGCTGTAATTCCCCGCCGAGCGCACGCCCAAAATGACTTCTGGTTGAACCCCTTGCACTTCCCCCCTCATACTCAAATAAAGCGTAGGCGACTGACTTTCATGCGCGGCCGGGAGATTCGTCCCTCGACCATTGCCGTACTTGGCATAGCCAATCAACTTAGCGCATTGGAACAAGGTATCGATTTCCGCTTGCGACCACTCTCGATAGTCCTCAGTCGTATCAAAACCGATGATGCCGTAGAGCTGGCCGTCACAGAAAACCGGCACGCTTAACACGCTCTTGTCCCCTTGCCGAATGAACTCAATCTGAACAACACGCGCCGCGCGCGGCAGGTCGTGAATGTCGTAGATTGCAACGGCCTTTCCCTCGACTATGTACCTATGTAGCCAGGCGATCAGAGTCGTGGGAACCTCCTGCAATTCTTTGACATAGGGTGTTGTCTTACCCCTGCACCATTCATGTGTATTACGAAAGCGCAGCAGGTCGGCCTGGTACTCAATCATCCAGGCCCGATCGACATCAGCGGTCTCGCCCATCACTGACAAGATCTGTGAGATGGCCTGATCGACGGGATAACGTAGTAGGTTGTCGGCACAGTAGAAAAGCCAACCATGCCCCGCACACATTTTGGCTAACTCTGGATCATGGAGGGTGACATTGCTTCTTAGCTGTGCTGCGGCTTTGGTATCGGTGGGCATATACCTTGTCCTTCTTCGTTTTCGCTACCATGCTAAAAAAACATCAATTAATTAATTTTTTTAATATAAGGCAATGCACAGAAGAAAACAC
>JBQEAN010000006.1:83540-87350 GCA_052109075.1 Alcaligenes sp. | reverse complement strand
ACGCCCAGTTTACGAACTTCGTCTTTGAATAGTTCGCGCAGGGGTTCCAGCAGCTTCAGGTTCAGCGTATCTGGCAAGCCGCCCACGTTGTGGTGGGATTTGATGCCGGTGGCTTTGCCTGATTTAGCGGCAGCGGATTCGATGACGTCTGGGTAGATCGTGCCTTGTGCCAACCAGCGAGCGTTGCTGAGTTTGGCGGCTTCTTCCTGGAAGATTTCCACGAATTCGCGGCCAATAATCTTGCGCTTGGCTTCTGGATCGGTAACACCAGTTAGTTTGCCCAAGAAGCGGTCAGATGCGTCGACATGGATGATTTTCAAACCCATATGGTCGGCAAAGGTGCTCATGACTTGCTTGGCTTCGTTCAGACGCAGCAGGCCGTGGTCCACGAATACGCAGGTTAGTTTGTCACCAATAGCTTGATGAATCAAAGCGGCAGCAACCGAGGAGTCCACACCGCCCGACAGGGCCAGAATGACTTCTTCGTCGCCTACTTGAGTACGGATGTTGGCGATGGCCTCTTCCACGTAGTCAGGCATGTTCCAGTCGCCTACGCAGCCGCAGATGTCACGCACAAAACGCTGGAACAAGGCAGCGCCTTGCAGCGTGTGGGTGACTTCGGGGTGGAACTGAACCGCATAGAAACGGCGCTCTTCGTCGGCCATGCCGGCGATGGCGCAGGTTGGCGTGGAGGCCATCAGTTTGAAGCCAGGAGGCAAGGCGGTGACTTTATCGCCGTGGCTCATCCAGACTTTGAGCATACCGTGGCCTTCGGCCGTGGCGAAATCCTGGATGCCTTCCAGCAATTTGGTGTGGCCGTGAGCACGCACTTCGGCGTAGCCGAATTCACGTTTGTCGGACCCTTCAGTAACGCCGCCCAGTTGACGAGCCATGGCTTGCATGCCGTAGCAAATACCCAGAACAGGCACGCCGGCTTCAAAGGCAGCAGCAGGGACTTGCAGCGCGTCGTCGGCATACACCGAGGCATGGCTACCCGACAGAATGATCCCTTTCAGGCCTTCTTGGGAACGGATGAATTCATCGCTAACATCACCGGGGTGAATCTCGCAGTAAGCACCGGCTTCGCGTACGCGACGCGCAATAAGCTGGGTGACCTGGGAGCCGTAATCAAGAATCAGAATTCGCTGGTGCATGAAAGTATCGAGCCAATAATAAAGCGGTAAAAGATCTATTTTACGCTGTGTAGCGCTGCTTAGGGAGCCACAGAAATACTCCAGGCTGAAATTGTCCTGCATCACTGGCATTCATGCGGCAAGGCAGCTACAGTACATGCAGCCATTTTGGGAGTTTCAGTATGTCTTCGAGTCGTACCCCTCATCAGAGCGAGCTCAATGAACACCAGGAATCCCGACCCCAGCAGGCCGGTCAACAGCAAGGCGGAGGCAGCTATATTCCTGCCTCCGGTCCTTCCGGAGATCATTCGCACAGCTTTGCCTATGAATGTCAGGAAAATACGGACGAGGTATCCGACAGCCTGACTTTTGTACTGGTTCATGGTGCCTGGCATGGCGGTTGGTGCTGGTCCCGTCTGGCTGCCCGACTACGAGCTAAAGGGCATCACGTCTATACCCCCACACTAACGGGCCTGGGAGAACGCAGCCACTTGCTCAGCCCGGATATCACCCTGAACACCTTTGTGGACGATGTCGCTAATTTGATACGTTGGGAGGAACTCTCCAACGTGGTTTTAGTAGGCCACAGCTTTGGCGGGCTAGTTATTAGCGGCGTAGCAGACGTGCTACCACGTTGCATTCGGCAGCTAATTTATTTGGATGCCTTTATCCTGCCTAATGGCACGAGCACCTTCGATACCCTACCAAAAAAGATCGTAGACAGTATGGTGGCTTACGCTGGGAAAAGTGCCATTCCTGCCGTCCCTCCTCCCCCTCTTAGCGCGCTCGGCCTGCATGTCAAAGATGATCTGCATTTTGTAGGCAACCGCCTAACACCCCAGCCGCTTAGCGTTTATTACTCGTCCCTGCGCTTACAGAACCCTCTCATTGGCAATGGCCGACCTTGCTCGTATATCTCTTGCACGCAACCTACCTTCAGAGGCGTAGACACCTCCCGCGAGTGGGCCAGACAGCAGAAAGATTGGGAATACCGCGAACTGGAAAGTGGACACTGCGCCTTGATAACCCACCCCGACCTGCTGTCCCGATTATTGCTGGAGCTGGCAGACTAATCTGTCTTGCCCAAATCGTCTTTAGAGCGATAGAACTCCCTGGGAGTTACTCCAAAATGCCGCCGGAACACGGCGGCATAAGCACTTTGACTGGCGTAACCGTGCTGCAGTGCTACCTGAACAACAGGCTCACCTGCTGCCAAGCCTTCCAGGGAACCCAATAGGCGCGCGAACTGACGCCATTGTCCAAAGCTAATGCCGGTATGGCGGCGAAACAGGCGATGGAACGTCTTGACGCTCATCATTAGTTGCTGGGCCCACGCGTTGGCATCTCTATCGTCATCAGGCCTGCTTTCTAACTGTCGGCACACCAGAAGCAAACGCGGCTCTTCGGGCCAGGGTAGGTGAAACGGCAATATAGGCAACTCGCGTAGCTCATCCAGCAACAGACGCATCAACCGGCCATCTCGACTGTTAAGTGAGTACACCAAAGGGATCCGACTGGCTTCCAGAATCAGCTCCCGTAGTAAGGGACTGACATCCAGCACACAATTACGCGTCGGTAGACCCGGCGCGGCATCCGCATCAACAAAGATCGTGCGCATTTTGACTTGGCCGCGCATACGCACTGTATGGGCACGCCCAGGTTGAAGCCAGACACCACGGCTTGGCGGGACAACCCAACGACCTTCTTGCGCATCAATCACCATCACCCCTTGCACGGCATACAAGAACTGAGCGCGCACATGCTGATGCTCTTGAATAAGGTGGCCGTCTAGATAATCTGCTGCCAAACCACTGATAGGCATCTTAGCCAGCTCAACAGGCACATGAATAA
Source organism: Alcaligenes sp. (assembly GCA_052109075.1). Classification (GTDB taxonomy): domain Bacteria; phylum Pseudomonadota; class Gammaproteobacteria; order Burkholderiales; family Burkholderiaceae_B; genus Alcaligenes. The sequence continues at coordinate 84,366 of JBQEAN010000006.1, read as the reverse complement.
GAGAATCGACCAAAGTATGTCCCATTTGCGCTAAAGAAAGTCAGTTTAGCGAAAGACAGGCAGAGCGGTCTACGGCGAGCATACGTCTTCCTTTTGAACGGATGCTTCTTATGCGCAACTATGCCTATCCGCTGATGACCATGCTCTTGTGGTCCGGCAACGTAATTGTTTCAAAAATGGCGCATGGCCTGATCGCCGCCCCCGCCATGAGTTTTTATCGAGTCGTACTGGCACTATCCATCATGAGCCTCTTCGCGGCGTACCCTGTCTGGCGTCACTGGCGCTCAATCCGCCCTCAACTACCCAAACTGCTTTTTCTGGGGTTTCTGAGCATGGCGTTTTATCAATGCCTGTCCTATTGGGCGGCGGCCAGCACCAGCGCAACAAATATGGCGGTGATTACGGCCCTGACACCTTTGCTGACCTTGATGACGACTCGCCTTCTACTACCCGGAACGGGGGCTCGCGGCATGCTGCCTGGTGCACTGATCGCCTTATTTGGCACCGTCTGGTTGATTAGCGGTGGCCATCCCATGCAACTGCTAAGCCAAGGTGTACGCTCTGGCGACTTATTGATGTTGACCGCAGCCTTGAGCTACGCCTTCTACAGCGTCCTCTTGAAAAAATGGCACATCACCGTACCTGCCTGGCAATCGACCTACCTTCAGGCTTGGGGAGCGTTAATTACTTTGCTGCCGGTATTTTTCTGGCTGCCCGCCGAACAAACCCAATTGAATGAACAGACTATTCCCTTGATTCTTTACGCAGGCATTCTGGCATCCGTACTGCTGCCCTACTGCTGGATTCAAGGCATCACACGGCTGGG
>JBQEAN010000006.1:78335-83440 GCA_052109075.1 Alcaligenes sp. | reverse complement strand
TTCTGGCATCCGTACTGCTGCCCTACTGCTGGATTCAAGGCATCACACGGCTGGGGCCTGCTCGATGCAGCCTGTTTCTAAACATCCTGCCCTTCATGACGGCGATGCTAGCTATCCCTCTACTGGGCGAAACACTGGGAGCACATCATGTCAGCGGTGGCTTGCTGACTCTAACGGGTGTAATTCTGGCTCAATGGCCACCGCAACGGTGGCTGTTCAAAACCAAACCGGTAGTTGCAGAATAAAAAAACAGAAGCCCTAGCTCTCCATCCCGACATCCATTGGTTGTAAAGTAGCTGGCAGAAAACTAACTACTTGAGCAAATAACCAGTTGCAAGATGGCTGGCTGATTGACTGATTAGCCGATTAGCCGATTAGCCGATTAGCCGATTAGCAATTTTAGGATAGGCGCACCACGCATTCCTGAAATAAGCCGCCCTTTTATCAAAAGGGCGATTTTTACTAGCCGATATCATTTACCACCTCATTCCACGAATCACTTACCACTAACAGCCACCCTCTTCTGCAATTAGGCATAAGCACGCAGCAACCGCCTTTCCTGTTCGCCACTCCTTTCGCGCTATCCCTTCTCCATCATTGCCATCAAGCATTTCCCTGACAAAATTATTACTCCTCTCACTCCACCCCCTCCATAAACCCACCAGAAGAACAGAAGCTGCCATATCCTTCTCAGTCTGAGCCTCTTAGGGCCTGGGTTTGGGGCGCTGGGCGAGTCAGACTACTTGCCGCAGGCGGTGTCTGGATCCGGGGTGCAAGCGCTCTGCTGTTCGAGCCCGACGCTTGTGATTGGTCCGGGGGACCAATCACCGGGTGAGTTCAGAGCGCGCCCGGACCCGGATACCGACAAGGGCACCGGTGCGCAGCACCGGCAAGTAGTCCGCCCAACGCCCCAAACCCAGGCCCTAAGAGGCGTCTCTTCTGAGACCCAGCCTTCCCAAATACAAAGGCAAAGGCAAAAACCGAGACAAAGACAGCAAACACAAAAAAAAACCGCCAACCCAAAGGCTGGCGGTTTCTGGTATGCAAGAGACTAGCTAAGATCAGTCTGCGCGGTAATTAGGCGCTTCCTTAGTGATCTGCACATCATGCACATGCGATTCACGTACACCTGCGGAAGTGATTTCCACGAACTCAGCCTTGGCATGCAACTCATCAATCGATTTGCAACCGCAGTAGCCCATGGAAGCACGCACACCACCCACCAATTGGTAAATGATGGCAATAACACTGCCCTTGTAAGGTACGCGACCTTCAATACCTTCAGGAACCAGCTTATCGGCGTTATTCGAAGGATCCTGGAAATAGCGGTCGGCCGAGCCGTCCACCATCGCACCCAAGCTACCCATACCGCGATAGGACTTGTACGAACGACCCTGGAACAGAACAACTTCACCAGGAGACTCTTCCGTACCGGCGAACATACCGCCCATCATGCAAGCAGAAGCGCCAGCGGCCAAAGCCTTGGACACATCGCCGGAGAAGCGGATACCGCCGTCGGCAATCAAAGGCACGCCTGTACCTTCCAGCGCCTTCGCAACGTCAGCAATCGCAGTGATCTGAGGGACACCCACACCGGCCACAATACGAGTCGTGCAAATAGAGCCAGGGCCGATACCGACCTTGACGCAATCTGCACCGGCCTCGACCAGAGCACGAGCCGCATCAGCAGTAGCAATGTTGCCACCGATAACCTGAATGCGAGGGAAATTTTTCTTGACCCAACGAACACGTTCGATCACGCCACGGGAGTGACCGTGGGCAGTGTCCACGACCACCACGTCCACACCAGCCGCAGCCAGTTTCTCGACACGCTCTTCAGTACCGTCACCTACACCGACCGCAGCGCCAACGCGCAGCTGACCGTGGCTGTCTTTACTGGCCAGCGGATGTTCAGTGTTTTTGACAATATCTTTAACCGTTGCCAGACCGCGTAGCTGGTACTGATCATTCACGATCAACACACGCTCCAGACGGTGCTGGTGCATCAGAGCCTGAGCTTCGTCCAGCGTGGCGCCTTCATGCATGGTGATCAAACGCTCTTGAGGCGTCATTACATCGCGCAGAGGCAAATCCAGGCGGTCTTCAAAGCGCAAGTCGCGGTTGGTGACAATACCTACCAGCTTGCCGGCTTCAACCACAGGCAAGCCGGAAATGCCGTGCTGGCGCTGCAGATTGATGGCATCGCGCACCTTCATGGTAGGCGTAACCGTGACCGGGTCAATCACAATACCGAACTCGTGACGCTTCACACGTGCAACTTCACGTGCCTGGGCATCCGCCGTCATGTTTTTGTGAATGATCCCGATACCGCCTTCCTGTGCCATGGCAATGGCCAAGCGCGCTTCGGTTACCGTGTCCATGGCAGCCGAAACCAGCGGGATATTCAGGGTGATGTCCCGCGTAAAGCGGGTGAGCAAGGATGTATCACGAGGCAGAACCTCGGAGTAAGCGGGGACCAACAACACATCGTCGAAGGTCAGTGCTTTCTTGATGAGACGCATGCTTTTATTACTCCGTCCAAAAATCGATTATACGCGCAAGTATTTACGCAATCCAGACCCGAGCGTTGCGAAACATCCGCATCCAGGGAGTAAATCCACCATTTGCCATCTGTTCAGCGCCCTGATCAGCCGCGCCCCACTGCGCTGGCGTCCAGGACATCATGACGTTGCGCGTCACGCGCTCAGGATGCGGCATCATGATGGTGAAGCGGCCATCAGCCGTGGTCACACCGGTCAAGCCGTAGGGGCTACCGTTAGGGTTCAGCGGATACTGCTCGGTACGCTGACCGAGGTGGTCCACAAAATGCACAGCGGCAGCCACTTTGGATGCATCGCCCTGACGTTGGAAGTTGGCAAAGCCTTCGCCGTGTGCCACGGCAACCGGTAAACGTGTGCCTTCCATACCCTTGAAGAACAACGATGGCGAAGCGGCAATTTCTACACTGGAGAAGCGTGCCTCGTATTTTTCCGACTGGTTACGGGTAAAGCGTGGCCAGAACTCGGCACCGGGGATCATGGGAGCCAAGGCCGCCATCATTTGGCAACCGTTACAAATACCCAGACCAAAGGTGTCGCTGCGACCAAAGAAAGCCGCAAACTGATCCGACAACTGACTGTTGAAGCGAATGGTCTTGGCCCAGCCCTCGCCTGCACCCAGCACGTCGCCGTAGCTGAAACCACCCACAGCCACCATGCCCTGCATGCCTTCCAGCGATGCGCGGCCCGACAGCAAATCTGTCATGTGTACGTCAACGGCCTCGAAACCGGCAGTATCAAAGGCCCAGGCCATTTCAACCTGACTATTGCACCCCTGCTCACGCAAGATGGCAACGCGTGGGCGTTTGCCTGTGGCGATGAACGGTGCCGCAATGTCTTCTTGCGGGTTGAAGATCACACGGGGAGTGATGCCGGGGTCTTTAACATCTTGCCAACGCTCGAATTCCGCCTGTGCGCACGCGGGGTTGTCGCGACGCTCCATGATGCGGCGGCTGACTTCACTCCACTGCTGGGCCAATTCAATGCGTGGGGCTTGGTAAATGCAAGCGCCATCGCGGTAGAACTCAACCTGATCCGTCTTGTTCAAGCTGCCAATAACATGAGAGTGGGCAGACAAACCGGCTTCACGCAGGGTTTGCATGACCAGATCACGCTTGGCCAGAGGGACTTGAATAACAGCACCGGCTTCTTCGTTGAACAAGGCGCGCAAGGTAATTTCATCGCGCTGTACCGATACTTGCTCGGCACGAATTTTGTAATCGCCCCAGTCGGCGGCATGCGGATCGATGGTCAGCATATCCAGATTGACGGACACACCGGTATGACCTGCAAAGGCCATTTCGGCCACTGTCGCAGCCAGACCACCATCGGAACGGTCGTGGTAGGCCAAGATCAGTTCCTGGTCAGCCAATTGGCGAACCACTTTCACAAAAGCCAACATGGCTTCAGCATCCTGCATATCAGGCACGGACTGGCCGACTTGATTGAAGGCATGCGCCAGCACCGAAGCGCCCATACGCTGCTTGCCCTGCCCCAGATCGATCAAGACCAAGGCAGTGTCGCCCCGATCCGTTTGCAGTTGTGGGGTCAAGGTGCGGCGTACATCGGCAACTTGAGCGAAAGCGGTCACCACCAGGGACACGGGAGAAATCACCTGACGGGATTCACCATCCTGTTCCCAACTGGTGCGCATGGACAGGGAGTCCTTGCCCACGGGAATGGACAGACCCAGGCTCTGGCACCACTGGCTAACGGCCTGAACGGTATCAAACAAGGCGGCATCCTGGCCGTCTACGCCACAAGCAGCCATCCAGTTAGCGGACAGTTTGACGTCTTTCAGATCGCGCACATCGCTGGCGACCAAGTTGGTCAAGGCTTCTGCCACGGCCATGCGGCCCGAGGCGGCGGCGTCAATCATGGCGCTGGGACTACGCTCGCCCATGGACATGGCTTCGCCACGCACGCCTTCATAGTCGGCCAGAGTCACGGCACAATCAGCCACCGGCACTTGCCAAGGGCCCACCATTTGATCGCGGCTGCACAGGCCACCCACGCTGCGGTCACCAATGCTGATCAAGAATGTTTTGTTGGCCACGGTGGGATGGCGCAGCACCCGATGCATGGCTTCGGTCAGCGGAATAACAGTCAGGTCCAAAGGCTCGGCTACGCCTTCCAGACGCTTGACGTCGCGTTCCATGCGTGGCGCCTTACCCAGAATCACATCCATAGGCACGTCCACTGGACGCTCTTCAATGCTCTTGGGAGTATGCACTTCGTCCACGCCAGGCAGACCTTCGCCGAAGGTCACACGCAATTGGCGCTCTTCAGTGGCGACACCGACGACAGCAAAAGGGCAACGCTCGCGCTGGGCGATACGCTCAAAACGCGGCAAATCCTTGGCCAAAATAGCCAGAACGTAACGTTCCTGCGATTCGTTGGACCAGATTTCTGCAGGCGACAGGCCCGACTCTTCCAAAGGAACGCGGGTCAGCTCAAAAATAGCACCACGCTCGGCATCGTTCACCAGCTCTGGGAAGGCGTTGGACAAGCCACCCGCCCCCACGTCGTGGATAGCAATAACCGGGT
>JBQEAN010000006.1:68135-78235 GCA_052109075.1 Alcaligenes sp. | reverse complement strand
GGGAAGGCGTTGGACAAGCCACCCGCCCCCACGTCGTGGATAGCAATAACCGGGTTGTTCTCGCCCTGCTGCCAGCAGCGGTCGATCACTTCCTGGGCGCGGCGTTCCATTTCCGGGTTGCCACGCTGCACCGAGTCGAAATCCAGTTCGGCACGATTGGCACCGACGCCCATACTGGAAGCGGCACCCCCGCCCATACCGATACGCATACCGGGGCCTCCCAGCTGAATCAGCAAGGCGCCCACTGGCAGCGGATCTTTATGGGTCAGGCGATCATCAATCGAGCCCAGGCCACCGGCAATCATGATGGGCTTGTGGTAACCCCAGCGCTGATCGCCAGCCGTTTGTTCAAAAGTACGGAAGTAACCCAGTAGATTGGGGCGACCAAATTCGTTATTGAAGGCTGCACCACCAATCGGGCCTTCAATCATGATGTCCAGCGGGCTGGCGATACGGTCAGGGATGCCGTGGGAATCTTTTTCCCAAGGTTCCATCTGCTCGGGGAAACACAGGTTGGACACGGTAAAGCCGGTCAAACCCGCTTTGGGCTTGGAACCACGGCCTGTTGCGCCTTCGTCCCGAATCTCGCCACCAGCACCGGTAGAGGCACCCGGAAACGGCGCAATCGCCGTCGGGTGATTATGGGTTTCCACCTTCATCAAGGTGTGCACCAAGGCTTCGTGGCGCTGATACACGGGCTCATTAGCCTGGTCATTGATACCGGCGTGGAACAAGGTGGCGGGGCCGCCCGTCATGATGGCGGCATTATCCGAATACGCCACCACCGTATTTTCTGGTTGAGCCGCATGAGTTTCGCGAATCATACCAAAGAGCGTCTTGCCCTGGCTTTGGCCGTCGATTACCCACTGCGCATTGAAAATCTTGTGACGGCAGTGTTCGCTATTGGCCTGTGCAAACATCATCAGTTCAACATCGTGTGGGTTACGACCCAGACGGTTAAACGCATCCATCAGGTATTCAATTTCATCTCCGGACAGAGCCAGGCCCATTTCTTCGTTGGCCTGCTGCAAGGTCGCCACGCCACCGCCCAAAATATCGACCGTCTGGATAGGTTTACCTTCCAACTGGGTAAACAAGTCCTGACCGTCAAAGTCCAGACCCACCACCGTTTCCGTCATGCGGTCATGCAACAGGGCGGCCAGCTGCTCCAGCTGAGCCTGATCCAGCTCTTTATTTCCCAACAAGCCACGCTTGGGGGTAATGATGTAGCGCACACCACGCTCGATGCGGCGGACCGTATTCAAGCCACAGTTGTGGGCGATATCAGTCGCTTTACTGGCCCAGGGGGACACAGTACCCAAACGAGGGACCACACGCAGAACCAACGCGCCCTTAGGCGGCTGAGGGTCGAGCGCGGGCAGACCATCGTCCAGCAGATCGCTGAGGTGCTGACGCGCACTGGTATCCAGACCGGACTCTTCAGTCCAGACGTAGTATTCGTGCAGGGCAAGAATATCGGCAACGGGCAGTTGACGCTGCTCGACACGCTCTAGCAAACGCTCACGACGAAATGCGGAGAGCACGGACGAACCGGGGAAGTACAGGATTTGGCTCACGATACGAGAGGGGCAAAAAAGGTGGGAGAAATAGAAAACACGCCATTTTACCCGGAAGCGACGCAAGCGGTCACATCGGTATATGGCGTGCACAAAAAGGGGAAACTCAGTGCAGGAGCAAACAGCGCGGCCGCAGTTGGAGGCGCAGCACACCCGGCACGCTCGGAAAAACGTCTTGAGGGGCCGGAGCGATTGGCGCCCCGCAATCTCCAATACGGACCAGGTACGACGCTCAAATCGGGCTGTCTCCATCCAGATCAGGGGCAGGCGCCGGGTCCGGGTAAGACACTTCCAGAATATCCAGCTCTTCTTTACCGGCTGGGGTACGCAGCACTACGGTGTCGCCCTCACGTGCCTTGATCAAGGCACGGGCCACCGGGGAAATCCAGCTGATGCGGCCTTGCAGCGGCTCGGCCTCATCCACCCCTACAATAGTGATGGTGAATTCCTCGCCCTGGCTATCGCTATATACAACCGTTGCACCAAAAAAGATCTGATCCGGATTGGGCTGCAGGCCGGGATCAACCACTTCAGCGATTTCCAGACGTTTGGTCAAAAAACGGATACGGCGGTCAATTTCACGCAGGCGCTTTTTACCGTAGAGATAATCGCCATTCTCAGAGCGGTCGCCATTGGACGCTGCCCAAGAGACAATTTGCACGACCTCGGGTCGTTCTTTATTCATTAAATGGCTTAGCTCACCACGCAAGCGACGATAACCCATCACGGTGATGTAGTTTTTGGTACCGCTGGGCAATGCGCTGGCTGGGGAATCCAGGTCATCGTCATCGTCCTCATCGGACTCTTTCACAAAGGCTTTATTCATAGTTTCAAGGCTCCTGCTAGAGCCACTCCTGCCAAACGGGTTTCAAGCCCGAGGGCAAAGGCGGCAAACCGCCCAAATCCACTCGCCCTTCTTTAGGGCCATGAAAATCCGAGCCACAGGACACTTCAAAACCATAACTGCGCGCCACTTGGGCGTAGACGCTGTACTCCTGCGGAGAGTGACTGCCTGTCAATACTTCGATGCCCACACCCCCCAACTCCAAAAACTGGGTGTACAAAACATGGCTGCGGGTTTCGTCCAGCTCGTAACGGCCGGGGTGGGCAATGATTGCTTTGCCGCCCGCATCCCGTATCCAGGTGACGGCCTCTTCCAGGCTAGCCCACACGGTCTCAACCGCCGCCGGTTTACCGTCGGCCAGATAGCGACGAAACGCCTCGTTCATATCAGCACAATAGCCCTGCTGAACCAGATAACGTGCAAAGTGAGTGCGGCTGATCAGTTCAGGGTTGGCTGCAAATGGTACAGCGCCTTCATAGGCCTTGGGAAAACCCAGCTCTGCCAAGCGCTCGCCCATCAAACGGGCCCGCTGTCCGCGACCTGCCCGAATATCATGCAAAGCACTGCACAGGCCGGGATGCTGCGGATCGATACCCAGCCCCACAATATGGACTGTTTTATTCGCCCAAGTGACTGAGATTTCCACCCCGTCCACAAAACGCATGCCCAGCTCCTGAGCATGTTGGCGCGCCAGCTTCAGACCGCCTACCTCGTCATGGTCCGTCAAAGCCCACAGTTGCACGCCATTGGCATGCGCACGCTGGGCCAGTTCCGCGGGACTCAACACGCCATCGGAGTAAATGGAATGGCAATGCAAATCAACGGGTAAACGGGCCTGAACACTCATAGGGGGCTATCCAGCTAGAAAATAGTCGATGTGGTCAATTTGCTCGGCATTACGCAACATGGGCGCATGTCCTACCTTTGGAATCGTCACCAGCTGCGAATTGGGGTTGCGCTGCAACATTTCCTGAACAACAGGAGGGGTCAGAAGATCGGATTGCTGGCCACGCACGATCAAGACTTTGTCTGGCAAGCCTTCATAAGCCCCCCACAGCAATGCCTGGGCCGCTCCCAGATCTACATCCGCCTGCTGGGCAAAGGCTTGCGACAAGCGTAAATCGTAATGTCGACGCCACTTGCCTTCGTGCTCCACAAACACATGGCGGGACATATCGGCCCACTCCTCGGGGGAGTGCTCGCCAAACGAAGCCGAGACCGAGCGTACGTAATCGACTGCCTGCTCGAAGGTATCAAACAGCACGGACTGACCTACGTACTGACTGATACGTTGCAAACCAGTCATATCCAAAGCGGGGCCTACATCGTTCAGGACAACACGCCCCAAAGGCAGTTGCAACGGTACCGACGACAAACCCGGGCCGGGGCGAGCAGGACGCAGCAAGGCCGACATAGCTTGCGCCCCCTGCAATCCCAAAGCAATCAAACCGCCCATGGAAGTACCCACCCAATCCAATCGAGCTGGCTTCAAGCGGGCAATCAGCACCAGTATATCGGCCACATACTGGGAGATGGCGTAAGCCGCCGGATCAATCAACCAGTCAGAACGGCCACGCCCGACAATATCGGGGGCCACTACGCGGTAGCGCTTGGATAGGCGCTGAGCCAGTTGATCAAAATCCCGGCCCGTACGCGTCAAACCATGCACGCACATCAAGACTTGGTCGCAACCAGGATCGCCCCACTCCCAGTACGCCATGCGGTGCGTGCCTGAGGCACTGGCACACATCACCCAATTAAGGCGCGGCTCCTGAAGATCAGTTGTCATGAACGCTCAGACCAGAATTTGACAAATAAAGGACCATTGTAGCCCAGCCGAGGGGCTTTACTGTGCCGTTTCTGTCCTGCTGTCAGGGTGGCGCTGGCGACTGCCAATAACGGGCGTATCGGTCCCGCTCGCCAAAGTAATACAGAGCCGAAGAACGCGACTCGACAGTCAACGCGCCCCATTGGTCCGTGCGCAGAAACAAAGCACCGGAGCGCTCCCAACGTGCCTGTACGACAGCATGTGGGTGGCCAAAGCGGTTCCACCAGCCTAACTGCGCAATCGCCAACCCGGCCTGCAGGTGTTTGACGAAATGAGCCCCCGAGGAAGTCCGGGAGCCATGATGCCCAACCACAACGACATCGACGGCCCCCAGGCCTGCCGCCATCATGGCCTGCTCCTGGGCCACCCCCGCATCGCCCAGAAGTAAAGCACTGTGCCGCGCGCCTTGAACCTCCAGCACACAGCTGATGGCGTTTTTATCTTCCTCGCTGCCATAGGCGGTTTTAAAGCTGGCCTCGTCTGCGGGCGGCCACCAGAAACGAAAATGCACGCCGTCCACCTCCCAGCTCACGTCATGCTGGCAGCGCAAAGCCTGCTCAGGGCGAACCGTGGAGCCAGACGTGACTCCCAGTAGACGTTCTTCGCGGTTTAAGTGCGCATCCAGATCAAAACTGCTGTACGAGCGACTAATGGGGACGGCCTGCAACACACTGCGAGTGCCGCCCACATGATCCATATCGGCATGGGATAGCACCAAGGTATCTACATGGCCTATTCCTTTGGCTTTCAGCCAGGGTACAAGGCTGCGCTTGCCTTCATCCGAATCGGGGCCATAGCGGTTTCCTACGTCAAACAAGAGCACCTGACTGCGGGTGCGTAGTACCACTGCGCTACCCTGCCCGATATCCAGGGCGAACAAATCCCAGTCCCCTTCCTGCAATAAAGGAGGACGCAGCGCTAGTGCAGGTATCAGAAGTGACAAGCCGCTTAAGCGGGACACAAAGCCTTTTGGCAAAAGCATCAGTAACACACCCAGCAACGCCAGCACGGTCCAAGCCCAATGCTGCGCAGGCACAGGCACGCTGGCTAAACTGCGCTCTGCCAGCCAGACAGTGGGCTGCATCGTCAAATCCAGAACCGCATGGGCGACCTGGGCCACACGCTCACACCATTCTGGCGGGGCTTGTATTGCCGCCAGAATCAACAGAACCAGTACCAATGGCGTAACCACAGAGCCGATCAAAGTGATGGCGTAGGCATTGGCTGGTAAAGAAGCCAGGGATATCTCGTGAAATAGCGGGGCCAAGGCGGGCAGCAAAGCCAAGGTAATCAACACTTGCAGCTGAGTCGCAAACCAAATTCGTCGCCCCCAGCGCTGCCACATAGAACCTGCCGACGGTACTTGTCCCATCAAATGAGCAAAAGCAAACAAGACGGACACGGCGGCAAAGGAGAGATAAAAACCCGTTGTCAGCCCCGCCCAGGGATCGTGCAAGACCACAACCAACGCCGCGATCAATAAAATCCGGCTAACGCCCAAATGCAAACCACGAATGCGACACAGGCCCAGCACCAGTAGCATCAAAAAAGTACGTTGGGCGGGAACGCCCCAACCGGCAATGACACAATACGCCCCCGCCCCTGCAATGCCGACCCAAGTAGCCGCAATTTGAGCGGGAATCTGCTCGGCCAATGCCCAGCGTCGCCAACGAATACGCCGCCAGCACCAGGACACTAAACCGGCTAGCAAGACCGCCAGAAACGTAACATGAGTACCGCTGATAGACACCAGATGCGTCAAGCCGCTACGGTTAAAAGTCACCCAGTCCGGCGCAGCAATGCTGGCTTGATCGCCCAAGGACAACGCCAGCATCACCCCTCCCCAGCGCCGCTCTTGCACATAAGGCATCAAGGCTGTTCGCAAAGAGTGACGCAGGCGCTCGGTCCAAGTGGCCCAGGAATGAGCTGGGTCGAACTCCATCTGTTGGGGCTGCCCCCGCACACTGCCCACTGCCCGCCAGCCCTGAGTGATGGCATGCCGTTCAGCATCAAAGCCGTGTGGGTTCCGTGCTCCTCGAGGTGGCCGGACTAATAAAGACATACGCCAGCGCTGGCCGGGCATCAGTTCCGGAAAGTCTTGGACAACAGGTTCGCGGTACAGGGAATAGCGTTGGGTAGCGTTCCAGCGCACCTGAATCTGCTCGGGCAAGCCGGGCGGCTGGGCGCTAAGGACTCGTGCTTGAAACTGCCTGTAGGCGGGCCCCATTTGCACCAGAGACTGGATTTCCAGCTCTACACGGCTGACTTTATTGATATCAGCAGCAGGCACAGCTTGGTTCAATCTGTCCTGTATATGCCAGACACTGTAGCTTGATCCTAAGCACGCAAAGACCAGCACATAGCCCAGTGGGAAACGAAGAGCCAGCAGCAAGGCCAGCAAAATGGCCACCAGCCAAACCCAGGCAGGCAGGTTTAGATAAGACGGTGCCAGGAAATGAGTAAAGGTGGCTGCAGCCACAAAGGCGGCCAAACAGGCGCGTCCTATCATGAGCTCTGCCCTGTCATCGTGACCTCCACGCAAATCTCTAGCGTAGAGGTTCAGGCAGTGTCAGCTAGCTAGTTCAGGTTGATTTTGCCCACCTCGGCTCATCCCTAAGGGGAAAGACGCTCCGGTCACTGAAAGGGTAAAAACAAGGCTCAAAGACGATAGCAGCGATGAACTTAGTGCCCCTGACCGGACAAAAACGCATCCAATCTAGGCAAGACCCGCCGGGCTGTTGCGCCGGTCCGGGCAATGACAGCCGCCACGTCCATACCGCGCAATTGAGCCAAACTTCCCGCAATCCCTTTTACTTCAGCCGGTTCATTGCGAACCGACGCCAACGGGGTCCCCGGCTCCACCAGCCAGGACGGGGCCAAATCCGGTGCATCCGTCTCCAGCACAATATCGTCCAGACTCATGTCCTGCGCCAGACGACGAATCTGTTTGGCGCGAGCAAAGGTCATGGCCCCGCCAAAACCCAGCGCACAGCCCTGTCGCACAAACATCTGTGCCTGCTGCTCGCTGCCATTAAAAGCATGGGCAATTCCACCCACACCAGGAAACCGCCGCAGATACTTCAGCACCCGATCTTGGGAACGGCGCACATGCAAGAGCACGGGCAAGCCATAGCGCTGCGCCAACGCCAATTGGGCTTCATACAGCCATTCCTGATGACGGCTAGCGGCCTCTGTTTTTAATTCAGGGACGAAATAGTCCAGGCCGATTTCGCCTAAAGCGACAAAGTGCGGATCATCCAGACGACGCTGGATTTCTTGCTCCAGAGCCTCTAAATCTTCGGCACCTGCTTGGGGAGTGAATAAGGGGTGAATACCCAATGCATAAACACCCCCAGAGGCCGCCAGCGCTGTCTCTCGGGCTGCTTGAAAGTCGAATACGCCTACAGAGGGGACCACAATCGAACGCAACCCTGCTAGACGGGCGCGTTCAATGACCTGCTCACGATCTTGAGCAAACTCGGGGGCATCCAGGTGACAGTGCGTATCGATAAGCATAGCGAGACTCCCCACAAGGACCAGGCCAGCCCTGCAAGTGGATAGACGCGATACTAAGGACCGCGCCCCTGCTGGCGATTAAGACCGGCGGTCGGTCTTGATTTCCTGAGTCAGAAAACCCTTATCCATGACTAATTGGCGATGAGCCAAGGAGGCTAAAGCCTGGTCATGGGTGACGATGACAAAGGCCGTGCCGAACTCTTCATTCACCCGGCTCAGCAGTTCGAACATACCTTCTGCGGTGTAGCGGTCCAAATTACCGGTAGGTTCGTCTGCCAGTACGCAAGCGGGTCGGGTTACCAAGGCACGCGCCAAGGCAACACGCTGGCGCTCACCACCGGACAACTGCCCCGGATAGTGATGCACACGCTGCGACAAGCCCACTTGCTCCAGAATCTGCTGGGCTTGCTCACGCGCATCTTTGCGTTTCATCCGGCGCACGATCAAGGGCATGGCCACATTATCCAACGCATCAAACTCGGCCAGCAAATGATGGAACTGGTACACAAAGCCCAGTACCTTATTACGTAGCTGACTACGTTCGCCTTCGTTCAGGCTCTCGGTCTGTGTGCCATTGACCTCGATGCTGCCGGTATTGGGCTTATCCAGCAGCCCCAGGGCATGCAGCAAGGTGCTTTTACCCGAACCGGATGCACCAATAATGGCCACCATCTCGCCACGGCACACTTCCAGATTGACCCCGGACAATACCTGAATAGCGTTGCCGCCTTCCTCGTAATGCACGCTGACATCGCGCGCACGCAACACAGTGGGAGCGATAAGATCAGTCATGACGCAACACCTGTGCGGGTTGAAGCTTGGAAGCACGCCAGCTTGGATACAGCGTGGCCAGGAAGGACAGAACCAGAGAGACGATGGCAATCAACACAATGTCGTAGACCTGCGGATTGGAAGGTAAATCGCTGATGAAGTAAATCTGCTGGGGCAGGAATTTACGGCCCATCAAGTTTTCAATAAAGGGCACGATGATGTCGATATTGTAGGCAATCAAGGTACCTAAACCTACGCCCAACAACGTCCCCACCACACCAATCAAAGAGCCTTGCACCAGAAAAATGCGGGCAATCTCACTGGGGGTGGCACCAATGGTGCGTAAAATCGCAATGTCTGATTGCTTGTCTTTCACCGCCATCACCAAGGAGGACAGCAGGTTGAACGCGGCTACGGCCACAATCAACGCCAGAATCAGGAACATCATGCGTTTTTCAGTTTGCACGGCGGCAAACCAGGTGCGGTTATTAGCCGTCCAGTCCGACACCATGACAGTACGCGGCATTTTATTGGCCAGTTCCTGCGCAATCATCGGGGCCTGCTGCATATCTTTGATACGCAGACGCACGCCACTATTGCCGCTATCACGGAACACTTTGGCGGCATCTTCCACATTGACGAAGGCTAGGCTGGCGTCATACTCGTAATAGCCGGAGGAAAACACACCGGTTACCGTGAACTGACGCATACGGGGTGAAAAACCGGCTGGCGAGATAGAGCCTTGGGGAGCCATCAACATCACGGTATCGCCGGTACTGACACGCAGTTGGTTAGCCAACTGCTCGCCCAGCACGATACCAAAGGTGCCGGGACGCAGGTTTTCCAGTCGACCCATAACCATCTGCTGGGCCAGCTCGGACACTTTGGTTTCGTGGTCAGGCTCAATACCGCGCACCTGTACACCCATCAACTGATTGCTACGCACCAGCATGCCCTGCCCTGCCACATAGGGGGCTGAGCCCACAACGGCCGGATTGGTCTGGGCTTTTTGGGCCAGCGCTTGCCAGTCATTCAGCACCTGCTGATGGTCTGAGTTGCGCACAATCAACTCGATATGCGGCAAAACCGACAACATACGATCCCGCACCTGGGTCTGAAAACCGTTCATGACGGACAGCACCACAATCAGCGCGGCGACCCCCAGGGCAATCCCTGCCATCGAGCTGCCAGCAATAAAGGAAACGAAACGGTCTTTTCGTCCCCCACGCCGTTTACGGCCTCGGGCCAGACCGGCATACCGCGCCCCTATCCAAAATTCGTATCCCATGCGAGCTGCTATCGCCTCAAAGAAAACACTACAATCGCTGTCATGCAGATCGTAATCAACGGTGCGCTGCCGGAACCGGCCATCGCGCGCGAACTCATTAAACACTTGGCCCAGACGGCCCCCAACTTGATCCACTTGCTGGCTCAGGGCAAAGGCACGCTGTCGGTACGCGACCCGGCCGTGGATCTGTGCACACCAGCACAATCCTGGCTTTTGCACGCCCATGGCTTTACGGCGCACCAAGCCCAGCATCTTAGCGCAGGTCTGGCCCCTTTG
>JBQEAN010000006.1:53103-68035 GCA_052109075.1 Alcaligenes sp. | reverse complement strand
CCATGGCTTTACGGCGCACCAAGCCCAGCATCTTAGCGCAGGTCTGGCCCCTTTGAGGCTACGCCAGTTGAAACAAATCCAGTCGGTCGCAGTGGATGAACCCGTCTGGCTGGCGGAGCTGGTTCACATTGCACCCTCGCGTGAGGGGGCCATGCTTTTACCGAGCGAGCAGCTGGCCTTGTCCGAATCCTACAGCCGCCGCTTACTGGATGCCATTCGGCCCTACCTGGACGACACCGGCTTTCAATTTGAGTACCTCAGCCCTGAACGGTGGCGCATCACGCCACCGGCTGATTTTACGATGCAAGCGGCCTCTACCGAGCTGGTCAGCCAAAGCAATTTGAATAATTGGTGGACGCAAGATGTGCAAACACGGCCCTGGCGTCGTTTGATTAACGAGTTCCAAATGCTGAGCTTTGCGCTGCCCGACAATCAGGAGCGCCAACAGGCAGGCCTGCCCAATGTAAACAGCTTGTGGCTGTTTGGCGGGGCCTCCTGTAATCAGTTGGGTCCAGAGCCTGCCGAGCTGCGCATTATCGATGATTTGCAAGACAGCCTGATACGACAAGACTGGGGACTTTGGCTGCAACAGCTGGCCGAGCTGGATCGCACGGTACTCGCCCCCCTGGCCGCAGGACCTATGCCGGAACTGGTGCTGACAGGACTGGACCGCTACGCTCAAGTCGGTCCCTTCCCGCGCCGCATCTGGCCTTTGTCCCTGCTCACACAAACCTCTAACTGGAGTCAGTGGTGGTCACCCCTATCCTGAAAAACCGTCCCGAACAAGAAACCGCGAGCCAGAACCTGAAACAGGCCGGAATTCACGATTTAATGGCCCGCCTGCTGGCCTCGCGTGGCGTGACTGACATTGCGCAGATCGATCCGGCCTGGCGCAATATGATTCCGCCCAGTCTGCTGACTCAAGCGCGAGAAGCGGCTGTGCTGCTAGCAGACGCCATCGCCCGCCGTGATCGCATGCTGATCATTGCCGACTACGACTGCGACGGCGCAACCGCCTGCGCCGTGGGCCTACGGGCGCTGCGCAGCATGGGCGCGGTGGTGGACTTTCTGGTCCCGAACCGATTTGAAACGGGCTATGGCCTGTCGCCCGCCGTGGTGGAGCTGGCCGAACAACATCCCTCTGGCAAGCCTGACCTGCTGATTACCGTGGATAACGGCATCGCCAGTATTGATGGTGTGGAAGCTGCTCACATGGCTGGCATGCAGGTTCTGGTGACCGATCACCACTTGCCCGGTGACGAATTACCTGAAGCCCTGGCGATTGTGAATCCCAATCAGCCCGGCTGCGAATTCCCTTCCAAGAATCTGGCTGGCGTAGGCGTTATTTTCTACCTGATGCTGGCTTTGCGGGCAGAGCTGCGACAGCGCGGCGTGTACGAGGCCAATGCGGGCCCCCGCCTGAATGAATTGGCTGATCTGGTGGCCCTGGGCACCGTGGCCGACGTCGTCAGCCTGGATGCCAATAACCGCCTGATCGTCACCCAAGGGCTGGAGCGCATGCGCAAAGGCCAGATGCAGGCAGGGCTACGTGCCTTGTTCCAGGTGGCTGGCCGTGATCCACGCCAAGCCAGCGCGTTTGACCTGGGTTTTGCCTTGGGCCCACGCATCAACGCCGCAGGTCGGCTGGCCGACATGGCTTTGGGCATACGCTGCCTGATCACAGACGACGAGGACGAGGCCGCTAGTCTGGCCAGTGAACTGGAAGACATGAACCAGGATCGCCGCTCGATTGAGCAATCCATGCGTGAAGAAGCCTTGCGCGCCGCCGAGCTGGCCGAACCGGACACCAGCGCCACCGTTTGCGTGTATCACCCCGAATGGCATCAGGGCGTGGTCGGTCTGGTGGCCTCCCGCCTGAAAGAAAAATACTGGCGCCCTACCCTTGCATTTGCCCAGGGCGATGAAGGCGAAATCAAAGGCTCTGGCCGCTCGATTCCCGATGTGCACCTGCGCGATGCGCTGGACTTGGTGTCCAAACGCTATCCTGGTCTGATTCTGAAATTCGGTGGCCATGCCATGGCGGCAGGCCTGACGATTGAAGAAGACAATTACGAAGTCTTTGTGCAGGCTTTTGAAGAGGCCGTGCAAGAGCTGACTGGCCGCTATCACTTTGATCCCATCATTGAAACCGACGGCTCGCTGGAGCCCGAGCACATCAACATTACGGTGGCCGGACTATTGCAAAAGCAAGTCTGGGGAGCGGGCTTCCCAGCCCCGGTTTTCCGCGACAACTTCTTCGTGCGCCAGCAACGTCTGCTCAAGAACAAACATCTGAAATTAAGCCTGGAACGAAACGGCGAATATTTTGATGCAATCTGGTTCAACCGCGACACCTTGCTGCCTGAAAACATCGAAGCCGCCTACCGTCTGGATCAGAACGAATGGAATGGCAATGTCAGTGTGCAATTCATTATTGAGTTTGCCCAAGAACAAAGCTAAATCAAGCCATCCGTCGCTAAAAAACCTGCCTTGATATAAACAGCCCCGCAAAAACAGGAGATCTCTCCAAAATTTGCGGGGCGATTTAAGAAAGCGGGGTTATTGATGAGAAGTCAGAGCAATTTAGCGGCAGACCGGCCAGGCAAGGTCGCCAATACCAGACCTGCCAAAGCCAGGATAAAGGCGCCGACATGCACGGTGGTAAAGCTTTCTCCCAGCACCAACACACCCACCGCCGCCGTACCCAAGGGCATCAAGACCATAAAGACAGCCGCCTGCGAAGCTGGTACAAAACGCACGCCCGTCATCCACAGCCATACCGTCCAGACACTGGCCGCCAGTGAGTAAAAAACCAGCAAAGGCCAGACCCAGCCTGTCGGTGCCGTGAAATCAAAACCCCAGGCGGCATATAAGCCCAAGGGGGTAATTAAAACCAAACTGCACAGATTGATAATCGCGCTGATGCGCTTGGGGCTAAGCACAGCAGTCAAACGCTTACCGATGACGGCGTAGGCTGACTCGCACAAGACTGCACAAAAAATCAGCGCATTGCCCAGCCAGATTTTAGCCGGGTCCAATGGCTCCACACCGTGATCATCTGCCTGTACCAACGCCAGCAAAGCGATGCCACCTACTCCTAAGGCTAACGATGCCCAGGTGCGTGGGCCTATGCTCTCTTTCAGGAAATACCAGCTGAACAAAGCCACCATGCCGGGAATGGCAGATAAAATCACCCCTGCAGATACCGCGCTGGTCAGGCTGATGCCTGTCACCATGCACAAGGTGAACATGAAATTACCCAGAAAGGACTCCAGAAAGATCAGGCCACGGGTACGTCCATCCAGCACAGGCTCGCTGGCCGGTTTGCGCAGCCAGCGCAACATGGCAATTCCACCGATCCCAAAACGCAGCCAGGCCAATAAAAACACGGGCAAGGCAGCGACCAAAGGCCGCGTCAAGGCGATATAACTTCCCACCAAAGTCATGGACAGAGCCAAACAGACATAAGCCCCCAGACGTGATCCCGCTGTGTTCACCTACGATCTCCTAATACACACACTTGCAAGGCAACTAATCAAAATACCGCTAAGGCCAAGGTCTACAATACGCCCGAGCTCGGCCTTCCAGGATAAAAAAACATGGTCTGCCATGTTGCCCGTTCCGCTCACACCTGCCCGTACCCCTGACCTTACCCAGATCACCTCGTACGGCCCCGTGTTGCCAGCGCTTTATCCCATCCCACCGGAAGTCCGTGTCGCCAGCCCTTAAGCAGGTCTGCGATTGACGGCCCCTACACCCGGCCCGCCACATGCTGCTCCCCGTAACAGACTAATCCGCACCGTGCGGGCCTACCGGCCTGCCGTGCTCCTTGAAGGATATTTCATCATGCAGGCTATCGCCCGCCTGAGCCGTTTTGTTGGCAATACCTTTGCCATCTGGGTTCTACTGTTTGCCATTCTGGCCTTTTACTTCCCCGACCACTACCGCTGGTTAGGTGCCTATATTGTTCCACTGCTGGGCATCATCATGTTCGGTATGGGGCTGACTTTGTCGCGCCAGGACTTTGCCGAAGTGTTTGTACGCCCTGGCCGTGTGGCCATCGGCGTGCTGGGACAGTTCGTTATTATGCCCAGCCTGGCGTGGTTTTTAACCTACGCCTTTTCCCTGCCTCCCGAGCTGGCGATTGGTGTGATTCTGGTCGGTTGTTGCCCCGGCGGCACCTCGTCCAATGTCATGACATTTCTGGCCCGTGGCGACTTGGCCCTGTCGGTTGCCATTACTTCGGTCACTACCTTGCTGGCCCCCATCGTCACTCCAGCCCTGATTTACTTTCTGGCCAGCCAGTGGCTGGAAGTCAGTGCCTCGGCCATGTTCTGGTCCATTGTTCAGGTAGTGATTTTGCCTATTGCCTTGGGCATTATTGTGCAATCCCTGCTGGGAGAAAAAGTCAAAGCCGGTGTGGCTGCCCTGCCTCTGGTGTCCGTTGTCGCCATCGTCGCCATTGTGGCTGCCGTTGTCGCCGGCAATCAGGCCAAGATTGCGACCAGCGGTTTGCTGGTGTTCTCCGTCGTGGTTTTGCACAATACGTTGGGCTACATCCTGGGCTATGTGCTGGCACGCTTGAGCGGTATGCCCCTGGCACAGCGCAAAACCTTGTCCATTGAAGTAGGCATGCAGAACTCCGGCCTGGGCGTGGCGCTGGCCAGCGCTCACTTCTCACCTCTGTCCGCTGTGCCCAGCGCAATTTTCAGCGTCTGGCACAATATTTCCGGCCCTTTGGTCGCGACTATCTTCCGTCGTATGGGCGATGGCAAGCAATAATCAGCTGCCACGCACCAGGGCTTGACCACTAGCCCGCCTACCAGAAGGGGCGCTCTATCGAGCACCCCTTCTGGTATCCAGCGAACTGGAAGACAACGGGGCAAGGGCCAAGCCGGCGCCAACCCTCAGTTTTTACGAGACGATACGTAAATCCCACCCACAATCAGCAGGAAAGCCGCTGCGTGGTAAGGCTTGGGGGTGTCACCCAGAATAAAGACCGACATCAACGCGGCGAATACAGGCATCAGGTTCACAAAGAAACCCGCTGTTGCCGCCCCCACCCGTTGGACAGCAACGCCCCAGCAGCGCAAGGCCACCAAAGCCGGGCCCGTACCCACGTACAAAATGGCCAGCACCAAGCCCCAGCTCCAGTCGATATGCCAGTCGGTGAACTGCCATTCCATCGCCGCAAAAGCGCCTGACCAGATCAGGCCGAAAAAGACCTGCGCCATGACGACTGTCGCCCAGGTTTCAGCGATTGCTCCTTCATGGCGGCGCGTGCTGAGCATCCAGCTGTACACGGCCCAGGCAATAGTCGCGATCACCATGTAAACATCGCCGGGCACAAAGCTAAATGCCAATAACTCATTCCAGTCCGCTCGTGTCAGCACCAGCACGACACCCAGCAAGGACATCAGGCCGCCAATCAGCTGCCGCCCATTGACCTTGGCCTTAAAGAACATACGCCCGATCACCAGCATCCAGAACGGCAGGCTGGCATTGACCAACGTCACATTAATAGGAGAAGAGCTTTGCAGAGCCAAGTACTGCAAGGCGTTATAGATACCGATGCCTAACAAGCCCAGAATCGAGTACCGCTTCCAGTTGGTCCACAGATTGCTGCCACGTCGCAGGACCTGACGCCCGACAAACAGCAAAATCGTGAAGGCCACCAGCCAACGGAAAAAATTCAGGGTAATGGGGGGAACCTGATCATGAATCAAGCGTCCTACAATGGCATTGCTAGCCCACAAAATAGTGGGTAAAACCAGCAAGGCGGTCGTGCCGGGGGTCAGTTTCTGAGTGTTCACAAGCCTGTCCTAAAAAACGGAAACGGCGCATGTGATCCTTCATCAGGTCAACACTGCGCCGTTACGATTGGACCTAGTATATAGGCAGAACCCCACTCCCCTCTACGGCCTAACTTCGCTGTTTGTGCATGCTTGAACTGGTCAATCTTTGACCAATCCATAAATATTATTTATAATCATGGAATTGTCACGTCATGGCGCTGATCTTTTTTAGCCCATCCCATCCACGCTCGTCTGACCGTCAAACAGCCAGATGCAGCTATCAAGGGTAAAACGACCTTGAAACACACCCACTTTTGGGCATAAAGCTTGACCCGATCAAGCACCCCAAGTGCGCTACTTGGCACCACTACGACACCCGTTGACGGCATGGGTTACTCCCAGCTGCCACTGTGTGGGTCTACACTCTCGACAGTTATCGGTCTTGTTGCCTTTGTTTCAAACGGACAGACGCGATATGTGGGCGACCCCGTTTTAACCAAGCTTGAACAGCGAACGTGTTTCCAATTAGATCAACCCAGCCCCGTCTGGAACGATACGCTCCTGACTAGCACAGTTTCATCTCGATTTTTACGGGCCTAGTGCAAGCTGGACTCATGATGCCGCGCATGCGGCTCGTCGGTCTTCCCTTGCGGCTATGCCCTCCTGTCCCGCCCCTTTGGGCCTGACGGGAGTTATTATTTTTAAAGGAATCCCGTTATATGGCCAAAGAAGAGTTACTTGAAATGCAAGGCTCCGTCACCGAAATCCTGCCTGACTCGCGCTTTCGTGTCACCCTGGAGAATGGTCACGCCGTTATCGCTTATACCGGCGGTAAAATGCGCAAGCACCATATCCGCATTCTGGCTGGCGATAGTGTCACCCTTGAGATGTCGCCCTACGACTTGAGCAAGGGTCGCATTATTTTCCGTCACTTGCCTAAGCGTGTTGGTGGCCCTGCTGCTCCTCGCCGTACGCCTTATCGCCGTTAAGCAGACACCGCCACACCCCTGTCACAATTAGATGCAAAGATAACTGCGCATGACGGGGGTGCGACAAAAGAGATAATTGCTCAGGCGCACTCCACACTTTGTGGGAGTCGCCTTGAAGAAATTACTTACGCTCAAAACAGGCTTTATCGCTTACTTTGCCGTTCTTAGCCTGTTTATGATCTTGATGCTGCTCGCCTTGCAGCATCTAAGCCGCAATATCGAGCAACGCAAACATCTGGAGGCCCAGCGCCACCAGACGACCGCGCTTAGCAAAGATTTCAAACGCATCAGCGAATCAATCAGCCGCCAGACCATCGCCTTTGTGTCCAGCGAGCAAGTCGAATTTCAAGATAATTTCCGCCATTTGCTGGCCATCTTCACGGGCGCCCAGCCCGATCAAGACGGCGTGGCGAAAACCATGCTGGAACGCTTTGACGAATTAGAGCTAGAGCCGTCCGAGCTCGCACTCTTGCGCTCGGCTTACGAACAAACACTGGAGCTGAGCCACGTTCAGCTTGAAGCCATTCAAACTGCCAGCGGCCAGTTTGAAGATGGTACAGGTGCAATCAGCATCGCCCTACCCAATGCCTTGATGGCCAAAGTGCTGGTGTTCAGTCAGCAATACCTTCAAGCCTCCACCCAAATCACGAATACCCTGGATCAGTTCGAGCATCAGTTCAGCCAACGCCTGGACAATTCCCTGGAACAGGCTGGCCGCAGCAGTGACCGCGCCTTCGGACTGGCCGTGGCGGCGCTAGTCTTATTCTTCATCACGAGCACGTTAGCTTTGCGCTTGCTGTATCGTTCTATTAAACAGCCGCTGGACCAAGGAGCAAATCTTGCCAAAGAATTGGCTCAAGGCAAGCTCAACGCTCAATTGACGGTACGCCGTCACGATGAGTTTGGCACTTTATTGACGGCGCTGAACGGCATCGGCCAGGGTGTACAAACCGTAGTGCATCAAATCCGTGAACAAACCAGCTTAATTCGGGATGGCTCGCATGCGATTGTGCTGGGTAGCCAGAACTTGAGCGAGCAGATTCTGGACCAGTCCACTGAACTGAACCAGACCGTCAAGGCCATGACTCAACTGGCTGATACAGTGCGCCAGAATGCCCAGCAAGCCCAAACAGCAGATCATTTGGCCCAGGACACCTCCAGCCAGGTTACCCAAGGGAATCAGGCTGCACACCGCTTGCTCGACACCATCAATGCCATTGCCGACAGCTCGCACAAAATGAGCGAGATCACTAAGTTGATCCGCAGCATTTCCTTCCAGACTAATATTCTGGCCTTAAATGCGGCGGTGGAAGCAGCCCGTGCCGGGGTGCATGGCCATGGCTTTGCCGTGGTCGCTGCCGAGGTGCGTAATCTGGCCTTGCGCTCCACCGACGCCCTGCACCAAATCGCCACGCTGATCTCCAGCTCGGTGGAACAAACAGAACAAAGTTCAGCCGCGGCCCGCAGCATGGCGCAGGTCATGACCAACACACAACACAAGGTCAATGAGATGCGCGGCATTGTGGCCGACATTGCCCTGGCCTCCCAGGATCAGGCAACGCATATCGAGTACGTAAACCAAGTAATGACACGCCTGGACCAGCAAGGCCAATCCAACCGCCAACTAGTCGAACACAGCGCCCATACAGCCCAGGAGCAACTGGAACAGACCACTTTGCTCGCCCAAGTGGTGGCCCATTTCAGCCTGGATAAAGCGCCATCCGAGGAGCCTGCCCTCTCCCTTTCAGCCGCGTCCAGCTCGTCTGTTTACCGTTCTGCGTCCGCCTACCGCGCACAAGCCTGCACAATGTCCGGCTCCTGATCGGCCAATGCGTGCCATAGACCTCCGATAAGGGTAAAATCGGAAGTTTGCCGCGCATCGCCTTACTGGCTGGTGCGGATGGCACCTCAAACATAGGAAAGCCGCTGAATCATGGAATCGGAACGACTTAATCAACTGGAAGCCCGCCTTGCCGATTATTCGGAGCGGGAAAATGCCTTACGGAGGTATCTTTGACTACGATGACAAAGCGCATCGTTTACACGTAGTCAATGCTGAACTGGAAGATCCCAACGTCTGGGACAAGCCTCAACACGCTCAGGATCTGGGCCGCGAAAAGAAAAGTCTGGAGAACGTGGTGCACGTGCTGGACGCCTTGCACACGGGCTTGAAGGATTCGCAGGACCTGTTCGAGCTGGCCGCCATGGACGAGGACGATGCCACCATCGCCGCTATCGAAGAAGATTGTGCCTCCATGGCCAGCCGCATCGAAGAGCTGGAATTTCGCCGCATGTTCTCCAACCCGGCCGATCCCCTGAATTGCTTTATGGATATTCAGGCCGGTGCAGGTGGTACCGAGGCCCAGGATTGGGCCTCCATGCTGCTGCGCATGTATGTGCGCTATGCCGAGCACAAAGGCTTCAAAGCAGAAATTCTGGAACAATCCGACGGGGACGTCGCCGGTATCAAATCGGCCTCCATCAAGATTGAAGGCGATTACGCCTACGGTTTCCTGCGTACTGAAACCGGCGTGCACCGACTGGTTCGCAAAAGCCCCTTTGACTCCTCCAACGGCCGCCATACCTCGTTCACCAGCGTGTTCGTCTACCCGGAGATCGATGACTCCTTCGAGATCGAGATCAATCCGGCTGACTTGCGTGTCGATACGTACCGCGCCAGTGGCGCCGGTGGTCAGCACATTAACAAAACCGACTCGGCCGTTCGTCTTACCCACGAGCCCACCGGTATTGTGGTGCAGTGTCAGAACGACCGCTCGCAGCACCGTAACCGTGCCGAAGCCATGCAAATGCTGAAATCGCGTCTGTACGAGCTGGAAATGCGTAACCGCATGGCCGAGCAGCAGAAGCTGGAAGACTCCAAGAGCGATGTGGGTTGGGGCCATCAGATCCGTTCCTACGTGCTGGACCAAAGCCGCATCAAGGATTTGCGTACCAACCTGGAAATGTCCAACACCCAAAAAGTGCTGGATGGCGATCTGGACCCCTTTATTCAGGCCAGCCTGAAACAAGGTATTTAATATGCCCACTTCCACGCTGACTGTTCTAAGTGGTGCTTCACGAGGTCTGGGCTTGTCTCTGGCCCGTCAGGCACTGGCCGCGGGCCATCAGTTGATCACTCTGGCCCGCAGTGAACTGCAACTGAATGCGCCCCAAGGGGTTCACCAGCATCTGCAAGTAGACCTGGCCAGCGTGGAAGGCGTACAACAGGCTGCCAAGGCCCTGCAAGCCTTGCTTAGCCAGACACAGGCTCAACGCTACGTGCTCATTAATAATGCCGGCACGGTTGATCCCGTTGGGCAGGCCAGCCACCTGCTCGATGCCCAGGCCATTACACAGGCGCTGCAATTGAATGTCGCCAGTGTCATGAGCCTGACCGCCGCCTTTTTACAAGGCGCCCCCCAGGATGCCCAGCGACAGGTACTCAATATCTCCTCGGGTGCAGGCCGCAAGCCCGTATCGGGCTGGGCGGTGTATGGCTCCAGTAAAGCAGCGCTGGATTTCTATACCCAGACCCTAAAGCTGGAAAACCCCGAGCTGGCGGTTTGCTCCCTGGCCCCTGGTGTGGTGGATACCGATATGCAAGGCCATATCCGTAACCAGTCCCGAGACCAGTTCCCGAATCTGAACCGCTTTATCGACCTGCATCAGCAAGGTCAGTTAAGCAGCCCGGACGAGACGGCCGAGCGAATTTTACGCCACCTCGATAGCCCCGCTTTTGGCCAGCACATCCTGGATGACATCCGCCACTACGAATAAGTACTGACACAATGACTGAACCGCTAGACACTTCCGCACCCGTCGTAGACGAAAACCGCCTGATCGCCGAGCGTCGTTCCAAACTGGATCGCCTGCGTGAACAGGGCATCGCCTACCCCAACGATTTCCGCCCCGATGCCCACGCTGCCGAACTGCACAGCCAGTACGGCGAGCAGGACAAGGACGCCTTGGCTGCCATCGCCAAAACCGTGAAAGTGGCGGGCCGCATGATGCTCAAACGCGTCATGGGTAAAGCCAGTTTTGCCACACTGCAAGACACCTCCGGCCGCATCCAGATCTACCTGGACAAAGCCGCACTGGGCGAAGAGAGCTATGCGGAATTCAAGGGCTGGGACATCGGCGACATTCTGGCCGTGGAAGGCACCGTTTTCAAAACCAATAAGGGTGAGCTGTCCGTACACGCCAGCAGCGTGCGCCTGCTGACCAAGTCCTTGCGTCCCCTGCCTGACAAATTTCATGGTCTGGCTGACCAGGAACTGAAGTACCGCCAGCGCTATGTCGACCTGATCATGGGTGAAGACACCCGCCAGACTTTCCTGGCACGCAGCAAGGTCATGAGCAGCCTGCGCCAGCACATGGCCCAGGCCGATTTCCTGGAAGTGGAAACTCCCATGCTGCACCCTATTCCGGGTGGCGCATCGGCCAAGCCCTTCGTCACACACCACAATGCGCTGGACATGGAAATGTACCTGCGCATTGCTCCCGAGCTGTACCTGAAGCGTCTGGTCGTGGGTGGTTTCGAGCGCGTCTTCGAGATCAACCGCAACTTCCGTAACGAAGGCGTCAGCCCGCGTCACAACCCAGAATTCACCATGATGGAGTTCTACGCGGCCTACACGGACTACCAATGGCTGATGGACTTCACTGAAAACCTGATTCGTGAAGCGGCTATCAGTGCTCGCGGCACGGCAAGCTTACAGTACCAGGAACGTGAGCTGGACCTGAGCCTGCCATTTGATCGCCTGACCATTACGGGCGCCATCATGAAGTACGCGCCGTCCTACACCCAGGAGCAGCTGGATGATATCCAGTTTCTGCGTACCGAACTGGCGCGCCTGAAAGTGGACGTGAACTCGCCCCCGCTGCGTGATGCAGGCCGAGGTGCCTTGCAACTGGCCTTGTTTGAAGAAACAGCCGAATCCAAGCTCTGGCACCCTACTTTCATCGTGGACTACCCCGTGGAAGTTTCGCCCCTGGCCCGTGCATCGGATACCCAGGAAGGCATTACCGAACGCTTTGAGCTGTTCATCACCGGCCGCGAAATTGCCAATGGTTTTTCAGAGTTGAACGACCCTGAAGATCAAGCAGCCCGTTTCCAAGCCCAAGTTCAAGCCAAGGACGCCGGTGACGAAGAAGCCATGTTCTACGATGCCGACTACATCCGCGCCCTGGAATACGGCATGCCTCCCACAGGTGGCTGCGGTATTGGTATCGACCGTCTGGTGATGTTGCTGACTGATAGCCCTGCTATTCGTGACGTGATTCTGTTCCCACACCTGCGTCGCGAAGATTAATCCGGACCACAGTTGCAATAAAAAGGACGCCCCAGGGCGTCCTTTTTATTGCCGGCACAGAGCATTCGTTATGCTCTGCCGCCTGTACTTGACATGCATATCGATGCGATCCGCTGTGTTCAATCCACCGGCAAGCGCATCACCGCCTGCGCCCATTTATGGGCCACTTCAGGCGAAGCAAAGCACGACGCCTTGTCTGCCACCACACGCACGGCGCGTTCCAGCAACTGAATATCCGCTTCATGCTGGCGGGCCACATGCGGATCCTCAAAAAAGATCACACGTTGACAACGATTCTCCAGCACCAGCTCAGCAATTTGCGCATCACCGCCCAAAGGACCACTTAGGTAAGACTGAATCCAGGGTGTGTCCTTGGGCCAGCCTTTGGACCAGGCCAGCTCGTTCAGCAAACGGCTGGTTGTACCTGTACCGACACGCTGCCCAAAGCGCGACAAGAGATCGAAATGCTTGTCGGCAAAATCGATCATTTTGTCCTTGAGTGCATCGTGCGCAATCATGGCCAGAGTCTGGTTGGGAAAATCGAAGATGCGTTTACAGCTGGAATCAGGCCACAGGCCACGGCTGACACGCTCCACTTCAATCCATTCAATCGCGCCCATCAGGGTGGAAATGAAAGGCCGACCATGCGTGATGCATTGACGCTTGAGCGCCAGTGCCTCCGGAAAGATGGATGAAGGATCAACCGGATCAATCAGGTAGATGGCACCGTCAAAAGGTGGTGTACCGTCGGGGTTCTGTGTCACCCTCGCAACCAGCTTCATCAAACCGCCATCCCGACCATAAGGGTAGCGGACCAGGCCGCCATAGCCTTCCAGCAGGCCTGAACGCTCGATGGCGTTACAGGTACGTCCTACCGTATAGAGCTCAATTTCCAATTCGCGTATACCGCTGGCAGAGCGTCGCAACCACTGAAACAAAGCCGCATCTGCCGAATCATGGTGCAATTGATTGGCCGCCAAACCGAAACGTAATGACATGGGTTCCTACACGGTAAACGATTCGCCACACCCGCAGGAGGCTTTCTCGTTTGGATTAATGAACTTGAAACCTTCATTGAGGCCGTCACGGCCATAATCCAGACGCGTGCCATCAATGAACGGCAGGCTTTTTGGATCCACAAACAGTTTAACGCCGTGCTCTTCAAATAGTTGATCGCCTGCAATGGCTTCATCAACAAAATCCAGCTTGTAAGCCAGACCCGAGCAACCTGTCAGGCGTACACCCAAACGTAGCCCTAAACCGCCTCCGCGTTTTTGCAAATGACGCTGGATATGTTCTGCGGCGGGCTGAGTAAGAGAAATAGACATTATCTTTTCCTTTCTATAAATCTACGGAAGTTCAGCCTTCAGGCTTAGACAAAGAAACAAGACCTTTGTTCTGTACCGAGGCAATCGCAGACTGAACGGCCTCCTGGACCAGCAAAGCGCAGTGCACTTTGACCGGCGGCAGTGACAGCGCCTGCTGCACGTCCGTGGACGAAAACTGGGCCGCTTGCTCCAGGCTGCGATCTTGCAGCCACTGTGTCGCAAAAGAGGCGGCAGCAATCGTACAGCCACAGCCATAAGCCTTGAAGCAGCTGTTTTGAATCTGGCCTTGTTCTGACACTTTGAGCTGGATGCGTATCAAGGCACCGGTATCATGGCTTCCTGCCTCACCCGTACCCACATCAGCATCACTGCTGTTCATGACACCCACATGACACGGATGCAAGAAATGCTCCATGACAGCATCACTATATATCATTGCGCAAACTGCTCCGACCCGGAATCACTCCACAAAGGAGAGATGGCCCGCAATTGTTCAACCACACGCGCAATGGCTGCAATCGTGTCCTCAATATCCTGCTCTGTGGTGAAACGCCCCAGGCTTAAACGCAATGAGCTGTGTGCCAGCTGATCACTGCGTCCCAAGGCTGTCAACACATAGGAAGGCTCCAGACTGGCCGACGTACAGGCCGAACCACTGGAGACAGCCAAATCGGTCAGGGCCATCATCAAGGCTTCGCCTTCAATGTGGTCCACACTGATATTCACATTATGAGGAACGCGCTGACCCAGCGTCCCGTTCAAGAACAGATCAGGGATCTGCTGCAAACCAGTCCACAGTCGATCTCGCAGCCCCGTGATACGCTGATTGTCTTCATCCATGTGCTCACCTGCCAGCTCAAACGCACGACCCATACCCACGATTTGGTGCGTTGCCAAGGTGCCGGAACGAAAACCACGTTCGTGACCGCCACCGTGAATCTGCGCTTTCAAACGCACGGCTGGCTTACGACGGATATACAGGGCACCAATCCCTTTGGGGCCATAGGTTTTGTGAGCAGACATGGACATCAAGTCCACCGGCCATTCCTGCAGATTGATCGCCACCTTGCCCGTGGCCTGGGCCGCATCCACATGGAACAGCACTTTATGCTCGCGGCAAATAGCGCCCAAAGCCTGCACGTCTTGAATCACGCCAATTTCGTTATTCACCAACATGACCGAGGCCAAAATGGTGTCAGGACGAATGGCTTGCTCAAACACCTTGGAGTCCACTAGCCCGCTGGGCAAAACATCCAGAAAAGTGACCTCAAAACCTTCGTCCTGCAAGGCCAGGCAGGTATCCAGCACAGCCTTGTGTTCGGTACGGACCGTAATAATATGGCGACCCTTGGACTGATAAAACTGCGCCGCCCCCTTCAACGCCAAGTTGATGGCTTCGGTCGCACCGGAGGTCCAGACGATTTCACGCGGCTCCGCACCAATCAGCGAGGCAACTTGACGACGCGCCTGATCCACCGCCTCTTCGGCATCCCACCCATACGGATGAC
>JBQEAN010000006.1:35425-53003 GCA_052109075.1 Alcaligenes sp. | reverse complement strand
ACTTGACGACGCGCCTGATCCACCGCCTCTTCGGCATCCCACCCATACGGATGACTACTGGAGGCCGGATTACCAAATCGTTCCGTCAACCAGGGAATCATGCTGTCGGCCACACGGGGGTCTACCGGTGTAGTAGCGGCATAATCCATATAGATACGCTGAGCGCGATTCATACAAAACTCCGGGTCAGTAGTGGCACTGGCCAACTACAAAGTACATTCTTCTGGCTGACCGGCTTCTTGAGAGGCCACCTTGAGCTGACGCAGACGTTGCTGGTCAACCAAGTCCTGTAGCGAGACAGAATCCAGATAATCGACCATTTTACGACTAAGCGTTGCCCAAAGCTCGTGAGTCATGCACTCGCCTTTCTGCCCATTTGTGCCCTGCTTGCAATTACCCTTGCCACCGCACTGGGTGGCATCAACGGGCTCATCGACCGCAAACACAATGTCAGCAACAGTAATGTGACGGGCCAGACGCGCAAGCGTATAACCACCACCTGGGCCACGCACACTATCGACCAGCTCATGGCGACGCAGCTTGCCAAATAACTGTTCAAGATAGGAGAGCGAGATACCCTGTCGCTGGCTGATGCCTGCGAGCGTCACCGGACCACTTTGCTGGCGCAGCGCAAGATCGATCATCGCGGTTACGGCGAAACGCCCTTTTGTCGTCAAACGCATGATAGTTTCCTTGCCAAAGGCGAAAGCGGCCGGACTGCCAAGGGCAAACCCGACCAATTTGGTCCAGTATAGCAAATACGGGGGAAACTACCGTGTTTGAGCGCGTGATTTTACACTTATACTGCAGTGTTATTTAGCCACTCAGGCAGCGCGGTAATTGGGCACACGCTTGCGAACCTGCTCGAACACACCCTGACAGGCATCCTCGATATAGTCCATGACCTTATTAAAGCCATCCTGGCCGCCGTAATAAGGGTCGGGCACAGTCGCTGCTTCAAAATCAGTGGCAAAGCGCATCAGCAGCATGAGCTTGTGGCGGTACAGGGGAGGACACATTTGCTGCAAAGCAGCATGATTTTCCCAATCCATACTCAAAATAAGGTCGAAGTTGCGAAAGTCGTCGCGCTGAACTTGCCGAGCCTGATAAGTAGAGATGTCATAACCGCGCTTACGAGCGGCTATCTGTGCGCGTGTGTCAGGATGCTCACCCACATGAAAGCCATGTGTGGCGGCTGAATCCACCAAAATAGCCTCCGACAAACTGGCTTGGTCGACCAGTTGGCGCAAGACGCCTTCGGCGCTGGGGGAGCGGCAAATATTCCCTGTACAGACAAACAGAACCTTACTCATAATGCGTCAAAGTCTGCGGGAAAACCCCAAATAAGGCAAGACGGGGCGGGGGCCTAGCCCTCCAAAAAAGCCGCCTTGAAAACGCCAGATTGGCATCACATCCGGTCAGCAAATACGGACTGTACGCAGCTACTTGAAGTATGGAATAAACCAAAGGCGCGGCACTCTTTGCTTAGCGGATTAGCCGCATTCTCGTGGTGAGATAAATCAAGCAATACACCTGAGTCATGAAACCCGGTAGCGGAACTGCCAAATCTCTGTGCTTTCATCCGCCGATAGTTGCAAATACACAACAAGCAAACCGCCAAAAGAAAACGCCCCACTTTTTCAAGTGGAGCGCTGAGCCCTGTACACAACCGGGACAACTCACCAAGAATCCTCAAGCCATCAACAACTTGGTTTTAAGCCTTTGCAACTTATCGCGCGCGGCCGCAGCTTGCTCGAACTCCAGGTTGCGGGCGTGATCCATCATCTCTTTCTCCAGACGCTTGATCTCGCGCGCAGCCGCCTTCTCGTCCCGGATCAAAGCCTCTGGCACTTCTTCACGCAGGCTGGCAGTTGGATCTGTCGACACCACACCATCAATCAACTCCCGCACCGCCTTGCTCACGCCGCGTGGCGTAATGCCATGCTCCTCGTTAAAGGCTACCTGCTTAGCTCGACGGCGTTCGGTTTCCTCGATAGCCCGATGCATGGAGTCCGTCATCCGATCCGCATACAAAATGGCTTTCCCATTCAGGTTACGCGCTGCCCGGCCTATAGTCTGAATCAGACTGCGCTCAGAACGCAAAAAGCCTTCCTTATCTGCATCCAGAATCGCCACTAAGGAGACTTCAGGCAAGTCTAGACCTTCCCGCAACAAGTTGATCCCAACCAGCACATCAAATACGCCCAAGCGCAGATCTCGAATAATTTCGGCCCGCTCCACCGTATCAATATCAGAGTGCAGGTAGCGTACGCGTACCCCGTGCTCTGACAAATAATCGGTCAAGTCCTCGGACATCCGCTTGGTCAGTGTCGTGACCAACACGCGATCCTGCTGGGCCGTACGCAACTTGATTTCGCCCAATAAATCATCCACCTGGGTCGTAGCCGGACGAACTTCAATATCAGGGTCCACCAAACCAGTGGGACGAACCACCTGCTCAACCACATTATCGGTATGCTCTTTCTCGTAGTTGGCTGGCGTGGCCGAAACAAATACAGTTTGCGGCATGCGACGCTCGAACTCTTCCAGTTTGAGAGGCCGGTTATCCATGGCCGAGGGCAAACGGAAGCCAAACTGCACCAGTGTTTCTTTACGCGAGCGGTCGCCGCGATACATAGCCCCCAACTGTCCGATGGTGACGTGGCTTTCGTCAATAAACATCAGCGAGTTACGCGGCAAATAATCAATCAGAGTCGGTGGCGGATCGCCCGGTGCAGCGCCCGACAAATGGCGTGAGTAGTTTTCGATGCCCTTGCAAAAGCCCAGTTCCTGCAGCATTTCAAGATCAAAGCGTGTTCGCTGCTCAAGACGTTGCGCTTCCACCAAGTGGCCTTCTTTGACCAGAAAATCCAGACGCTCACGCAACTCCAGCTTGATGGTTTCAATCGCCCGCAACACCGTCTCACGTGGCGTCACATAGTGCGAACTGGGAAACACGGTAAAGCGGTTCAGCTTCTGCACCACCTTGCCTGTTAGCGGATCGAAGAGCTCCAACTCCTCCAGCTCGTCATCAAACAGGCTTACCCGCAAAGCCAGCTCCGCGTTTTCCGCCGGAAAGATATCGACGACCTCGCCACGGGCTCTGAACACCCCACGCTGGAAATCCAGATCATTGCGCTCGTACTGCATGGCAACCAGACGTGCCAACAACTCCTGCCGGGCAATGCGGTCACCCTTGCGCAGGGTCAGTACCATGGCGTGGTAATCACCTGGGTTACCAATACCGTAAATACAGGACACGGTACCCACGATAATGGTGTCAGGCCGCTCCAGCAGGCTTTTGGTGGCCGATAGGCGCATCTGCTCGATATGTTCATTGATGGACGAATCCTTCTCAATGAACAAATCACGCGAGGGCACATAAGCCTCGGGCTGGTAGTAGTCGTAGTAAGAGACGAAGTACTCCACAGCGTTGCGCGGAAAAAACTCTCGCATCTCGGCATACAACTGTGCGGCCAAGGTTTTATTGGGCGCCAAGACAATGGCTGGACGCCCCGTGCGAGCAATAATGTTGGCCATCGTGTAGGTCTTGCCTGAGCCCGTCACCCCCAATAGGGTCTGGTACATCAAGCCGTCATCAATCCCCTCGACCAACTGCTCAATTGCCGCTGGCTGGTCGCCCGCTGGCAAATAAGGTTGGAAAAGTTTGAAGGAACTCCCTGGAAACTCTTGAAAGGCAGGCTCAAATTTCATGCTAGACACACTTTAGGGTAAGCCCGTATTATCACATTAATGCCTTGTTTTTCTACCTTTCTGCACTAAAGCCCCCATATCACCATGACATCGCTCTTCGAAACCGTCGAACTGGCTCCACGCGACCCCATCTTGGGTTTGAATGAACAATACAATGCTGACGAACGCAGCGGCAAAGTTAATCTGGGAGTCGGTGTTTATTACGACGATCAGGGGCGTATCCCGATTTTGCAGGCTGTTCAAAAAGCTG
The DNA here is from genome assembly GCA_052109075.1 of Alcaligenes sp. Lineage (GTDB taxonomy): Bacteria > Pseudomonadota > Gammaproteobacteria > Burkholderiales > Burkholderiaceae_B > Alcaligenes. Next base: position 49,039 of record JBQEAN010000006.1, on the reverse strand, counting down.
AAGAAGCCATAATGGGCAAGGCGACTGCCCGCAGCTACCTGCCTATTGAAGGTATCAATGCCTACAACCAAGGCGCTCAAGCCCTGTTGCTGGGTGCTGACTCCCCCCTCATTGTCGAAGGCCGCGCCTTGACCGTGCAATCCCTGGGTGGAACTGGCGCATTGAAAATCGGTGCCGACTTCCTGCAGCAGTTGCTGCCCCAGTCCGAGGTCTACATCAGTGATCCTAGCTGGGAAAACCACCGCGCTCTGTTCGAGCGCGCTGGCTTCAAGGTCAATACCTATACTTACTACGATGCACAAAGCCATGGCCTGAACTTTGACGGCATGCTGGCTTCGCTGCGCGCCCTGCCCGCCCAGTCCATCGTAGTTCTGCATGCTTGCTGCCACAACCCTACTGGCGTTGACCCCAGCACCGAGCAATGGACCCAGATCGCCGAGCTGATCAAAGAGCGCCAACTGGTTCCTTTCCTAGACATCGCCTACCAAGGCTTTGGTGCCGGTCTGGAAGAGGATGCCAGCGTGGTACGCCTGTTTGCCAAGCTGGGGCTATCCATGCTCATCAGCTCCTCGTTCTCCAAGTCCTTTTCGCTGTACGGCGAGCGCGTTGGCGCCCTGACGCTGGTCACGTCCAGCAAAGACGAAACCTCGCGCGTCCTGAGCCAGGTCAAGCGCGTCATTCGCACCAACTACTCCAACCCACCCACTCACGGTGGCAAGGTTGTCGCAACGGTGCTGAACTCCCCTGAGCTGTTCCAGACCTGGGCCACCGAATTGTCCGGCATGCGCGATCGCATCCGCGACATGCGCGCCCAGTTGGTTGCCAAGCTGAAAGAGCAAGGCGTGGCTCAAAACTTTGATTTTGTCCTGCAACAACGTGGCATGTTCTCCTACTCCGGCCTGACCGCTGCACAGGTTGAGCGTCTGCGCGCAGAGCATGGTATTTATGCCGTCAGCAGCGGCCGCATCTGCGTCGCCGCGCTGAACAGCCAAAATATCGACGTTGTAGCCAAGGCTATCGCCCAAGTCCTGAAGTAAACTGACTGCCACGCAAAGACACAACGCCCTTCTTCTGAAGGGCGTTGTCGTTCCAGCGCGTTAAGGATCATCATGAGCAAGGCTATTTCCCTGAACACCGAGCGCCTGATTTTGCGCCCCTGGAAATCTACTGACCTGGAGCCCTTCGCCCGCCTGAATGGCGACCCGGACACCCTGCGCTTTTACCCAGCCACCTTGGACCGCGTGCAAAGTGACGCGCTCGCCCAGCGCAGCCAAAGTCTGATCGAAGAGCATGGCTGGGGCCCTTGGGCCGTTGAATTGAAAGAAAGCGGTGAATTTATCGGTATGGTGGGTCTGAACCGTCCGCTGACCGAGCTGTCCTTTCAGCCCTGCGTAGAAGTCCTCTGGCGCCTGCTGCCCGAATGCTGGGGTAAAGGTTATGCAACTGAGGCCGCGACAGCCTGCCTGAGCTTTGGTTTTGAGAGTTTAAGATTAGAGCAGATTGTGGCTTACACCGCCCAACTGAACCTGCCTTCGCAAACCGTCATGCAGCGACTGGGAATGAAGGCCCAACCCGGTACGTTTGATCACCCCGGTGTACCAGCGGGCCACAAGCTAGCCCCCCATGTGCTGTACACACAAGACCGTCAAGACTGGTCCCAGTCTGCTTAAGCAGTCCCAAAGGGTCGACAATTAAGCCTTTAGCAGCCGTGCTGCTTGCCAAAAGACGAACTGTAACGCACAATCTTTACTGTATATATATTCAGCAGACAATATTATGACCGTCAAGCTCACTGCACGCCAACAACAAGTGCTGGACATCATCCGTTCTGAAATTGAACGCACGGGCTTCCCACCCACTCGGGCAGAAATTGCCCAAGTGCTGGGCTTCAAATCCGCCAATGCCGCCGAAGATCATTTAAAAGCGCTGTCCCGCAAAGGCGCTATCGAACTGACTGCCGGGGCCTCTCGTGGCATACGCCTACTGGGCCCAGATACGCGCGAAAGCGCGGCCCCCAGCAATGCGCTTGCTAATCTAGCCGATGCCTTGCTGTTGCCCATTATTGGACGTGTCGCCGCGGGCAGCCCCATCCTGGCTACCGAGCACATAGAACGTGAAATCGGCGTCACCCCTAGCCTGTTCTCACAAACACCTGACTACCTGCTACGCGTTCGCGGCCTAAGCATGAAAGACGCTGGTATTTTTGACGGTGATCTGCTGGCCGTTAAAAAAGCGACCGAAGCGCGCAATGGTCAGATTGTGGTAGTTCGTATTGGCGATGACGTCACCGTCAAACGTCTGTCCCGCTCCAGCAATCAAGTCGTCCTCTTGCCCGAGAACCCTGACTTTGAACCCATCATTGTCACAGACCCGGACTCGCTGGCCCTGGAGGGGATTGCTGTGGGTCTGATTCGCACCAGCCCGCTGCACTAAACACTATTCCTGTTTCAGGCCTTGATCGTAGCCTGGAATACAAAAAACCCCGTACACCGCTTGGTCTATGGGGTTTTTTATTGGCCAGTACCCGACGCACAGCCCTTACAGTTGATATGCGGTTGCTATGGTCAAGGCCGTAGCGGCATTATCCATGCGGGCACCTCCCGCTGAAACGCAAACAGGCCACCTTGAAACCAAGGCAGCCTGTTTGTACGTTACTTACTGCTTAGTGCTTAAAGGACTCAGAAGCCGCTCCTGAGACACGGCTGGCAGCCAATGCCTCAGCAGCCAGTCGGGCCACTTCTTCGTCACTCAGAGGCGTTACGGCGTCTTGCAAGGCAACTTCCAGCACACGATCAATCCAACGCACTGGGATGATCTCCAGCGTGTTCTTCACGTTATCTGGAATATCAGCCAAGTCTTTGACGTTTTCCTCGGGAATCATCACGGTTTTGATACCACCGCGCTGTGCTGCCAACAGCTTCTCTTTCAAGCCGCCAATAGGCAGAACTTCGCCACGCAAGGTAATCTCGCCTGTCATGGCCACGTCGGCACGAACAGGAATCCCTGTCAGGCTAGACACGATAGCAGTCGTGATGGCGATACCCGCCGATGGACCGTCCTTGGGCGTCGCGCCTTCAGGAAAGTGCACATGCAAGTCACGCTTTTCAAACACGCTATTGGCAATGCCCCACTTCTGAGCACGCGAACGGACCACTGTGCGCGCTGCCTCGACCGACTCTTTCATGACGTCGCCAATCGAACCGGTACGCAACACATTGCCTTTACCGGGCATATCGGCCACTTCGATGGTCAGCAACTCGCCGCCCACCTCGGTCCAAGCCAGGCCAGTTACCTGACCAATCTTGTTCTCTTTTTCGGCCAGGCCGAAAGAGTAACGACGCACGCCCAAGTAGTCATTCAGATTCTCTGCGTTGACCACTAACGTCTCTTGAGTCAGCGTTTTATTACGGGCAGCGCGTGTGCCGGCTTGTGGGTTGGCCACCAGCAGCTTGCGAACCACCTTGCGGCAGATCTTGCTGATCTCACGTTCTAAAGAACGCACACCAGCTTCACGGGTGTAATAACGCACGATATCGCGTATGGCGTCCTCTGTCACATCCAGCTCACCGTCACGCACGCCGTTGTTCTTCATCAACTTGGGCAAGAGGTAATCGAAAGCGATACGAACTTTTTCGTCTTCGGTATAACCGGACAGGCGGATCACTTCCATACGGTCCAGCAGGGCCGGTGGAATGTTCAAAGTATTGCTGGTTGCCACAAACATCACGTCGGACAAGTCGTAGTCCACTTCCAGGTAGTGATCCTGAAAGGTGTGATTTTGCTCGGGGTCCAAGACCTCCAGCAATGCCGAGGAGGGGTCGCCACGGAAATCCGCACCCATCTTGTCAATTTCGTCCAGCAAGAACAACGGGTTACGTACACCCACCTTGCTCATGTTCTGAACCACCTTGCCGGGCATGGAGCCGATGTAGGTTCGACGGTGACCGCGAATCTCGGCCTCGTCGCGCACACCGCCCAGAGCCATGCGAATGAACTTGCGGTTCGTTGCTTTGGCAATGGACTGCCCCAGCGAGGTTTTACCCACACCCGGAGGGCCTACCAGACACAGGATTGGAGCCTTGAGCTTGTCGACCCGCTGTTGCACAGCCAAGTATTCCACAATACGCTCTTTGACCTTCTCCAGACCAAAGTGATCCGTATCCAATACTCCCTCGGCATTACTCAGAGAGTTATTGATACGGCTCTTTTTGCGCCAAGGCAGGCCAACCAAGGTCTCGATGTAATTGCGCACCACCGTAGCCTCGGCTGACATCGGCGACATCAGCTTGAGCTTTTTCATTTCGGACTCGGCTTTTTTGAGCGCTTCTTTGCTCAGTTGGGCCTGTTCGATGCGTTTTTCCAGCTCTTCAACATCGGCACCCTCTTCGCCCTCGCCCAACTCTTTCTGAATCGCCTTAACCTGCTCGTTCAGGTAGTAGTCGCGCTGGCTCTTTTCCATCTGCTTTTTGACGCGACCGCGAATACGCTTCTCGACCTGCAAGATGTCAATTTCGCCTTCCAGCTGCGACAGAAGGCTTTCCAGACGCTCCATGGCCTTGGGCGTTTCCAGCATGCCCTGCTTTTGCTCAAGCTTCAGAGGCAGGTGCGCCGCGATGGTGTCGGCCAGACGGCCAGCATCATCGATACCGGTCAGGGAAGTCAGAATTTCCTGGGGGATCTTTTTATTCAGTTTGACGTACTGCTCGAACTGGCCCAGCACTGCACGGCGTAAGGCTTCGGTTTCAGCCGCGTCACCCGCGTCGCCGGGCACTTCAACCACTGAGGCCAAGAAGTGAGTTTCGGCATCCTGTACCTGCGTAATTCGAGCACGTTGCAAGCCTTCCACCAGCACTTTGACTGTGCCGTCGGGTAACTTGAGCATTTGCAAAATACTGGCCGCACACGCAATTTCGTAGAGATCCTCAGGAGCGGGATCGTCTTTGCCTGCGGACTTTTGTGCCACCAACATAATGTTGTTGCCGGACTCCATAGCCAGTTCAAGGGCTTTAATCGAGCGAGGACGGCCAACAAAAAGCGGAATCACCATGTGAGGGAACACCACTACATCGCGCAAAGGAAGCAGCGGCAGCTCAATAGGTTCCGTAGAAAGAATCTGGCTCGCAGACATAGTCATTTCCTATAAATGTCCTTAGACGCAAAAGGGAAGCCTGGGCTTCCCTTTCACGGTTTAACCTGTTGTAGCTCAGATTGTGGCGAATTTTGATATTTCAAGTAGGCCGGACCAACATCGGAACAGAACTTTACAGAGTTAAAGAGAGACAAGCTTCTACGCTTAGTGATCGTCATCGATCCCCCTCCTTCTTTCTCTTGGCTGTCGCCCTGTTTTGTTTGTGCCCACCTGACCGCGGCCAGGCGGAGCACAAACGCCCTTGTCTCTAAGCTACTGCGTTTTTCAAGGGCGACTCAGTGTCACTGGTCTCACTATCGGACAAAGGAGGTCCCAAAATCAATTCGGGTTTACTCTTTCCAAGAACGGCGTCTTCGGTCAGCACCACCTTATTGACGTCCTGACGGGACGGCAATTCGTACATAGTGTCCAGCAAGGCTTGCTCGACAATGCTGCGCAAACCGCGTGCACCAGTACGACGCTTGATGGCACGCTGAGCCACGGCACGCAGGGCAGCCGCCTGAACTTCCAGCTCCACACCTTCCATACCCAGCAGCTTCTGGAACTGCTTGACCAAGGCATTGCGCGGCTCGGTCAAAATGCGGATCAGTGCGTCTTCGTGCAGCTCTTCCAACGTGGCGACTACCGGCAAACGCCCTACCAGCTCGGGGATCAGACCAAACTTAATCAAATCCTCGGGTTCAGCTTCAGAAAACAGCTCGCCCACACCACGTTCGGACTTGGCTTTAACCGAGGCAGAAAAACCAATACCCGATTTTTCAGTACGGTCGCGGATCACCTTTTCCAGGCCATCGAACGCACCACCCACGATGAACAGAACGTTGGTGGTGTCCACCTGGACAAAGTCCTGGTTGGGATGCTTGCGCCCACCTTGTGGAGGCACCGAAGCCACGGTACCTTCGATCAACTTGAGCAGCGCCTGTTGCACACCCTCGCCCGAGACGTCACGGGTGATAGAAGGGTTATCCGACTTACGGGAAATTTTATCGATTTCGTCGATGTAGATAATGGCGCGCTGCGCCTTTTCCACATCGTAATCGCAGTTTTGCAGCAGTTTTTGAACGATGTTTTCAACGTCTTCACCCACGTAACCAGCTTCGGTCAGGGTGGTAGCGTCGGCCATCACAAAAGGAACATCCAACATGCGGGCCAAGGTTTGGGCCAGCAGCGTTTTGCCCGAACCCGTAGGCCCGATCAGCAAAATATTACTTTTTGACAGCTCTACATCATCGCGGCCTGCTTTGCCGCTACGAATGCGTTTGTAGTGGTTATAGACCGCTACCGCCAAGGTACGCTTAGGCGTCTCCTGGCCAATAACATACCCATCCAGAAACTCTTTGATTTCCTTGGGGGTAGGCAATTCCTTACGTTCACCATCAGGAGTGGCGCCCGCTGCTTCGTCACGAATGATATCGGTACATAGATCAATACATTCGTCGCAGATAAACACGGACGAAGGTCCAGCGATCAGTTTCTTGACCTCATGCTGGCTTTTATTGCAAAACGAGCAATGCAGAACTTTCTCGTCGGCCGATTTCTTTTCGGACATAAATTTAGATTTCACTTCAGGATGGTAAAAGGACGGGAACAAGTCCCGCCCCCGAACAGCCATATTACTGCTTTAGATCGATCCCTGTTGGGACAGATGATTACTCGTCACGAGTGTTCATCACCTTGTCGATCAGGCCATAAGCCACAGCATCTTCAGCTGCCATGAAGTTGTCACGCTCGGTATCCAGCTCGATACGCTCAACAGACTGGCCACAATTCTCGGCCAGGATCTTGTTCAAGCGTTCACGCAGGCTGAGGATTTCCTTGGCCTGAATCTGGATATCGGAAGCCTGACCACGCGCACCGCCCGAAGGCTGATGAATCATGATGCGCGAGTTAGGCAAGGACAAACGCTTGCCCTTGACGCCCGAGGACAACAAGAACGCGCCCATGCTGGCAGCCATGCCGGTACACAATGTCGAGACTTCCGGCTTGACGAACTGCATCGTGTCGTAGATGGCCAGGCCTGCATAGACCGAACCACCGGGCGAGTTGATGTAGAGCGAAATATCCTTCTCAGGATTCTCCGACTCCAGGAACAGCAATTGAGCCACGATCAGGTTGGCCGAATTGTCATGAACCGGGCCCACCAGAAAGATAATGCGCTCGCGCAGCAGGCGTGAGTAGATGTCGTAAGACCTCTCTCCACGGCCAGACTGCTCGATCACGATAGGCACGTAGCCCAAACCTGTAGGGGCAACGGATTGCCCCCCATGCATTGAGGCGTAGAAGTCGACAAAGGTTGACGACATTAGTTGGTTCCCATGATTTGATCGAACGCCACCTCCTCGTCGGACACCTTGGCCTGGGACAGTACATGCTCGACGACGTTGTCTTCGAGTACAACTGCCTCGATCTCGGCGCGACGCTGGCGATCAGACAAGTAGTAGGCCACCACTTGGGCGGGCTGTTCGTAGTTCTGGGCAAATTCCTCGATGCGGGCACGAACCTGCTCGGGCTTGGCTTGCAGTTCAGCAGCCTTGACCAATTCAGATACCAGCAGACCCAGACGCACGCGGCGAGTGGATTCTTCCTGGAACGCTTCCGCAGGAATAGGCATCTTGTCTGCGTCAGGCACGCCACGCTCTTTCAGTTCAGCGCGAGCCGAAGCGATGCGACCTTGCACGTCGTTGTCGACCAGAGCCTTAGGCACGTCAAATTCGCTGGCGGACAGCAAAGCGTCCATCACAGCCGATTTATTGCGAGCGTGAACACGAGCCTTGATTTCGCGTTCGATGTTGGCACGGACATCAGCCAGCAAAGCAGCAACATCACCTTCAGCCTGACCCAGGGACTTGGCAAACTCAGCATCCATCTCGGGCAGAACTGGCTGAGCCACGTCTGTCACGGTGATCTTGAATTCGGCAGTTTTACCAGCCACTTCCTTGCCGGTGTAGTCAGCAGGGAATTCCAGAGGGAAGGTTTTGGTCTCGCCTGCTTTCATGCCAGCCACAGCCGTTTCGAACTCGGGCAGCATGCGGCCACGGCCTTGCAGGTACTGGAAACCTTCAGCGCTACCGCCTTCAAAAGCGACGCCGTCGATCGTGCCCACGAAATCCAGAGTGATGCGATCATCTTCCTGGGCTTCACGGTCCGCGCTGGACTCGTAGTTGGCGCGCTGCTTGCGCAGCACGTCTACTGTGCGCTGGATGTCTTCGTCGGTAACGGGCGTGGTGGCACGTTTGATGTCCAGTTTGGACAGATCGGGTACGGCTACTTCTGGATACACTTCGAAAGTGGCGGTAAAGGCCATGGTGCCTTCAGCGGTATCACCTTCTTTGGCTTCCAGATTAGGAGTGCCGGCTACGCGCAAATTGGAGTCCTGGATGACTTTATCCAGGGATTTGCCGATTTCTTCGTTGATGGCGTCATAACGAATTCCAGGGCCGTGGCTGCGTTCGACGACGGACAAAGGTGCTTTACCGGGACGGAAGCCCTGTACCTTGGCCGTACGAGCCACACGCTTGAGCTGGGCCTGGACTTGTTTTTCTACGTCGGCCACCGAAACGACCACATCGACTCGGCGCTCCAAGCCGGACAGAATTTCAACCTCGGGCTGCATTGAAGACCTATATTAAATTGAGTAATTGATAAGAGTAATCCGGCATTTTACCGGAAACTGGCACGGTAAATCCAAACAAACGTATTTTGAATCATAATTCCCTGTCAAGACAATACAGCCGTGCCGGACTATGATCCCTTACTTTACCTCCCCTGCGCAAGACTGATATGCACAAGAACACCCCTTTAGGCGGTATCCGGGTCCTGGAACTGGGCCAATTGATTGCAGGCCCCTTTGCTGCCAAGATCCTGGGCGAGTTTGGCGCTGACGTCATCAAGATCGAGTCCCCAAAAGGCGGTGACCCCTTGCGTAAATGGCGCCTGCTGCACGACGGTAACTCGGTCTGGTGGGAGGTGCAATCCCGTAACAAACGGTCACTGGCTTTGGACTTGCGGCAGGCTGAGTGCCAAGACGTGGTGCGTGCCCTGGTCAAAGAATGCGACATTTTGATTGAAAACTTTCGTCCCGGTGCGCTGGAAGAATGGGGCCTGGGCTGGGAAGACCTGAAGGCCATTAACCCCGGCCTGATCATGTTGCGTGTCTCGGGTTACGGCCAGACCGGCCCTTACAAAGACAAACCCGGCTTTGGTGTGATTGGCGAGGCCATGGGTGGCTTGCGCCACCTGAGCGGTGAAGCAGGACGCCCTCCCGTGCGTGTTGGTGTCTCCATTGGCGATTCCCTGGCAGCCCTGCATGGTGTGATCGGCATCATGATGGCTCTGCGTCAACGTGAACAAAACCAGGGTGAAGGCCAATATATTGACGTGGCCCTGTATGAGTCCGTCTTCAATATGATGGAAAGTCTGCTGCCGGAATACTCCGCTTTTGGTGCCATACGCGAACCAGCAGGTAGCAGTCTGCCCGGCATCACGCCTAGCAATGCCTACGTCTGCCAAGATGGCAAATACGCCCTGATTGCAGGGAATGGCGACAGCATTTTCAAGCGCCTGATGACCGCGATTGGCCGTACCGATATGGCCAACAACCCCGACTACGCACATAACGATGGGCGGGCCAAAAATGCAGGCGTCATTGATGCTGCCATCGGCCACTGGGCTAGCGCGCTTGAACTGGATAAGGTACTGGACATACTGGATCAGGCAGGCGTGCCCGCTGGCCGGGTCTACGACATCGCCGATATTGCTGCCGACCCGCACTATCAAGCCCGCGACATGCTACTGGATAGCACCCTGCCCGACGGCACCCCTCTCAAAGTTCCCGGCATCGTCCCCAAGCTGAGCAAGACTCCTGGCGACATCTACCGCCCTGCCCCTCGCTTGGGTCAGGACACACAGGAAATTCTGGATCACTTAGGCATCAGCGCAGAACAGCAAGCCGATTGGCAGGAGCGCGGACTGATCACAAAGAACCCAAAACGTAGTTAAAACAAAGCAGTACAAATTCGGGCTTCAGCCTTCGATAGATGGCACCTAATTTATTTACTTCTGAAGCACGTTGACTGCTTGCCTAAGGTGAGAATCCACGCTAGAATTTACTTCTTTCGTTTTGCGAACGTGGCGGAATTGGTAGACGCACCAGATTTAGGTTCTGGCGCCGAGAGGTGTGAGAGTTCGAGTCTCTCCGTTCGCACCAGATAACGACAGCCGTTGATTCAATAAAATCAATTCTAAACATAATCAACGGCTTAGTTTTCTTACCCTGATGGCTTTTGATAGCCTGCTTTCAAATATTCAACATCGTAGGCCCCATCAAAGCCTCACGGATAGCCCCACAGAAACGGGGCATAAATAACAACGCAAGAACGATGGATGTGATCGCCATCAAGCCGATCACCTTGCAAACATTCGCTTTTTCGGACTTATTCAAGATCGTGACGGCCAATCCGAGCACCAAAATAAGCACGATGCCTCAGAACACCCAATCGACAATATGTTCAGGTGCCTTGACTGCTCCAGTGCTGACCAAGATGGCGCGAGCATAGCCCACAACCTGAATACAAAAGCTTGGGAAATAGCGATGACGACCATCAAGCCTACATCGCAGACATAAAGGAGCCGCTCTTTAGAGCGGCTCTATGGGTAAGTGTCGGGGCTAATCCTGCCTGTCGTGCTTACCCGGGAAGTCACTAGGCCAACGCATAGGCTTAGGGGCTGGATTGGGAGAGGGGGCACTATTCACGTCCTAACCTCCATCACTTAATAAGAAAAAAGTGCAGAACCGAGCATGGCGCTAAGGCTCCTATCGATACTAGGAAAACGACAGGAGGCCTGATCGTAACCCTAGTAAACAGCATGGCCAGATTGTTGGATCAAACATCGCGCAATAAAGACCTGCTGCTGATAAAAGCACTTGGCTAGCACTTCCTTACTCAGACAGTTTTCACACCCGACAGTTCCTAGCCACAACCATTCCGACTAGCGGCGCAAGCAGGAAACATCCAAACAAGTAGTAAGCAGCCTGACTGGTCCCCTCTACGCCACCCGGATCATTCAGCCCACCCGCATTTGCAATCATTCCTGCCAAGGCTGCACCGGCCGCAGTCGCAAACAACTGAATCGTGGTGATGGAGGCCCCTGCCCGCTCTTGCTCCTCGAGGGCTACCGACGTTAAAACACGAGTCAGCAAATGAGGCCAAGCCAGGCCCACTCCCAAACCGATCATTGCCAAGGCCAGACAAATGGGTGCCAGATCAAACCACAGACCCATGCTGGTTCTAGGTACCAGGACAAGCAAGCCCACCATGCCCAGCAATCCTAGAGCCGGCCCGGCCAGAATTGTGCGTTTGATGGCGAAATCACTCCGCAAACCCGAGCTGATAACTGCTCCGACTGTCCACCCCGCTCCCATCAAGGCGGCAAGATAACCAGCAATCAAAGGCGATTGCTGATGCAGAACCTGCAGGAAAAGCGGAGCGAAGACTTCCCCACTGGTCACCGTCAACACCAGTAAGGACATCAAGGCATACAAGACCGCAATCGCTGAACGGAATTGAAATGCCCCGGAGGGCAGCAGCTTGTTACGCGAGCGGCGCTCGACAGCGATGAACACCACCGCCAACATAAAGGCCAGCCCCAAACCCAACACATTCTGAATTAACTCCGGGGAAGCACTGCCAGCCGAAATCGCCAACACCGAGAGCGTCAGCAGCATCAGTTGCACAAGCGGGATCGCCCCTTTCGCGGCTACGTCGGCTTGACGCTCTCGTTTGGGCAGCACGCCCGACGCCAGAACAGCAAAAAAGATAGCGATCAAGGCAACAGACCAAAAAGCAGCGCGCCACATTCCCCACTGCGCAAACACACCGCCAACAGCTGGCCCCAACAAGGTTGCTACTCCCCACATCGCCGACACCAAGGCCATTGCGCGAGGCCACAAGGGCTCTTCAAAGACAATGCGAATCATGGCGTAGGCCAAGGCAAAGAGGAAACCTCCGCCGATGCCCTGGACGAAACGCCCGAATAGCAGGATGGACATGCTCGGAGCAGCCGCACAAATGGCTGCCCCCACGGCAAAAATAAGGGCGGCCAAACCGTAGCTTCCCTTCGGGCCTGTGACGTCAAGCAATTTAGGTGACAACGCCGAGCCCAGAATAGAGGCAACTACAAAAAGCGTCGTGTTCCAGGCATACAAATCAAGTCCACCGATGTCCTGTACAACAGTAGGCAAGATGGTGGTGGCGATATAGACATTGACGGCGTGCAAGACAACCCCGCCCGCCAGAACAAGAGCACGTATTGCATTGCCCCCAGATAATAAATCCCCCCATTCAGACTCCTTTAGGGCGGAGTGTTGCTCTTGGCTTTCTGAGAGCGCGACCTGTGCCCCTTGAACATCGCCCACAGGGGCATGCTGATTCTTCATACGATCTCGATTCGTTTATTGTGATGTAGCCCGGCAGCTCAAAGAGCTTGCGCAGACAAGAAGCATCTTTTATAAAACCTCATGTATAGATGAGGTCAAGAGATTCAAGCATTATGAAAATCGACATTAACGTTCCGCTGTCTGTAGGCGAAGTTGCACGTCGCAGCGGAGTCACCATTGCGACCGTGCACCATTACGAAGCGAAGGGATTAATCCAGGGCTGGCGTAGTGACGGCAACCAACGTCGCTACCACCGGGAGGTTCTGCGCAAATTATCCGTCATCAAAATCGCACAACGGGCCGGTATCCCTTTGGCAACGATTAAAGGAGCGCTAGATGATCTGCCTTCTGGTAAACCGCTGAACGCCAAAAACTGGGCGCAACTGTCTACCAACTGGCGCGACATGCTCAATGAACGGATTCACCGCCTGACGCAGCTGCGTGATGAGCTCGATGGCTGTATTGGTTGCGGGTGTTTATCGATGACGAACTGCCCGCTTAGAAATCCGGGAGATCAGTTGTCATTGGTGGGAGACGGGGCTGTGTTGTTGAACACAAATCACACCGATTAATCACCCATGCCTTGTCGACCTATGAAATAGCGCAGCGCAAGGCTGGGCGGGAAGTCTATGGGGAAACCGCTACCTTTCCCTAAACTTGGCTATTTTCCTCATACCATCTCTGCTTTTGGGGGATAAAACTGCCCCCAATCAGTTAAAGGACCCAAACCAGTGTTCCATATAGAACCAGAGTACGTCTGGACTATCTGAATCTAGTTTTTATAGAAAAAAAACCGGTACGAATACCAGGTTTTTTCTTTAACGGGCTACTATCCCGCCTTAAATCACACCCCAAAAATACAGCAAGGCAGGCAGCAAGGCCGTCACCACGCCCTGCACGGCAGATACCATGCCGGTCAATCGGGCTATAGGTTTGTTCAACACCAGCAGCAAAAAGAACATAAACCACAGCACAGCCCAAGATAACCAACTCACTACCTGCCAGTAATCAAAAATCCGCTCGGCAAGGC
>JBQEAN010000006.1:30516-35325 GCA_052109075.1 Alcaligenes sp. | reverse complement strand
GCCCAAGATAACCAACTCACTACCTGCCAGTAATCAAAAATCCGCTCGGCAAGGCTTAGATTGGTAATGGCTGCGGGCACGGCAATACAAGCCACCACCAACGAATACCAGCCCAGCGCGCGCCCGTCGCTACCTGTAAAGGCATTCACTCCTACCCAGAAATAGGTCAAGGCGAACAGACCCAGGTAGATCGCCGCCAAGGGGGAGTAAACCGCGCTGTTGGCGGGATTCAGAATGTGAGACATGCAGATAAACCCCAGCACCGCCGTGAACAGATTGACGATAGCCGCATCTTTAGCGTCCACCAGCTTGCTGGCTTGATGACCTTCAGAGTAGTAGAGACGAACACCATTAACGAACAGGCACAGGCCTGCAAACGCCAGAAAAGCGGCAACTAGCATTTTGAAGATTTCCTAAGTAATAGAAGGCGGACACAGAACATGCCCGCAACATGATGTTGCACTCAGCGCTGAGGCGGAGCAGATCATAGAGCTTGGCCACAAAATAGCCATTTGGTTTTTTTTATAAGCTCTATAAGAAAACAGAGCGCATTTTCTTGGCTGCTTTCAGGCGGAAATGGAGGAAGAAAAAGGTGGCTCTTAGAAGCGCTGAGCAAGACTCGACAGGCGCTGGTCTTTCTCATCACAACGTTGGCATGAAACCAAATAAAAATCTATTGAATCAAGGAGATGGAAAGTAAAAACAAACCCAACTCAAACTGCAGCAAGCCAAGAACCCCTTAGAGACCAGGACTGGCACAGTCGCCACTCAAGCCTGCTCGTTTTGCCCCCAGCGAGCAACGACACGTACGTAGACTAATTGCGCTAAAAGCTCCACCAGGGTTTGAGTCAAAATGATGGCTGGCAGCAACGGTAATGCACCGGGAATAGCCAAGGCCAATGGCAGCACCACCAAAGAATTACGTGTGGCACTGCTAAATACCACAGCACGCCGCAAAGGCGCGACTAGACGCGCTTGTCGGGCCAAGTACCACGCAATGATGGGCGCAAGAATGGCAAACAGAACATACACTGGCAGCACGCGCAGCAACACATCCAGCGCAGGCGCTAACTGCCGAAGAAGCGCTGCCACCACAATAAACAGCACCAAAGCAGTAGCCGGTACGGGCGCCAGACCCAAACCTGTCTGGATCCGTGTCCAGAGTCGACTTTTGGTGGCCAGAAACTGAGTCGCCCCCGCCAATAACAAGGGGATCACTATGAGGAAAAAGAAGGCCTCCAGAAACGGCCCGGCCTTGATATACAGCCCGAACTGGTCACCCAAGGCAAACTTCAGGTAGAGCGGCAAAAGCAACATCTGCACGATGAGTAAGACCGGGGTCGCCGCCAACAGAGTGCGGGCATCGGCCCGGCCCAATTGAGCAAACGTGACCACATAATCGATACACGGTGTCAACAAGACCAGCAACACCCCCAGCCGCAACATCGTGTGATCCGGCAACAAAGGCAGCAAGGCGAACACCAAGAGGGGAATCAAACAGAAGTTGGCAAACAACAAAACGGCTAAAAACCGCAGTTGAGTCAACGCCGTGCCTAACTGAGCGATAGGTACCTGTAAGAAGGTGACGTACAGCATGAAGGCCAACGCGGGATTGATCCAGTTGCTCAGGCTCAGCGGCATTGTCCAAAAGCCAGCAATCAAACCAGCTAGCAGCATCGCCACAACGTAAATGGCGATCTGCCTGCTCTCTAAACTGTCACGGATCACGGCCAGCACGTCACTCTCCCAAGCTTTCCATACCGGCGTAGAGATAAAGCCTTAGCGGCTACGACGCAAGCGGGCCGCAGACTGACGGTTCAAGTCTTTGGCTTGCTGTTCGGCGTACTCACGCTCATCCGCGTCATAGCGGCCATTGTGCATGCAAGACTCGCGATCCCAGGTACATTCATTGAATAGTTTTGACATCGCTCCGCCACCTGGTTTGGCCGTGGAGCAAGCAGCCATCAAAGCGGCCAAACCCAGCACCGCGGCGCTTTGAAACAGTCGTCGACCTATCATTGTGTTTTCCCTACAAAAAAATCGTGATCTGCACGTATCGCGAATCGAAACAAGACCGGATCGCGGACAATAGGCACACTGTACCTTGAGGCCCCAAAGTACGTCGATTCCCTTCCCCACGAATTTGCAATTTATGACTGAAGACCAATTCCTGCTATTGGCCCAACTTCTGCAGTTATCGCCCAGCCCCGAACTGGAGCAAGAGGTACGCCATACTCAGATGCCCAACAGTCCTGCCGCACGGGTGATACTGGCCCTGCATCACAGGATTAAAGAGGCTTATGTCATCCACAGACCCACCGCGTTCCGCGTGGTCGTCAGTCACGATGACCTGGACCGTTTCCCCGGTGCTTTGCACTTGAAACCCGACATGCAGGTGCAACTGGTTTCCTACACCAGCGAGCGCTATATCAGCGTACGGGTTACCCAACTGCCCCAATCCCCAAAAGGCTATGTGCGCGGGGTGATCACCGAGCAGTTGGTAGCCAATAGCGTATTTCAGGTGGGCGACAGCGTGTACTTCTCTGAAGATCAGGTCCACGCCCTGCTGGGCTCCTAATATGCCGGCTGCCTCTAGCCAGTCGTCTGCAGACTCAAGTCTGGCAATAGATGCAAACCGGTACGCCGCACAAACTCCTCGTAACTGATGGGCGGCCCCACTCGAGTCGAGGCATGATTGGCTTGCCAATGCACCCAAGAGCGTCGAGTTGTGGCGTCATACACCAGCTTGAACAAATGAGTGGGTACAGCCACCTTACTGGAGCCGATAGTGGCGGCATTGCGCTCGAACACCGGACCGGTGAACACGTAGACATTACCCGCCGCACGCGCAATGTATTTACGGGTATCGGCTTCGATCTTGTTCCAGGGGCCGGCGTTATGGGTCTGATTTTGCGGCACCATATTGGCCAGGGAAAAACTCTGGGCCATGCCCTGCGTGGACGCCATGTCCCCTGCAGGTGCCATATGCCCACGGGAAAATCCTGAGCCCCGATAGTCATTCAACTCCGCACGTTCAGCCTGTGGCAAGCGGCCTTCAGCATAAAAACGATCCGTCCGCTTCAAGCCTTTGGCGGACTGAATCTGCTGCCGATTCAAGCGTTGTGCGACGAAAACCGGGGTTTTGGTTTGGCCGCTGTGCAAGATAGCAAAAGCGCTGAAACACAACTCTCTTTGCGTGTAGGCCATCGGCACCACAGGCCGGGAGCCCGGGAAAAACTGTGGGCATTGCGCGAAGGACGTCTGTACATAACCTTCTACGGACGCCGGGGCAGGCACGCTGCCCTGCTGGCTTGCAATGGGCCAACCTAACGACACCAGAAACGGCTCGACGCTTTGCCAATTGACGCCCTGGGGGTGAAGCCAAGCGGTGCCGATGCCGAAGCTGGCTACCGCAGTCACAAGAACGGACTTGAGAAACCGGGTAAAACGCCCTTGCCCTGAACTTTTTGTGCTGCTTGTTTTTTTAACGCTGCGACCTGTTTTTTTTCTGCTCATACCACTCTTGTTTGATGCTTGATCGGCCTACATCATTGCGCCGACTGCACCTGTGATTATAAGCAGTCCTGCAAAGCGAAATGGGCTTGGCCCCACACAGGCACCAGTATTCCCATTTTCGCTTTGCCTATCTTTATAGGGCCACTTGCTCTGAACAGGATTTTATTCAGAGCTGGGCCCTTGCCTTTACTGCGCAGTGAAGGCCTGCAATTCTTTCAATTCATCTTGCAGCTGCGCCAATTCAGCTTGATCACGCTCCAGCTTTTTCTCTAATTTCTGGACTTTATCCTGACGGCCTTCGGAACGCTTTTCAGCAATCTCATTGATACGCTCCTGAATGTCCTCCTCTTGCTCGCGGATTTCTTCCTGCTTGTCTCGTAGCAAATTGACATCCTTGCAATGTGTCTGCACATTAGTCAGGGCACGCTCCAAGCCTCTTACACGATGTTCATTGCCATGTTGGCGAGCATACTCGATCTGGTTTTGAATCTCGGCCGCCTTGTACTGGCACGCCGGATTATCAGCCCATGCGGGTAAGGTCATCATGCTAAGTGCGGCACTCAAATACCATGCAGAGGTTTTCATCTGTATTGCTCCTGGTGGGTTCATTCTAAGGGCCATCATACAATTGCCGCCCGCAGTCAGGCTTAAAGGAATTCTGGCAGCAAAAATCGTCTAATTGTCACGCAACCGAGACTGAACTCACGGCTCCATCCGAGGCTCACATTCAAGTAACAAAACTGTATTGACTTGTATCGAATAATTTACACAACTTGTCTTTAGACATAAAACACTTCAGTTACACTCAAAATCCTTATAAAGCAAACTTTTACTTTAATCGTGTTCAACATCACCATCAGGAAACTGATCTATTTCCTGTGCGCTGCTTTGCTTGCTCTCTGGCTCTTTCCGTTTGCGCACGTCAGTGAAAGTGTGCTCAATACCTCCCAGGCCTACTCGACCTGGCATACCAGTGTGCTTAACTCCTTGATGCCCTTGTCCATTTTGGCCGTCGCCAGCCTGGTCTGGGCAGAACGCGCGGTCTCCGCGTGTCTGGCCATGGTGGTCAACACGGTCTTGTTTGTGCTGGCCATTAAAAATATCTGCGATACGGCAGACCGGTTTTCACGCGTCTGCGGCATCGATATCTCTGTCTCTTACGGGGCCATCATCTATGGTGTGTGCATGGTGAGCTTATGGGGCTTGTTGTTGAGCTACCGATGCAAAAGCCAAAAAGAGCTGCCAGGCTCCTCGGGTGATCTGACAGGTTAATCAGGTCTACGCGCTTTTCTC
>JBQEAN010000006.1:16456-30416 GCA_052109075.1 Alcaligenes sp. | reverse complement strand
GCTGCCAGGCTCCTCGGGTGATCTGACAGGTTAATCAGGTCTACGCGCTTTTCTCGTCACGTTCCTGCATCACCATAATGGTTTGCTGCATCAATGCACACAGCGTGTGTTTATCCTCTTGCACAGCAAACACATCGGCCTGGGTCACAATCAGATTACGGCCCCGACGCACTACCGAACCGCGGGCAATCAGGGACTGGCCATTCGCCGGTGCCAAAAAATTCAGTTTGTATTCCACGCTTAAGACACTGGCACCCAAGGGCGTACAGCTCATCGCCGCGTAGCCCCCGGCTGAATCGGCAATCATCCCAACCACCCCGCCGTGTACAAAGCCATGCTGTTGCTGCACCCCATCCCAATGCGGCAAATGGATTTCCACCAAACCCTCTTCCACCATAGGCAAGGTGGCGCGAATCAGACTCATGGCATTTTGCCGGGCAAAGCTGTCCTGCACCGCCTGCGCAATCTGTGGGTCCAGTGTAGATTTGGCTTGAGTAGTAGCTGTGCTCATGGACCTGCTCTCCTTTATTGTTATCGTGAATCTGTCAGGCAAGATTAAAACGGCCAGAAAACAGGAATGAAAATGACGCCCAGAACCCAGAAAATCAAGTTCAGAGGCAAGCCTACTTTCAGGAAATCCGAAAATCGATAGCCACCTGCCCCGTACACCATGGTGTTGGTTTGATAACCCACGGGAGTGGCAAAACTGGTGGAGGCCGCGAACGTTACCGCAATGAGAAAGGGAGTGGCGTCCACATCCATCATTTTGGCTGTAGACATGCCGATGGGAGCCAACAGCACCGCGGCGGCGGCGTTACTCATGAATTCCGTCAGCAGCAAGGCCATCAAGTACACCACTGCCAATACAGTTAACGGCCCGTAGGATTTCACTAAGCCCACTGTATTTTCCACCAAAAACTGGGCGGCGCCAGTCTCGCTCATAGCCATTCCCAAAGGCAATAAGCCCGCCATCAAGATGATGATGCGCCAGTCGATGGCGTCGTACACCTCATCGGCCTTCAAACAACCTGCCAGTGTCATGGCCACCGCCCCCACCAGCGAGGTGATGCTGATGGGTACCCAACCCAAGGCAGGCAACAAGATCACCAACACCATCGTGACCAAAGCAAACGGCGCACGCCAGCCCATTTCTTTTTCGGCTTCGCGCTCGGAAAGCACAATGATATTGCTGTCAGCACGCAGATCCGCAGCCTCGGAAGCCGGAGTCAAGATCAATAAGATATCGCCCACTTGCAAGCGCACCGCACGCAGTTGCTCCCGCAAGACCTGAGCACGGCGGTGAATCCCCAAGACGGTGGCATTCTTGTGCCAACCGGCCCCCAGGCTACCCAGCGTACGGCCACTGATGCGCGAACGCGGTGCGATCATCACTTCGGTCAGGACCTGATCCACTTGTTCAAAAGAGCCTTGTTCCAATTTGAATTGTGGGTCCACTTCCAGGCCGGCTTCTTTACGCAGATCGTCCAGCTTAGTCCAATCCCCGCGTGCCAGCAGCACATCACCCGCCTCAATTTTTTGCTCACGCGGCCCCCAAACCTTGGTATCGCCACGCAACAGTTCCAGCACGAACACACCGTACTGTTCCCCCAATTTAGCGTCGCCGACCGATTGGCCTATCAAGGAAGAGTCAGGCATCACTCGCAGCTCGGTAATGTATTTACCCAGCTCATATTGTTCGACCAGCTCGCCACCCCGCGCATCGGGCAATAACCAACGCCCCACCGTCAAAAGGTAAAGACAACCTACAGCCAGGCAGATCACGCCCAATGAGGTGAACTCGAACATGGTGAAACCGGGATGGCCCATATCACGCGCAATGGCATTGACCAGCAAGTTGGTCGAGGTCCCGACCAAGGTACAAACACCAGCCATTTGCGAGACATAGGACAAGGGGATCAAGGCCTTGGAGGCCGACATGCCAATTCGGGCAGTGGCCGCCATCACAATGGGAATGAACACCGCCACGACAGCCGTGTTATTCACAAAAGGGGCAATCACCGCCAAGACTAAAAACAGCACCATCAAGAACTGAAACGGTGAGCGGGCCTTGCCCAGTAAATCCCCAATACCCGAGAGCGCCCCACTGTTTTGCAGGCCAGCAGCCAGTACAAACATGGCGGCTACTGTAATGGTGGCCGGATTACTGAAGCCGCCGACAGCCTGTTCCGGTGTCACCAGCCCAAAGACGGCCAAGGAACTCAGGACCAACAGCGCAATGGCATCTATTCTGAGTTTTTCAGTGGCAAACAAGACAATCGCTATCAAAGCCAGACCCAAGACCACCGCAATCTCTGCTGTCATGCTGCGCCACTCCCCTTTGTTTGGTGCAACCCAGTATAGGGAAAAACTACGCTTCTAAGCGGCTGCGCACGGCCGCAGCAAACAAAAAAATACAAGTTCATCGGGCAGGACGGGCTGAACCCGCTTAAACCAACAGCATCACCAAGAACACCAAACCCAGCAAAGCGACATAGGCCTTGGCATGCAGGCTATCGGGGATCTTGCCAATCCAGCGCGAGCTAAAACGAATCCCCAACCAGGAACCCGCGACCAGCACTAGGCAAGCGCGTAAATCGATGAAACCCACATGCCAAGGGCCAAAAGAACCGACGTCCCAAGCCAGGATGGCATAGGTCAGGCTAGCAACGACCGCCATAGGCAGGGACAAGGGGTTGGCCGCTGCGGTTGCCGCCGTCATGCTGGCACCGCGTCGGCGCATCAAGGGTACGGTAATCACACTGCCACCCACGCCTAAGAAAGCGGCAATAGCACCAATGAGCACACCCGTTCCGGCACTGGCGGCCTGGCTCAAAGGACGAATGCCATGGGTCGCCTCTTGCGTAAAGCCAGAACGAAACAGACTATCCGCAATGGTGATGCCCAAATACACCACAAAAACCCAACGCACCCAGGAGCCGCTCAAGGCCATGGCCGCCGCTGCGCCCGGAATGGCTCCGATGGCAATAAAAAGAAGCAAAGGACGCACCTGATCCCACTGAACAGTACCGGCCTTATGATGGCGCCACGTCGACAATCCAGCCCCAAAGATCATGACGCAGGTCGAGGTGGCGACCGCAATATGCATGGCAGACTGCCCCATCTGGCTGTCCACCCCGTACAGTCCAATCAGTACCGAATACAGTACGGGGACCACGACGAAGCCCCCACCAAATCCAAACAGCACGGTCGTCACACCGGCCAGCAAACCAAAGAACAGCAATAGAAAATACATAGCGACCCATCAAAGCATTTGCAAAGCCTCAGGATAGGTCGTCTTAATTTGGCTGGCATACTAAAATCGGCCAACAATACTTTTGCTTCGGCCAGGGAGCACGTTATGCATAATGTACGACTGGACAGCGTGGATGCCACCCCTCGCCCCTTGCTGGCCATTGGAACAGACTACGCACCAGGCACATTGCTCAATTTCCATGTGCACCGTCGAGCGCAAGTACTCTATGCCATGACAGGCCTGATGGAGGTAGAGACGGACGATGGCGCCTGGGTTATTCCACCCTATAGCGGTGTCTGGATTCCAGCTGGCAAGCGTCACCAAGTGCGTATGCAAGGGGCCAGCACACGCAGCCTTTATATAGAACCGGACGCCGCTCCCCGGATAAGCAATTATTGCGAGGTGCTGGTGATCAGCCCCTTATTGCACGAGCTTTTGCTGGCCTCCTTGGCCATGCCCGCTCTATACGATGTAGCAGGACGCGATGGGGCCTTAGCTCAGTTGCTCCTACATGAAGTGGGGCTGGCCTCAACCATGCCATTGTTTGCCCCCATTCCCCAAGATCCCCCGTTGGCAAAGCTGTGCAAAGCATTTTTAAGTGCGCCTCATATTCAGGCCACGCCCGAGCAATGGGCCGGACGTTTAAATAAAAGTCTGCGCACGTTTACACGCCTGTTCCGTCAACAAACAGGCATGAGTTTCAGTGAATGGCGGCAACAAGCCTGCTTACTAGCGGCCCTGGCCAAGCTCGCTGCGGGGCATTCAGTAACGCAAATCGCGCTGGATTTGGGCTATGACAGCAGCAGTGCCTTTTCCACCATGTTTCGCCGTCGTTTGGGGCAGGCCCCAAGCAGCTTTATTCGTGCCCCTTGAGGCAGCCTGAAGTGACGTCGGCCAGCACACGCTCCACTGGAGCCTATACAAGCAAGGCCCCCAGATCTCTGAGCTCTGGGGGCCTTGCCATACCCACTTCACATCAAAGCGGGCCATTCGCGCTTGGCTGAGCTTAACGCGTGATGCGCGCCCGTCCACCTATGGTTGCCGCCAAACTGGCTACGAAGGCTCCAACTAACAAGGAAGCAAAGGCCCATAATGCAAAGGCAGCTGCCGCCTTGCGGGCCGTATCAGCCGCTTCACGCGCCTGCTGTTCCACCTTCTCTGCAGTTTCCTTGGCTTGCTTTTGTACTGAGTCCAAGCGTTCCTTGGCCTGTTCTGGCGTCAACCCCGTACGGTCTGCCACCAAACGCAGTAAGTAGTCTTGGTCTTGATCGGACACCTGCCCTTCTTGCAAGCTACGAGCCAAAATCCGGCTAACTTCGCGCTCGGGATTGGCGTTCTGTGCCGGTGCACTGGCCGGGTCAGAGGGGCGCAGCAGGGTATCAGTGAAATAGGCCAGACCGGGCCCTTGGGCCTGCTCCTTACCCGCTTGACCGACCACCGCCGAGGCAGCACCAACACCCGCACCGGCCAGATTGGCACCCGCTTGAGCCGTTCCCGACACCAGCGAAGCAACACCGGAACCCAGCAAGAACACACTGACAACCACACTCACCGCCCAAACCAGAAAGCCGTGAGCCGTATCGCGAAAATGAACTTCATCGCCATGCACACCGGTCCAATTAGTACGCAGGCGTCCTGTCACATAACCGGCAATACCGTAAGCAATGATTTGCGTGGCGAATAGCCAGGCAATTGTGCCGATAGCCAGGGTAGTACCTGACGCGCCATCATTGCTCCAGGGAGAGATAGCCATAAAACCCAGACCGGTACCGCCCACCAGCAGCGTCACGGTCAGGGCGGCGGCAATAACAGCCCCCCCGATCACGGCCCCCCAAGACAAGGCGGAATGCGACGATTCCGCTATCGCTGGCGTTCCCAAGCCTGCATCCGAACCAAATTGCGTTATAGCCATGATGATTCCTTATTCAAGATTGTGATCGCAAGCACCTTAGTGCCAAAACAAAGCCAGCAAAATGATGATAGGGATAGGTACACCCAACAGCCATAAAAGGATCGATCTCATAACCCCTCCCAAAGAATGAAGCAAGCAGAATAAATTTCATTGAAACTCATACCTTCGCAATTATTCTAGACAGATAAAAATCGATTATCTTTATAAAATGTAAAAACAGAAACCGAATCACCGGACGTATTCACGAAGCGGGAAGCGAACAAAGCAGGCAGATTGCTAAGCCCCGAGCAAGTAAGGTTAAATGCGTACCCGCAGGCGGTTCACAGGAGAACGCAGCCTGAACCACCAACATAAAAAAGCAACTCGGCAGGCGTCATCATCACAGCAGAAGACAGAATAAGCAGAGCCGCCACCTTCATTTTTTATAATTTTGAAATATTTATTTACTCAGAGAACTTAATTAAATCCAATAAGAATAAATAAACAAAATAAGGGCAATAAGAAAAACGAAGCCAAAGCAGAGGAGATTCCCAAAGAACAAGAATCAAGCGGAAAAAACATTACTAATAACATCATGTTTAAAAGCCTGCGTTCAAGCCAAAATCAAAACACTGCCTTTAGACTCCGCCTCTGTCCGGCAGATCAACTCCAGACCATTACCCAGGCCCCAGCGTCCGCGACCAACAGCCAAGCGATCAAAAGCGACACAGAAAATCATAAAACCGTGCATGGAAGCAGCAGACTCGGTTATCCTGTTGCCTCCATTCAAGTTCGGCCGCTGCGGTGGTAAGCCGCGCATCATGCGCCTTCTGCATCCCTGTACTGCCAAAGACGGCCTGAATTCACACAGAGCCTAGCCTATGAGCGACCTCCAAAGTCTGATCGAAGCGGCGTGGGAACAACGAGCTTCCCTCTCCCCCCAAGAACACAGCATTGAACTGCGCACGGCCATCCATACCGTGATTGAGAAGCTGGACTACGGTTCCCTGCGCGTGGCGGAAAAGCTCGACGGGCAATGGCAGGTCAATGACTGGGTAAAAAAAGCCATTCTCTTATCCTTCAGGATCAATGAGAACCGCGTCATGGCCAGCGAACCCGCCCCGTTTTACGACAAGGTGCCCCTTAAGTTCGAGCAGCACGACCAAGCCACGTTCGCCCAGGCAGGCTTTAGAGCTGTGCCCGGTGCCATCGTGCGCCAGGGTGCTTACGTCGCCCCCGATGTGGTGCTGATGCCCTCCTTTGTGAACATCGGCGCCTATGTAGGCGAAGGCACAATGGTGGACACCTGGGCCACGGTGGGCTCTTGTGCTCAGATCGGCAAACACGTTCATCTGTCCGGTGGAGTGGGCATAGGCGGGGTATTGGAACCCTTGCAAGCCAATCCCACTATCATTGAGGACAACTGTTTTATTGGTGCCCGATCCGAAGTAGTGGAAGGGGTCATCGTAGAAGAGAACTCGGTGCTGGCCATGGGCGTGTTCCTGTCGCAAAGCACCAAAATTTACGAGCGCGAAACGGGCAAGGTTTACCAAGGCCGCGTCCCCGCCGGTTCGGTCGTGGTGCCCGGCTCCCTGCCCTCGGCAGATGGACTGTATAGCTTGGCCTGCGCCATCATCGTCAAGCGTGTGGACGCCCGTACCCGCGCCAAGACCAGTATTAATGACTTACTTCGCGCCTGAACATGAGCACTGACTTTTCTGTACTAGATACACTAAGCGCCTTGATTGCCCGCCCCTCGGTCACCCCCGAGGACGCCCACTGCCAGCAATGGCTGGGCGCACGGCTGGAGCAGGCCGGTTTCAGCCTGGAACACCTGCCCAGTGGCCCCGTTGCCAATCTGTGGGCCCGCCGTGGCACCCAGGCCCCCTTATTCGTTTTTGCCGGCCATACGGATGTTGTTCCCACTGGCCCGGAAGCGGCGTGGGACTCGCCACCGTTTGAGCCTACTGTGCGCGACGGGCAGTTGTACGGTCGTGGTGCCGCGGATATGAAAGCCTCGATTGCGGCCTTTGTGCATGCTGTCGAAGAATTCACGCAAGCGCATCCCGACCATAAAGGCTCGATCGCCCTGCTGCTGACGTCGGATGAAGAAGGCCCGGCCACTGATGGCACCGTGCATGTATGCCGGGTGCTGCAAGAACGTGGCGAGCAACTGGACTACTGCATTGTGGGTGAACCCACCTGCTCGCGCCAATTGGGTGACACCATCAAGAATGGTCGTCGCGGCTCCTTGTCGGGTCATTTGATTGTCAAAGGCCGCCAAGGCCATGTGGCTTACCCGCAATTGGCGATCAACCCGCTGCACGTCTTTACTCCTGCCCTGCACGAGCTGACGGATCGCATGTGGGACGCGGGCAATATCGACTTTCCGCCCACCAGCTTTCAGATCTCCAATATCCATGCCGGTACCGGTGCGGGCAATGTGATCCCTGGTCAGTTGGATGTGCACTTCAACTTCCGTTTTTCGACAGAACAAACCCCTGCCGGTCTGCAAGCCGCAGTTGACTATATTTTGCGACGTCACGGCGTGGACTTCCAGTTGGAATGGACGCTGGGCGGTGAGCCCTTCCTGACCGAAGCAGGCCCCTTGAGCCAGGCGCTGAGCCAGGCCATTGAAGCCGAAACCGGTTTGGAAACCGACTTGTCTACGACAGGCGGCACCTCGGATGGTCGCTTTATCGCTAAAATCTGCCCTCAAGTGGTCGAGTTTGGCCCGCTCAATGCCAGCATCCATCAAATCAACGAACACGTTGCTGTTGCTGATCTTGAGCCTCTTAAAAACATTTATCGCCGTACATTGGAATCCCTGCTTTGTTAAGCCCTTGCATCGACAATTCCTCCCTGCTGGAAGCCCAGCAGGAGCTGCGCACTGTGCGCGACCTATTACGCTGGTCTGTTAGCCAATTCAATCGCTGCCAGTTGGCCTTTGGCCACGGCAGTGATAATGCCTGGGACGAGGCCGCGTATTTGCTGCTGCACAGCTTGCAGTTGCCGCTGGACACGCTGGAGCCCTATCTGGATGCCACGCTTCTGGAGGCGGAACGCGCCGCCTACTTGGCTTTGATCGCACGCCGCTGTAACGAACGCGTTCCCGCTGCCTACCTGACCGGCGAAGCCTGGCTGCAAGGCCATCGCTTCCGCGTTACCGCCGACACGATCGTGCCCCGCTCGCCTATTGCTGAATTGCTGTCCGAGCAGTTGCAACCTTGGGTAGCAGACCCCGACGCGGTCTACCATGCGCTTGATTTGTGCACCGGTTCGGGCTGCCTGGCGATTTTGACGGCATTGGCCTTCCCGCAAGCTCAAGTCGATGCAGTTGATCTGTCCGATGCGGCCTTGGAAGTGGCCCAATCGAATATCGATGCGTTTGAGCTGAACGACAGGATGAGTCTGTACAAGAGCGATCTGCTGGATCAGTTGCCACAGGCCTCTTACGACCTGATCATCTGCAACCCGCCTTATGTGAACGAACAGTCCATGCAGTGCTTGCCGCAGGAATACAAGCACGAGCCACAACTGGCCCTGGCGGGTGGTGACGATGGCATGGACTTGGTGCGTCGCATTCTGGAAGCCGCCCCCAACTTCCTGGCGCCCGAAGGCGTGCTGGTACTGGAGATCGGCAATGAGTACGACAATTTCGTCGCCGCTTTCCCAGAGCTGGAACCAATCTGGCTAAGCACCGAAACCGCTGAAGATCAAATTCTCTTGTTAAGCCGGGAGCAACTGGCTCTGTGATACGCGCAACTGGAATTACGCTGCGTCGCGGCGTCAAAGTCCTGCTGGACAATACCGATTTCATCGTCAATCCCGGCGAACGCCTGGGGATTGTGGGAAAGAATGGCGCAGGTAAATCCTCGCTGTTTGCTTTGCTGCAAGGCGAGCTGGATCTGGATGGGGGTGACCTGAGTATCCCCGAAGTTTGGAAAGTAGCCAGTGTGCGCCAAACGATCCCAGACCGTAGCCGCCCTGCCCGCGAGTTTGTGATTGACGGCGACGAACGCTTGCGCGCCTTGCAGGAAGCACGCGCCAATACGCCCGACAGC
This sequence comes from Alcaligenes sp., assembly GCA_052109075.1. GTDB lineage: Bacteria > Pseudomonadota > Gammaproteobacteria > Burkholderiales > Burkholderiaceae_B > Alcaligenes. The sequence goes on along the minus strand of JBQEAN010000006.1, from coordinate 21,208 downwards.
GACGGCCACACCATTGCCGAGCTGGAAAACGCCCTGATCGAAGCCGATACCTGGTCCGCACCGTCCCGTGCGGAGCAGTTACTAGCCGGCCTGGGTTTCCGCCCCGATCAGTGGATGCTGCCTGTGCAGGAGTTCTCCGGCGGCTGGCAAATGCGCCTGTCCCTGGCACGCGCCCTGATGGCCCCTTCCGATCTGCTTTTACTGGACGAGCCGACAAACCACCTGGACTTGGACGCCATGCTCTGGCTGGAGCGCTGGTTGGTGTCTTATCCCGGTACGGTGCTGCTGATTTCGCACGATACCGAATTTCTGGATGCCGTGGCGCGTTCGATTCTGCACGTGGACCAAGGCAAGCTCGTACGCTACAAAGGCGGCTATAACGACTTTCTGGCACAACGCGCCGAACGGATGCAACAGAGCCAAATTGCCTACGAGCGCCAAACCCGCGAAGCCGCTCGGCTGCAAGGCTTTATCGACCGCTTCAAAGCCCAGGCCACCAAAGCTAAACAAGCCCAAAGCCGGGTCAAGGCCCTGGCCCGTATGCAAACGATCTCTCCCTTGCGGGACGATTCCAGCGTCGCTATTCGCCTGCCTTCGCCTGACTACACACCCGACACCTTGCTGACCTTGAATCAAGCCGATTTAGGCTACCCAGGTCAAGAAAAACCCATTTTGGCTCAAGTGCGCCTGATGGTGCGCGGCGGCGCTCGCGTGGGGATTCTAGGAATGAACGGTGCGGGTAAATCCACGCTAGTCAAAACCTTGGCGGGCAAGCTGGAACCCATACACGGAGAGCGTCAAGAAGCCAAAGGCTTGGTGATTGGCTACTTTGCTCAACACCAACTGGATTCCATTGATGCCGATGCCACTCCTTTGCAACATCTGGCCCGTCTCGCACCGGATGTACGCGAGCAGGAGCTACGCAATTACCTGGGTTCCTTTGGTTTCAGCGGTGATATGGTCACCAGCCTGACCGCCCCCTTCTCGGGTGGTGAAAAGGCACGCTTGGCCCTGTCCCTGATTGTCTGGCAAAAACCCAACCTGCTTTTGCTGGACGAGCCAACCAACCACTTGGATGTGGACACTCGTGAAGCCTTGGCAACCGCGCTGGCCGATTACGGCGGCAGTGTCCTGCTGGTATCGCACGATCGCCATTTGCTGCGCTCTACCGTCGACACTTTCTGGATTGTGGCCGATGGTCAAGTTCAGGAGTTTGACGGTGACCTGGAAGACTACCGCGACTGGCTGCTGGCCCGCAGTGCGCAATCGCGCTCGGAAGCTCGCCAGGAAGCTCGAGCAGATTCCGGTGCCGACACCACAGACCGCAAAGCACAACGTCGCCAGGAAGCCGAGTTACGCCAGCGTCAGGCCCAGCAACGCAAGCCACTGGAAAGCCGCTTGAAGAAAGTGGAATCCACCATGGGGAAAGCTCAGTTGCGCTTGCAGGAGCTGGATACCTTGATGCAGGACCCGGACTTTTATTCAGACCGCTATAAAGATCAACGTCCAGCCCTGATGACCGAACACGGTGAACTTAGCAAGACGCATCAGACGCTGGAAGAAGAATGGCTGGAAATTCAGGAAGCGATGGAAGCGATTGGGCGACAGGTTTAAACAAACCTGCGTTTGCAGCGAATCTTCTTACTGGGCTCACTGAAACCTGTCTGAACAGACGGAAACCAAGAAGGCGCCATACCGACAAGGGTGGCGCCTTTCTTTTGGCTCAGGGAAGCAGCTTGGAGCATCACGCCGAATTGACACAGCCTAGATAACCACACAGCAAATCCACAATAGCCTGCTCCACCTGCTCAGGCGGATAAGGAACACCGGGCGGGATAATCGCGCCATGAATGAGCGATTCCAGACTTTGCATCACCACCCAGGTCGCCAGATCCAAGTCCTGCGGCCCTACCTCGCTGCGATGTTCTTCCAATAGCTGACGAATACGATGACGGATGCTTTGATCAGCCTGACTCTCGGTGGGCGGCGCATCGAAAAACGGAAAGTCTTTTTCCAGCACACGATGCAGTTCCGGGTCCACCCGGTGCGCGGCCAACCAGGCTTGCACTAAGGCCGTTAGCCGCCCCCTTAAATCCAGGGGCCGGGTATCCGCCAGACTACTTTCCATGGCCGTGTTCATCTGCAGCGCATGGCGCTCGTGTAAAGCGGCGATCAAGGAATCCTTGTTAGGGAAATACTGATACACCGATCCCACACTGACTCCAGCCACCTCCGCCACCACATTGGTATTGGTTCCGGCGTAGCCACGCTCGGACAAAACGCGAGCCGTTGCCTCCAAAATGGCTTCCACCAAAGCCCGTGAGCGGCTTTGACGAGGGATACGTCTGGCTTGAGGGAGCGTTGGCATAGAGACTCCAAAGGCGAGTTTTCGATGTGAGCAATTATTCATATTATCTTAAATATCGAGCAATTACTCATGTTTGGAGTTTCTGTATGTCTGTACCCCAATCGGCTCTAGCCACCTCTACGGCGCAGTCCCCACCTGCCGCCCATGTTTTTCGAACGCTGCTGCCTATTACTCTGGCGGTTTTCATCAGCTTTTTAAGCATAGGCCTGCCCTTACCTGTGCTGCCTTTGCATGTACACCATGTCCTGGAGATGAGCACCCTGGTAGTGGGTTTAGTCATTGGGGCCCAATTCGCAGCCGCCTTGTTCTCGCGTGCCTGGGCCGGCAATCTGGCCGACACACAAGGGGCCAAGCACGCCATAATGCTAGGCCTGATGGTGATGTGCCTGTCCGGACTGGCCTATATGGCGTCCTTAAGCTTTATCACTACGCCCACCTTGTCGGTCTGGGTGCTGGTCATAGGCCGTATCCTGCTTGGCTGCGGGGAAAGCTTGATCGTGACAGGTGCTTTGAGCTGGGGGATTGGCTTAGTCGGCCCCCAGAATGCCGGCAAGGTCATGGCTTGGGTCGGTGTGGCCATGTACGGTGCGTATGCGGTGGGTGCCCCTATGGGGGTAGTCGTCAACCAGGACTATGGCTTTGAGGGTATCTCTATCGCCGTCACTCTTTTGCCTTTGCTGTCTTTGCCACTGCTGCTGAAAGTACGCGCTACTGCCCCTACTGCCTTGCGTCGCACGCCGTTCTACAAAGTGCTGAGTCTGGTTTGGGGCGCACAACGTCCTGCTATCGCCTACCTGGGTGCTGCCTTGACCGGATGGGGCTATTCCCTGGCCTTCCCTGGCTTTGGTGTTGAAGCCGTACGCCGTGCACCACCAGAGAGCCGAGGGGTCGCCATGGGGGCTTACGTGGCCTTCCTGGACATCTCGCTAGGCATTACGGGTCCTGCCTTGGGCGCAGTAGCCGGAACCTGGGGGATTGGAGCGATTTATCTAGTCAGTGCTCTTGTCGTCAGCCTGTCCGTGCTAGTCGCTATCGCCCTGATGCGTGGCGCCAATCGCACATCAACTGCCTGAGTCAGCCGATTAATGGTACAAAGCAGCGCATTCACTATGAATCATTAATCCGCTTTATCAGGACCTTGCTCATGCACATTGCCACGCACGAATTTCCCCGTATCTGGATCTCTAACGCTTCGCCCTCCAACTGGAAACAGGAATTGGAAGCCTTGCTGGATCAAGGTAAGCGCTTTGTCTTGCTGACTCGAGAGCTCCCCGGCCAAGACGGCTCGGACAATGACAAAGAGGAATTTTCGCAGTGGCTCAAAGACCATCGCAGCCGTTTAAGTGTCTGCTGTGCGGCCAGCCTGGTGGTGGTGAGCAATTCCTTGATAGCCTTTTCCTTGAATGCCTTTGTGGCTCCCTTAAGCGAGAAGTTTGGCTTTCCTGTGCGTGTCGTGCATGAAGATGATCTGGATGCACAAATTACTGCCTTTCTGGCAGCCAGCCCGGAAGTAGCCAATAGCTAAACAGTGCGGCTTCGCCAAGACGTGTAGGCCGACACGTTTCTTGGGCCATCTGCAGTCAGGTGGCCCCGTCTAGCTCTCCGTCCAGACTAAAAACAGCGAAGTGAGCGGTGCACACGCATTAACACCTTCAGAACTGCAACTTTATGCGCGCTGCGCTGTCCATTATCTTTTCTAATTCTGGCTGTCATCCGTTTGAGTCTCTCCCCCCCCTCTGCAAGCTTGCCCCCCGTACTGGCGGGCCCTATTTTGCGTCGCCTGGACTCCCAGCGTCTGGTCATATGGCTAGTCGGCAGCACAGCCTTGTCTCTAGACCTACTGCTGGAACCGGAAGGTGCTGCTCCCCAACGCCTTACTCTGGATTCCAAGCACTGTCGCATCGTGCCGATTGGCCAGCACGCGTTTATCCATTTGATCGATGTGGAACTGGCTAGCCCCCTGCCCCGCGATACCCTTATTCACTACGACCTGCTCACGACAAACGACACAGGGCAAGAACAAGGGATTGCCGACTGGGCCCCTCATTTACTCCATGTAGGCCAATCCCGACCCAATCTGGTCCTGGCCAGCCGGGCCGACAACCTGATGTTTGGATCGTGTCGCAAGCCTCATCACCCGGCCCGTGACGGCTTGGCTCAGGCAGACACAGTGCTAAGCGAGCACCTTAACCAAGCCGATGCGAGACCCGCCTTGCTGATGCTGTGCGGCGATCAGGTCTACGCCGACGATGTTGCAGGCCCCATGCTGGCGGCCATTCATACCTTGATTGAGCGGCTTGGGTTGTATGGCGAATATCTGGACGGTGCAGTCGTCTCGGACAGCGAGTCGCTGTACCGTCACCCGGCCAGCTACTACCGCCGCG
>JBQEAN010000006.1:0-16356 GCA_052109075.1 Alcaligenes sp. | reverse complement strand
GTCGTCTCGGACAGCGAGTCGCTGTACCGTCACCCGGCCAGCTACTACCGCCGCGCCGATCTGCTTCCTGCCTTCAAATCCAATGAAGCCCTGCGCGAGCGGTTTTTTGGTGGCGTGGAAAAACCGATCTTCACCACCGCCAATGCACATAACCACTTGGTCACCTTGGCGGAAGTACTGGCCATGTATCTGCTGGTCTGGTCCCCGACTGCCTGGCAGATCATCCCCGAACCCGAAGCCCCCGAGCTGGCGCCCCAGCATCAGCAACGCTGGCAGCGTGAAGCCGCCGCGCTGGAAGGTTTTCGTCAAGACCTGCCCCAGGCAGCACGGCTTCTGGCACATGTACAGACCTTAATGATTTTTGATGACCACGACATCACTGATGACTGGAATTTATCAGCCAAATGGGAAAGCACGGCCTACGGCCACCCCTTTTCGCGTCGTATCGTGGGCAATGCCTTAGTCGCTTATATGCTGTGCCAAGGCTGGGGGAATCGGCCCGAAGTCTTTACTGCTGTGCTGGATACGGTCACCGCCTGGACGGGCAAGACAGATGAACATCATCGCCTTGATCATCAAACCCAGGATGAGCTTATCAAGCAGCTCCTGGCCTTCCAGCAATGGGACTATGTGCTGCGTACCGACCCCACCATCATCGTTCTAGATATCCGTACCCGCCGCTGGCACAGCCGCCGCTTACCCAGCAGACCGTCGGGTTTAATGGACTGGGAATCCTTGACTGAACTACAGCATGAATTACTGGATGAGAAAGCGGCAATTATCGTGTCACCTACCCCGATGTTCGGTGTGAAGCTGATTGAGGTCATTCAAAAAATCTGCACCTATGCGGGCTTTGCCCTGACCGTCGATGCAGAAAACTGGATGGCACACCGAGGCGCCGCCAATACGGTGCTCAATATCTTTCGGCATTCCCGCACACCTGGTAATTACGTGATCCTGTCCGGCGATGTGCATTACTCCTTCGCCTACGATGTGCAGGTACGCCACAGCAAACATGTCCCGCATATCTGGCAAATCACCAGCAGTGGTATCAAAAACGAGTTTCCGCCCGAGCTCTTGAACTGGCTGGATCGTCTGAACCGTTGGCTATATTCACCGCGTTCGCCCTTGAACTGGTTTACCCAGCGCCGCGACTTGAGCATCAGCCCTCGTCTGCCGGATCAACGCCAACAGGGAGAGCGAGTCTGGAATGGCTCAGGAATAGGTCAGATCTGGCTGGACGAGCAAGGCCGCCCAGATCGAATCTTGCACCACAATGCCAACAAAAAGCCGCCTACCGAATTCTTGCCTCCGGATCAGGAGGAGAATGGGTAAGGCGGCTAGTGTCTGGCAAAGACAGCGGGCGTGGATTTATTGACCCGCTACCGAGCTGACATACGTGGCGATAGCCTCACGCTCTTCGTCACTTAAGGTTTGCTCAAAGGAAGGCATCGCGCCCATTCCTTCTTTCATCACCTTCAAAATCTGTTCTTTGGTGGGCTGCAATTCGTCCAGATCAGGACCAATAGCGCCGGCCGAACCCGCATCGGCCAAGGTATGACAGACCGCACAGGCAATAGGTTTGGCACTGCTGGTAAACAAGGTTTTGCCTTGTTCATCGGCATGGGCCTGGCCCGACATAGCGAACAAACAGGTAGCAGCAACAGCAAGGTATTTCTTCATGACTTCCTTCCAAACCCGCCCCGACGAATCGGGGCGGCTACAACATTCAATACTTAGGCAACCGTGACGGGCAGCATGTGATCGCGCCAGCTATTGTTCAAATAGCCATGGCTATTGGCCACGCGCTCTTCAGGCTGAACCGTGCCCGCTTCGCTCGTTGCGCGGCTGGCAATTTCGTATTGGCCAGGCTTTAATTCCATACCCACCACAAACTGGCGCCAGGCGTACTTGCCCAGATCCGGTCCCACGAAATTGGCCTTGACCCAGTTCTTGCCACCGTCCACGGACACTTCAACCTGTTTAGCCGCAGACATGCCACCGAAAGCCAAACCTTGAATCTGCACCAAGCCCGCTTTCAGATCTTCGCCAGGCTCACCGTTCGGGCTGGTGATCCAGGACTTGACCGGCATTTCCCACACCGACTCCTGGTTCACATTGGTCTTCTCACCCATCGGCGTCATGCGGTAGCTGTTTTGCTGAATGCTGGCAGCTGACTGGTCTTTACTGAAGGCCAGTTGCTTGATGTACTTGACGTTGTTCACGCCGGTGTAACCGGGCACGATCAAACGCAAAGGACCGCCGTGTGCCAGAGGAATGGGCTGACCGTTGATTTCCCAGGCCAGAATCGCATCATCAATGGCTTCCAGCGGAAGCGAGCGCTCCACCATGATGGTATTGGGGTCCAGACCTTCTGGAATATCCTCGCCACCTGTGCCAGTCATAAATTTGGCACCAGCTTCCATACCGCCTGTCGCTTCCAGCACGGCCTTGATAGGCACGCCCGAGAATACGATGCAGCCAGCTGCACCGACAGTCCATTTGGTACCGCTTGGTTTCTCAGGGAAGTACGCACGGCCATTGCCTGAACATTGCAGCACCATAGGCACAGCTACCAGACCCAAGCGTTTCAGCTCGGCCACTGTCATGTCTTTAGGGTTTTTAACGCCCTTGATCGACAGTACCCACGCGTCTGGATCGGCAACGATCTGTTCAGACGGGGGAGCCACGTTATTGCGTACGAACAAGCGATCCAAAGGGGTAATCAAACCCGAACCAAATGCGCTACGCTTGGTTTCAATGGTGTTGGCGCTATGTACGATCAAGCTGTCCAGGTGTTTCCAGGATGCATAAGCCGGCAGCGCTTTAGCTTGCGTTTTGGCTTTTTCCTGTGCCAATGCCGCAGACAAAGGTGTCAAACTTGCGGTGCCAGCCAAAGCCATGACCCCGCCCGTAGACAAAAGCATGCGCCGGCGCGAGAGATTGCTGGGTTCCATGATCGCCTCCATGTGTGTTTGTTATCTGTAATTAGTTTAGGCTTCGATTTTATGGGGGCGCTCACTTTATAACTACAACTTATAACCCTTATACATAACGGGTATATAGCGTTTTCAAGAAATGCGGCAGTCTCTTGAAAACAGCATGAAATAAGGTTTACAGAAAACCTGGGGGTATTTTCAAAAAGAGAATCAGGGGCAGAATGTTTTAGAATTGAATCAGGAAGAGAGCCGGAGCGGTGCTTCCTGTTAGCTACTTGGAATAGGAAAATCCACGATAAAGACGGTGCGTTTGAATATTCACCTCATCAAAAACCGGGGTTTAACGGATCTCTTTAGTGCCCTGCCACTTGGGCATACCTGGAAGCTCTGATATCGCCCTCCGCTGATATGAGAGACAAACATACAGAGGCAAATACGGATACGATCAACAAAAGCGCCAGCAACAATAAGCGTCACCCCATGAAAAAAGCCCCCGAACTTGGGGGCTCTCAAATTGTTCACTAGTCGTAGAAAAGTTGCCTAGCTAACAGTGTCCAGCTTGGCAATCGCCAGGGCCAAGGTCTTGCTACCCACCTCACGAAACTGGATCAATGCTTGCGCATCATCGCCCTGCCCCGTCAGATTGATAATCGTACCTTCACCAAAACGGCTATGCTGCACGCCCTGCCCAACACGGAAGGACTGGCCATTCACTTCCAGCACACTGGTATGATTGCGACCACCATAAGGCTGTGCCGAGCGGCTTTTGTCTTTGGACTCCCAGCTTTGACCACGGCGGAATGCCCCCGAGCTGGCCTCAGATTGCATAGGTGTACTGGTATAACGGGCCGACAACCACTTAACGTGCTGCTCAGGCAGTTCCTCCAGAAAGCGCGAACGCATGGCATAACGCGTTTGTCCATGTAGCATACGGCTTTGCGCCAAGGTGATGTACAAACGCTGACGCGCCCGCGTGATGGCCACGTACATCAAACGGCGCTCTTCCTCGATGCCACCGGGATCAAACAAGCTGTTCTCGTGCGGGAACAAGCCCTCTTCCAAACCCGTAATGAAGACGGCATCGAACTCCAGGCCCTTAGCAGCATGAATAGTCATCAGCTGAATGGCGTCCTGTCCTGCCTGAGCCTGGTTATCCCCGGCTTCCAGCGAAGCGTGAGTAAGGAATGAGCCCAAAGGCGACATGGGGGCCAGCACCGACGCCAAGGGCTGGTCCGGATCCTGCATGGCTTGCTGTGACTCGCCGGGTACGGCCTCGGGCACGCGGCCCGCTGGCAGTTCCGCAAAGCCTTCTTCGCCCACAAAAACCGTGGCCGCGTTCACCAATTCCTGCAAGTTTTCCAGCCGTTCCGCACCTTCACGGTCCGCCTGATAATGCGCCAATAACGTACTGTCGTGGACTACATGCTCAATGAGTTCTGGCAAAGACAGAATCTGGGCCTGACTGGCCATGTCTTGAATCAGATGGGCAAAACGCAGCAAACCAGCAGCCGCCCGCCCTTGAAGGTAGGGAATGGCGCTCAGCAAGCTGGTACCGCGTTCTCGGGCCAGATCCGCTAACTGCTCAACGGAACGGGCACCAATACCGCGTGTCGGGAAATTCACGATGCGCAGAAAGGCCGTGTCATCATCCGCGTTATCCATCAAACGCAAATAAGCTAGGACGTGCTTGATTTCCTGACGCTCGAAGAAGCGATGGCCACCATACACTTTGTAAGGCAAGCCTTGGGAAAACAGCCTGTGCTCAATAACTCGCGACTGGGCGTTGCTGCGATACAAAATAGCAATCTCGCGACGCGGTTTGCCTTCCGCGATCAGGGCGCGGACTTCGTCCACAATCCACTGTGCTTCTAAAGCATCGGAGGCCAGTTCGCTGATGCGTACCAGCTCGCCCTCGCCACTATTAGTCCACAAATTTTTGCCCAGGCGACCGCTATTGTTCTCGATCAGCGCATTGGCTGAATCCAGAATATGGCCGCAAGAACGGTAGTTCTGCTCCAGGCGAATAACATTCCCACGGGCATAGTCGCGTTCGAAGTCGGCCATATTGCCCACGTTCGCACCACGAAAAGCATAGATAGACTGGTCGTCGTCGCCCACCGCAAACATGCTGGCCTGATCACCGGCCAGAAGACGCAACCAACGATACTGCAGTACGTTGGTGTCCTGGAACTCGTCGACCAGAATGTGCTTGAAACGGCGCTGGTAATGCTCGCGAATAGGCGCATTGCGCAACAGCAGCTCGTAGGCACGCAGCAGCAGCTCGCCAAAATCGACCACACCTTCACGTTCGCACTGCTCTTGATAAAGCTGATACAGCTCGATCAGGCGGCGACGATGGGGGTCATGTGCGTCCAGATCACCAGGACGTTGGCCGTCTTCCTTACAGGCATTGATGAACTTTTGAATTTCCTTGGGCGGAAATTTCTCGTCGTCCACATTATTGGCTTTGATCAAACGCTTGATAGACGCCAATTGGTCTGCCATATCCAGAATCTGGAAAGTCTGCACCAAACCAGCATCCCGATAGTGCATACGCAGCAAGCGATTGCACAGACCATGGAAGGTTCCGACCCACATTCCGCGGGTATCGATAGGCAATAATGAAGTAAGCCGCGTCAGCATTTCGCGCGCGGCTTTGTTGGTGAAGGTAACAGCGGCTAGACCGTGTGGGCTGACCTGCCCGGTCTGGATTAACCAGGCCATTCGGGAGGTCAGTACACTGGTTTTTCCGCTACCCGCTCCGGCCAGCACTAAGGCATGGCCAGAGGGTAGAGTAACGGCGGCTCGCTGTTCCGGATTTAAGCGATCCATCATGCCGCGTAGCGGCGCAGACGCAAGGCGAACTGCTCAAGACTTTCAATGCCGCTTTGCTGAGCACGCTGGCACCAGGCGCGCAAGTCAGACAGCAATTGCTCGCTGGATGCACTGGAACTTTCCCAGATACCGGCCAGTTCACGTTGCATGCGGACCAGGATGGACAGACGGGAGTCGCCCGCCGCTACCGTTTCCAGTTCAGCACGCTGTTCCGGCGCCAGAACGTCGTCACCACGGCCAATCCAGTCGTTGCAGCTTTCCAGCAGGGACCAAGAGCAATTGGGATTGTCCTTGTTCACTTGCGGTTTCAGACGAGCAATCTCTTCAGACGCCGTGGTCTTGATGATGTCGGCGTAACGGGCCAGGATTTCGTAGCGGTGGGTAATCACACCTTGCAAGGTAGCCAGGCTGATGCCATCGATAGGCGCGTTGGAGGCCACGCTGGGTTCCAGACGCAGCTTAGGCGCAACCTTCTTGACCTTGGCCAGGCCTAGTGCTTTGAACACCGTGATATAGCACCAACCCAAGTCAAATTCGTACCATTTACTGGAGAACTTGGCCGAGGTGCCATAGGCGTGGTGGTTATTGTGCAGCTCTTCACCACCAATGATGATGCCCCAAGGGAACACGTTGGTGCTGGTATCCGGGCTGGCAAAATTGCGGTAGCCAATAGCATGACCCAAACCGTTGACCACGCCGGCCGCCCAGAAAGGAATCCAAGCCATCTGGATCGCCCAGACTGTCAGGCCCAACAGGCCGAACAGGAACAGGTCAATACCCAGCATGATGACAATACCCAACATGCTGTACTTGCTGTACAGGTTGCGCTCGAGCCAGTCATCGGGCGTGCCGTGGCCGAAACGCTTCAGAGTTTCAGGATTGGTCGCTTCCTGGCGGTACAGCTCAGCACCACGGAAGAACACTTTGCCCAGACCAAAGACCACAGGCGAATGCGGATCGCCTTCGCGCTCGCATTTGGCGTGGTGTTTACGGTGAATAGCCACCCACTCTTTGGTGACCATACCGGTGGTCATCCAGAGCCAGAAGCGGAAAAAATGCATAACGGCCGGATGTAGATCCAGCCCACGGTGTGCCTGACTACGGTGTAGAAAGACGGTCACTGCCACAATAGTGACATGTGTCAGTGCTAAAACGACAAGGATGAACTGCCACCAAGACAGTTGCAGCCATCCATCGGCGAGATAAGAGAGAAACGATTGCATAGACCCTTTTAGACCTGAACTTTGTTAAGGGAAACCAGAAAAGTGTATCCCACCCAACTAGTTAACATTAACATTATTTAAGGACGAACTTGCTTTAAATCAAGCACTTTCAGTGATTCGTTCCAGTGCCGCACCGAAAAAACAGTCGGTCTGGTGACGGTCCGTGCGCAGATTCAGATAAGGCCCCTCTAGCGCGAGAGCCGGACATTTGTCCTTCAAGATTTCCCGGGCGTCCAACAATCGGAACTCGGGATGCTTGTCCAAGAATGCCTGCACCTGTTGCTCGTTTTCCTCGGGTAAGAAACTGCATGTTGCATAAACCAAACGACCTCCGGGAGCCACGCAGGCAGCGGCCTGTTCCAGAATGTTGGCTTGCATCTTAGTGTACTGCTCCAGAGCTTGTGGGTGTTGACGCCATTTAAGATCAGGATTTCGGCGTAAAGTTCCCAAACCACTGCAAGGGGCGTCCACCAATACACGGTGAGCCTTGCCATGCAAGCGACGCACACGCTGATCACCCTCTTCCTGAATAACCACAGGCACCACATTGGACAGGCCCGCACGCGCAAAGCGTGGCTTGGCCTTGCTCAAGCGGCTAGCCGACACATCAAAGGCGTAGAGACGGCCTGTAGAGCGCATCAAAGCGCCCAGCAACAAGGATTTACCGCCTGCGCCAGCGCAGTAATCAATAACCATTTCGCCACGACGTGGCTCCAGCAAGGCGGTCAGCAACTGACTGCCCTCTTCCTGAATTTCCAGTTCGCCTTTTTCATACTGTGGCCATACTGCGACAGATGGGCGGCCTTCAATACGAATACCCCAAGGTGAAAATGGCATGGCAACCGGTTTGAAACGGGCCATAGGACCATTTTGCAACTGGCGCAGCACCGTATCACGTTCGGCCTTCATGGGATTGACGCGCAAATCCAACAAAGCCTGCTCGTTCATGGCCTGCATGAGCTTGTAGGATTCAGGAATCTGCGTCAGCCGCTCTTCCAGCCACTCAGGCAGGCTCAGGCGCACGCCTACCGGCAAACCTTCAACGTTCAAGGAGCGGATGTGGCTCAGCCACTGACGCTCGTCCTCGGCCAAGCCCAAGGACAGCTCTTGCTGACCAATGGCGGTAGACAGGCCCAGAATGGCCAGGCGGCGAGTCGATGGGCCTACACCACTTTCAGCCCAGTTACGGTACTGACGCAGATGGCGCAACACATCAAAAACAGATTCACGGATCTCGGCACGGTCACGCGAGCCCATTTTGGGACGTGTACGAGCCCAGCGGGTCAAGGCCAGATCGGCGGGGTGTTTCCACTGCAATACTTCGCCCAAGGCGCTGGCAACCTGCTCCAGGCGGCGCTGCGCGATCGCTCCCGGTTCGGGAGGGCCGGACGGCTTGTCGCGGCGCGCGTCGTAGGGACGGCCACGTGAACCAGACTCGTTGCGCTGCATCGACGAAGACGGACGCTTGCGGTCCGAGCGGCCACGCTCGGGGCGGGATTGTTGGTGATCAGACATTAATATTCAAAAATTCCAAATAGCCCGTTCAAATCAGGCGGGAAAATAAAAGCCGCGATGCGCTAGCCCGGCAACCTCAACACGACCATCGGCCTGCAACTGGACTCGCCCTTCAATCAGCCAGCGCACAGCGGCTGTATAGACAGGGTGCTCGGTCGCCAGAACGCGCTGGGCCAGCGTTTGCGCATCATCGCCGTGCAACACGGGCACAATACTTTGAGCAATGATGGGGCCGTCATCGAGCACAGGGGTCACAAAGTGTACCGAGCAGCCATGAAACTGCACGCCAGCGTCGAGTGCTTGTTGATGGGTATTCAAACCAGGAAAGCTAGGAAGCAAGGATGGGTGTATATTGATGAGCTTGCCTGCATAGTGCTGAACAAACTCTGTGCTCAGGATACGCATGAATCCCGCAAGTAGAACATAATCTGGCTGGTAGCGGTCAATCACACGTGCCAAAGCCTGATCAAAGGCTTCACGTGTTGCAAATTCGCGATGCGACACTGTCTCGGTAGGCAGCCCTTGGCGCTGCGCCCATTCCAGTCCGGGCGCATCACCTTTGTTAGAGATGACCGCCTCAATACGGCCATTTAAGCCCGCTGTCTTGATCAGTTCGCCAATGGCCTGCAAGTTGGAGCCCCGGCCTGAAATAAGTACAACTAGGCGACAAGGTAGGGTGGAATCGGTCAAAATCCTGTTTCCCGAGAAATAACGAATCCAAAATTGTAAACTCTCGCTTGTGAAATCTGATCTAAAACTCTATCGCTCTCTGCCGCGGCGCAACAGCACGGCCCGCAGCGCCGTCACCATTGGCAACTTTGATGGGGTGCATCTGGGCCATCAGGCCATCTTGCATCGCGTCAACGAGGTCGCCCGGCAACAAGCGCTCAGCTCCTGTGTGATGACCTTTACGCCCCATCCGCGCGCTTTTTTTGCGCAGCGCGGCCAACGGCCCGAACTGATCCCCACACAAATCAGCGGCCTGCGCGACAAGGTCGAAGCCCTACACCATTGCGGTATTGAACAAATTTATCTAGCTCGCTTTAACCAAGCCATGGCCGATATGTCGGCTGCCACCTTTATTGACGAGATCCTGGTCCAGGGTCTGAATACCGGCTGGCTGCTGGTAGGCGAAGATTTCCGCTACGGCCACAAACGCGCTGGCGACATTGAGATGCTGCGCGCCGCTGGCAAGCGCTACGGATTTAGCGTCGAGACCTTGCACGATGTGGCCGATGCCGATAGCCGCCGCATCTCCAGCTCGGAGGTACGCACTGCCCTGGCCGTGGGCCAGCTGGATCGTGCCCGTGCGCTGCTGGGTAAACCCTTTCACCTTAGTGGTCATGTCATTCATGGCCAGAAACTGGGCCGGGACATTGGCTACCCGACCCTGAACGTGCGCGTTCCCGAGCACTGTGCCGCCCGATCGGGGGTATATGTCGTACGGGTTCACGGACTGACCGAACACGCTCTGCCCGGCATTGCCTCTTTAGGGGTACGCCCAACCGTCATGGACCAGGGACGGCTGCTGTTAGAGGTACATTTACTGGACCAACGCCTGGATGCTTACGGTAAACTTGCCCGTATAGAATTTCTGGAATTCGTCAGGGACGAAGAAAAATTCCCGGACCTCATCACCATGATCGCCGCCATCGACAACGATGCACAACGCGCTCGCGACTACTTTGCTTCAAATGGACTATAAAAACTCTCTCAATTTGCCCGACACCCCCTTTCCCATGCGTGGCGACCTCGCCAAACGTGAGCCGGGCTGGATTAACCAGTGGGAAGAAAACAAAGTCTATGCAGCAATTCGGCAAGCTAGTGCCGGTCGTCCAAAATTTATTTTGCATGACGGCCCTCCCTATGCGAACGGCGACATTCACATCGGTCACGCGGTCAACAAGATTCTGAAAGATGTCATTGTCAAAAGCCGCAATATGGCTGGCTTTGACGCGCAATATGTACCCGGCTGGGACTGCCACGGCATGCCCATTGAGGTCCAGATTGAAAAGCTGTACGGCAAGAATATGCCTGTGGCTGATGTGCAGGCCAAGGCACGTGCCTACGCCCTGGAGCAGATCAATAGCCAACGCAAGGACTTCAAGCGTCTGGGCGTGCTGGCCGATTGGGAACGCCCTTATCTGACCATGAACTTCAGCAACGAAGCCGACGAGCTGCGCGTGTTGTCCAAGATCATGCAAAAAGGTTTTGTGTTCCGTGGCCTGAAACCAGTGAACTGGTGTTTTGACTGTGGTTCGGCCTTGGCCGAGGCCGAGGTCGAATACGCGGATCGCACAGACCCTTCCGTACACGTGGCCTTCCCCTTTGCCCAGAAAGACAAGCTGGCTACCGCCTTTGGCGTGGACAGCGTGGACGATGGCGCCATTGTCATCTGGACCACCACCCCCTGGACCATTCCTGCCAACCAGGCTCTGAATGTACACCCGGAAATCAGCTACGCCCTGGTCAAGCTGGATAGCCCACGCGCTACCGGTTCCCTGCTGATTGTGGCTGAAGATCTGGTCAAATCCTGCCTGGAACAATGGGGTTTAAACGGTCAAGTCGTTGCGACCACGACAGGCGAAGCCTTGAACCTGATCGAATTTGATCACCCATTGGCCAAAGTGGACGCGGGCTACCAGCGCCGCTCCCCGGTGTACCTGGGCGACTACGTCACCCTGGATAGCGGCACCGGTGTCGTGCATTCGGCTCCTGCCTACGGTATTGAGGACTTTATCTCCTGCAAAACCCACGGCATGACAGACGACGATATGCTCAAGCCTGTTATGGGTTCGGGCCATTACGCCGACACCTTGCCTTTGTTTGGTGGCCTGATGATCTGGAAGGCCAATCCCCTAATCGTGGAAACCTTGCAAAATGCAGGCACCTTGCTGAAGACCGAGCAGCACCCACACAGCTACATGCATTGCTGGCGTCACAAGACCCCTATCATCTACCGCGCCACCAGCCAATGGTTTGCCGGGATGGACAAGGACAACACCAGCGGCCGCAGCCTGCGTGAAATGGCTCTGGAAGCCATTGATAACACTGAATTTTACCCCTCTTGGGGCCGTGCACGCCTACACGCCATGATCGCCAACCGTCCCGACTGGACCTTGTCGCGTCAGCGCCAATGGGGCGTGCCGATGGCGTTCTTCGTTCACAAAGAAACGGGCGAGCTGCATCCACGCACTCCTGAGCTGATGGAGCAAGTGGCCGAGCGCATCGAGAAAAGCGGTATTGAAGCCTGGCAAAATTTGGATCCACGCGACCTTTTGGGCGACGAGGCTGAGCTGTACGAGAAAAACCGCGACACGCTGGACGTCTGGTTTGATTCGGGTACCACGCACGCCACCGTCCTGGGCGGCAAAGACCACACCACCCACGGCTCGCACGCCGACATCATGCAATGGCCTGCCGATCTGTACCTGGAAGGTTCGGACCAGCACCGTGGCTGGTTCCACTCCTCGTTGCTGACGGGCTGCATGCTGTATGGCCGCGCACCCTACAAAGCCTTGCTGACCCACGGTTTTGTGGTGGATGGCAATGGCCGCAAGATGAGCAAATCGCTGGGCAACATCATCAAGCCGCAAGAAATTGCCGACAAGATGGGTGCCGAGATCATGCGTCTGTGGGCCGCGTCTACCGACTATTCGGGCGAACTGTCCATTTCCGATGAAATTCTGAAGCGTGTTGTGGAAGGCTACCGCCGTATCCGCAACACCTTGAAGTTCTTGCTGGGCAATCTGGCTGACTTCGATCCTGCACAACACGCGGTTCCTGTGGACCAACTGACCGAGATCGACCGTTACGCCCTGCAAATGACGGCTGACATGCAAGCCGAGTTGCTGGAGAACTATCAGCGTTACGAGTTCCACCCTATCGTGGCTCGTTTGCAGACTTTCTGTTCCGAAGACCTGGGCGCGTTTTACCTGGATATTCTGAAAGACCGTCTGTACACCACCGCCAAAGATGGCCTGCCACGTCGCTCGGCCCAAACGGCCCTGTATCACCTGACGCAGACTCTGCTCAAGTTGATGGCACCTATCCTGTCCTTCACGGCCGAAGAAGCGTGGGTGGACATGCACGGTGGTTCAGTGCCCAGCGGCACCATCTTCACCGAACTGTTCCATGTCCTGCCCGAGCAAGGCGAACAAGCGGCTCTCAGCACCAAATGGCAGCGTCTGCGTGCTATCCGTGCCGATGTGATGCGCCGCATTGAAGATGTGCGTAGTACAGGCGCCATCGGTTCGTCCCTGGCGGCCGAGATCGACATTTACGCTAATGGCGAAGATCTGGAGTTCCTGCAATCCCTGAGCCAGGACCTGCGTTTCATGCTGATCGTCTCGCGTGCCGACGTACACGCCGGTGAAGGCGATTTGCGCATCGACGTTACCCCAACCGAACAGGCTAAGTGCGAACGTTGCTGGCATCACCGCCCCGACGTAGGCCAGAGCACCGAGCACCCCACTCTGTGTGGCCGTTGCGAGGACAATCTGTTTGGCGAAGGCGAAGTGCGCCACCATGCCTGATAAGGATATGGCCCCTTCCCCCGGCCAGGCCCGACTGCCCTGGCAGCAGTTCTGGGCCTGGATTGGTCTGGCCGCCTTTATTGTCGGCCTGGATCAGTGGACCAAACAGTATTTCAACAGCAACCTGTTCTATCAGGAGCGTTGGAATATCCTGCCCTTCTTTGACTTCACCCTGCTCTACAACCCCGGCGCCGCCTTCAGTTTTCTGGCGGGCGGCCAAGGTTGGCAGCGTTGGTTCTTTGTGGGCATCGCTGCCGTCGCCACGGTGTTTATCGTAACCATGCTGCGCCGCTCGGCCAAACAGCCTTTATTTTGTCTATCACTAAGCCTGATTTTGGGTGGAGCCATCGGCAACGTGCTTGATCGCCTGATGCACGGACACGTGGTAGATTTCCTGCTGTTCTACTGGAATCAATCCTACTTTCCAGCTTTCAATATTGCCGACGTTGCCATCAGTTGTGGCGCTGTCTTATTGGTGCTGGACGAGTTCATGCGCATGCGGCGCAACAAACGACAGCGCTCCTGAGTCTGTAAGGATCATGTCCTATGCTTAGCAATAAAAAACTGGTGTTTGGCATCACCGGCGGCATCGCTGCCTATAAAACTGCCGAGCTCTTGCGTCGCAGCCAGGATCTGGGTGCCCGGGTTGATGTGGTCATGACCGAATCGGCCACACGCTTCATCAGCCCGGTGACCTTTCAAGCTTTGTCCGGCCGCACCGTCTATACCGATTTGTGGGATGCCCGCGTCCCCAACAATATGGCCCACATCCAGCTTAGCCGGGATGCGGATGCCATCTTGATCGCCCCCGCCAGCACCAATTTCATGGCCAAACTAGCTAACGGTCTGGCCGACGATTTGCTTAGCACCTTATGTATTGCACGGGGCCATTGCCCCCTGCTGCTGGCCCCGGCCATGAACCGGGAAATGTGGCTACACCCTGCCACCCGGCGCAATGTCGAACAACTGCGTCGCGACGGCGTACATATTCTGGGCCCCGGCAGTGGCGACCAGGCCTGCGGTGAAACCGGCGACGGTCGGATGCTGGAACCCGCCCAACTACTGGCTGAACTGACTGCCTTCTTTCAGCCCAAACTGCTGGCGGGCAAACGAGTCTTGATTACGGCTGGCCCCACTAGCGAGCCTATCGATCCAGTCCGCGTCATCAGCAACCGCTCCTCCGGCAAGATGGGCTATGCCATTGCCCGAGCGGCTCAAGAAGCTGGCGCACAAGTCACTCTGGTTTCCGGCCCCGTTGCTCTCGATGCACCGTACCAAGTCAGCCGCATCAATGTGGAGACTGCGCGTCAAATGCACGCGACGGTCATGTCACACGTTCACCATGCCGACATCTTCATCAGTGTGGCTGCGGTAGCCGATTGGTACGTCAGCAATGCCAGCGACATCAAGATCAAGAAGACTTCAACACAGGCCACACCTGACCTTCAGTTCAGCCCCAACCCCGACATTCTGGCCGAGGTTGCTGCGCTAAAAGATGGCCCCTACTGCGTGGGCTTTGCTGCTGAAACGGATAACTTGATCGAGCACGCCCAAGCTAAACGCCAACGCAAAAATGTGCCCTTGCTGGTCGCTAATCTGGCACAGCGCGCCATGAATGCCGACGATACCGAGCTGGTGCTGTTTGACGAGCAAGGTCACACGCAATGGCCCGCCCAGGACAAGCTACTGGCTGCACGCCAATTGGTAAAAAACATCGCCCAGCGGCTTTAACACTTTTCTCTTTTATGATGATGGGCAGCGCTGAAGTTGGTGCGCTGCCTCTCTTTTTTTCAGGATACCGTCTATGCACCGTCGTATTGAAGCCCGCATCGTCAATGACTTATTGGGCACGACCATTGAAGCCCCCAGTTATGCCACAGACGGCTCGGCCGCCATGGACCTGCGTGCCTGCCTGAGCGAAGCCGTCATCTTGCCTGCAGGCGGCCGTACGCTGGTTAAAACAGGCTTGGCCATCAATATGATGGACCCCGGCCTGGTGGCCATCGTCGCCTCGCGCTCGGGCCTGTCCCTGAAGCACGGCGTGCGTGTTGCACAAGGCATTGGCGTGATTGATGCCGACTACCACGGCGAGATCGGCGTGATTCTAGCGAACGACAGCGAACAGGATTACGTGATCGAACCCGGCGAGCGCATTGCTCAACTGATGTTCCAGCCTGTTGTTCAAGTTGCCTTGCAGTTCGTGGACGAGTTCTCCACCGAGACCGACCGTGGTACGGGTGGGTTTGGCAGTACTGGCAAGAACTAAACATTAAAGCCAGAGAAGGGCACCGTGCGGAAAGGGTCTAGAACCACCGGGCAAGTGTCACTCCTTTGGCCTTAACACCGGGCTCTGCAAACGTCGCAGAGCCCGTATTTAAGCTGGACCGTAAGCCACGAGTGACTGAAGCGCTTCAGTTTGGCCTTATCGCTGTGCCTAAGCAATACACTCTCCAGGCCAATAAAAAAACAATAGATAGACCAGCCCAATAAAAATTAATTTTGGACGTCAATGTCATCCTCAAAACGCGGCAATTCCACAGCCAAACTACCAACGCCAAGCAAACCGGCGGCCCTGCTCCACCCACGCAACCGTCATCAAGGCCGCTACGACTTTGACGCTCTCATCAAAGACACGCCCGAACTGAGCACGTTCGTCTTCGTGAATCCGTACGGTGACAAAAGCATTGATTTCGCTAACCCTGCTGCGGTCAAAACCCTAAATCGTGCCTTGCTAAAGTCCTTTTACGGCATAGCGCATTGGGATATCCCAGCGAACTATCTGTGTCCACCTATCCCGGGCCGTGCCGATTACGTGCACTATCTAGCCGATTTGCTAGCGAGCAAGAATAATGGCGTCATTCCACGTGATGCCGCAGTACGCGTTCTTGATATTGGGATAGGAGCCAATGCCATCTACCCCTTAATTGCTCATGCCGAATATGGATGGCAGTTTCTGGGCTCAGATATCGATGCGAATGCGCTGACATCTGCACGAACCACCATTCACGCAAATCCAGGCTTATCCGCTGCCATCAAACTGCGCCAGCAAAAATCCCCTGCGCACATTTTTAAAGGCGTATTGGGTACAAATGACTACTTTGACCTGACGTTGTGCAATCCTCCCTTCCACTCATCGCAGGAAGAGGCATTAAGCAGCAATCAACGTAAATGGCGTGGCTTGGGCAAGGCTGAACCTAATCAAAGAACTGCCAAGCTGAATTTTGGTGGGCAGAATACTGAGCTATGGTGCGACGGTGGTGAGGCGCTTTTTATACGTCGGATGATTGAAGAGAGCACCACAGTAAGCAA
>JBQEAN010000005.1:94963-99477 GCA_052109075.1 Alcaligenes sp. | reverse complement strand
CACTTCTTTGTCCCACCAGCCAGGAGGCCACTTGAACCACCAGGACAAGAGCAGCACCAGCAACAGGGCCAGCAAAGCAGCTAACAAAAACCACAAGAATGGACGACCCTTAGAGGCCGCCACGGTCGTGGCCGCTGCCCCCGCACCGACAGCCGCTGCCACCGGCAAGACGGGAGGAGGAGGTGGTGGTGGTGGCGCTACCCGTTTCTGATACGCCGCAAACAAGGGCTCCGGTGATAGAGCTGGATTGTCGCTCATCATCAGCAAAGGCTTGCCGCCTACGCTATAGATGGCCCCTTGTGCTGACACATCTTTCAACAAGGCTTGCAGGGCCTGGGCGTCTTGCGCCGCCCCCTGCTGCTCCAACTGACGGCTCAGCGCCTCGATCCGGTCCAGCGACTGCTGATAACGCGC
Organism: Alcaligenes sp.; assembly: GCA_052109075.1. Classification (GTDB taxonomy): domain Bacteria; phylum Pseudomonadota; class Gammaproteobacteria; order Burkholderiales; family Burkholderiaceae_B; genus Alcaligenes. The sequence continues at coordinate 99,063 of JBQEAN010000005.1, read as the reverse complement.
ATCCAAGGCTTGCTGCTGTGCCGCAGACAAGCTGCTCTTGGGCACAGCTTGTCCCTGCATGCCGGTCCACCAAGCCGTAGTCTCTGAACCATCAGCCTGATAGGTGGAAAACAAATGCGTTAAAGGTTCATCCTGCCGCTTCAACAGATTCAGCGCATGCTGATGCTGCTGATAGGCTGAGGACGGTCCGACCGGATCAAGAATGACTCGCTGCATAGGCTTACTCGTCGTAACCCAGGCTGGATTGCAGGCGACTGACGTCTTTTTGCAGCTTTTGCAATTGCTGCTGCTTCTGGGCAACGGCAGCCGGGCTGTTGTCTTCGGTAGACCGGTTCACGTCTTTCAGGCCCTTGTCCAAATCCTTGAGCTGGTTCTGCAAACCCGCTTCCTTACCTTTGCTGGCCTGCACGCTGCGCACCAGCTGACCCATGGAACGGTTTAAGGCGGTCTGGGCCTGACGCTGCTGGGCCAGACTGGCTTTGCTCAAGCCCTGTTGAGTCTGAATGTCTTTATAGACCTGATGAAACAGCGCATTGGCTTCCTGACTGCTTAGCAAGCTTTGCTCGCGTGCATCAATATGCTGGCGATACGCACCCGAGGTGTCGCAGCTGATTTTAGTGAAGAAACCGGCGTCCCTATCGGAAGGATCGCACTCGCTCATGGTAGTGGCACAACCGGCCAGCAGCAGGGTAGCGGCCAAGGGGGTCCAGCGCAGAAATACTCGCATAAGAAGCTCTTTAACCCAAAGTTACGGCGGAACGCATGGAATACAGGTCGTCTACTTCTTTTTGCAGCACGGCCACTTTCACATTCATTTGATCAATCTGGCGGTCCAGACGCTGAACGTCGGATTTCTTGCCACCGTCTTTACGTTCGGCATCCGCCACATCACGGTACAGCGCCACCTTCTCGTTCATGTTTTTTAAATCACGATTGAGAACATCGATATTTTTATCGATACGGGCCAATTGTTTTTCAGCCTGTTTTTTCTCCATCGTTTTTTCTTTCATGTGCTTTTCGATGTCGGCAATCTGCTTCTTATCATCGGCAATCACTTGCGAGGCCGTATTGGTACGTTCGATGATATTGGCCGTATCCGCCTCCACGTCCGCTTGCATGGCAGACAGTCGGTCGCTGGTATTGGCGTATTCAGTCCGGCGCTGGTCCAAATAATAGTTCGTACCCATTGCCACACCGCAAGCAGCTACACCGGCCACAATGGCGCAAGCCGCCTTATTGCTGGAGTTCGATAACATGCACGCCAGCACACCCACCGCTGCCGCACCCGCACATGCCTGAAAGCCCGAACGGCTAAAGAACTTTGCATCCTGGCCACTGGTCAGACGATCATCGGCTTGGGCACCACCCAGCAAACTGCTTCCCGTACTGGCACAACCCGAGAGCAAAGCCATACCTAGCATCAGGCTGCCCAGCAAGGTTCTAGGGGTAAAACGGCGCACGTGTTGCATAACTTCCTCTTCCATTTGAAGTACGTCTATTTTTATTGCCTCGCTCTTTACGAGTTAGGGATCGATTTACAACTATTTTTCCAGGCATTGATATCAATGGAATCTGTTTTCAGATAATCTTTTTGATTTTTCCAATGCACGTCCAGATAGGGTTTCAGAGCACTCAAGCTCTTGTTTTGTTCCATCATCTGGTGCTCTACCGGCACCTGTTTTTCCAGCAAGGTCAATCCGTATAGCGAGGCAGCATCAATTAAATTACTCGCATAATAGCGCGCTAATTTCGTGACACGATCCTCTTGCTCGTCCAATTTCAATTTACGGCTAGCACATTGTTTATCGTCCGTGCCGGCTTCGCACAGCGCATCGTAATTCCGGTGCAGCAGTTCCACAAACAAGACATCGTCTTTCAGCTTGGTGCACAGAAAAGAACCCAATTCCAAGTTGGCACGAATAGCTTGGTCACGCATCTCTTCCTGACGCAGATTGGCCGCCCGTAAATCCCCTTCCAATTGCTTCAATTGGGCTTTCAGAGTGTCGTCTTCCAGGGTGCTGGCCAAGGAGCTCAGACGCTGCACCGCGGATTCTTCCGCCGGTGCATTCGGGTTGGCGGTGCCTTGCTCGGTGCCTAAAGCCTGCCAGCTCTTTTCAATCGCTTGCACACGTTCGCGCGAGGTCAAGGCAATCGACACCAAGGCCAGACGCATGCCGGTGCTCTTGGATTGTGTTGGCCCCTTGGGGCCGTAATACGGCAGCTCTTTACGCGCCGAAGAGCGCAGCGCTTCGGGCTTGGCCAGGAAGTTACCGCCACGCACTACAAAGCCACCCGCCTGACCGTGTTGGCGATCCAGCTTGTTCAGGCGGAAAGACTCCAGAATCAGCTCGTCCACATTGCCCAGCATGTCGTGCAGGCCCAACGGGTTGGCTTTCAGCCGTCCCATCAGTTGCACCGCGCCATTAGAAGACTGCGAACCGGCATACCACTCGTATTCGTTCATACCTTCAGGCATGGGGTAACGCACATCACGGAACTCGGCCGAAGACAGGGTCGAGCCGCCCCGCGCCGCGTACTCCCATTCAATCTCCGTTGGCAAGCGCACAAAGCCAGCCAAGCCATCTTCTTTGGGTAACTTGTCGGCTGCGTTCTCGCGCAGCCATTGGTTGTACAGATCGGAGAAACGCACGGCGTCCATCCAGCTGATCTCGGCTTGTGGCACGACCAGCGTGTTTTTGGGCGTGGGACACGTGGCTTCGGTCATGGCCTGATACTGCAACTTGTTCAGCTCGTACTTAGCCATCAAGTAGTAGCGCGAAGAGCCGGCTTTGCTGTCGGTAAAGCTGCCCGCGATGAACTCGGGGCGCTTATGTTCGATGTAGCCCCACTCCTCGGCTTCTTGGCCGACCACCACGCGCATATCGTCCAGGGGGCCAGCCACCGGCACGTCTACACGGCGAAACACCATTGCGCCTTCGCAGGGCATGGGCAAAATCACATCGCCCTCAGCCGGCTTGGGGTTGTAGTACTTCTCGTCCCACGGGGCCGCCTGAGCCACTGCGCAGGCACCCAGCAGCAGACTTGCCGCACTGAACAAAGGATTAAATTTCACGCAAACTCTCCGCAGGTTGAACGCTGACCGCCCGCCATGCCCCTATCGCCGCAACGACACCCGCCAAACCCATCACCATTAATAAGGCATAGACGGCATGGGCGAAGGTGATACGAGACACGAAGTCGGTCTGGAGCCCGTCTCCCACCAGTAGTTGATTGAACAAGGTACTCCCCAGGCCATACAGGCCCAGCCCCAAGGTATAGGCGATCACGCTAAGTAGAATCGCCTGAATCAGCACGTAGCGGATGACTCCACCGCTATCAATGCCCAACAAGCGCAAGACCGCCAACTCTTTACGTTTGCGGTCCACATTCGCCAAAAATGCGCCGCCCAAGGAGGCCGCGCAACCCACAATGGCCGTCAGGGCGATCACACTAAAAACCAGGCTTAAGACTCGGTTGATGGCGCGCACGTTTTCAATATCAGCATAGCGACTGGCAACGGGAATGTTCTGCTGCTCCAAGCCCTTGGCCACCTGTCCAACCTGATCAATGGAGCTGGCATAGACACGGGCGCGAGCGTATAGCACCGGCATGTCGGCTGCCAAGGGCTGGCCTGTCATCAAGGAGAAATCGGGAGTTTGAAATCCATCGCGGGCATATTCCAGAGCCCGCAGGGTTTCCGGAGCCACAAACATAGCGGGGCGCGAATAACGGTGCTCAGCCAGAACATCCACCACATTCATGGCTTTGTCGCCATATTCCAGTCGGCCATCCAGACGGCGGCTCAGGCGCAAATGCACCGGCTCACCCAGCGTCCAACCCAACCTGCGAGCCGCTTCCTGAGTAAGGATGATTTCATTAGGAGCTAGATCGCGGGCCTGATTCTGCAGCAACGGATCGCCCTGCGCGCTGGCCAGCACTTCGACACTTTCCAAAAAGCGACGTCGGTCCAGACGGAGATCAGCCTGCGTATTCAAGGAGCGCGTCATCCCTATGGCATAGCCCACACCCGGAGTCTGGCGCAGCCTCTCCAACCATGCCTGGTCAAAGCTGCCGCTGCTCAGCATCTTCACTTCCAGATT
>JBQEAN010000005.1:85814-94863 GCA_052109075.1 Alcaligenes sp. | reverse complement strand
TCTCCAACCATGCCTGGTCAAAGCTGCCGCTGCTCAGCATCTTCACTTCCAGATTGCGCGGGTCTTGCAACAGCTCTTGCTGTAGCTGAGTGACAACGCCGTGCTTCAAACCAAACAGCAATAACAAGGGCGCCACCACTGCCACCATGGCGGCGACCATGCAAAAGGAGATACGCCAATCAAAGCGCAGGTCGGCCCAAGCCAGACGAAAGACGTTTAGGAGCATGGGGTCGCCGCCTCGGGGACGAAAATACTCAAACCCGGTTCCAACTTCGCCTGCAAACGGGGAATGGAAAACTCGCTCAAGCTGTCCCAATCGTGTGAGACCAACAGAACCGCCAGTTGCAATTCCTTGGCCAGACGGAGAAAAAGCTGGAACACATTGTGAGCGGTTTCAGGATCCAAGGCGGCGGTAGGTTCATCAGCCAACACCAGACCGGGGGCATGGGCAATGGCACGCGAAAAAGCCACGCGCTGGCGCTCGCCAATAGACAAGGCGCTGGGGTACAGCTTCAGCAGCCGGTCCAGTTTCAACGTAGAAATAGCCGCATCCAGATGATCGGCCTTGACGGACAAACCCAGCAATCGGCGTGGCAAAACCATGTTCTCCCACACCGACAGATACGGCAACAAGCCACCGTTTTGCAGCACAAAACCCAGGTTTTTGGCCCGCCATCGAGCCAACTCAGACTCTCGTCCGCTGGCGTACAAGGCCTTGATATCCTTGGCCTCTTGCCCCAAAGTGAACACTTGGGCCTGACTCGGTCGCAGCAACAGCCCCAAGGTTTCCAGCAGCGTGCTTTTGCCGCAGCCGCTAACCCCGGTGACGGCCACAATCTGGCCCGCGTCCAGAGCAAGCTCGGGCAGTTGTACACGAAAAGCCTGGGGGCCTTGCCCCCGAGATACTTCTAGCTGCTTGATGCGGAGCATGTCAGGGCATCATCTCCAAGGGCACGGGATAAACATCATCACGTGCATCGGCCCCTTCGGCCAGCGACACCCAGCGATCCGCATCCGCGTTATAGCGCTCGTAGTGACGCAACTTGGTGCTGAGGTCGCGAATGAATTTTTCCTGGCTCAAGGCGTCCCAACTGGCCCAGGTATCTTCATCCAAGGTCAGCACGGCGCTTTGGTAAGGCAGGTCTTCCAGGTATTCATTCATCAAGCCCAATTCAGCCAGCTTGGTGCCCTTCTCTTGTTTCAAGGTGCTGGGATCCGCCCCCATGGCGGCCGCTACCGAGCGCAGACGGTTAAACATATCGGTGGGCGAGATCATGCCTTCGTTGGCCGCATCCAGAATCTGTTTGACCACATCGCTCAAGTCGCTTAGCTGCGCTTTGGTCAGCAAGACACGCACATCCGTGGTGGGGATATTCTGGCGTACCAGATCGCGGTCACTGATCCAGGCATGGAACACTTCAGGCGCCGTCGTGCCGGAGGTTTTGCCCAGATAAGCCAGACGCATGGCGTGGCCGATCAGCTCGGCGTCGGACATCATCTGGTCGGTTGTCTTATCGCCGGTTTCTGTAGCACGTGCTGCGCTACCGATAGCGTCACCGCCTTGATAGGCGACTTTGACCTGCTCGGTAATAGCCGTTGCCAGGCTATCGACCATCTTGCCAAACTGGTTCACGTCCCCTGCATTGACGGGGTAATACAAGGACGTTTGCGTGCCACTGTAGGTGGACAGTTCGCGATATTGATCTTCCGCCTTGGCATGGTTGTTCTTGCCCGAAGGGGTTTTCAAATGCAGGGTGTAAATCGCCACGCCCGGCTTAGCCGCTTCGATACGCAGTTGCGGGGCATCCAGCCCAGTGGACGAATATTGATTGCTGCCTTCCAGCGCACCGGCATCAGTAATCAGGACAACATAACGCGCGCCAAAGGCATTCCAGTCCACCTTATCCAAGGCTTCCAGCACGCCTGCGTAAGCATCTTCGTCGTAAGCAACCGTAGATACTTTGGCCTGTTTCAGGTCAGCGACTTTATCCAGGAAGTCCTTGCTGCTGGTCACGGAGTTGGGGTCCGCATACACGTGGGTCAGGTACTCAATACCGGGGGCAGCGTCCGTATTAGAGCGGAACGCAATTAAACCAAACTTGACCTGATCGGACAGACCTTGCTCTTCCACCTTGGTATAGACCTTGCGCACGGCCTCGCGGGTGCGGTCGATGTAGGGGTCCATGGAAATGGTGGAGTCAATGACAAAGACCACCGCCGCACTAAAGCCTTTGATCTGCGATGTGCGTTGGGCGGCATCCTGATCTTGGGCCTGCTCTGGTTCTTTTTTGGCGGCATCCGGCTCTTTTTGATCTGCCGTGTGTTTGGTCACCGAAGCCACATTCAGCAAACGGGTACGAAAGCCGTTTTCAGTCATGACCTCTTCACCGCTCAAGACCGGCAAAAGGTAGAACTGTTCCTGCACATCCACAAAGTACTCAGGCTCTTGCGCCAGCACGCCATCGGCCTGCGAGTCTTTACGCAGAGCCTGACGCATAGGGGCTACCAAGGTCGCCGGGTCGGGTGTATCCAGCACTTTTTCCAGCAACGTGCGCTCTTGGAAAAACAGCATGCGGTCACGGTTGGCCGGATTGGTAAAGGCCAGGGTCAACTGCATTTTCCAGTCCACCGTGCAGGCCTTGTCCAGCCAGCCCACGGTCTTGCCCTGGCTATCCGGGCCCACCTGCACGCGCTCTGTCCCACCCTGCTCGTTACGTTGATAAATATAAAAGCGGCTGAACGCTGGAACGGGCTTGCCCTGCTGATCCGTTTCCGACGAAAACAGGTGGCAGGACGGAGTGGTCAACACACGTTGATACAGTGTCTTCTTGCCCTCTTGCAGCAAGGGAGCCGCGGCCTGTGCCTGGCTTGCGCCCAACAGGAGCGCACCGAGCAAACTCAATCGAACAAGGGGACGCATCATCATTGACTCAACTCCTGGAAGCGGGCCTTGGCTTGCGCATTATCGGGTTCGGACAACAAAACGGTTTCATACCAATACGCGGCAGTCGCCGGATTGGGTTGGCTAAAGCAAGCGTGTGCCTGGTGATCTTTGGGGTCGTACTCGCGAGCGTAGGCCATGGCAATCTTCACATCGCCAGACTGCGCCTTGTTGACGTACAAGCGCTGGGCCACATCGCACTGCTCCGCTTTCTTGGCTTCTTCAATAACAGCCAACCATTGCTCGGAGGTCTTAGTTTCTTTCACGCACTCTTGTACAAACTGCAGACCGGGGCGATCGGTCAGCTTGTCCATGGAGCACGCATCGGTCGCAAGCACGGCGGGCTTATCGACCGGCGCATCCGGCACAGCAGGGCTGTCCTTGGCCGATTGGCTGTAGAACCAGTAGCCTGCGCCAGCCAGAATCAACAAAAGCACGACCAGCGCAATCCATTTACCCATGCCGCCTTTTTTGGCCGGAGGGGCCGCAGGGGCAGGTGCAAGCGGTTCCGCTATGGGAGCGGGCGCGTCTACCTGTACCGGCTCTGGAGTCGGCTCCACCACCTCAACCCGCGGAGGCGCTTCAAGGACTGGCTCGGGAGCAGCCACTGGCATCGTCAATTCCATGGCTTGGGCATTGCCACCAGCGGTAGAAGGCAAAATCGCCTTGTCCAGTTTTACTGGGCTTTTACCCAACTCCCGACCATCAGCCGTAGCCAGTGTGAATTGATAGGCATCGCTGGAATTGGCCAGCAACGAATCCACAATATCCGAGCCCAGAAAAACAGCAATGCCCTCTTCATGCTCGGCCCAGCCTTGCTGAGGCAACCAGCGCAAAGACGCATCCCAGCTTTGGGCCGAGTGCAGGTAATAGCTGTTCTGACTACGCTGAATGGCGATGGAGTAATCGCCCAGTTCCAGCTCATCATCCTCATCCACGCTACGCACATACAAACGGGCACGGCCAGGGACGGCGGGTTCCAAGGCCTGCAAATTGAATCTTAATTTCATGCCACGCTCTTATTCGTAAACCGTTCCAAAATACGTCCCAAAGCCTGATTTTGTTCCAGACTCAGTTCGCGCCCCCCTTCATAACCGGCGTTATGCAAGGTGGTGTGTGCCAATGCGGCAATCCATTGTTCAAAAAAGCTCAAGCCATGATCTTGAGGCTCTGCAGGCAAGGCTGGCATCCCATCCTGGCCAAAGGCCTTAGGCGTGGTGAAAAAGTCTTGGCTGGCCTTGTCCCCTTTCAGGTAGAACCAGGTCACAAACTCGCTGATCGTCATGGCCACATTGCACACTTGACGGTCAGCCAGACGCTCGCGACGTACACCGCTTTGGCGACGCTTAGTCAGCCCCGCCAGCAGCTTGCCCTGCAGATCCCAACGGTCCGAGGCCACAATCAATTCCTCGACCACGCTGGAGAGCAAATCGACCGGCATACGCAGCACGTTCTGATTGATACGGCTGGCGGGCAATTCGCGCAGCTGGCTCAACCATGTGCGGTACACCAGATCGGCATATTGCTGCTCGAAAGGTTGCTCCTGGGTCAGAACGCCCGGCTCTTCCGGCTCGGACTTACTGGAGCCCAAACTTAAAAACAATTCGCGCAGAGTGTCTTGAGGCACATGCAAGGCTGCCAAGAGTTCGCCCACAATGGCGCGATAGGCAGGCAATTGCTCGCGGAACAGCTTGGCCAAAGCCTCTTTGACCACGGACTGCTGATCGCCGTCCTGGCTATACCAAGAATGCAGAGACTTTTTGACCAGGGTTTCATGCAGGCTGCGGAACTGCTCTTGCAGACGCATCAGCTTGAAGTCCAGGCCGCCGATCTGGGCCACATAGGCGCGCAGACGTTGCATACCGCCATCGTTCAAGGTCAGCATGGCGTCCCAGGCTTGGGCCGGATCGCTCAGTTGTTGTGCAAGCAGCGGATTTTCGATAAAGCTGCCACGCATACGATCCATTTTCTCGGCGACAGAGGCGGTAATGGACAGCTCCTGACTCTCGGTATTCAGGTCGATAAAGGGCGTGGGCATGCCCGGTTTGCGCACCAAAAAGGTATTGGAAAATGGGCTGTCTGGCTTCCATTGCTGCAACCATTCACAATGGCCAAAGCGCTCCTTGAAGCTCATCTTCATCAGGCCATCCCAGCTGTCGCGCACTTGGGCATCATCCTGAATCAGGGAAGCACCAATGCGTTTGTCGAACATGGTGATGGCCCACATCAGGCCCACTTTGCGGTTTTCCCGTTCCTGCGGGGTGGCACCTTGGGTGCGATGAACCCAGCGCGTCAGCACGGGTTCTACATCTTTCACATCGCTTTGCTTGTCCGACGCGGTACACATGACCAAGCCATTCATTTCCTGCTGGTCGGTATAGCGCTCAAACAGATACGCCACTTTGCCGCGCAGAATCAGTTGCGAGGCGGGGTTGCCACCACTGCTTTCCGACGCGGCGCCCGCGTCCTGCACAGAGCGGATGTTTAAACGTCCGCGATAACCGGGAAAGTCCAGCAAGTCCACCTTGTCGACACCACCGGCTTGAGTTTCGCCCATCAAGGGGAAAGTCAGCTCGACAGTCAGGGCGGCCAAGTGCGCCAAAGGCACTTCTACGGCTTGCGAGGCCGTCAGGTATTGGCCATCTTGCTCACGCACGGGCAAAACGCTCAGGCTTTTCTCTGTAGGACTGCCCAGAGACTCCAGCACGTCCACGTTCATGATGCTGTCTTGCTGCACAAAGGCATCGCCTTCACGACGAATCAAAGCGGTCAGCGGTGCGTACACTTTGGAGGGGTGGCCCAGCGCTTGCAGCACCTTAGCCAGGCCGATATACAGTTCGCTCAGTTCGGCTTGCTCGCCCCATAGGATCGAGAATAACTGGGCCCGGTCTTCCAGACGCAAGCTGGGAGCCAGATTAATGACCTCCGGCCAATACGTGCTGTCGAGCAAACGGGTGGTATTACCAAAGCTGCTGCGCACGTAATCCCACAGGGATACCGCATCATCGGCGCTCAGGCCTTTATCGGCAGCGCCGGCACGGCCTTTAAGCGAATCGATCAGCGCCTTGATCCGCTCCGAAGAGAAGACGTAGCCAACCTGTTCTTTGTCAAAGTCATTGAAATAACTGTTGACCAGAATTTTGACCATATCGACTTCAGAAAAAATCTGCAGTTCGACCGGATAGGCATCAGGGCCAGCAGTGGCATTACGGCTGAAACGCGTCACCAAACCGGTGGCTTCTTTACCACCCCCTGGCGGGTTTACATGCCGCAGAAAGTCGATAGTCTCGCCCCCATAATTGGTTTCCAGACGGCCATTATTACCGGCGGCCAGGCTGGAAATCAGGTAGGACTTACCGGCTTGCGACAACCCGAAAAAACCAATCGTCATGGGGCGGCCAGACACCACGCCCAGGCTGCGCGCGGTGTTGCGGGCACGGCGCATTTCCAGCACCAGGCTGTCTGCCTGAGCGTTCAAGCGCTGCGAAGAACCGCGAGCCTGTGTCACCCAGTCGATAGCCTCTCCGGCACCTTGGTATACGTTCTGCCAGTCCTGGCACAAATGCTGCTGTAAGGTCGTCATGTCCATCATTTGAGCACTACGCTCCCGCTATCGAGCCAATATGGAGAATCACCCAGGCCTGCTTCCAACATGGTGTTGAGCTGGATCTTGACGGGTTTGGAGACTGAGCCAGTCAGTTTGAAATCACGCGGAGCCGAGCGGCGCACTTCCAGACGGTCGCTGATCATGCGGCGACCTTGCTTGTCGCGCACTTTCTGGTTGACTTGCAGGCTCACTTCCATGGATGGCAACTGGCCATCGTCGTCCGGCGCATCGGCCATCTGGCGACGCACCTTTTCGTTCAAGTGCAGGTAGTACAAAGGCGAGGCAGGCCAGCGCTCTACATCCAGTTGTCTGTAGCCCAGACGCAGATAACTACCCTGCATCAGGAGGTGATAGCCATCGGAGTCCTCACTGCTGACGCTCTCCAGTGTCACGACTTCCTCGCGGGTATCAGGATCTTGCTGGAGCACGTCTTTGTAGACGATATCCCTATCCTTGATCTGATTATTGGAATCAATAATCCCGATATGACGCAGCGTAGAACGGGGGCGCAGATTCGATACTTTGAAATTGAACTGATCAATGTTCATGTTGTAGCAAAGCAGACACAACATGGCACCGACCGAGGCCGTGCTCTTGGGATCGTCGATGCGGCCATTGGTATGGAAGGGATACCAGCTGCCGGTGCGATAATTATGCAAAGGCAGCAGTCGCGCTGGCGACACGGGCATTTGCGAACGCACATAGGCTTGTACACCCGGCAGACGCGAGGGGCGTCCGGCCATCAGCACAATGTCGCAATCGTAGTAGTTCAGCACTTCGCAGAAGGCGCGCAAAGGGTCGTTAATGTTCAAAGAACCACTGACCAGACCTTGATGCAGGTGAGCCAGATCGAAGGACTGCTCGACCTGGGCCAACTCAAAATCAACCCGTTTGCCCGCATGTTTGTGCAGCTCGTCCAGCACGTACTGCACCACATTGCTCGATACCCGTGGCAACGCATCTGCTGACCCTGCCGAGGCGTGAGACAGCGGTGCATTGGCCTGATCACCCAGCAAGTGCTCAAACTCCAGCAGCTCGCCCCAAGGCAAGGACTGGATGGCACGCGGGTCTTCATTCGGGTCGTAGGCTTCGTAGCGTTTCAAGAACTCCAGGCCCAGTGGCACGAACACTTGCAAGGCCAGTTGCTGGCGCAAGACGGCTTTGTCGGCATCGGCCTTTTCATTGCCGCACAGACGCGACAAGAACACATCCGTATCTTCAACACCGACATGGCTCAAGGCATCTTCAAAGGCGGGCAGAACATAACGCTGAATGACATCCAGCAAGATATCGTCCCCGGCCACCCGGAAACTGTCACGGAAACGCTGTTTGGGCGAGATGGTCAGATTACTGCCCCCGCCCGCCCCCGCTGGGCGGCGCAAGGTGTAATCGCTGATAACGATATCAGTCGTGCCACCACCAATGTCGATAATGCCCAGGGTCAGCGTTTCCCGGTCTTCCTTGTAGGGAGCAGCGACCGCATCAAAGAACTCGTCCGCATGACCTGCAAAGTTCTGCGTGATCTCGGTAAACAGGTACACCAATTGCGAGCTGGTGGCCTCATCCCACTCCACCCGGAACTCGGGCAAGGGAACGCGCAGATTGTCTGGTGTTTTGCCCGACTCCGACAGTTCCAGACCATAGGGGTCTTCTTCGCCGTGGTACCAGTCCATGCTGGTCCACAGCAAGCCAATAGCCTGACGCAGTCGTTCGGCCAGCAAGCTGCGCTCGACCAAAGGCATGCCCGGAGGCACGGTCAAGACGATATTGCTTAGGCGACGGGGCTTATTCGAGTGGCCTTGGCGCACCCGTTGCGCGGGGCTGTTGATCTGCAGCAGCGCCTGGGCCAGCACTTCGGTCAGCATGAAGGTCATGACCGAGCTACGGGAATAGAAAGGCTCAAAGACTGGCAAACGGTCGTCTTCGTCCAGGGTGTACAGCGCTTCGCCGCGTTCGTCGATATGCAGGGAAAACGGTGCCGCCAAGGCACGTGGCTCTGCATCCGAGCGGTCGTACTGCTGACTGAAACGCCAACCGTGCTTGTATTCGTTTTCGTCCCACAAATAACGCTTAGGGCTGGACAGGCCGGTGGTGCCTTCGGTTCCGCGACGACGAGCCGCCAGACGTGCTGCCTCATCCCCAACCCGCACCAAGGTGGGCCAGGAAAATGCCGTAGGGCGACCGCTTTTCAGGGATAAGTGATTCTTGCCAAAGTCTGTCTGTGCAAACTCCACACGGCTTTCAAATGGCTTGCTGTAAACCTGATGCGGGTGAGACAAGTCGCGCAGTTGCAGCACATAGTTCTGCCGCAAGCCCGAGTCGTCCTGGCCATGGTTTTCTATCAAGATCCCGCAGGTCCGCGAGTTACCCACGTCCAGCACCAGATCCACAGGAATGACTTGCTCGCTTTGCCAGTTGGCAGCCAGCACCTTGATGTCCGGCAAGCGCACCCAGGATTCCGAGCGGCCATCCACACATTCATGCGGCGGAGCAAACAGGCT